>JBIPOV010000003.1:0-216499 GCA_044378815.1 Obscuribacteraceae bacterium (SeqCode) | reverse complement strand
TAGCTTGGATCCAAATTAGTCAGGACGATATCGGTCTAGCTTGGATCCAAATTAGTCAGGGCGATATCGGTCTAGCTTGGATCCAAATTAGTCAGGACGATATCGGTCTAGCTTGGATCCAAATTAGTCAGGGCGATATCGGTCTAGCTTGGATCCAAATTAGTCAGGGCGATATCGGTCTAGCTTGGATCCAAATTAGTCAGGACGATATCGGTCTAGCTTGGTCCGAATTCGTCAGAACGATATTTGTCTAGCTTGGATTCAAATTAGTCAGGACGATATCGGTCAAGCTTGGATCCAAATTAGTCAGGACGATATCGGTCAAGCTTGGATCCGAATTAGTCAGACCGATAACGGTCTAGCTTCTTCAATAAATATTCTCAATTGAACTAATTCTCCAGTCGTGACGTCTATAAATGTGGGCTTGGAGATTGTTACTATGACAGACAAGGTAGTTGATTCGCTTTTGGATGAAGTTTGGAGCGCCTTTCAGTTGCTGGTTAGGACAGATGCTGATGCCGCAGATTTGCTCTATCAATACCTCATTGACTCTAATGAGATGATTTGTGGCTGTTCTCCTTCCTTAACCACTCATCGGCGCGGGTCTCGTTTTTATACTTGCCACTATTGTAAAAACGATTTCTGGCTGACCTCTGGTACTGCTTTAGATGGTGTTGTAAAACTGAGAGCCTGGTTGGCAGCAATTTTCTTCAAAGATCATGGTGTGGCAATGAGTGCCGCTCGGCTGTCGCGCCTGGTTGCTGTTGCGCCAAGCACAGCCCTTAATATTCACAAGACTTTGGCGTTGGTCGTCTGTGATGAGATGTCTGAAGCTGTTGAGGTTTCAGCCTCTTGGTTTAGTCAGGTAATTTTTAAGCGTAGTACACAAACTCCTGCTCAGTGTCATCCCCGCGCTGAGCTTGTTGAGCCCGAGGTTGCTTCTTCTCCCTTAACACTAGGTCCGTCATCGAGTGTTAATTTGGAGCAGGCACTGTTTAGTTTCGATTTCGATTTGGCGCCGGCGAAACTAAGGCTAGCTGTTTCTCAGTTTATTGGCTTTATTGCACAAGAGTTTCATGGCATAAGTAGAAAGTGCTTACAGCTTTATCTTGCCTCCTTTTGGTGTACTAATGACTCAATTCGCTGGGCACCAGGATCATTGCTTAAGGCATGTCTTAGTCATGCGCCGATTCGCCAAGAACAGGTCAAGAACTTTGTGTCGCCCACTAGGGTGCTAATCATGTTGCCAATTTTGTGACTATTAGCGACTTTTAGAGCGGCTTTATTTGTGACTTTTAATCGTTTTTCTTGCTTCTGGTTAACCTCCTATTTCACTGCGCTTGGCGGTAGTGGGAATAGAAAGTTTTAGTAGGAAGTTAATGACTATGTTTTTGTTTGACCGAAGCCGTTTAAGGTATCTAATTGCTGGTCTTTGGCTTGCTGCTTTGGCTTCCTTCACAGAGGCGTCTTCATCTTTTGCATATTATCGAGATTACGTACCTGCTAAATTGCTTGCAGCAGAAGCAATTCCGCAAAGACTAGTTGCTTTAGACTTCGGCCACGACTGGAAGTGCGAGGTTCTTCCTGGTATCACGGCAACGAATAGCGAAGGCCAGTTTAGCGTTTTCGGGCGCGATAGCCAGGGAAGAGAATGGAAAGTATCCGAGGCTGAGTCTAGAGATTTTGGCGGCTCTTGTTACGCTGCTGATGTTGACGGCAATGGCAAGCAAGATATTTTGCTTCACTTTCCCAATGCTTCGTGTGGCTATCCTTTCTCGAGTCTTGTGATTGTTTTCATTGACCAAGAAGGTCGTCCTCACCGGGAAGAGGTTGTTAGTCGCTTATCTGCAGAAAGGAATGGTCTAATCGATATTATTCGAGCTACTTCTCCTAATAGAGCCTACATTTTGCAGCAGGACCTCTCCTTTGGTCGCTTTGATAACCGTGACTGTGCCTACTGGCGGTGGTCTGTGCTGCTGGCTGAGAACTGTAAGCTGGTAGAAGTTAAGTCAGCATTTGATACGAATTTCCCCTGCTATGTCTTCTTTACTAATCGACCTAATCATCTTCTGTCTCGGCATTCTGACGCATTGGAGCGTCTGTTTAGGAAAAATCAGTGAGGATTGTGCCACTGTATTCGGTGGCTGATTGCTGCCGGTGATCGTGTAAATCTCAGTTCTCCATTTTCCTATTTTGTGTTATCACCTTCAGTTGGTTGGGCATGTAGTTAAGAGTAACTCTGAAATGATATGTTCGTTGAAGCCCTGCTAAGACTGAGTCTCAGCGGGGGCTTCTCTTTTTAGACTTTACTTTTTTATTGTCGGTCGTTTTCGTGTTTGACCTCTAGACCCCATGCAATTGAAAGAGGAAACAGTCTCGTCATGAGATTATTTCCTCTTTCAATAGTTTCAGTTGATTTTTTTTTGCCGAAGGTGTTGACGACCTCAGGCCGTTCTTAGTTGAGAAACCTCTCGCAGAATACGGAACAGGGTGACTTGCGCCCGATGCGCGACATATGGATTTTCATCTTCAGCCAAAACTCTTAGTACTGCTATTGGTACCGTATAGCTTTCGGCGATGCGATGGCGTACGTCTGGATTGGGATCCCTTGCTAGTTTCCAGATGGTTTTGATTGAGGTATTGATGTTTTCACCGACAGCGGCGCGAACTTGAGCGTCCTCATGGGTCGCGAGTCGCGCCAAGGTTGTGCTGTGAGTCCTCGGATTTTCAGCAATACGTTCGAGCAATTGGTGATTTGCATTGCGTGTGAGGTGTTCCAGCACTGGTGGTGGCGTGTTAGGGTTGATTGCCAGTAGCCAACGAATTTTGGCTGCTTCTAAGGCAGCCTGAGTATTTAACTGTCTTTCGCCAGTCTTTTTCTTCGTTTTTGACACGCCTTGTTCCGGTTGATAATCGCTTTCGCGGTTGCACAGTAACACTTTGAGCGCCTCCTTGATCTGCTTATCTGGTTGGTCCCAATGAAATGAGTATAGGAATGAAAGGTCGTACTCTTCATTGGACTTGCTCTTTCCTCGTTGCACTATCTTGAATAGATCGGAGAGAGCTGCGCCAGCGACCTGGCTGGTAAGTTTTGGAAGCGATTTATTTCCCTGGACATCAGGGTGCTTTTTCTTCATCCTGATTGAATTCCTGTGTTAGCACGGGAGAGGTGCCTGTTTCTATTATTCACGTCATGGCAGCAAAGCGTTTGCAGGATTTCCTATATATCAGTATAGGTTTGGATAGGTTTGCCCTTAATCTGCACAAGAGAGCGGACCTCCGGCATAGCCTGGTCCGCTTTTTCTGGAGTAAATAGTCAGGGGCTGACTGTTTGTCGATTGGTTCAACCGACTTTGGTTATCCGCGTGAGTGTTTGAAAGAAACGTTTCATGCCTTGGTGTGCAACCCCGCTAGCCCTGCGGGTGAACGAGACTACGTTAACCTGGCCTGCTGAGCCACCTTTGCGAATTTGACTGAGAGTGCGTTCTGCCTGGCAGGCGACATAAGGATTGTCATCTTCGCTTAGGATGGTCAGCACTGCGATCGGAAGATTAGCATTCTCAGCCATAGTAAATCGTAAGTCTAGGTCTTTGTCTCTGGTCATTTCGAGAAGTGTGCAAAGAGATGTGCTTATGTTTTCAGCTACTGCCAGTCTATTCGCTTTTGATTTTCAGTGAAGCTGACTTGAAGTGAGTGTCAGTCTGTCTATCCCAGATATCGACATAGACTTGGCCGGGAGCAGTTGTGCCTTTTTCGATAGCAAACCAGAGATTTTTCAGCTGTTCTCTGTTGGTGATTGTGCCAAATGTTTGTAGCGGATTGCCAGTTTCATCTTTGATATAAACCCAGGCGCGAGAGGAGTTTAGATGCTCTGCTAAAGGCTTTAGGTAGGTGGCGGGTTTAAATAGGTCATTGCCGAATTCATGATAGTTTTCTATTGAAATCATATAGCGCACCATCGCATCGCCGTCAGTATTAACTATCTTGGGCTGTCCTAGAGTTGCTTGGGGGATAAGTTTTGCTAGATTGACTTCTGGCGGGGCCAGCGAGTCACGGTTGGCGTCGGCGCTATTTGTCTCGAAACTTCTCTGATCCACTTTGTTATTTACAGCACCGTTGCCTTCTGCGCTGTTGTTCGAATCACTTGCTAGAGCTTGCTTCCCAAGAGGCTGCGGCAGAGAAGCTAACAAGGCAATTAGCGCGGCAAATCCGAAGATTTTTCTATGAGGGCCTTTATTCACGAAGGTTTCCTTTTGTTATTCTGGGGTTTGCAGAGGGTTTTTATTGGTAAACCCCTCTAGGCAAGAGGCTTGCTTGGTTCTACCGTGGTTATATCGACACAAATTAACTACGCTGGCCCAGTTCGCGTTTACTTCTAGCATCATTATAAGTGCAGTTTTGAGCACGTTTGCTATCGGTAAGAGGGTTTTAGGGCCCCTGAAACGTTACTGGTCCTAATTTTCTGGGCATCCATTAGGAGTCATTGGGTATCCCGTTGTAACCACTCCAATGAGGCCCAGATGTCCCAAAACGATAGTTCTCCATCCAACTGCGACAAAGACCTTAAGGGCAGGCAGTGGATGGCCGTCAACGACCCAGAGACGCCCACTCATGATCTTGAAATTATTGTCAGCACTGGTTGCCGCGGCCTTGTTAGGCGCGCCGCCGAGCATCCGAGAGTTTCCGTCGAGCTCTTGACTGTTCTCTCTTCCCATGATGACCCCGAAATTAGAGCCGCGGTGGTAGACAATCATCAAACATCAATTGATTTGCACTGGAAGCTGGCTCAAGATAGTTGCGATGACGTGCGTTATGCGGTGGCAGAAAGCTACATCGTCAACATGGAAGTACTTAGCTCTTTGCTTGAAGATTCGAACCCCTATATTAGCCATAGAGCCCGCGCCACCCTGAAAAAGCGCAATGTTCAAGTCTGCCTTTCGTCTGACTTTACTGACAGGAGTCAGGGTCGCTCAAACGATAACAAACCAAGTAGTCAAGCTAGCGCTTGAACGCTGCTGAAGCTGCGTTCTTCCGGCTCTGCATAAATCAAATGGCCCAGGGTCTAGTTAAGGCCCTGGCTTAATCTCTAAGTAAGACTCAAGTTAAGCCCGGCTGAGCTTAGTGGTCCCGCCGTCGGCCGGAAGTCTATAATGATAGCTGCTAGTCTTGAAACCCCTCAAGGGTTTGAGTGCCTATTGATTGGGCATGAGAAGTCTAGCGGGTACCGCTGTATTGGTGAGTGGCTGGAGTTATGGCCGAACCTGAATCTGGTAAGCAATCGCTTAGCTTTAGTTTTGATTCTTTGGCCGATGAACTAGAAGGCAAAGAGACTTCTGGTGGAGCGATAAAGAATCTGGCTGACAACTTGTTCGATGTTGTCTATGGCAGCCAGGCTGCGTCTGTTCAAACTGACGAGCAGGCAGACTTCTCTCTTTTTGGTCGCAGGCTAGCTCAAGATGTTCGCGTTGACTTTGGTGATGGGGCCGGGAAAATTCATCACCTCAATGGTGACCTAACAGTTTTTGGTGCCGATAGTTCGTTCACGCAGACCACTGATCAAGGTGGTTTCTTTAGAGTCGGCCCCAATGAAGACAGCCAAGTAATATTTCACTTTCGTCTTGATGGTGACATTGACATTATCGGTCCCGATTTTGATGACACTTTGCACTTAATTTCAGCTGATGATTCGGTTAAAAGCTGGCGTAGTCAAGATGGAACTATAGAAATAACTCTAGACTTAAGTACTGGCAAGACCAAATGCACTCTCGGCCCTGCTTGATTGTTTTGAGCTGATTTTTAATTGCTATATTTGACCGCTGGTCTCAGCTTGAAAGCCAGCAATGGCACCGTCATCCACCTCAAAATAGATGTTTATCGGATTGCAGCAAACTTCGCAATCTTCGACATAAGTTTGACCACCGCCGGTAAGATCCAGCAGCATAGAGATTTTTTCCCAACAGTATGGGCAGGTGAAAAAGTACTCTTCGAGCATGGTTCGTTATGGGTTGAGATGGAGGAAGCACTTTTTGCTTACAGGCGTACGTAATCTCGTGCAGTCTCTTTCGCTACAGTCCTCTGGTCCTGATTCTGGGCCAAGGGCGCGCCAGAGTATTTGCCTGTGTTTAGTAATTTGCTTGCGCGATGTTTCTGCGATTGCTGAGACTGCTTCGCTTTTGAGAAAGGCTGCAATTGTTTTTTGTCCTCGGCTTATGATGAAGACACCGTCGCCTCTCTTGCCAGAAGCGTAAGAGAGATAGAGATATGGATTTATTTGCTCGATCTTCTTTTCGAATAATTCGAAGTTTTGATCGCTGGTTGGTTGGCCGTAGTGATCCTTAAAGCCCAGCACAAGCGGCTCTAGCTCTGTTCGATTCTTTTGCTTGTCAACGATCATTAGGGCGTAGTCTGCACCATCATGAATGTTAGGCAGCTTTGCCAGCAATGGGCTAAGGCAAGCATTGCCGCAAACCATCCACCCGGGTAGTGATCCATACATGTAACTGGCGTTGTCACCATCGTATTGAGTCATTAGTAGACAAAATTCATCAGGCAATTCAATTGAATCAAGCACATTTATGGCAGCTAATTCGGGAGAGAATAACCAGTGATGCTTGTTGCTGTCTCCTTCTTCCAGATGCAATTCGAATTGCCAATCTTTGAGTGTAAGCCAGTCATCGATTGAAGGTAAGCTCATGAGCCCTCGAGGCAGCAGTTATGTATTGACCGATTTGTATTCTAGTTTTGGCTAGCCAACACTAGATGGATGCTCAGGTTGATATCCTTCCGCAATCTCTTTGCCATGGGTGGTCACGTACAATAAGTCTTGGTCGTAAGGCGTGGCTCCTAATAAAGTCTGTTCCACCAGCCAGCCAAGAGCTGTATTGACTGCGTGTTTTACATCTTGTTGGAAATCAGGATGATAGTGCGATGCCAAATGGTCGGCCACGTCTTGTCGCTTGCTATGCGGTTCGTTAGTTAAGTGCAAAACATGCAAAATGTGATGGCCGAGGGTTTCGGGGCCAAGTGCAATTACTTTTTTTGGATCTGGATAGGATTCTTTGAGCGATTTTTTGAGTGGTTTTTTTTCTGAGTCCACGACTGATGCCTCCTGAGCTAGTTTGCTTTAACCATTCTGGTTGGGGTTATGCCCAGTAAAGCCAGTTTGCGTTTTATTTCAGGCATGGCTTGGCGGGCAGCTTCGATACCACTAGCGATGCCGCGGTTGCCGTCTTTACTGTTGCGTGAAATAAGCGAAATGCCATCTGTGTTGGGGTGAATCGTAATGTCAGCAGTTTCATTGGCTTTCTTGTCAATGTTATAGAGCTGAATTTTTAGAGCTTGTTTACTGACTGAGCCAGCTTTTCTGAAGGTTTTGAGGGGCACCTCTCTCAAATGCTCGTCGATGTTGACGGCGATGATAAAGTCAGCTCCCATTTCTCTTACATGGTTGACAGGTAAGTTATTGATCAGGCCACCATCGCAGTAGAGGTGGTCACCGATTTGCACGGGTTTTCTTAAGCCCGGAACAGCTGTACTCGCCTGCAAAGCCGTGCCGAGATCGCCAGCGGTTAAGCGATGACTGTTGCCGTCTACCAAGTCGGTCACCACCGCGGCGAAAGGAATTGATAGCTTGCTGATTTCTGTGTTTTGTCCTGCCAACTTGTTGGCGTAGTTGCGGAATTTCACTCCTCTGTAGAGGCCATCGTATGGGTGGTAACCTACTAGTCGCGGCATGAAGAGAATTGGTGCCACTGCGATACGGACGCCGAGACCAACTGTCATAAAGTTTTTCATCAATTCGGAATCGTCGAATTTGACAATGAGATCGTCTATGGCATAGCCGGCTGCATACAGGCCACCCACTACCGAGCCAATACTTGTCCCGGCAATCATGTCGATAGGAATGCCTTCTTCAAGCAAAACTTTCATAACGCCTACATGGGCAGCACCGCGGGCGCCACCACCGCCAAGGGCTAGGCCAACTAATGGCCGTTTTTTCTTGGTGCTTAAAACTTCTTCTTCAGTATTTGTCGAATTTAGTGTTTTTGCCGTAGTTGTTTTTACTTCGGTCGTTTCAATAACAGAGTTTTGGTCGCTGCTTCTTTTTTCAGTAAGGCTGACGTCGCTGGTAGACTTTGTCACTGTTGAATCTTCAGACTCAATGCTCTTGTCAGGAAGAGCAAAAGCAATCTGAGTAGAGCTTAAGGAAAATGTGACGGCGCAGATAACTGCAAATAATGACGCTGCCTTCATGACACTGAGGCCCCCCGGAAATACTTATAAAACACGAAGCTGTACTACAGGACGGAGCTATTCTATCAGTCTCGGCTGGTTCAAACCCTTGGCAAAAACTAACTCTTGATGATTTGCTTGGCCTTCTCAGGGTGCTGCTCTAAAATCTTGAGTCTGCGTTGGTGTCATTCTTGTCTAAGCTGGCAACCTAATTTGATTGGAGTATTCTTTGAAACTTATTTGTTGGCCACGGTTTGTGAAAAAGTTTGTGAAAAATCCACTGCCGTGTTTCGTGCTATTGACATTGTTGCTATGTCTAAACAAAGCGGCTTGGAGTTCTCCGTCGGTTAAGGACCTACCATCTTGGCGAGAGGGTCATGCCAGGCAGTCAATTATAGATTTTGTTAAGGCTGTCACTAGTGCTGGCCCTGATTTCGTTAAGCCGGATGAGCGTATTGCCGTTTTTGACAATGACGGCACTCTCTGGTGTGAAGCTCCGCTATATCCGCAGTTACAGTTTGCCATTGACCGCGCCAAGGAGTTGGTTATTGATAAACCAAGCCTGGCAGAGCTCCCTCCTGTGGCGGCGGCAGTCAAGGGTGACCTTGCCGCTATTACTGCCTTAGGCCCCAGGGGAACTCTAGAGCTTTTGGCCGTCACCCATAGCGGTATGACCACCGAGCAGTTTTCTCAGATTGCTGATGACTGGATTAGGAAGGCTCAGCATCCTCGATTCAAGCGACCTTACACAGAGTGTGTCTATCAGCCGATGCTCGAATTGCTTTCTTATTTGCGCCAGCATCAGTTTAAAACCTATATTGTTTCTGGCGGTGGAGTGGAGCTAATGCGCACTTTCAGCCAGCGTACCTATGGCATTGCCCCAGAGCAAGTAATTGGAAGCAGCTGTAAGCTGCGTTTCGAAATGGTGGATGGCAAGCCTCTGATTATGCGTTTGCCAGAAGTTCAATTCGTTGATGATAAAGAAGGCAAGCCTGTTGGTATTCAAGAATTCATCGGCCGGCGCCCCATCGCTGCCTTTGGCAATTCAGATGGAGATTTAGCTATGCTTCAATATACTTGCTGCAATGACCGCAGTCGTGGTCGTTCTTTGGGGTTGATTGTGCACCACACAGATGCTGAGCGAGAATATTCCTACGACCGGGTTTCAATGGTGGGTCGGCTTGATAAAGCTCTCGATGAAGCAAAGAAGTTTGGCTGGACTGTGGTAGACATGAAAGGAGATTGGAATAAGGTTTTTGCCTTTGACCATGATCAGTAGTTCTTGGTTAAATAGATTTGCGACCAGAATTGTCGTAGACTGGGGTACAGGGAAAGTCCAATCCTAACTACAAACATCAAATATCAAACATCAAGCGTCGAAAATCAAATATCGACCATTTCATTACGAAAGTAGCTCATGATTTCATTCAAGCTCAATGGAGTACCAACTCTTTTCATAAAGGGTTTCACTTCTGGCGACATCGAGACAATGTTGAATTTCGCCAGAGAGGCGAATGCGCACAACCTCACGACCAATACCACTATTTTGTTTATTGATACGCCAATTACGGCCCCTACAGTCGAGGCTGTTCACAAACTCAAGGATGAAGGCTTTCGCGTTGTCTTTCGTGACCATCACGGCATTGATGGCGAGCCCACAAATGATCGTGATCGTCAGGTGTTTATGGCTAGCGCAAAGCTTGAGCAGCTCCTTGGAGACGATTGCACCATTACTGTCCGGCGCGAACATCCAGCTTGCTCTACCCTTGTATCTGTTGGTGAGTTTGCTGATGCTCTAGCGGTGATCGCAGATCCTGATCCTGATGGTCTTACTGCCGCAATGAAGGCTGTAGGAATCTATTATCCTGAGCTAGATCAAGATGCGGCATTGCTTGATGGTGAACCGTCTTTACAGGTTACTGGTTCTCCTCTTTCTGCCTTGCTAGCAAAGGGCGTTGCCACTCTGCCTCCTTATGATGCCTCTCGACCAAGAGAGAGAGAAAAGGCCCTTGAGCAATTGTTCATGCGCTGGGTTGCGGCTGTCAAAGGCGATGTCCGAGCAGCAGCCAGTCTTGAGGCAGGGGTTGAAGTATATGACCAGGCTGTTAATGTTGCTCATGAGCTGGCGCCAACGGCTCGAGAAGTGGCACCAGGGGTGATGCTCGTTGATACTATTGAGTCTGACTTGTACGATCCGGGAACGCTTATGGCTTTGCTTGAAAAACGCACAGGTTGCAGGGTTACAGTATTTCGCAAGGACAAGGGTCCAATCGCGGCTTTACATGGAATTCAATATAGCTTGGCTGTTACAAAAGCATTTCAAGCGCAGGTCAACTTGCAAAACGTTTTGCCGTCTCATACCAAATCAGATCCAAAGCTTGGTGTGATTAGCAACGTTTCCTTCTTGCTGCATGTCTCTGATTTGGTTTGGCATGAGCAGGTATTGCCTGCTTTGCAAAGTCTTTGACGGAGATGCCGTGCTTCCTTCGTTTCTCTGTTGTTATAAATTTCTTTTTTTATGCTGAGGTGGCTGTATTGAAGATTAATAGACTGACAGTGATACTTAGTTCTTTTCCTGTTTACGTTTATGCTTTTGTCTTTAGTTCTGTTTTTACTAGCGAAAATGCCGCACTGGCGCATGGACCTAGCTCAGGCGCAGAGTTAAGTCAGAATCAAGGCCAAAATCAAAGTCTGGCTCAGGCACCGGTGGCATACCCTGCGGAGCAGAGCCAGTCGGTCTATCAACCGATCTCGCAACCCATGACACAATCCCCCATGCAATCCCCCATGCAACAAGGGCAGCCTTACAGTTCAGAGAGAGCTATGGTTGCTCCAATGAACTCATTGCCTATCCCTGCTGGAATCGTGGTTACCACAACCCTCAACGTTGATGGCTATCGTATTCGCGAGTATAAGGGGATCGTTCGCGGTGCTATGGTGCGTGAACCCACGATTGGTCAGAGCTTCAAAGCTGGTTTTCAGGGAATGTTTGGCGGCAAGATTGGTGCTTACGTGACTATGTGTGAGCAAGGAAGGCAGCAGTCGTATGACACTATGGTGGCCAAAGCGCAGGCACTAGGTGCCAACGCCATAGTTGGGGTGCAATACGATAGTAATTCGTTTAGCACCGATTCTAATCAGTTTGCCACTGAAGTTGTTTGCTATGGAACAGCAGTGGTGATTGAGCCTCTGCGCTAGATTTTTCATTGTAGTTTAGTGCAAGTCAATGAAATTCAATTATTGAGCGAGCTATCTTGGAATTAGCCCGCCGCCTGGCGTATCTTTGTCGGGCGGGAGCTTTTCGAGAAAGGCGACAATGCCTTTGTGATCGGCATCGGGATGATTGAACTGTGCAGCATCTCTGGCTATTTCTAGGGCGTCTGCCGTTTTCGCTCCACGAGAAACTATTAGCTTGACCATTTGTAGGTCACCGATGACGGTGGCATTATCTAAAATGGTCAAATAGTTGTCGTCCATATGATCAAGATCATAACCAGACATCAATAAATCTTTCAGGGCCTTTATATCGCGGGTGCGCATGATTCTTTCAACTTCGCTTTCATCAGGTCCACCGCTTGTAAGCGGTTCCGGCTCTGGGTCTTTGAGGTTGAACAAAAACTGGTCAAAGCTATCGGCGACTGGCAAAATCTTGTCGGCTAGGTCTTGGCTGTCGGCAGCTGCTGAGTTATTAGCGAGAGAATGGTCCCAGAAATACACGTGACCATGATCTTGTGGGCGAATGGAGATGCAGATGAGATTGCCGACTGAATCGTAGGCGATAGGCAGCAAGCCTTGAGGTAGTCGCAACTTATGAGTCTCAAGGTAGTGACGCAGATCGTGATCGGTGCCATTCAATCCTAGAATATAGCGACAATCCGAGCCCTTTTTTGAGTCTTTGAAGTTGAATAAATTGGGCTCAGGACAGGCACCGTTGAATTGTAGTAAAAATTCACGGTATGGCGCTGGTACTGGCGCCCCGAGTTCGCGCTCAAAGTCGGCGAGGTTGTCTTCTGTCGCCGGTTCACAAGTGTCGTATAAAGTGGGGCCTAGCATCTCTCTCGTTTATTGTTAATGGGTACGGCTTTAATTATGCAATGCGGCTGCTCTAGTTGAAGGATAATTCGCTCATAATCGGGTTGTAAATATAGTAAAGTCTTTTGCGAAATCAAGGTTAAACGAGGATTGATTGCATGACTGTCCAGAAGATTTCTGTAACCTTAGCTGTTGTGTCGCTCAGTATTGCCTTGGGGCTTATCTGTCCTCCAGGGTGGGCTCAGTCGGCTGATAGCTCAGCGAAGGCTAAAAAGAAGAGCAGTCTTGGCAAGTCTGGGAAAAAGGCTAGTGCCGCGCAAAAAAACAATGGAACTGCTGTCAGTGGGGGCTGCGAGTCTGCCATTAAGAACCGTTTGCAAGAGTTGACCGTCGCGTTGGCCAACAGCGATGCCAAGGCTGTGTCATCTATTTGGGTTGAGGACGGCACTTACAGCAATGAGATCGGGCAAGAATGGAAAGGCCGTGCCGCTCTCGAAAAACGCTTTGCCGCTGTTTTTACAAGTGAAGGCCGTCTGCTACTCGATTTTATCCCGGCTACATTTCGGCAATTAGCTGACAATGTGGCAACCGTTGATGGCTTCGTCAAGTTTAAAGACGAGGTTGGCGGTTCGCCTGATACGCGTTTTTCAATGGTCTTCCAAAAACAAGGTGATGGCACCTGGTCGATTGTCTCGGCTAGCGAAACTCCCTTTGTTGACAGAGAGCGCCTCGATCATCTTAAGCCGCTCGCTTGGCTGATTGGCGATTGGGCGGTTGAGAAAGGTGGCAATTCGATGGTCGTGAAAATCGAATGGGCTGCCAATAAGAAGTTTATACATCTGCGGTACATGATCAAGAAAGCCGGTAGTGAAGAGCTTGATAGTCAGCAGATTATTGGTTGGGATCCGCGACGTGAGCAGATTGTTTCCTGGATTTTTGACTCCCGTGGTGGTTTTGGCTCGGGCACTTGGTCGAGGCGCGACAACCAGTGGTTAGTTGATTCTGAAGGTGTTGACCCTGAGGGCAGATCAACTTCGGCCACTAACATCATCGCCAATAAGAGCCCTAACAGTTTTTCTTGGCAGTCAGTCAATCGCATTATTGAGGGAGAGTCTCTCTCTGATACTGCCCCACTCACAATTAACAGAAGGTAGATTTAAATGAAGATTAAAGCGACATTTCTTTTAACTCTAACTGTCAATGCCTTTTTAATTGCCCCTGTCAGCGCCCGCGGCTTTGGCGGTGGTTTTGGCGGTTATCGCGGTGGCGGCTTTAGTGGCGGCGGCTTTAATCGCGGCGGCTACAGTGGCGGTGGTTTCGATCGCGGTTACAGTGGCGGGAGCTTTAATCGCGGCGGTTACGCTGGTGGAGGCTTCGATCGTGGTTACAGTGGCGGGGGCTTTAGCGGCTCTAGCTTTGATCGCGGTTTTGCTAATCATGGCACCGGACCTGTAATTAGTGGCCGCCCCGCCGGTGGTGCCGGTCATCTGCCTACCGATGGTGGTCTATCTGGCTTTGCTGGTAATAGAGCCAACTTACCTCATAATCCGCAGAACATCGGTTCTGGTAATTTGAATGAACAGGGCAAGAATATTCGCAATTCATTCGACAATAACACCATTAACAATAACAACGTTAATGTCAATCGTTACGGTGGTGGCTACCACAACTACAACGGTTATCACGGCTACGGTTATGGTTATGGTGGGTATCATGGTTACGGTGCCTATGGTTACCATGGTTGGGGCGGATATCCTGGCGCCTGGTGCGCTCCTGGTTGGTCTGAGGCTTCAGCCTGGACCTTTATGGGCGTCTCAACTCTGACCTCTTTCTTGGGCATAGGTATGATGAGCGCTGCCATGTCTGGCAGTGGCGGTAGTAAAAATAGCGGCAATACTACTAATAACATCACTTATGAAGGTGACAACGTTTACATGAACGGTCAGCCTGTCGGCACCGCTCAGCAGTACTATCAACAGGCTCAGCAACTGGCATCTGCCGCCACTGCACCCCAGCAGTATCCATCACAGTATGCGCAACAATACAGTAATCCAGATGCTAGCAACCCAGATAGCGGCAGTGGCGATACGCCAGCAACAGCCGATGCCAACGAAAAGTGGCAGGCATTAGGAGTATTTGCTTTGGCTGAGCCTGGGCAGAAAGACTCGAACATGTTGCTGCAACTGGCCATTAATCAAAAGGGCATTGTCCGTGGCAACTACACAAATCAGTTAACTAACGAGAATTCCCAAATTTATGGAGCTCTCGACAAGAAAACTCAGCGTATTTCTTGGACAATTGGCGCCAACAACAGCACTGTATTTGATACTAGCTTGTCAGATTTGGTTAATGATGACAGTCAAGTGCTTGTTCATTATGGACCAACCAATACTCGAACAATGGCTTTGATTCGGCTTCCTGCTCCTTCGTCCTCAGACAGTGGTGGCGGTCAGAGTTAAGCTCGATCCTAACGATGCCAACGTGCTTGTTTTGCTCTAAGTCTGTGCTTGGCAGCTCTTTGCCTTTCATGGGCTGCATGGTGAGAATGTAGTCTAGCGCTTAGACTATGCCCTTTTCTGGCGCTTTGGTTGGCATGCACTTGCGCTTTGTAAGCGTCACGGGAGTCTTGGTTAGCGCGATTTGTTTCGCGCTGAGCCTGGCGCCAGTCGGCAAATGAGGGCAGGCAGCTGAGCGCTAGAGCGCACGCTAGTAGGGCCGATAGGCTAAATTGATAGATTGATTTCATAGGTAATCCTTTAATGTTAGCTTTGCTAATGTTTGCTCGGGGCTCCTTGGAAAGGACCATCGAGTGATAAGAAAGTTCCACTCCACTTCCAAATGCTTTTGATTCATCTATAATTGGAGAACGCAAGTGAAGGGGTTTTAAATGCGCAATTTTTGGCGGCTTACAGTTTGTTCGTTACTTACCGTTGCCACAATGTCAGCTTGCAACAAACCTGCAGCGGGGCCTCTTGCCAAGTGGGGCTTCATCAATAAGTCTGGCATTTTCATCATTAAGCCTCAGTTTGATGAAGCATCTGAATTCACCAAAGATGGAGCAATTGTCAAACAAGAGAAGCGCATGATGCGTTTGCAGGCCGAGCCCCCTGGTGAGTCGAGCGCTCCAGTGGGCCCCGCCGACAAAGCCGAACTGGCGCCTTTGACAACATTGCAATGCGCCGAAGCCGGTGAGAAGAAGTATAAAATTATGGATGGAACCACCGTAGTGTTCGATCCTCGTACCAAGGCCGAACTTCCTCAGGTACTGGCTGAAGGTGGCTTGATGTGTGCTCGCTTTGACAATCAATTTGCATTTATCGATAAAACTGGCAGCCTTGGTATTCCTCGCCTGTTTACTGAAGCTAAACCATTTGTTGGCGGCCGGGCCGCAGTCAAAGAAAATGGCAAGTGGGGTTTCATCAACAAGAAGGGTATTTTTGTTGTTCCACCAAAATATCTAGATGCGGGTTCATTTTTCGAAGGCCTGGCGCCTGTAAAGGTTCCTGTTGATGAACCGGCAAAGTAAGTCATATTCAAGGCTGTAACTTGCCAAAGCTCTTAACTTACCTTGTTGTTGCTTTCTTTTTGCTCAGCTTGAACGCCTGCGGTCAGAAGAATATTATGCAGAGGCAGACCATTAACGCCGCTGTGGCTGTTCCTGTAACAGACTCGGTTATTCGCCGTCTAACTGAAATAACCTCAAGCATTGATATTGTTGCCGATGGCGAATTCAACCCAGGCAATTACCAGATAAACAATATGCTGGTTAGCATTCAGCCCAATACCAGTTTCCATTTGAAGTTGGCTTTGCCAATCAAAGATCCCTCATCAATTTCGACAACTTTTGCTACCGGCTCTTTTGAGACCACCCAGCCGCTGTCAGTTAATAGTATTCCTGTGCCCAAGGCCATTGACTTGACTGAAGGAAAAGTAAGTGCCGAAATTGATTTCGTACGAACTATCTCGGCTTTTCTCGTTGGCCTGCTTCAGCCCAGTGGCGAGAGCAGCGACTTGCGTGCAATGATTGAATCTATCCAGATTGAAAAGGCTACCCTTGCTCTGCGCCCTGGTTCTGTTTTGAAGATGGCTGAGCGTGAAATTTGTATCGGCCCTAAGTCTAGTTTTAGTTTCGAGAATGTTGTCGTCGATAGTGAGCTCAATTATCGCGGTCAGTGCCATATCAATTTGAATTTTGCTAGGGGATGTCACTGGATTGGCAAGAAAGTCAATTGCGAGTTTGACGGTGGTGCTGCCGACTTACAGATGGTGGCTGCTAAAGAAAATGATGAATTGGTTCTGTCGCTAGATAGAGAACAGGCTGCCAGGCAGAAAGTGACACTGCTACCCTGTACCTTTAGCTTCGGCAAGAATAAGCGCTCAGTAGCGGTAAGTCGTTCTGTGTTAATTGATGTGCGTGACCTCAGTTGGCGTCATGGCCAAGGTGATGTTTATTCTAGTTTGCACATGCTTGGTTTGATGGATCTTAAGAACACTAATCTAGATTTGAGAACAGATCGGCATGAGACCATTGCTCTCTTTCCTGATTCTGTTCATGCAAAACTTGAGATCACAGAAGA
The DNA here is from genome assembly GCA_044378815.1 of Obscuribacteraceae bacterium (SeqCode). Classification (GTDB taxonomy): domain Bacteria; phylum Cyanobacteriota; class Vampirovibrionia; order Obscuribacterales; family Obscuribacteraceae. The sequence continues at coordinate 199,658 of JBIPOV010000003.1, read as the reverse complement.
CGAGAAAGGCAAAGAAACACACTTTGCCACCACCGGTTCTGCCCGTGCTTCAGAAGGGCAGATTACCATTGCTAAGAAAGCAACAAAGCTAATACTCTATTTGGCAGAAGCTGTGATTGGGCCTGTTTCTTTTGATAAATCAGGTACCCTGCAGTTTATTCTCGAGAATGGTGACGCTCGACTAAAGCGTTTGGAATGGCAAGGTAAGAAAAGTAGATTTTCACTGGTTGCGGGCAGTAGTTCTACTTTATCGGTGCCTGACGGCATGTTAATCGAGACTGCCGAGGGCACTGGCACGCGCCTGGTAATGCCCATTGCTGTTCGCCTGGGAGACGCCACTCTTAAGGGGGCTGGGGGCGATATTAAACTAAGTAACTTGACTGGTGAGATGAATGTCGAAGTCGATCGGGAGGTACAAATTAGCAGTAAACTCGATTTCTCTATTCCTGACTCTAAGCTCTTTTTCAATCAGCAAGCCGATGTAAAGGTGCGTGGTCTTGATTTGCTTTCGTCTCAAGGTCAGACTGTTTTGAATTTGCGCAATTGCTCTGTGATTGTGCCTGAGCAGGCTATTATCGATGCCGTGTTGAAGCAGATTCCCGCACACTTCCAGTTCGCATTAGACAAGCAGTTTTCTGAGAATAAGAGATGGCGATACAAAAATGCCATTGCCCGCAGTGTCGTTATTGATAATTTTAAGGTCACCCAGATCGCTGCAGCTCCCCCTGATTTATTCAAGTTTGAGGCCGAGGCCGACGCTAAGCTTGATGGTACTGTCGAGAAAACAGCTTTAATTGGCGGTGCCTCAGGGCGTAAAGAGACAGACTCTTCACTAAGCGAGAACCCGGAAGTCGATGGCGAAGTCGATAAACAATCGGCGAAGTGGGAGACCAAGCCCTGGAGTTTGAGTGGTCATGTGGATGGCTCCGGTAAGGTCAAATATCACTTTAAGCCCAGTGGCAAGGGCCTGAAAAGCCAATTAGTATACGATCTTGATCTCGATGTGCCGCTGTCGGGAGACATTAATCTAGACTGGAGTAAGGTCGCTGGTGGCATCCTCAAATTTGCCGAACGCCGAGTTATTGTCAACCACTTACGCAAAGTAACTGTACCCATAAAGTATCATGGGCAAATTGAATTGTTTGCCAAGAGCGATTCACTGTCTCGTAATTTCAATGTGATTAAGCTTGTGGTTAAGCCCGTTAACAGTGATATGCAAATTGATTTTTCGGCTCAGGGAAATTTCTAGATCTTAAATGTGTGCTGCTTTGATCAGTCTCTTGTTTTCTACTAGAGGCCCGATCGCTTCACCTAAGATCGGCATACGGGGCGAGTCTTCGTGCTCCTTCACCGCTTCTTTGCTGGCGTATAGTTCGGTTAGCCAAATGCAGTCAGCAATTAGTGAGCCATCGGTATCGAGGGGTTGTAGAACATCAAAACGTAAGCAACCTTTTTCTTCCTTCAAGCTCCGCTCTGCATGGGCGCGAATGAGTTTCTCAAATTCAGCTTGTTTACCTGGTTTTAGTTGAAATTCGACGATTATGGCAATCTCTGACACGATAACTCCTTGTGTTGATGTCTATGACTTTTGGATAAGGCTCTTTTGGCAGAGCTGTTCAGCCTGCGCCAATCTTACGATCTGTGCAGCTAATTTTTCATCAATTATGAGGTTCTCTTCCTTGGTTTGATTTTCTTTAGTCATGGCTCGATCAGCCGTCGATTTTATTTCGGCTAGAGAAACTACTACTTGAGCTTTGAATTTAGCTAAAAAGTCTCGCGTGGTTTTGCTAATTCGCTCTTGAAAGTCGGCCCTTAATCGACCGGAATTGCGACTCAGCTCAGCACTGGCTGCAGTGAGAAAGCGACTGTGAATAATTGGCTTAGCTAATAATGAAGGTAGCATCAGTGGTAGTGATTCCACTGCCAAAGTGAAAGGGTCATCAACGGCATAGCGATGTCGACTATCAGTGGTGAGGGGCTCGACTTCAAAGTGCGCCGCTGCCTCGATACCAAAATGTTCTCTGCTGGCTTGGCTGATTTGTTCGACAATCAAATTTGCTCGTTCGGCAAATCTCATGGTTATGCGCTGAAAGCTTGCTGTTACGATTTCTTCTTCAACTGCTCGCCATTGGTCAAAAATGCTTTGCATTTGTTTAAAGAGCTGCTCACGCAGAGCTTTGATTAAACCAGCTTTGTCGAGATCTTTGTTGCTTTGATATGCTTCTTCAATAACTGCTACCAGGCCCGTTTTGTGTTCTTCGACAAACTTTTTCAAATCGTCTTCGATCTGGCGCAGCAGGTTGGCTGTTTCGCCATTGACTATATACTCAGCATCAGTTTGTTCTTGTTTTATCTTATCGGCAGCCAGCCCAAAATTTGTAATTGCTTGTCTTAGTAATTCTAGTGGTTGTTTTCTACTGTGCTGCTCAAGTTGCAGCAGTTGCTTGGTGCTCGCCACTTCTTTGCTTAGCCGAGCAGAAGACGCGGCAACAAGAGTTTGGGCCTTGCCCTCGACGAGAAAAGTAAGTATGTCGTGTTCTAATACATCAAAGCCATCGCTTTTTTCTGCCACAGCATTGTTTAGTCGTCTATTTAGTGCCAGTTTTGCTGAAATTGGATAGATTACCGGCTGGCATTCTAATTTGCTGGCAATGGTTTGTTTGAGAAAATTGAGTGATTGCTCTAATTCTTCTGGGCTTAAATGATCGATTTTATTTTGCACCAAAAAAGTTCTCGGGGCAAATTGGTATACATCTTTGAGAAAAGCCAGTTCTAGCTGGCTAGCTGGTTGATCGGCGCTAAATAAAAATATGGCAGCGTCAATTTCCGGAAGATAGTCATAGGTCGTGGTGGTGTTGTGCTGGAAAGCCGAGCCTATTCCCGGCGTGTCAATCAGTCTTACTCCGTCCTTAAGTAGAGAGGCGCTATGTTCTATTTCTACATTTGAGACCAATTTTTCGTTTTTGGGGTTGCCGCTTTCGGTGACATAGTTGGGCAATTCTTCTTTGGTTATTTCAATTGAGTGGTTATTTTGAAAGCGCACTGCAATATGGGTTTTACTGCCATAGGCGATTATGGTGGCAATCGAAGTCAGGGGGATGACAGCCATTGGCAGGAGGTTGTCGCCAACTAAGGCATTGGCCAGAGTTGACTTGCCACGCTTGAATTCACCGACCACTGCCAGGTTGAATGTAGCGTTTTCAACTTTTTTGCAGAAGATATTAAGGCGTTGCTTTAGACCCAGGTCGCTGCGCTCTTCAGCGATTTGATTCAAGATCGCTGCCGCATCTAATAGCAGGTCTTTTGCTTGTTTGTAGTTATTCAGTGCGTTAACCATAGCTTGCCCTGGCACTAGAAGCTGCTCAGTAACGCAACAATTTTTGCTACTGCTTGGTCTGCTGGAACTTCTTCAATGGTGCGGCCTTTGCGGGTCAGTAGTTCGACTTTGCCGTCAACTAGTTTTTTGCCTACGGTCAGTCGGTAGGGAATACCGATTAGCTCGCTTTCGGCAAATTTAATGCCTGCTCTTTCGTGGCGATCATCCAGTAGTACGTCAATTTTGTGTTCAAGTAGCTTGCTATAGACTTCTTCGGCGTATTCTAAAATGCCACTATCGCTGATGTCAGTTGGTGTCACAACTACTTGGAAGGGGGCTATGCTTGGGTGCCAAATAATGCCTTTTTCGTCGTGGGAGGATTCAACGCAGGCCGCCATTAAGCGCTCCACCCCGATGCCATAACTGCCCATGACCAGGGGGCGGCGCTCGCCATTGCTATCGAGTACGTGAGCTCCCATGCTCTCTGAGTATTTCAAACCAAGTTTGAAAATGTGACCTATTTCTAGCCCCTTGCTGTATTTAAGATGACCTTCGCAATTGGGGCAGCCTTCGCCTTCTTTGACCACGCGCAGGTCGGCAAATTTATCGACTTGCATGTCTCGTTCGATAGAAACATGGCGGTAGTGGAAGTCATCGATGTTGGCCCCAGTGACCATTTCATTGGCCTCCTGCAATACCAGATCGGCTATTACTTCGCTGATTTGGAACTGATCTTTACTATTTACTGCGCTTTTTACTGCAACTGCGCCAAGGGAACCTGGATGTGCGCCGAGGGCCTTGAAAATTTCATCTTCTGTGGCTGGTCGGAGATCTGCTGTGCGGCAGACTTCGGCTAACTTGCTCAGATTTAGTTCGTGGTCGCCTCTTAAAAGAAAGAGCTTGAGGCTGCCAGCCGCACTGTAAACAAGAGTCTTGATTTGACGATCGGCATTGGCACCACCATTGAACTTAGTCAGATCTTCAATAGTGCGAACGCCTGGTGTGGCAAATTTTTCCAGGGCAACATTTTCACTTGCTTTAGCGCTGGCGATTGGTTTGGCTATTGCTTTTTCTAAGTTGGCTGCATAGGTACAGTTTGAACAGGTCACCACTAGATCTTCGCCACTATCAGTCAGTAGCATAAATTCCACCGATTGGCTGCCACCCATTGCTCCAGAGCTAGCCTCGACCATTAAGTATGGCAGGCCAACGGCCGTAAAGGTATTGCAGTAGGCCTGGCGATGAGCCTCAAATGATTGGTCCAAGCCAGCGAAGTCGAGATCGAAAGAGTATGAGTCTTTCATTGTAAATTCGCGTACTCGTAAAAGCCCAGCTTTGGGTCTTAGTTCGTCGCGATATTTAGTTTGAAATTGGTACCATATTTGGGGCAGCTGTTTATAGGAGGCCAGGCCATCTCGAGCTACGGCTGTAAATATTTCTTCGTGGGTGGTGCCTAGCACTAGAGGCGCGCCCTTCCTATCTTTCAGCTTAAACATTATTTCGCCCATTGTATGGAGGCGACCGGTTTCTTGCCAAACTTCGGCTGGATGTAGGGCTGGTAGCAAGAATTCTTGCGCAGAAATGGCGGTCATTTGTTGGCGAATTATATTGATTATTTTTAGTCTGACCTTGTAGGCAAGAGGTAGCAGGCTGTAGATGCCAGAACCTAGGCCGCGAATGAACCCGCCCCTGAGCAATAGTCTGTGACTAGGGCTTTCGGCTGCCGCTGGATTTTCTTTGATTGTTGGAATGAATAGTTTGGACCAGCGCATGAGCACTCCCTGTTAGTATTTGTGAAAAGGAAAAAGCTTAGTCGCGTTCAAGGGCCTTAAGTCTATCTGCTTTTGCTTTTTGTAGATTGCCGAGCTTGTCTAATAGAGCTGCCCGTGATTCATAATATTTTGAGGTCGGTTGAAGTTCGATGACTTTGTCCCAATCTTTCAAGGCTTCTTTCAATTTGCCAGCGCTGGTAAAAATGCAAGCGCGATCGGCATAAAGGGATTCGTCTTCTGGCTCTTTGGCGATCATGCGATTTAGTATGGCAATGCCTTCATTGGGTTTGCCGGCTTTGACATAGTATTTGGCTCTTCTAACTGGTAGCGAGGGGCGGGTATCATACTTTTCTAGTACTTCTAGAGCCTTAATGGCCTGCTCGTAGCGCCCGGCGTTCTCTAGAAACGTAGCATATTCGTCCATGCCCTGCGGGCTATTGGCTTGCAGTGGCATGTCTAACTTATACAATTCAAAATCGGCTAGTGCTTCTTTGTCTAAATGCAAATTGCTTTTGGCTATGGCACGACTTTTGTATGTCCTTCGGTCTGGGCTGGGGCAGGCAAGGGCCTTGTTGCAAAATTTGATTGATTCTTGCCAGTTACCGTCTATTCCCGCTAGTTCTGCCAGTTTTCGATAGGCTTCACTGTGGTCCGGGGCAATTGAAATCGTTTTGAGATAGCAATCTCTCGCTCGTTTCATTCCTCCATCCATAATTGACATGTCTTGATAGACATAGCCCAAGAGATACCAGGCTTCAGCATTTTTAGGCTCACTTGCCAGTATTTTATCTAGCAAAATCTTGGCTTGTTCAACTTTGCCGTGAACGGCTAAGTTTTTCGCCCGCTCAATCGGGGGACGCTTCTTTGGCGGTTCATTGGGCTTAGCTACTCCAGTAGTTGACAAGGTTAGCAGTAGCAATGAGCATATGGCTGCAAAATAGCCAGGGCAAGTGGAATGAGACTTTATCATGCCCTAGATTTTAACACCGCCAGAGTTTTTAATTGCTGCCAAAAGGAGCCAGACGTCTCTTAAACTCTAGATTGATAGCGCTCTCTTTGCGGTCGTAAATGTCTTTGAGGGCTTTCCTTCGCAATTCAAAACTTTGTTTGATCTGTGCTTCCGTGGTCTCTCTGGCAATGCGATAGCCGGTATTGCGGACGTCGGCACCGTTGGCCGGAGGGAGTTCAAGTTCAAGCTGCTGCTCTTCTTCTATGGTTAGTTTGTCCGCCTGAACCTTGTGGTCTTTTTGATTGCGGTCGAGAGCTTCTTTTAGCGCTTTTAAGATGCTTTGCCTCTCTTCTTCTTTTGCTAATCTTGGAGAGTTTGTATTGGCTGGTGGAGGAGCTGGTTCCTTGTCTCCTGTTTCGTTGGCTGTTTTATTGTCTTTTTTCCTCGCTTCTTCTATTTGTCCCAGCGCCATGGCTGCATATTGTCCTGGTCTAGTATCGGCTCCAGCTTGAACGCAGGCTCGATATGCTTGGGTTGCCTCGTCTAGACGTCTGTGCAAGAGGTAAATATTACCCAGCAAATAGAGGCTAGCTGGGTCTTTGCTATTAGTGGCTAAAACTTCCTTGAGCAGCCTTTCTGCTGCAAGATAATTCTTTTGCGAATAGAGAGTTTCGGCCCTGGTGAAACGCTCGTCAGCTGCAAAAGTTGCTTCACTTGCTAGCAGCAAAGACAAAATAGCGAGAAGCGAATTAATTGCGCGTTTTTTCCTATTCACCCGTTAATTATAGCTGAGATAGACTGCACGGCGATTGGCTGTTTTAGAGTTTTTTGCATGTTCCCAACGGGCAAAGAATACTTACATAAATTCATTTAGCTTCGTCAAATTCTATTCGCACCATTGGTAGTGCGTGCCTCTTATGGCCGTCTGTGACAGCGATTGCGCGATTGTGAATATCGTGAAGAAAAATCTCAGCTAATTTACCTCTGTAACAAATACTTGTCATCTTGACGAGCTGCGACTAACCTGAGTCTCGGAGGGATTGGCCCTCGCCCTGATCGCTTTGAGTTATTACTATTCTAGATATGACCAAGAATTTGTAGTGATGACTCGCTATAGCGGGAGACATCAAACATGTATGAAACTAAATCAACCACTCTTAGTGGCAACAACAGATATAACTCGGTTAAAACTAAACTTGTAATTACCGATGTAGACGGCACTCTAGCCTCTTTCTGGGATTATTTTGTCCCAGCGATGAGAGACTTCTTGCGTGATTTGAGCAGTCGCTCCAACAAGCCGTCTCATGAGTTAGCGCAAGATATTGGCCATATTATTGAACGCCGTGGTAGCCATGAATATCCCTGGCTGCTTGAAGAAACAAGCTTTGCCTGGTCTTACTTCTCTAAAGATCCAGAGACTTTTACGGAAGAGTATGTCAAACCATTTTGGCAGGCATTAGATCACAATCGCTCAAAGTATCTCCATGCTTATCCCCGGGTACTCGATACTCTGGCTGAGCTGAAGAGTCGCGGCGTGAAGATTGTGGCTCTAAGCGATGCTCCAGAATATATGGCTCGGGTACGCAATCAACAGGTCTTCGATGGTCTACTTGATGCGGTCTATTCACTTGAGACAGTTGAGCCTGACAAAGATGATGTATTCCATCCGATTTCACTGGCTCATGGTCGCGCGCGCGTGCAGCAATTGCGTCAGTCTACAGCTAATCTCAAAACGGCCCTTCATATTCTGCCGCAGTCTTTTGAAAAACCTTGTGCCCATGGTCTAGATAAGATTCTGGAAGACTTTGAAGTGTTTCCTCAAGAGTGTCTCTTTGTTGGCGATAGCTTGGCAAAAGACGGAATGGTAGCTGCTTCTCGCGGCATTAAGTTTATCTGGGCGCACTACGGTACAAGTCTGCCAGCTGAGTATGAAGAGATGGTAAATCGTTCTCTCAAACCACCAATTCAAGATAAGTTCCATCGCACTTTGCCGCAAGAGCTGATCACCGCTGTGGCCGCGCGTTACGATGAAATTTTGAATTTCGTAGTTTAGCTATTGGGCTTTTTCGGCCTTCTCTATTATCTTGCTCAAATCGTATTGCAGCTCAGGCTTAGCGGCGCTCTCTTCTTTGAGGATTTGCAAGACTAGCTTGTGCTGCTGCGCGTTTGAGGTTAAAGACCAAACGGCAGCCGCACCGATTGAAATTTTGTTGATGCTGCCAGTTAACTTTTTTGACCAAGGTACTGTCGATATGATCTTCTGCACATAGCGTTTGTCACCAGTGGCTAAAAAACAACCCCAGAGCATGTCTAGGTCGCTGGGTGAAGAGATGTAGAAGGTATCTAGTTTGTCGGGTGAAAGATCTAGGTGCGTTATTACGCGATCGGCGACAGCAATTGTTTTTTCAATTGTTTCCGCTTCGGTTATGGCTGCAGGAAGCCTAGTTAGTCTTAAGACTAGGGGGAATACTTCTTGCTTATGCTCTTCGGTAATCTGAGCTTGATTTACCCATTGTTGAATTTTCTCAGGGTTTTGTAAAAATACCCGGCTGAGAAAAGAACTAATTGGCGGCAGGGCATTTTCTTTATCGAAGGCCTCTTCTTCTTCGAGCAAATGTATTGCCGTGGGGAGCAACTCTGGTGCGGGGAAGAGATAATAATAGGTCATCCACTGCCAGAGATCTTTTGAAGTGCGCAGCGATTTTAGTGTTGCTTTGGGCTGTCGCATTGCACCAGTATTGCTATCTGAGCCATAATGAGAATCTGACTTCTTTGCTAGTGCCGCTCCTTTTGATGCACTTTCAATTGCTGCCGATTCTCCATCAGAATCCTCTTCCGCCTCACTTTCTTTTGCTGCAGTGGCCAATTCTGTGTTGATGTCGATCTCCGAAATCGATATGTTGCCAGGCTGTTTAAATTTACTGGCATCGAACGGTAGAGTTTTGTAGTTTGAATAAACCAGAGTGCGTTTGCCGTGCGGTGTTGCTATGGTTAGTCTAAGCGGATCGCTATCGCCGTTAACAAGCAACTCAGTGTCTATTGATGACTCACTGTATTTATAAGATTTTGTCTTTACGCCGTCTGTCACTGGTCCGTCGGTGGCTGCAATACCTTTGTCGGTAAAGAATTGCAGTTCTTTGCCAAATTCCAAATCTTTGAATGCTCGCTGTCCCGATGCCAGTATCGGCATGCGTGCTTGGGCTGGGGTTGATTTGTCTAAAATATGTTTGCCACTAGAGTCAATTAAATTGATCATCCAAACATCGGGCGCCGCAATAATAATAAGGCCATGCAGTCCTAGTGGCTCATCTGGTGCCTCTTCTACTCGGCCATAGGTGTCACCGGCACGGTAGCAAGTGCGTGGCTTAGCGCCAAATGAAGATGGGTCTATGTCATCGGCCACATAGCGCACTTCAAACTTTTTCATCGTACTTGGTGCTGCCGTCTCGGCATTGCCAGGCAAGATGCTTAGTGATAGCAGGGCAAAAATTGAGATGAGCTTGGTCTCGATTTTATTAGCTATCATCTGTTTCCACTCGATCCTGCTGACTACCCTATCTGACTGTGCTCACAGCTATTTTAGAAATATCAGATAATACACTGGCTAGTGAAACTTTTGTATGCACGTTTTTCATGGTACCTCCTTCAGCACCATATTTAAGGTGAATAATGCAGCCTGACAGGTTGTCTTCTTCAATATAGACAATGTACTTTGTGTTAATCAGGTGTTTTCCGCCTGTGACTGGCATAACTTCAATAAAGGCCATTTTGCTTCCTCTTTGCGACTACTTCGCCACATCTAGATATGTACGTACGTCTATATGTCTGCCTTAGCCAAAATAAGTTCCCTCCTCTAGAATAGAAAAAGCTTCTTGAGGGTTAATATTGTGAAATTGCCAGGCAGTCTCAAAGATAAATTATGCGCGGCATTGGGTTTAAGTCTTGTCTGTGGCTTAACCCTGCCCCTTGAGCCGGTTGAGGCTAAGGATAGCAAGGATAAAAAGGCAAAGGCTGAAAAAAGGGCTCAGGCCAAGCCTGAGAAACCGGTTGCTAAAGATAAATCTAAGGCTGTTGAGCCAGAGATTGAGGCTAAACAAGCCCCGCAACCAACACCTCGACCAACAAATGACCCCTGTCCTGCCTGTGGGCGTGGTTAGGCCAAGTGATTGGTGTCATTCCAAAGCTTAATTACTGGTTCCATCAGATTGTGATCGTAACCAAGAATGCTGACTGAGGCCGTGGCCAAATTGAAAACGCGGGCCTCCGAGCTGGGTAGGTTGAGAAAACTAGCAGCAACGAAGCGCAGCATATGACCGTGGGAAAAAACCAAAATGTTCTTTCTTCCGATTTCCTGCTCGGCCTCTCTAATACGCTTTACTACGAGGTCGGCTCGCGCTCCTATTTGAGCGACACTCTCACCTTCGGGGAAGCCGTCGCGAAAGGGGAAGAAATCTGGGCGAGTTTTGAGAATGTCTTTGGTCGTCACACCCTCGAAGGCACCGTAATGCCATTCGCTGAGATCATCGAGCACTTCTATCTGGGCGCCAAAACCAGCTAGTTCCCCGGTGCGTTTAGCTCTTTGCAGGGGGCTGCTAAAAACTCTGGCAAATTCAAGACCTTTTAGCCTTTCGCCTAATTTTCGTGCCTGTTCTTCACCGTTTTCGGTCAGAGCGATGTCGCTTAAGCCAGTATGTTGGCCCGTCAGAGACCATGGTGTTTCGCCGTGACGGGCCAAGTAGACTAGCGGAAGTTTATCTAGGGGCAACATTTTTCGCCGGCCAAAGTAGCGCTAACAATTTCTTGCGCTTCTTTGATGATGGTGTCGAGATGGTTGGCGTCTTTAAGGCTTTCGGCGTAAATCTTGTAGATGTTTTCGGTGCCTGATGGTCGGGCGGCAAACCAGCCGTTAGCGGTCACCACTTTTAAGCCACCAATGGCGGCGTCATTACCCGGAGCCTTAGTTAGCTTCGCTTCTATTTTCTCGCCGGCTAGCTCTGTGGCATGCACGGCATCAGGTGAGAGTTTAAGCAGCACTGCTTTTTCTTCCATGCTAGAAGGAGCATCAACCCGTTTGTAATAGGAGGTGCCGAATTTTGCTGTTAACTCTTGATAGTGAACCCCTGGATCTTTTCCTGTTATTGCCAGCATTTCAGCAGCTAGAAGTGCCATTGCCGGCCCGTCTTTGTCGGTAGTCCAAGGCGCACCATCTTTTTGCAAGAAGGTTGCGCCGGCACTTTCTTCACCACCAAAACAGAAGGTGCTGTTGAATAGACCAGCAGAAAACCATTTGAAGCCAACCGGCACTTCGCATAAGACTCGCTTCAAATCTTTGACCACACGATCGATCATCGAACTGCTCACTAGAGTTTTGCCCACAGCGGCGTTGAGCGGCCAGTCTGGACGGTGGGTGAGTAGATAGTTGATGGCAACAGCGAGGTAATGATTAGGATCCATCAAACCAGCTGAGGGAGTGACAATGCCGTGGCGGTCAGCGTCGGGATCGTTACCGAAAGCTACTTGAAACTGATCTTTCAATTTAACGAGATTGGCCATGGCAAATTTACTGGAGCAATCCATGCGAATTTTACCGTCATGATCAAGGGGCATGAAAGCAAACTGTGGATCGATTTTTTTGTTTACTATTTCAATGTCAATGTTGTACATGGCGTTAATAGGTTCCCAGAGAACAACTGATGCTCCGCCGAGAGGGTCAACTCCAAGTTTTAGCTTGGCATTGGCGATTGCTTGCATGTCAATTACTTGAGCCAGGTCACGCACGTAGGGCGTGATGAAGTCGGTCGTGTGAGTGGTTTTTGCCTTGATGGCTTTTTCGTAGGAGACTCGCTTAACCTCTTTGTTATCGTTTTTAAGGAGGTCATTGGCCCGGTTTTGAATCCAGGTGGTGACGTCAGTGTCGGCTGGTCCGCCGTTTGGTGGGTTGTATTTGAAGCCACCATCGGCTGGTGGATTGTGAGAAGGGGTGGAGATTAAAGCATCAGCTAGGTGTTCTTTGCGGCCACGGTTGTAGTTGAGCACAGCTCTTGAAATAACTGGCACTGCAGTAATGCCATCATTGGCGGCAATCATTACTTCCATTTCGTTAGCAGCTAGAACTTCGAGGGCAGTGGCTTGCACTAGCCCGGAAAGGGCGTGGGTGTCCTTGCCGAACAAGACCGGTCCGTCGGTACCCTGGGCTTTGCGATAGTCGCAGACAGCCTGGGTGATGGCGAGAATATGAGCTTCGGTGAAAGTGCCATTAGTAGAAGTGCCACGATGGCCACTGGTGCCGAAAATTACCCTTTGGGCTGGATCGGCAAAATCTGGCTTGTTTTCGAAATAGGCTTTTTCCAGTTTTTTAACGTCAATCAAAACGTCGGCTGGAGCTGGTTTTCCGGCTAATGCATGGGTGCTCATTTTCTTTTTGCCTTTTCAAGGGATTCATATGTAGTGAAGTGACGTGGCGTGACGGAACAAAAATGCTACAGGGCCAGTTTGTGGCCCAAAAGGAAGACGGTCTTCACTTTTCCTCCATGTTGAAGCGGCAATATCGAAGTGAAATCGCTCAACCAGAGACTAGCCAGAAATGATAACAGCGCGAGCCCTAGAATATCAAAAACTCAAGGCTCTTGATTTGCCTCGTGAGCCTATTTTTGATTTGCAGCATTTGCCGAGATTTAGCAAGTCGATACGCCAGGCCGCCGCCCGCACTAGTCGAAAAGGTTTCAAAGTTGTACCTTTCGACCCTAGCTATCAAAAACAATTAGAAGAACTGTGCACTCAGTGGCAAGATTCTCGTGATTACCACCCCTCGAATTTCTCTTTCAACTGCGTCTTTGCTATCGCTACCTCTCTTGGGTTTACCACTTTCGTACCTTGGAATACTTCAAGGGGAAATTTCAGCCGAACCATTGGGAAAAGAACTACTTTTGTGTCTACCGTAGTGGTCAAAAGCTGGGAGTTACTCTCAGTTTGCTGCGAGCTTTGATGCCTCGTGATATCCTGGCAATCATTAGACATAAGCTTAAGCATTGGCGTTTCTATGAGAGCAAACAGTAATTCAACTGGTCAATTGACTCGTCACCACCTAACAGTGGCCGGTGAGAAGCGCTCTTATTGGCTTTATCGACCCAGTAAAAGTGCAGGCAGCGGGCAAAAATTACCGTTAGTAATAGCTATGCATGGTTTTCTCATGCCGAGCCGCATGATGATAGAGGTTTGCGAGCTAAATCAGGTAGCCGATCAAAATAGTTTTTTGATTGCTTATCCTGATATGGCGTTCTTTTGGCAATTCAATGTGCCTCGAGGATTTTATAACAAAGACTGTCACTTCATTGAGCTTTTAGTCGACTCTCTCGTGGCTAGCAAAGCTGTCGATGCTACCAGGGTTTATGCCACAGGCTATTCTAATGGTGCTGACATTTTGCATCTGTTTGCTTGTAGTCTTTCCCTCTCTTCTAAAATTGCTGCCTTCGCCCCGGTCTGTTCTAATCTCGATCGCAGTTGGGCTTCAGCCGTGGAACATAAGCGACCAGTGGCTATGATGATGATTAGTGGCACTGCCGACAAGTTAAACAAGTGGGATGGAGATCTCGATCGCTGGATGTCTGTGGCAGATACTTTTGAATACTGGCAGGCACACAATGGTATCGATTCAGTTGACACTCGTCTGCATTTTCCTGAGAGTGTTCCAGCGGCTAGAAAGGCCACTTCAGCGCAGTTGATTCAATCATCGAATGCTCAAAATGGTAGCGAGGTTTCACTTCTAAAGATTCATGGAGGCGGTCATACTTGGCCGGCCCAAAGAGCTGAGTCATGGTATTCTCGCTTGATTCTTGGGCCGATGCACCGAGAACATTTTGCCAGTGTAGAAATCTGGAAGTTCTTTGAGCGCCATCACCATCAGCAAACTAAATTGCATGCTACTAGTAAGAGTGCCAGAGTCGGTTAAAGTCTTTTACTGTTGAGGGATATAGCTTTGCTGCATTTATTTATGTCGGTCGGGGGTTAAGATTTTCCCTCGTGAAACTGTCTTTCCCACATCATGTGGGCGATTTTAGAATTGGGAAAATCGTGAAATAATCGAGACTCTCAGGCCGCAAATCGAGCAAGGTGCTCACGGAGATTTCAAATGCAGATTAAAGGAAAAAGAAGTGCGCAATTTGCAAAAGTCGCTCTGACTTTCAGCGTTACATGCGGTATTGCCGGATGTGGGTCAGAGGAAGGAGCGATACCTAAGGTGGAAAAAACCGCGCACGTTATGGGCCTCGCTGGCGTCACCGCTCAGAGTTATACTGGGACTCTTCTCAGTCGAATCGTCGTTAATCCTCCTGCCTTCAACCACCCGGCGGTCAGTGAAGCTAGTATTCAAGCAGTCAGAGACGCAATATTAGCAATGCCTCCGGCTCTTCGCCTGAAGCTGGATCAAAGTGCCGCACGCGTGATTATCTCACCAAACATGATTGATAGATGGCCGGATAGTGTGAAGGATCTGAATGAAGAAGATCTGCAACCAACTCTCGCCGAACAACCGGGCCGTATCTATGGGTCCGATATGTGCGTCTATGAACGCCCGAAAAAGCGAGGCACGACCGATTTGGGCCCAGCTCGTACACCTGCTTACATCCAGCTTCAGGTGGGAGACATGTGCTTCCAGGTGCTTGATGGTGATGCGATGACGATATCTAAAGATCCGGATCTGCGAAAAGAATACGAAGCGGACAAGAGCCAGATTCCAAACGATGCGAAGGCTAAAGTAGCTGAATTTACAAAACTCGATGATTGGGGAGCGCGCGAGACTTGCGCTGAGATGTTTGGCTCGATGATGGGCGGTCGCAATGAAAACACGGATAATCTCTACAAGTATTTTCCGCGCGTGAAGAAGTGGCTGATTGCAAAGCTTGGGATTGAGGGGCAGAGTTAGGCAAAGCAAATTCTGCTGGCTGCTTACCTGATGTCAAAGAAATCGCTCATCGGCGGGAACTTAGTTGGAAGCCGCCAGTCACTGTGAGCAATCGCAAAGAGCAAGTGTGCCTGAGCGTCTGCCTCGGAAACATTTAAACAGAATATTTTGACAGCTATAGCTGTCGTTTAACTACAAGCGTCTTTGACGCTATACACATATATTGGAGAGATTATGAAACAAGCAGTGATTTGTATTGTACCTACCGAAGTACAAGCTGAAGCGATTGTCGATATGCTCAAAACCGCTGGATTTCTCAACACTGATATTTCAGTTTTGATGCCAGATAGAACAGGCGTACGTGATCTCGGTACTGAAAAGCACAGTAAGGCTCCTGAAGGTACCTCAACTGGTGCAGCATCGGGAGCTGTTCTTGGTGGCGCTTTGGGATGGCTTGCTGGAATCGGTGCTTTAGCTATTCCTGGCGTTGGCCCATTTGTTGCCGCTGGTCCGATTATGGCTGCTCTTAGCGGTGCTGCCATCGGAGCTGCCGGTGGTGGCGTTGCTGGCGGCCTAATTGGTTTAGGCATGCCTGAATATGAAGCCAAGCAGTATGAAGGTAAATTGCGTGATGGCAATATTCTTCTATCTGTGCACACCGAGAATGGTGATCAAGCTAAACAGGTTGAAGAAATCTTCAAGAATGGCGGCGCCAAAGATGTAACCCGTTCTGGCGAAGAAGCTGTTAGGAAATAGACAGAATCTGTTTGAGCAAAGAGAGGGCGGCCTGGAAGGGCCGCCATCTCTTTTTACTATTGGTACTATTTCTTGCTGTTAAAATATAGGGCTAGACTCTCAACTGCACTAGATACTATCCTAGAAACTTGATTCCTTCTCGTAATTAATGATGACTAAAAGATTTCTCTCTTCCGCCTTTCTCGTCATCTTGGCATTATTAGTGGTGCCAGATCCGGTTTGTGCTTGGGATGATTTTGGTCATATGGCTGTAGCCGGTATAGCATACAGACGACTGCAGCCGAGTGTTCGCAAGCGCGCTGATCAGCTGGTTCAACTTAATCCGAGCTATTCAACATGGTTAGCATCCCTTCATTCTGACTTGAAGCAAGAAGATAAGAATATGATGCTTTTCATGCTTGCGGCAACCTGGCCTGATGCCATTAAGGGCGATACTGCCTATAAACCCGATGGCCTAGACAAGGGCTATCGACCTGATGGCATAACTTCAAGTTTGAACATTGGCTATAGCGATAAACTTTTGCATAAGTATTGGCACTTTGTTGATTTACCATTTAGTCCTGATCAGACAAAGCTCTTGTCTGTTCCCACGCCAAATGGTGAAACCGAGATTGCAGTATGCCGCTCTACTTTGGCCTCCGATAGCTCTGACCAGCTTAAGTCTTATGATCTCAACTGGCTCTTGCACTTAGTTGGCGATCTGCATCAACCACTGCACTGTATCAATCGCATCACTAAGGGTTTGCCCGATGGCGACAGTGGTGGCAATGCTGTGAAAATATATGATAGTGAGCCACCTACTTTGTTGCACAGCTACTGGGATGAAGTGTTGGGCACCGAACGCGACCCCGCCAGTGTCTTACCTTTTATTTCAACTTTGCCAAAAGCTTCGTCTAAGCAAGCAAAGAATTTGCAAGTAAGCAAATGGGTGAAAGAGAGTTTTGCCCTCTGTCTGAGCAAAGTATATGTGACTCCGGTTGGTATCAGTGATCGTGTCGAAAAGCTGACACCAGCTTACAAAAAAAATGCGCTAAAAGTGGCGAGGCGAAGAGTTGCTCTGGCAGGCGCTCGTTTGGCCAACATTCTCAACAGTGAATTGAAATAAGTTCTACTGCGCAATCTTTTAATTATCTCAATTTTCTTGCCCTCAGTGTCTGGTAATAAATTTAGTTCTGCCAATTGCCTGAAAGGCAGTTGGAATCACATATATTGCGGGCATAATGATGGTGGTGTATGAGATATCTGCAGGGTAGTTCAATTGCTTTCGCCTTCGACTAGCTCTAGATCTAAGCAAAAACTGAATACTTCGGCCGAAGTAGAGCAGTATAACTTGCAGATACAAGAGTCTATCGAATCTCTTTGCAACCTTCATTCCCAGTCATCTTCTCAAGGCTATGACTTTGCTAGTGGTAAGCGAGGGGCTAAACTCCCCGGTATTAACAATGGTGCTGGCGCCAATATTGACGATCATTTCAATTGGCCCACAGCTATTGTGGCGTCAATAGTTTTGATACCGGCCTTTCTTGCTTTGACCTTTGGTGCTTTCGAGTTTTATGGCGCCAAGCATATTGAGATAGCAGCGGCCTTTGCTGCTGTTATTTGTCTGGCTCTGATAACCTATGTGGCCCGGGGGCAGACTTTTGCCCAGGCTCTTCCCCAGAATTTTCGACCACTAATGCCGAGGCTGATTCATGAAATCAGTAGTTACTCTATTGCTGCACTGGTCTGTTTGCCTCTTTGGGTAATTCTGTATTTGATAGCTGCTGCTTTTGTACCGGTGCACACAGCCATGGCTGTGGCTTCTTTTCTTGCTACTGCTGCTAACTTGTATCTTGGTGGCCCTTTTGGTGAGAAGAAGCGGCGCTTGACCTCAAATATTGCTAGTACTAAACGGCAAAGCTCGCGCCATTCTTTGTCTAAGGCTTTGTCTAAGGCTGAGGCTCGGCGCAAGTTTAGACAGACTAATGGTGAAAAATTCAAAGCTAACTATTTCGCCATGAAGCCTGAAGCGATTTGCAAATATTATCAGCTCTTCTTTTCTAAGTCGGCCCTGGCTCAATTGTTTGAGCAGAGTCTATCTTTTGCGTACTCTGCAAGTGAGCGTGAGTTAGTGATTGATGCCGAAGCTCCAGGTTTTGATATTATTCCGCGGCACAAAGGCGCCAAGTTTACTAAGTCATCTATGAGTGTGCGTTATCTTGAGGCGAGCCCCCAAGATCGCAGTGGTCAGTATCGTCAATTTTTAGGCTCTTGGGCTTTGCGAATGGCGGCTGATGCTCTCTTTGCTGATCGCGCCGGTGCACTTGATAGTGTAATTTTTAATGCCTTCTCTATTATTGTGCTGCCTGAGACTGGCAAAGATGAGAGGGGTTGTTTGTTGTCGGTGCGAATTACTCGTGATGATTTAGCCAAGCTCGATATTTCTCGTGTTGATAAAATGGCCTGCCTGCGTAAACTTGGTGCCCGCCTTGGTACCGACTCTGCTGCTGTTTCTATTTATTCCAGCACACCCTTGAGTGCCGTGCAGCCTTTGCGCACCACTGAGAGTGCTAGCAATAATACTAAGGGTGAAGATAGCCCGCTCAATTTATTGTCAATTGATCCCGTTGAGTTTGAGCACCTCATAGCCAATTTGTTAGTGCGCATGGGTCTTGAGACCCAGCTAACTAAGGCCTCTCACGATGGTGGCGTTGACATTGTCGCTTTAGACAAAAGACCAATTCTGGGTGGAAAAATTGTCATTCAGGCCAAACGATACAAGCGCACGGTGCCGGTATCGTGTGTGCGCGATCTTTATGGTGCTATGCAACACGAAGGTGCCAGCAAAGCCATTCTTGTTACCACTAGTAAGCTTGGCGCCGATGCCTGGCAGTTTGCCGAGGGCAAGCCGCTGCAGCTAATCGAAGGGCAACAACTGCTTGAACTTCTGCGTCTACAGGGTATTCAAGCTCATCTCTAAAATTTATAGATGTCTTTGAGGGCCTGCTTCAATTGGCTCGCCGAAGTCCAGCGATCTTCTCTGTCTTTTTCAAGGCATTTCATAATGATGTCGTTCACTGCCTGGGGCACCAATCCCTCGCCTTCACCAACTGGCAGAGATACTGGCTTTTCATATAAATGCATGGCAAAAGTATGAACAGCGCTTTCACCTTTGAATGGTGGCTCTCCGGTGAGCATTTCGTAGTACATGCAACCGAGTGAATAAATGTCTGAGCGCTGATCTACTTCTTGGCCTTTGCATTGCTCTGGGCTCATATACAGTGGGCTGCCAAAGACAAAACCAGGTTGAGTTAGTTGAGCTGGTTTTTCGTCGTGACAGGCACTGCATTTGGCTATGCCAAAATCAAGCAGTTTGACATGCTGTGAAAAAGGCCCCGGATAAGACTTGTCGTCATTGCTTAGCTCTTCGATCACCATAACATTGCTGGGTTTGATATCGCGGTGCACAATACCTAAATCGTGAGCAAATTGCAGGCCTTCTATTACGCCGGCGATTACGCGGTAGGCCAGGTTTTCTGAAAGTCTGTAGCGCTGGTCGAGAATGGTATCAAGACCATAGCCAGTCAAGTGTTCTAGTACGAGATAGGGCAATGGCTCAGAGCCTGGTCGAAACTGAGGGGCGAGGCCCTCGGTTTGATCTGAGAGAAAGCCGAAGGAATACATGTGAACTATATTGGGATGATTGAGATTGTTGATAATTGTCGCTTCACGCTTGAAGCGCTCACGGCTCTCATCTGTATCTGAATAATCGGCGTGTAGAACTTTGACGGCCACAGGAAAGCCAGCCTTTTCATGGTGTCCTTTGTAGACAGTGCTAAGGCCACCGCGGCCAATCACACTTTCTAGTTTGAAGCGCTTTTCGATAACAGCACCGACTAGCTTTTGGCCGTTATCCATAGTTCTAATAGCCTCGTTATCCCTTTAGCTATTATCTATCAAGTTACCTATTCTTCAGCCAGGTAATGTTAATTTTGGTACCCTTGCTAACTTGATCGAGCATGCAAAAGAGCTTGATTCCCTGCTTTTCTTTGGCTCCATCGAGCATGAAAAATTGGCCCTCTTTGCCCAGTTTGGCAGTCAGTTTTGGCGAAGCAACAGTAAGGGTCCAACCCGACGATCTCAGCTGAGTTTGATACCACTGAAAGACGGCCTCTGGGGCGTCTTTTGTGTTTATGCCGACGGTGGCTGTCGGTGAGCCTTTAGTCGAGTTGATAAAGCTAGTGCTGACAATATTACTTGTGTATGGCGGTACGGGAAAGTTCCGCGGAATTTGAGGACTGATGTTGACATGGGCTGCAGTTAAAACTGAGTCGTATTTTTGTTTGGCTACTTTGAGGTTTTGAGCAGCAGTTGCTGGGTCTGACTTCGGATTGTCTTGGGCCAGCGCATTAGCTTGCGTTGCCAACTCTAAAAGTAAAAGGCCTGCTGCGACCGCTAACAGTGTGATTGATTTGGGCTTCAATTTATTCTTCCTTTTAGAGCGGATTGCAGATACCGACGGTGTGAACTTCGCTCCAGCGCTTCACTCTGATGTTGCCGAGGGAGCCGTTGAAGCCTGTGCCCGGCGTCCAGTAGACATCTTTGTCCCATAGTACCCAGCTCCAGTTTACGCCCGGCGTCGGTGAGCATAAGAAGTTAGGGGTGGGCACATGGGGCAGAGGTATACCGCCTGGCATGAAGGCATCGTCAATAATTTTGGTTTCGTTGCCGTCTGGAGTGTTGTTGATGATGGTTGGCATCCACATTGGTGCCGAAATCTTGGCTATACTTTTAGGTTCACACTCTAGTGTTGCACCGTCTTTGCTAAATAAGTAGAAGTCTTTTTCACCAGCTATGAGCCAGGCTCTTGTCAATGCTGATCCTAAGACCGAGTGCAGCTTGGCTGGGGTAATTGTTACACCTGGTTTGCTGATCATTTCATTAGCGCGGTTGACCATGTAGCCTTCCACTTTGTTTATATTGCCTGGCGGCGGCCCAAATATAACTTCGTCCAATGACCGTCCGACTATGTCTAAACCAATCATCTGAGCTGGAGGTGAGACCATAGCGCAGAGCACACCGCCTCCAGGCATAGGTGTGCCGGTCATGCTTTTAGGTGAGTCATTAAAGTCATAGGTCTGAGCGGCACCGAATTCTACTTTGAATGGTGGCACTGGATAAAAATACCAGTGACATTTCATCTCATCTACTTTGATGTGCAAAAAAGAATGTGGCGCCGCCAGTTTGTATGGGTGGCGAGGATTGCTCAAGACCCAAGACATTGCCGTTTCAGCAGTTGCACCAGGGTTCTTTGCTTCGGCATCTACTGAAAAGGCGTTAGGTATTGGTTTAGCCCAGGTGATTGGAATGGCGCTGCCTTTGGCGGCATTGAAAGTGGTGCCTGAGACTAGGTGGGGCTTATCGTTCCACTTGAAAGGTACTTGCCAGAATTTACGATCGAGCACATCTATTGGGGTGTAACCCTTCAAGAAGTAAGTGTTTGCAACTTCGCCGGGCATCGGTGTTCTTGTGCATTGTGTCCTGCTATTCGCCGGTAGGTTGAAGCCTGGAGGTAAGTAGAAATTGTCGGCAGGTGAGCCAGTCAGTTCGATGTTGCTTTCGGCGTCTCTATCCATTAATGATGTTTGCCAGCCCTGGCCCGGTCGCACTTTTGTGCTTGAATTGACGCCAATCATTCTTGTTGAATTTTTAGTCGAAATATCATTGAAGAATCCATGTAGGTTGGCAGCGGTAGTTAGTTTGTCAGCGAGGGCGTCGCTTAGATCTTGGGCAGCGCTGGCGGCACTGCCAGCATTGCCGACACCACTACCAGCATTGCCTTCCATACTTGCGGCCTTGGCATTGATGGCCATGAGCATGGCCTTTGACCAAATGCGGTTAATTCTATTGAGGTTGACTTTACCGTCGCCAATTATGTTGTTGTTAATTGAATCATTTGTGCAGTCAAAGAAACACTTCTGATTATCTGCTGGAGAGAGCATCACACTTGGCTCATGGAGCACTTCTTTGCCAACACTTAGGGCACCGGCATCAGTGGCGTTTTTTGTTTCTCTTTGCCCGCCCATATACAGTGAGATAATGAGAAAGCCAATGCCAAGCACCATAAGTGTTAAGGCTAGCACGGCAGCAAAGGCGGTTACCGAGCCTCTCTTCCTTTGTCTTTCTACTGTGCTCATTGGCCTGGACCCTCCACGAATGCGAACTTAAACTAATATTTTATTGCGGAATTTCGGAACCGACGATGGGCTCGACATCGCCAGCCTTAAATGTATAACCAGTGAAGCCGGGAACCGGCACTGGTAATTTGACTTCCATTACGGTTACAACCGTCACTGAACCAACACCTTTGGCGGGATAGTCAAATTCACTGATGGCCAGGCTCTTTACGATTGAAGATGCCTTAAAACTGGCCAATGCTTTCAAGGCAGCGGCATGAGCGGCTCCGCCATTAGGCTGATTGGCTGCCGCTCTGGCAGCGTTTTTTGCAGCGGTATCATTCATTGAATTGGCAATGACCATGACTGTTAAATCAAGGAGAAAAAGGGCGATTGGAACTAAAATTGTTGCCGCCAGAATGGCTTCGATTAAGCCGCTTCCTCGCTTCGCTCTATTTTTCATTGCCTCTTTTCTCTCCCTGCTCTCTCGATGGTTTTACGGTGCATAGTCTGGGTTTTCCATTTGGCGCTCGGCACTAAGTTGAAAAGTCACAGGGCCATTGAGCCCCGGCACGTTTATTGCTGGCACGGGAATGGTTAGAAAAGGGCTGCCAATCACAGTGGTTCTTACCATAACAATGCGATCGGTTACTTTGTCTGGGCCGGTTTCGCCGTCGCGGTAGAAAATATCAGTTTGGGGATAGCCCTGAACTTTTACCAAATGACCCATGCCGTTTAGCCATTGGTCAGGAATGCCTTTGCGCACAGCACCGGCTACATTTTCTGTGTCGCTTCTTTGCAGCAAAGAGGCTTCATGCACTTGGTTGTAGTTGAGAACCATACAAAGGCCGTAAGAGACAAGCACTGTTAGCATATCTAAGAGGGGGAAGAAGAAGAAGATCAATAATATTGACAGAGCCGGACCAAATTCAACTATTGAATTGCCGCGTGCGCGCCGAGTCTTATTTTGTCGTCTGAGCTTGGTCATTCTCTCTCTCCGCTGCTCAAGCCAGGCATTTCTTGCTCTGGCGCATACCTAATATACGCATTGACCTCAACTTTTAGAGGGAGTCGAGATTAGAATTGTAGTTTCATTGCCGCAATAGGGTTGGGGTATTATGGTTGCTGCTAGTGCTAGTTTGGGCAAAAGACTCTAATAATGACTGAAGATTCCACACAAGAACATAGCTCCGGATCAGAGCCAGACCAAGGCCCAGACTTAAATGTAGCGCCGGCACCTGATGCTTCTGCTAAGCCTAGAAGAGTGCCCAAGACTCTGCTCTTTAATGTTCCTACAGCCGAAGCTGTTGAGGCCTATGCTGCAGCCGCAGCTGCTGCCGCTCAGCAGTCGAGAGATGCTGTTGCCCCTACCAGCCCCAGTGAAGAAGCAATTAATCCTGAGAAAGATCTCTCTAATGCTAGTCAGGCAGATGCTGCTCAAGAGCAAGAGAACAAACAGCAGGCTGCCCAAAAACAGTCGGCCAGGCGGGTTGCCAAGACATTGCTCTTTAGTGAAGTCAATCTTGATGCTGTTAAGCAAGCCGCTGAAGCGGCTTCTACCCCAAGTAAGCCAGCTGTTCGTCCATCCGTGACCGGTGAGAAGAAATTACGAAGAATTGCCAAGACTTTGCAAGAGTCTTCCCTTGTTAGTTTTGGTCAAGAACAGTTGCATCCATCTAAAGTTGAGACTGATATTGATAGCGCAGCAAAGACTATTCCAGCGCTAGAGGCCGAGCCGGCAGTTGCGGCCAAGCCCAAGCGGCAGCAGTTTGTGGCCAAAACTATGCTAGACCACAGCATCTTGTGGGACACAGTCTCTAAGTTCGAAGCCAAAATGGAAGTGCGGGTAGCCGAACAACTGCTTGAGCGCGCTAACGAACCAGTTAAGCCGTTTATTGCCATTGTCTGTAAAAAGCAGGCTACTCCCTGCGCCTTCATCTGGGATGCCACCGAGACAAAAGAACGATTTCGCTATTGCGATCTTTGTAAGACGCCGGTCTATAACTTTGCTGGCCTAGAGCAGCCTGAGGCCGATGAGCTGATTTTCCAGCGGGAGAATCGCCGCAATGCCACGCTCTATAAACGAGCTGATGGCAAGTATATGACCGTCAATTGTCCGGTTGAAGTGAAGCGCAAGCGCGACATGATTTATATGTCTGTTGGTGGTGTCTTTCTTGCTATTGCCGCCATTGCCATCATGGTGCTCATGCCTCGCCCACCTAAGCCTGAGCCTAAGGCTGTGGTTGAAGATGTGCAGACTCATGGTCATAGCGGCACTTCCACTAGCAGAACCACAGGCATAGGTTCACCTAGTTCATCCTCAGCTTCAAGCGGCCAAACTCCGCCAAGCGGCAGTGATGATGGCTCGTTCCATATGGTCAATGGGCAGCGGGTCTATCCTAATAGCTCTGGTGCTGGTGCAGCTCCAGTCAATTTCCCGCCTCCAGTTCAAGCACCAGCGGCCACCACCGATGCTGACGAAAGCGGTCAGTTCTGGCAGTACGATGGCCCGCAACCCGGCACCAGTGACGCGCCAGCACCGGTAATGACTCAGCCGCAAGGGGCCCAGCCTGGTCAGCGCTAGCTTGTAGTTTGATTCTGGTCTTATTCGATGCGGAAAGTCGTACGACCGATTTTGATAATGTCGTTTGGCGCCAATTGATAAGGCGTGGAAATCAATTTGTCGTTAACGGTTGTGCCATTACTACTCATCAAATCTTCTAACCACCAACGACCTTGATCCCAGTAAATTTTGGCGTGATCCGCTGAGGCATAGCCATCTTCTGGCAAGATGACCTGGTTTTCTGGTGCCCGACCTAAATTTATAGTATGTCCTGAAAGGGTGTAACTTTCATTGGTCGTCAAGTTTAAGAGTACCGGTAGACGGCCTGCTTGAGGATTATTTGATGACATCTTCTATATTTCCTAATGACAACTATTTTCAGTCACTGTAAGAGAACATTGTAGATCATGCAAAAGTTGATCATGGAGAAGTTGAATTAGGCCAGTCATTTTTTAAGGCCGCAAAGATGACGTCATCAACCCAAGTATCTTTTATCCAAAGGCTCTTGACGAAGTGTCCTTCCTGTCTCAGGCCGACGGCCTTCATTAGGGCCATCGAAGCTAAATTTCTAGGGTCGACGGAAGCCGTTACTCGATGCTTGCCCAGCTTATATAAGAGGAGGTTAAGTAAGGCTGACAAAGCTTCTTTGCCATAGCCCTGGTTTTGATATTGGGGATGAACTGTAATGCCAATTTCTGCCAGTCTTGAATCTGACATGCTTATTTGCATACCAAGATCGCCAATCAATAGCTGATTTTCCCTCAGAGTGATACCGACTTGATACCACTCGCCTGTGACATTGAAGTTTTCTGGTTGCAGTCGTCTAATCATCTCGTTCACTTGTTCGAGCGATTGCGGCTGCCAGCTTTGATAGCGGGCTACTTCGATTTTGGAGCGATAGGCGTGCATCGCTTCGGCATCGGCAGTGGTGAGGCTGCGGATGAGAAGTCGATCGGTTTTCAGTTCTTCAAACATTCACATAGTTATAGCAAGCCTTTGACCTGCGATTGAAATTTCTTTTGTTGTGTTGAAGAGAGTGAACGTTTTTGTTTGTGATTGATATTTGAGGCGATAACTGCTGTTGGTGTAGCTTTCGCTTGTAATTGTAGGGCCACGGCGAAGACTATGACGAGGGCGGCTAAACCAGCGCTATAGAGCCCGGCTAACCTAGCTTGAGGTGGTGACATGATCATAGAGAAGCCCCGCTCTGCCAGGCGTGCACAGAATAAGAAGATACTCTTGCTGAGAAAAATGCAGTTTTCAAGTGAAGCCTTTATGCCGTTGCGTCCTTGCATGTGCCGCAGCTTTTTGGCCGGTACATGCACCACTCTGATTGGTGAATTGCCGCTGATGAAATTTTTCAATATGTATTGGGGCGATTTAAATTCAAGGGTTTGGATCTTGTAACCCCGTTCACGCTCTTCCATCTGATATTGGCGCAGCATGCCAGCTTGGGTTTTGATGTTCATTCTCATAGCAAACCACTTTTGTTCTCTTAGTTCTTGTTCTCTCTGGTTTCGTTCTCTATCCTGATCAGCATGATTTGTCATTTTGCCTCCATCAGTAAAGCAATGAAGCAGAAATAGATAATACATAGAGCTTGTGATCAACTGGTGCGCAGATTCGCTGCAAGACCTAAACAGGTATTGCATCTAGGCTGTTATCTTGATTTCTCTTATCAGTCTGTGATGGCAGCGCTGGCACGTCTGGCAATACTGCTGGCGGTGCCAATAATTCTTATTTCTATTCTTTCATTAGTTGTGCCGTTGAAATAGCATCGGCTCTGGCAAAAATTGCTTTGGCTTCTTGCTCTTTGCCGGTTTGCGCTAAGTAACAAGCATAACTATTGAGAGCTTGGTAGAGCAGCGCTTTGTCGTCGGGGAACGACTGCTCTGCCAATTGCATTGCTTCTTTCAGTTCTTTTTCAGCATATGGGTATCGGTTTTCATCACGATCGAGTTGACCAAGTTTAATTAGAGCCAAAACTCTTTTTCTGGCATTCTTGTGGTTATTGCTCTTATTTGTAGGATCACTAACTACTTTCTCGTAAATAGAAAGAGCTTCAGCAAGCAGTGGCCGTACCATCGGTAGCCGCTGTTGGCGGAAGTAGCATTCAGCTAGAAGCATGTCGATACCAGCCACTTGTGGGCTGTTTTCGCCAAGCAGGTTTCGGTAAACAGCCCTGGCTCTGGTAAGAAGAGTCTCCGTATGTTTATCCATAGCCGCGCCAGCAAGGCCGCGATTGACATGGTCAATTGTAGTAAAGGTAATTGGTGCAAGAACTCGCTTCAAGCCTGTTTGAGATTCACTGCCTGGTTGAGCAAGATCATCTAATTCCTTTAGTAGAGTATCGTAGGCTTCTAGCAAAACCTGGCTATTGAGCTTGGCAATTTTTTCATTGACCACTTCTAGCTCATCAAACATTTTTGCTTTGGAAAAGAGAGTGCGTTGCATGCGTAAGGCTGTCATTAAGCGGCCGCGATTGGAAAACTTTTTCCGTGCCGTATCTTCTGCTGACGCTAAGACCCAACGGGCTTGATCATACATATGATTATCGGTGAGGGTTTGGGCAATGGTGGTCTGACAGTTCCAAATTGTCTTTAAGAGCACGGTGCCATGATCTGGCTCTGGTCCGTTATCGCACGACATATAAGCAATTATGGCTGCGACTACAACAAATAGACTCCAGAAGGCGTAGCGTAAATATTTGATTTCTAGGCGCTGTTTAGTTGGGTGTTGCACCGATTTGACTTTGACTGAGCCTGATTGCGGCTGAATCGTTGGCAAGTCTTGCAGCACATCCGAAACAGATTGATAGCGGTCTTCTGGCTGCTTTTCTAAGCAGCGGAAGACTAGTGCTTCTAGGCTTTTATTGATATTTAGTTCTGGCACCACTTGGCTAAATGACCGAGGTGTCTGGTTGACATGCATGGTCATGGTGTCATAGGCAGTTTCACCCCGAAGTGGTGCCACACCGGTAAGAGATTCGTACATGAGGCAACCGAGCGAATAAATATCAGAGCGATTGTCCATGGGCTTAGCCTGGCACTGCTCCGGGCTCATGTAGAGCGGGCTGCCAAAGATATCGCCGGTTTGGGTCAGTCTGGTTTGTTCTTTGGCGGCATGGGGAAGCACTTTAGCAATGCCGAAGTCGACTATTTTGACTAGTTCCGAGCCGTCTTCTCCTTTAATCAAAACTAGATTGCTGGGCTTTAAATCGCGGTGCAAAATTCCATTTTTGTGGGCATGCTCTAGGCCCAGGCAGGTTTGGCGAAAAATGTTAACGGCTCGGTCTAGGGCGAGATGGCCGACTTCTTCAAGTACCTCGCTAAGATTATTGCCATCGAGGCAGTCCATTACCAGGTAGGCCTGGTCGCCGACAATACCAAAGTCGTAAATACTGATAATGTTCTGGTGCTTGAGAGAGCTAGAGGCTTTGGCTTCGTGTTTGAAGCGCTCAATTGCTACTTTGTCGGAATCGTCGTGTAAAAGCTTGATGGCGACAATACGATCCATAAGTCTGTGGCGAGCTTTATAGACTACGCTCATGCCCCCAGCTCCAAGCACAGAGATAATTTCATAATGGTCAGCGAAAACCTGGCCGATCATGGGGTCGGTTTTCTCGTGCTCTAGTTCGTGACCATCGACTGGGCACTTTGACCAGAGCGTCTCAAAACGGGCTTCGCATTTAGGGCAGAATTTCAAGGGTTTTCCTTAGTAAGACAACTAGGTTGTACCAGATTTATGTGCCATTTGGCCAGCTTTTCGAACCTTGTCAAGGTTTACCAGCCCTGCTTTATGGCTGTTTTCTACCAGTTGTCACCGCCTCAAGGTAATATTTGCATTTAATTTGGCACTCTCTGGCTAATCGTACGTCAGCGATTATCACAACTCGGCTCGTGCCAACTTGAAGCGTACAAAGAGGTTTGCCATGAATTTGCGTCGCAGTCAATTTTTACTGGTGCTACTGGTCCTGCAATTTTTTGTCTCATCGGCTTCAGCCGAAGGCCCGACAGCTCCGTTAGTCTCTCCGCAGGCTACCGGTAGCTCCGTAACTGGTTGTGGCAGACCGTTTGTTGTGCAGCTACCTTCGGGCTGGGAGGTCAGTGAACTTAATGCCCCAAGGCCCAATAGCGGACGCGAGATGGCTGGAGGGCGAGTGCGAGCTCTAAAGAAAGATGGCGATGGCATGGCTGTAATTGAGATTACTTACCTAAGCCGTAGTGATGCTGGGCAAGCTGATATTGATAGCGAATTTAGTTCTTTTGTTTCTACTGTGAAATCTGAGTATGAGAACAAAGGTCTCAAAGCTAGTGCCACAGATACTAAGAAAGCGACTCTGGGTGCCTTACCTTCGTCTGAGGTGGAGATTACTGTGGTAGGGCAGAACAAAGAATTAAGGCAGTGGTTTTCGATGGCTCTTGGTAAAAAGTATGTTTATGCTTTGAGCTACACTGGTGAAAAGCACTATTACGAGCGCTTCCAGCCCGATTTCATTAAGTGCCGCAATAGTCTTGCCATGGAATAGTCTGGAGACCAGATAGTCTGTAGAAGAGAAAGAGCTATTTTGCTGGCTCACGCTTTTCCCAGAGCTTGCTCTGTTTTAGTTTCGTAATCTCATCAAAATTTTTGTGCCAGATTTCTTCGATAACAAATACATTGGGGTAGCCCAAGGCAATAATTTGCGGTAAGCAAACATTGTTGAGTGATATACGCCTTGAAGGAAAGAAAGTATTTGTGCAGTAAACAATAATCTTAGACTGCTTGTTGGGCACTAACTGTTTTAGTTTCTCTTCTTTTATGTCAGCCCCCATGAGGCGGGCGCCTTTAAAATGACCATCTTTGTATTCGGCTTCGCTGCGTAAATCTAGTATTACTACACTTGTATTTTGGCTTTCCTTTTTGAATTGCTCAAAACTTATTTCGTGTGCTTTCCAGTCTATTTGCTGAATACCATGCTTGTATTGATCAAAGGAAACAGGGTCAGCAGCTCTAACAGGGTTGGCCCATGCTAAAGCTGAAATTGTTAGCAAAAGAGCAAGACTTCTGTTCATAAACTCTCCCAGCAAGCAATTACTTGACTAAGAGATTCCCTTTCTCTTCACGCTCTAAGCTCATTGACTCTTCTTTTATTTGCGCCACTATTTCAAAAGAGCGCAGTCTGTCTTCATGTTCGTAGAGATCGCTGACAAAAATCAGTTCATCGGCGGCGGTGACTTCGAGCAGTCGCTCTAGGTTCGCCTTGACAGTCTTGGCACCACCAATGATGGCAACCGCCATGCGATTTAGCACTGCTTGTTTTTCGCCTGCTGACCAGAGGCTTTCCATTTGTTCTAGTGATACAGGTGGTTTGAGTTGCATGTTCTCGCCGCGAATTAGCGATAAGCCTCGCTGCATTGGTGTGGTCGCTAGTCGCTTAGCTTCTTCGTCGCTGTCCGCCGCCACCAATGGCACTCCTATCATTACATAGGGCTTCTGCAATGTTTTCGATGGCTTAAATCTGCTGCGGTAAAGCTTGATAGCAACAAGTAATTCTTCCGGGGCGAAGTGACTGGCGAAGGCAAAAGGTAATCCTTCTTCTGCTGCCAGTCGGGCGCTAAAGTCGCTCGAGCCTAGCAGCCAGATTGGCACCTCTAGGCCGCTTCCTGGATAGGCTTTGACCCTTTGATCCGCTGTGGCTGGGCCAAGGTAGCGTTGTAGTTCTGCCAAGAGTTCAGGGAAATCGTGGCCGCTAGAGTCGAGCCCACGTCTGAGCGCGTGGGCTGTGGCGCGGTCTGTTCCTGGTGCTCGCCCCAGGCCCAGGTCGATGCGGCCAGGGTAAAGTGTTTCAAGAGTACCGAATTGTTCGGCAATGACGAGCGGTGCGTGGTTCGGCAGCATAATGCCACCAGAGCCAACGCGGATGGTGCTCGTGCCGGCGGCCACATAACCAATTAGAACCGATGTTGCTGCACTGGCAATGCCTGGCATATTGTGATGCTCGGCCAGCCAGTAGCGCTTGTATCCGAGCTTTTCGCCGTGTTGAGCCAGGTCGAGGCTTTTATGCAAGGCGTCTGCTGGTGTTTTATCCCTTCGCACTGGGGCGAGGTCGAGTATTGAAAGAGCTGTAGTGGCAAGTTTTGACATTCGTTGAATTAGCAATAATGAGAGGTTTGGAAAGTCGAGCAATAAATCTATATTAGACCGGTCGGTCTAGTATGTCAAATTCTATAATTAAAGCATAGCCGATCGACGCACTTCGTATATGCGTTGCGTATGCCGGCTTCGCGCCTCTCGCCGGCTGTTGAAGAGCTAGTCGCAAAGCGATAATATTGGCTCTCCATATTTATCTATTGTTGTCCCGCTCTCTATTTCTGTGAGTGTTGTCATATGAAAGTCGTTCTGGCTGAAAAACCCTCTGTTGCTAAAGATATCGCCGCAGTTGTGGGTGCTACTACCAAGAGGGATGGCTATTTTGAAGGCAACGACTATGCGGTCACCTATGCCTTCGGTCACTTGGTGACTATGGCCGAGCCCGAAGAGATGAATGCTGCTTGGGGCAAGCCGTGGCGTTTGAAGCAATTGCCGATGATTCCAATTGAGTGGAAATATCGAGTAGTGGAAAAGTCAGCCCACCAGTTTAACGTCATTAGAAAACTGTTTTTAGATTCTGCCACCACTTCAATTATTTGCGCGACAGACGCGGGGCGTGAAGGCGAACACATCTTTCGCTTGATTTATAAGTTGACTGAATGCAAAAAGCCCGTTGAGCGCTTGTGGATCAGTTCACTTACTGCTGAAGCGATTAAAGATGGACTGGGCAAATTGAAATCTTCTAGTGCCTTTGATAGCTTGGCTGACGCGGCCGCTGCGCGTGCTCAGGCTGATTGGGTGATTGGCCTCAATTTCACTCGCGCTTACACAACTATCAACAATCAGTTGTGCACCATCGGTCGGGTGCAAACGCCAACTCTTTCTCTTATTGTCGATAGGCAAACGGCAATTGATGCTTTTACATCGGCTAAGTTCTTTGAAATTATTGCTACTTTTGAGCCAGGATTTATTGCCCGCTATATTACTCCGGCTACTGCTGAAGTTGAGCCCCAGACCCGTTTGCATGACAAAGCTGTGGCGCAGTCGATCGTCAAGGCCGTTGAACCCAGTGAAAATGGTGTGGTGCAATCGGTAGTAACAACCGAGAAGCGCACCAATGCACCAGCTCTCTATGACTTGCTTACGCTGCAGAAAGACGCCAACAAGCGCTTTGGTTACACCGCTCAAGAAACACTCAATATTGCCCAGAGCCTTTATGAAGAGCACAAGCTTCTTTCCTATCCTCGAACTGAGTCACGCCACCTCTCTACCGATATGGTCGGCGAACTGCCGCGCATACTTTCAGTGCTGTTGAAGGGGCCCATTGCCACCAAAGAAGTAAAAGATGCCTTCACTCAAGAAGGCATTGTGCCTGGCAATATAACTGCCGCCTTGATTCGTCCACGCCTGACCAAGAGCTATGTAGACGACGGCAAGCTCACTGATCACCATGCCATTATTCCCACCCATAATGCCCTTCCTGCTAACCTGCCTTTGCAACAGCGCAATATCTATCAACTTGTGGCCACCCGCTTTCTCAGTATTTTTCTTCCGCCTGAAGTGCGCGATGAAACCACGGCTATCATTACTTTAGCCGAGCATTCTTTTAGAGCCAAAGGTTTTGTTATCAAAGAAGTTGGTTGGACAGTTCTTGCTAGCAAGAGCAAAGACGAAGAAAAGGAAGAACCAAAAGCCAAGGGTAAGGGCAAAGACAAAGACGGCCAAGAAGATGCCCAACAGCTGCCACCTTTAGCAAAAGGGCAGCAAGTGCCTAAGCGCAAAATTGAGTTGAAAGAAGGCAAGACTACTCCACCAAAACCATATGATGATGCCAGTCTTTTGACGGCAATGAAGAACGCTGGCAAAGAACTTGATGATGAAGATTTGGCTTCGTACATGAAGCAAAAAGGCCTGGGCACTCCAGCTACAAGAGCTGCCATTATTGAGCGCCTACTGCAAACTGGTTATGTCGAGCGCAATAAAAAAGCGCTTTTGCCTACCGAAAAAGGCAAGGCTTTAATTGCTCAAGTGCACAATGAGTTGAAAGACATTGCTCTGACAGCAATCTGGGAGCAGCGCTTAGCTGACATGCAAGATGGTAAATTGCAACCGGCTTCTTTCGATAGCGATATTTCAGAATTAGTGCGGCGCATTCTTCCTGATGTCACCGCTGGCGGTGCTGCGCTTTCGGGGCCGTCTATACCACCTAGTGATGGCAGTAGTTTGGGCACCTGTCCATTGTGCAAGAAAGGCTATGTTCGCCTTACGCCGAAAGGGGCTGGGTGCAACCGCTGGAAAGAAGGCTGCACTTTCTCTATATGGAAAGAACAACGCGGCAAAGAACTGAGTGAAAGCCAGATGAAAGATCTGGTTGAGAAAGGCGAGACCAAAGTCATAAAGGGCTTCAAGAAGAAAGATGGTAGCGGCAAATATGACGCTAAATTGGTTCTTAATGAGGAAGGCAAAATTCAGTATGACCTGGGTGGTGGAGTAATTGCTGTAACTGGCATTGGCGAGTGCCCCCAGTGTAAGAGTAAGGTTGGTGCCGAGGCTACTGGTGGAGCTGCCAGCGAGATTGGTGCTGTTAGACTGACGCCGAAAGGTGCTGGCTGTAGCCGCTGGCGGGAAGGTTGCAACTTTACCGTCTGGCGAACAGTGTTTGGCAAAGAGCTATCTGATGATGAACTCAAGAGTCTTGTGGAACAGGGGCGCACTGCTCTAATTAAGGGCTTCAAGAAGAAAGACGGCAGCGGCACCTATGACGCTCGCCTGGTAGTCGGCAGTGATTTTAAGACCCGCCTAGACTTTGACAACGGACCTAAAGGGCCAGAGCCTGAACCTCAACCAGTGGCTGCCTCCACCTGAGTTGAGATGGTTTGCCACTCTTCTTTTGTAAGACTGCCAATATTTGGCCGTTTCGGGCTGCGCTAGTCGATTTAATCTGTAATTTTTTTTGCCCTTGGCAAATGCCAATAGAATGTCACAAATCGACTGTAATGTAAGGGCATCGGTGAACGCACCGCACTTTCTTGGAGGAAATCACATGGCTGGACGAGAAATTTCAAACGACCTTATCGAACGCAAATCAAGTGCTTTGGCTCAAATGCTTGACACTGGTGACGGCGTCAGAGCCGCTAACATTTTGCGCGATGAAGCTCAAGATCTCTCCCCCCGTTCCTTCAACCGTCTAGCTCACAGAACTTCCGAGAAAGAAGAGAAGACCACCCGCGGTCAAGGTTTTGACCTGGAAATTGTCAAAGATGGCACCTTGATTGTCACCGGTGGCCGCAAAGGTGAAACATTAGCTGGACACTTGATGAATGAGCGTGTGGCTTCACGGGATGAGCGTGTTCCTTACCCAAGTGGTGACCGTGACCCAGGTCGTCCTCACACCCGTCCTCAGCCTCGGACGGAAGTTGTTGAGTGCCCTAAAGATAGTATGGTGGGTGATGCTCTAAAAGGGGCCGGTGTTGGAGCAATTCTCGGTTCTGTCTTCGGTGGTGATAAGCGTGACATTACGAAAGGTGTGATTGTCGGCACGGTCGGCGGCGCAATCTATAACAACGAGAAAGACAAAGGCTGTGTAATTGTTGATGACGGTCGTGGTCAGCGCCGTTAAGGCTTGATTAAGGAGCGGCAGCGGCTATCGCTATAGTCCTGGCTAGCGTTGAGTATGCATATCCCAAGTTGTCAGCCATGACTTGGGATTTTTGCTTTTTACTATGATTGTTTCATTACCTTTTAGTTGAAGTTAGATCGCCTCTATCTGCAACTCGAATCTTATATACTTAGACCACCAAAATGACAAATTCAGCTGCCCGCAGAACTACTGTGCAGTTGACATCCGGAGGTTCTATGAAACGTAAAGCATCAGCTCACTGGGCTGGCGGTCTTAAAGATGGCAAGGGAACAATTTCCACCCAGAGTGGCGTCCTTTCAAAAACACAATATTCTTTCGGTACTCGCTTTGAAGAAGGCGCTGGAACCAACCCTGAAGAGCTAATCGCAGCTGCTCACTCTGGTTGTTTCTCCATGGCTCTTTCAAACATCTTGGGCGAAGCTGGTTTGACAGCTAAGTCTATCGATACTGAAGCTACAGTAACTTTAGAAAAAACCGACGCTGGTTTCACAGTAACTGAAATCGTTCTTGATCTCGTTGCTGATATTCCTGGCGCTGACCAAGCTAAGTTTGAAGAGTGCGCTGAGAAAGCCAAAGCTGGCTGCCCAATCTCACGTCTATTCAATGCCAAAATTACATTGAATGCCAAACTAGGCGCTGCTGTCTAAGACAGCAGCGCCCTAGTTCATTCTTGTAGCTTTAGCCCCAGGGCTGAATAAACTAAAAGGGACGCATTGCGTCCCTTTTTTTTGTCACTATAGGCGGTGCCGGCTTTGAGAGGCTTTTCTAAGCTTAAATCTCGTCTTCGCAGCAGCCTGTGGCTGAGAATTTATCTTTGACGCCGCCAGCAAATTCATTAGCTTTTTCAGCAATATCATCGCGCAGCTCTTTGCCTGATTTAGAAGCAAATAAGTTACCCAGGGCATAACCGACGCCTAAAGAGACAACCGAACCCGCTGCCGCTCCGACAACTGCTCCAGCGATGAAGATTGTTTTCAATAAAGGCAGGTTTCCTTTGATCAGTGTCTTCAACATCGGCAGGTCCTCATGGCGTTAACTAGTCAAATCAGTAATTAAAGTGATTCTAGCACCTGAATACAATAAACACTGTTCAGGAGAAATTCGGCTGAGTATCGTACTATAGGGCGATGTTTACAGGGAAATTGAGAATATGACAGGCACTGAAACCATCGAGCCAAGCACTAAGGCCAAAACCGCCGAAAAAACGACAATTAACTACGCCAAGCAGATTGCCGATGAGCTAAAAATAGGCGTGGCGCAGGTTCAAGCTACCATTAACCTATTGGCAGAAGATTGCACAGTGCCCTTTATTGCCCGTTATCGCAAAGAGGCCACTGGCACCCTCGATGAAGTCGCCATTGCCGCCATCCGCGATCTGCAAGAGCGCCTGCAGCAGCTCGATAAGCGCCGTGATGCCATGCTCAAATCACTGAAGGAAAGGGAATTATTAACTGATGAACTTCTGGCTAAGCTGACAGCTTCCAATTCTATTAATGATCTTGAAGACATTTACCTGCCCTTTAAGCCTAAGCGCAAGACTAAGGCCAGCGTTGCTCGTGAAAAGGGATTAGAGCCATTAGCCCAGGATATTTTCACTTTCAAGCTCAAAGATGTGCAGAAGGCTGCCGAGGCTTATATCAATAAAGAAAAAGGCGTCGACACTGTGGAGCTGGCTCTAGCTGGCGCCCGCGACATTATGGCCGAATGGATGAGTGAAAATCTTGTAGCCCGTAAGCAGTTGAGAGCCTATTGGACCAAGAATAGTTCTATCTATTCCAAAGTAGCTAAAGGCAAAGAACAAGAAGGGCAGAAGTTCAAAGATTACTTTGAATGGAGTGAGAAAGTGACAACCGCTCCTTCTCACAGAATTCTCGCAATGTTTCGCGGCGAGAGTGAAGGCATCTTAAAAGTATCTATAAAGCCCGATGATGAAGATGCCTTGATTATCATGGACAACAATTTTCTCAAAGGCGATGGTGCTTGCAAGGCCCAAATTGAAATTACTGTAGAAGACGCTTATGACCGTCTGCTTGCTCCATCGATGGAAACTGAGCTTAGAGCAGAGTTGAAGCAACGGGCCGATGTTGAGGCTATTCGGGTCTTTACCCGTAATCTTCGCGAGCTTCTCATGGCACCACCTTTGGGTGAACACGCCATAATGGCTCTAGACCCTGGTTTTAGAACGGGCTGTAAGCTCGTTTGCCTGGGGCGTCAGGGTGATTTGCTGCACCACGATGTCATTTATCCACATATGGACGGCTCTGGTGAAGGCGCTAAGCAATCTAAATTGAGCGCAGTGAAGAAAATTGTAGAACTTGGCAAGAAATTCAATATCGTTGCTGTTGCTATTGGTAATGGCACCGCTGGTCGCGAAACAGAAGAGTTCTTGCGAGCCATTGATTGGTCGGCTGCGGCTATGGATGAGCCACAAATAGTTATGGTTAACGAAAGTGGTGCCTCTATTTATTCAGCTTCTGAAGTGGCTCGTGATGAGTTTCCTGACTACGATCTAACTGTTCGTGGTGCGGTCTCTATCGGTCGTCGTTTAATGGACCCTCTAGCTGAACTGGTGAAGTTAGACCCTAAATCAATTGGTGTCGGTCAGTATCAGCACGACGTCGATCAGCCCGCCTTGCAGAGTAGCTTAGATGACACTGTGGTCAGTTGCGTTAACTCGGTTGGTGTTGAACTAAACACTGCTAGTAAGCAATTGCTTTCTTATGTGTCAGGCTTAGGTAAGCAAATTGCTGCCAATATAGTCGCTCACCGCCAAGAGAACGGTCCGTTTAAATCAAGAGCTGAGCTGAAAAAAGTAGCTCGTTTGGGGCCAAAAGCTTTTGAGCAAAGTGCCGGTTTCTTGCGTATCCGCGAGGCGAAGAACCCTCTTGATGCCAGTGCTGTTCACCCTGAAAGTTATAAGGTCGTAGAGACCATGGCTAAAGATTTAGGCACTGATTTGGCCACTCTGATGTCAGATGCCGAGACCCGTAAGAAAATTGATTTGAATAAATATGTTTCAGACAAAATTGGTCTGCCCACCTTGCGCGACATCATGCAAGAACTGGAAAAGCCTGGCCGCGACCCCCGCGCCAAGCTTGAGCCCATGAAGTTTGCTGAGGGCGTGCATTCTATCAATGATTTATATGAAGGTATGAAGCTACCGGGCATTGTCACCAATGTCACCGCCTTTGGTGCGTTTGTTGATATTGGCGTGCACCAAGATGGCTTGGTGCACGTCAGTCAATTGACAGACAAATTTGTTAAAGATGCTAGTGAAGTAGTCACCGTGCAGCAGAAAGTGCAAGTGACTGTTTTGTCTGTCGATAAAGATCGCAAGCGCATTTCCTTGAGCATGAAGCGTTGATCGCTAAGCATTAAGCATTTGCCAGGGCTAGCTCTTCGTCGGTCAAGTGACCAGCTAGTCCACTTTCGATAAGCCGCTGTATTGCTGACAAAAATTGAGCCGCTTGTCCCATATCGACTACTAATGTGTCGGAGGAAAATACCACCGACATCATTCGTCGTGCCTTAATCTCGTTCTCTATCACTTTCACTCGGGGCTCGACTGTGCCCACGCCAAAGATGCAGGCGCTGACATTGGGGGCTAAAAGTGTGTTGAGACCAAATTTGCCCAGGGATGTCAGGCCAAAGGTAGCGGGATTAACGATTTGCCGCAAAAAGGGAATATGCAGCGCGATAGCTATATAGATGCGCCGCAGTATCCATGGCACTTTGCTCAGTATATGTTCTTTTGCTAACTGCGGCACGCTCATAATATCTGCCGTTCCATAGCGCTGCAGCTCTTGGGCAATTTGCGCCAGGGGCATTTTGTGTGCGTCTTTGATTGTACCGAAGAAGACAGCTGGTTGTTGCCCAATCATGCGCTCTACAGTAAAGCCTGCTATTGGTTCTTTGCGCTGAATGATGGCGCCAAGTGGCAGCCTAAAAGCTCGCGTTTGGGGGTGCGAAAGCTGAGCAATAGCAATAGCCTTTAATATGATGGCTGTGACTGTCACTTTATTGCCGCCGGTAGATAGTTTAGTTCGCAGAACCTCGGCTTCTTCCATATCAAAGTCGGTCAGTATATGAGTAGGTATGGTTTGAGTCGAGATTAGAGTAATCATGTCCATGACATTCCACCGGGCTCGGTGGAAGCTAGATGTAGTATAGGCAGGTTTACTCTCGTTGCTCTGTGTCGATTTTTCGCTCATACTGTGATTGCGCTTTGCTGGGCCTGGTTACATGGTTCTGGATATGGACCAGCTCAAGGCTGGTAAGTTCCTAGTCCCTTATTCCCCACAGACGATTTTTGATTCTGCTTCCTTTACTTACAATAAGCTAACTTGGCAAATGGAACCGGGGCGCAATACGCCCGTCAGCGCTAACAACGAGACATTAGCGGTCACTAGTACCTTATTGTCCACGACGTTCTGAGGAGAATACACATGTTTGTATCTAATAAGTCAACCACCCTAGCTTTAGGCGTGGCAATGTTCTTGAGCCAATCAGTGGCATTTGCCGATGAAACCAGCTCAACATCAATCAAAACAGAAACACCGTTAGGCTCAGCTTCGACCAGTGTCAAAGTTAAGTCAAACCCGGCATCAACTACTAAGACTGAAAAAAGGGCTAGTGCCAATGCTGTTGAAGCCAAGCAAAGCACCTATCACGCTGAAGTTGGCGCTGGCGGTGCTAAAGTAACCCACGATAAAGATGCTATTCGTGCCAATGGCGATGGTAGCGTTACTTCTGAGCAGAAGAAAGAATCACATGCCATTGGCATTGGTGGATCTGCTCACAAAAAGTCTAGCGCTAGCACCACTGTCGGTGCCAATGGTTCTTCTACTTCTGTTAAAGAAGAGAAGCAGTCAACTAATCCATAGTTGCGCTATGGATCTTAATCCAGCGCTGGGCGCTAGATAAGTCGAAGAGGCACGAACGGCAATGTTCGTGCCTCTTTGTTGGTAGATTATAATAAACTAGCTAGCGTAATCGTAACCAAGGCAGTGAAAGCTGTGACTAGAAGAGATCCGACAAATTCGCAGGGGTTAAAATGGCAAATGCCATTGGTTCTCGTTCTGCTTTTGTTTGGCGGCGGCGTTTTCCTTTTCGCCCGTGCACAGGCCTATCCTGAGCCACCAGCGACGCTGACACTGAAAAGAGATGTCTGTTACTCGATGGTAGACTCGCAGCCTTTGTTCATGGATATTGTCACACCCAAGGCCGGTAAAGGCCCTTTTGCTGTGGTGCTCTGTATTCACGGCGGTGGTTGGAGTGCCGGCCATAAGAAAGATATGTTGGGTTGTGCTTATATGCTCAGTCAGTTGGGTTTTGTCACGGCGTCGATTGACTATCGACTGGCTCCGCAAGCAAATTTCCCGGCTCCGGTTGAAGATGTTAAGGCCGCAGTGCGTTATCTCCGTCGCCATGCCAGTGAACTCAATATTAACCCCAATCGCATTGGGGCCATTGGTAGCTCTGCTGGTGGGCATTTAGCCCTATTTCTTGGCACCACAGATAATACTGAACCGGTGCAGTCTACTGATAATGATCAGCCTGTGGTTTCAAGCTCTGTAAAAGCAGTGGTTAGTCTAGCCGGGCCAACCAATTTGGTTTTGCCACTACCACCTGAATCAGAGAAAATTGCCCAGCGCTTCATTGGCAAAAGCCGCAGTGAGAGCCCTGAACTTTTTGAGAAAGCTAGCCCTGCTCATTATTTAACGGTCGATGATGCCCCGATACTAATGATTCATGGCGACAAAGATGAGCTAGTTCCCTATAACCAGGCAACCACAATGCTTGCTGCTTGCAAGGATGCCGGTGTCAGTGCTGAGCTGATAACAGTAGCTGGTGGTGGGCACGGTGGCGGCGGCAACCAGGCAGATTGGAATGCCAGCATTTTGAAGATGGCTGATTTCTTGATGAAGCAATTAAACAAGTGAGTGCAGCCGCTCATATTGGATAGTGTGCCATTTCTGTGCGTAGTTCTCTATATAGATCACGCAGCCAGGCCGGTTGTTTCTTGAAGTCAACTGCTGGTTTCGTCTTCAGTAAGTTGCAAGGCGCGAATAGCAGAGAGATGTTTTTTGCGCCAACATCGTGAGCGAGAACAAACATTTCTTCTATTGGTTCATTGCCCATGGCCAGGCAACCGGTTGACCATTTGCTGCCATGGATGAGAATGTCACAGCCTAAATTGCGCCGTTTCTCGGCTTGGGCATGGCGGCGGTCGCTGTCATTAGGATAGTTTATATCCATGCCAATATGGGCCACCAGATTAGGGCGAAAAGCGGCAATTTTGTAGAAGCCCTCTGGCACTTGCTTGTCGCCTTCCCTTAGCTTCGGCCCCGCCACACCTGATGTGCCGATGATGGGGTAGCTCAAGATTTGCTTGTAAGTGCCCGATTTGTTTTTTGCAAAAAGCAGTAATTGTTTTTCTTCTTTCAGGGCTATCCATGTCATCGATTGCGGTGGATAGTTTATGTTTTGTGCTGCAAAAAGTGGCTTTAATTTCGCTCTAACGGCTGGGCCGTAGTAAGTTAGCACTCTATCAGTAGATTGAAATACTGGTGGCGCTGATGGTGCGACAGTTGCGCTGGAGCTTGCACTGGAAGTTGCGCTAGACTTTGCCTTGCTACTGGCTTTAGGGTCATGGGCAGATGCCTGTTGGACTGCTGTACTAGTTATGCCTAAAGCTAGAATTGCGACTATTCGACTAAGTCTGCCATGCATCAGTTCGGTTGCTATCCTCATGTGGGCATATCCATTTTTGTTTCTTCTAGATCAAGTTCGTATTGAATCTGTCTGAAGGTAGCGTCTTGAATTTCATTGCTGTCTCGCAGCTTCAATAGCAATGCTCGTTGAGCCGTGATTGCTTCTCCCCGCACTCTTTGCCAGAAGTTTATAGCGTTTTGATTGTGCGATTCGGGACCGATATTGGCGACCGCACGTTCGAGATATTTGTTTAGATACTTGTGTAAAATCGGATCGTCTAGGTCAATCTCTTCTGAGCGTGCTAGTTCGTCAATGCGTCGCACTGCCTCTCTCGAAAGGGCTAGTCTGGCTTTGCGCTCTGCTTCTTCTGAATTATAAGCATCGGGTTCAAACTCGAACATTTTGACGATGGCTGGCAAGGTAATGCCCTGGATGATAAGGGTCGAGGCAATCACGGCAATAGTAAGAAATATCAGCAGATCGCGATAAGGGAAAGGCTGGCCATTGCTACAAGTAATCGGTAAGGCCAGAGCGGCTGCAAGTGATACCACTCCGCGCATGCCTGACCAGGAGAAGACAAATAAGTGCTTCCAGCTTGGTTGGGGTTGCTTTCTTAGTTTGTTATAGATTGGCGCTGTAGTAAAAGTCCAAATAAATCTTATAGCCAGCGGTGCTAGTGCGGCTGTGGCTGTCCAGAGTATTAACTGTGACGCTGGATAGGCTTTTACTGTCTCAAGAATTGGCCTTAGCTGTAGGCCCATGAGCAAAAATGAAAATCCATTGAGAAGATAAGCAATAGTTTCCCAGTTGGCCGTGGCATGCAGACGGGTGCTGGAGCCATGCATTAGCGGTGAGCGCCAACCCAGCATCAAGCCTGCGGTAACTACTGATAGAACACTCGATACATGAAGGTGTTCAGCCGTTAGATAGGCAATGAATGGTGACAATAGAGAGACTATTATTTCTACAGGTTTATGTTCTAGTCTTGTTCTTAGTCGCACTAAAAACAAGCCTGTGGCCAGACCAACGACTATGCCACCAATTGCTACATAGAAAAATCTAGTACCCGCTTCTTGCCAGGCAAAAGCACCAGTGGCTGCAGCTGCCACTGCAAACTGATAAGCCACCAAGCCAGTGGCATCATTAGTTAGGCTTTCGCCTTTGATTATTTCCATCAGGCGTTTTGGCAGTTTTACTTCTTTAGAAATGGCCGAGGCTGCTACTGCATCAGTTGGTGAAACAATGGCGCCAAACACTAGAGCCGCTGTCCATGGTATTCCTGGAATTACTGAATGAATCGCTACTGCTACGGCACCAACTGTAGCTAATACCAGGCCCACGGCTTGAAGCGTTACTAATTCACCGACATCCTTTAATTGCCGCCATGAAGTGTTGAAGGCATCAAGGTAGAGAAGGGGTGGCAGGAAGATGAAGAATACAGCGTCAGGTTCTAAATGAACTGGTGGAATATTGGGAGCCATTGAAATGGCCATGCCCGTTAGCACAAGTAAAATCGGCAGAGCGACCCTCAGCTTTTGAGAGATCGCTCCGACAATGGCGATTATTGCTAGCAGCGCAACGACTAGCTCGACTTGCTGCATGTGATTCCTAGGTAGATGATTTATCCGTCTTTGTTTATAGCATGAACCAACTCTTCTAATACTTTGTCGGCCTTATCATTATCTATCTGGCAGGTGCCAGCGTTTTCGTGGCCACCACCACCATACTTAAGGCAGAGTTCGCCAATGTTGGTTTTCGAGCTGCGATCAACAATTGATTTACCGATGGCAAAAACAGTGTTTTGCTGTTTCAAGCCCCAGAGGCGGTGAATCGAAATGTTTGTTTCGGGATGCATGGCATAAATCATGAAACGGTTACCAGCAAAAATAGTCTCTTCTTTTTGTAAGTCGAGCACAATTAGATTTTTGTGCACCGTAGAACAGCGGTTGACCTGGTCTTTGAACAATTCTGCTTGGGTGTTGTATAGCTCCACTCGCTCCATGACGTCTGGCATTTTCATGATTTCGTCGATATCGTGGTCTTTGCAATAATCGATTAAATCCATCATTAGATTGTAGTTTGAGATGCGGAACTCTCTGAATCTACCCAGGCCAGTGCGTGGGTCCATTAGATAGTTGAGAAGCACCCATCCTGTCGGATTTAAGATTTCTTCTTTGCTGAACTGTGCCGCATCGGCCTTGTCGACCTCGTGCATCATGTCGTTCCAGCGGGCGGGGAAAGTCTTGGCGCCGCCGTAGTGGTCATAGACCACTCTAGCTGCCGACATGGCTTTGGGGTCAATAATGTGATTGTCGCGACTGCCCTTGTTGCGGGTCATTTCGCTGGAGTGGTGGTCAAAGGCAATGTGCACACCTTCAACATAGGGCAAGTTGGTTGTTATATCGTGGTCGGTAATGGGTACCTTGCCGTCTTGCATGTCTTTGGGGTGCACGAACAAAATATCGTCGAGCATATTAATGTGTTTGAGTAATACAGCGCAGACTAGGCCGTCAAAGTCGCTGCGGGTCACCAGTCTATATTTAGTGGCATTCTCTACAGCGGATGCTGGATTTTGCGAAGTTGTCATTGCCTTTCTAATCGCCTCTCAAATGCTGGTAAATCAGTGGCTCGTTATCAGCCCCCTACTAGACTTACCACCTGACACTAGCGACTTAAACCCAGAGATTAAAACGGCGGCCCCTATTGATTAAGACGGTGTTGATTCGGGGCTGCCAGGTTTCCGTGGCAACCAGGGCTTTTGGCAGGCCTATCCGCCCTTTCGTGGCGGCACTTATGCCCAGATTGCCGCACCCGAGCCTGTGGAGCAAGATCCTTAACGGGCCTGGGGATTTTATGCCCAATGTATGAACCTATATAGAGAAACAAATATAGATAAACGAAGCCTGATGACGGATTTCACATCATAAAGAGATGGGCCGAGCAAGTGGTTGGTAATTACTTCTTATCTACAAGTAATCAATATTATTGCCATCGAATTTGGTGCGTGAACTGCTATCACTACTGTGCGCATTGAATGTCAAAAGAGATCTAAAACTTTCATCAATCAGTGCTGTAACTAGCTCCGTAATTAGAAGCTTTTCAGCACAGGAGTGCCTGTAAAGAGGTTAGGCTTATCGGGTTTTGTATTGTTTTGTTTTGTTCGCGGAGCGCTTGGGGTGTCACTTGGATAATCATTCTCGAGCTATGCGATTGTCCGCATTGTTTGGTCACCTCGGCTATCAAAGAAATATACG
Organism: Obscuribacteraceae bacterium (SeqCode); assembly: GCA_044378815.1. Taxonomy (GTDB): domain Bacteria; phylum Cyanobacteriota; class Vampirovibrionia; order Obscuribacterales; family Obscuribacteraceae. Next base: position 155,568 of record JBIPOV010000003.1, on the reverse strand, counting down.
TAGAAGTTTTTCGGCTTTGGCTCTTGTTGCGTTGCTGCAGATGCCAATTCTTACTGACAATATCAATGGCACTATTTGTGCTAACTCATACGCTGCATATGCTGAAAGTCAGACCTTAACGCAGTTAGCCGCTGCTTCTTCTGATTCACCTGATACTTCATTCTCGTCATTGACAGCGGAACAGCAATATTCACAACTGACCAAGCAGATTTTGCTTGCTGGTATTGAACTAGAGCGCTTCAGCTTGAACTTTAGATTAGAAAGTGCCAAGCAGCCGCGTTTTAGAAAACTGCGATATTTCCTTGCCCAAGAAACCGCGGCCGCTACAGGCCTAGGTTTTGAAATTGCATTTATGGAGCAGGCTAATAAGGGCCGTCGACGCCCACTACAGGTGAGCAAGCCCGTCTTGCATGGCGCCCTGACTACAGCCATGACTGGTGCGATCATTGGTGGTTCTGGTTCGGCTTTAGAGTTAAGCTCGAATATGCTTCAGGCCATTAAGAACAAGCGTCACGGATTCGACTTCAAAACAGCTAACAAGTTTGTGGTGGCAAAGCTCAAAGAAATAGATCAGCTTCTCGCTCAGCGTGATGCTCTTGTTGCTGCCCACCCTGAACATCCTGGTCATGAGGGTGCAATTCTAGAAGGCCGGATTTTGAGGGAGTTGCGCAATTGCTTCATCGCCGAATACTCTGATTTTAATGCTGATACAAAGGGCTATATCACTTATCAAAATCTCTTTTACTTGCTCAATGCATCCTATAGTGCTGTTCAAGCTGCTGGGGCTTGGTGTGGTTATCGTGGTGTGACTAAGCCGAAGTACAATGGCCCAGCTAACGTTCTCTTCGTCGTCAGCGGTGCCATGGCCATGGTCACACCAATTCTTAGCACTGCCGCCGGCAAGTATGCTCGCAGGAAAGCTTATGAGACCCTAGAAAAGCAAATAGGCGAGAAGCCCAAGCTCGATGAAGCTGCCTTCTCGGCAGACACCAAACGCGTCCGCGAGATTCTCAAGTCTGTCGATGCCAAGGTTATCTCTTCATTGCCAGGAACAGATCGTTTAGCTCTGTACAATGAGTCTTCAATGCTATTTCAAAAGCAATTAGAGAGTGAAACAACGATTATGCGTCGCAATGAAAAAGTTGCTCTGCAAAATAATTTGTTAGCCCCAGTTATCGGCGCACAGCTAATGACTCAAGGTATTTTCGGCTGCGTCGGGTCTTATCGATATAATTTGCGACCGCGCAAACAGCTCAGTATGTTTTATCGTGGCGCTATCGTTGGCACTGTCGGAACCAGCATGGCTACACTGGGCAACGCTGTATCGCTGCTTTCAACTTTGAGCTATGAACATCGCTTGTCTAAAGAAAATAAGATGCCAGCGCAGTTAATCAAGGCTAGGCTAGAACACCTTGAAGAAGTAGAAAAAGAAGTGCGTAAAATTTGATTATTTCGTTGCTTTGACGCAGCGAAAACCTAGATGATTGGCGCCAGTATTAACTTCGCCTTTCCCTCTAGTGCCTATCATATAGCGTGTGCAATATTGGTCGCTGCAAAGAAAAGAGCCGCCTCTGTGCACGCGTTTCTTTTCGCCTGGTTCGGCTGGGTCAAGGGCGCTATCGGGGCCAATGGGGTTTTTGACCACGCCTTTTGTTGATTGGGCTAGCTGGGCATAGTAGTCGGCCCTGTACCAATCACTGCACCACTCCCAGACGTTGCCAGCCATGTCATAGAGGCCAAATTTGTTGGGCGGATATTGCTTGACTGGGGCGATGCCAGCGAAGCCATCTAAAGCTGTATCTTTGACTGGAAACTGACCCTGGTAAATATTGGCCATCCACTTGCCGCCTGGCTTGAGTTCGTTGCCCCAGGTGTAAGTTTCACCATCTTTGCCACCACGGGCAGCAAATTCCCATTCAGCTTCTGTTGGCAAGCGCTTGCCTGCCCATTTAGCGTAGGCTACAGCATCGGGATAGGCAATGTGCACCACCGGGTATTTTCCCTTGTCTTTGATGCTGCTCTGGGGGCCTTCTGGGTGCTTCCAATCGGCACCATGCTGATAACGCCACCACTGATACATGTTTTGCAGCGGCACGGCTCTGGCGGTGGGTGTAAAGACAGTTGAGCCCGCTACTAGATTCTCTTTAGGGGCGGTGGGAAATTCTTCTTTGGTGGGCGCAATTTCCGCGATTGTTTTGTAGCCAGTAGCTTTGACGAATTTAGCAAATTGGTTGTTGGTTACTTCTGTTTTGTCCATCCAGTAGCCATCGACATAAACGCGATGGATGGGGCGGGCGTCGCGCATGTCGTCTTGAGCGGTGCAATGGCTTTCTGCCTGACAGGCCGTTGGAGATGATTCAGTGGTGGAAGTCGATTGGCTTGCGGCTGATTCCTTCAGGGGGTTTTCACTGCCCATAGAAAATTCGCCGCCGGCAATCCAAACCATATCTTTGGTATCAGGTGCGGCAATGGCCGGATTACTTAAGCACAAAAGCAGCAAACCCAGCTGAGCGATAATGATTCGCTTGGCTGGGTTTGGTTGTTTTGTCACTTTGTTATTCAATGGATCAGTTCACTGGAATAATTCGATTTATCTATCGGCTACTGCCAGCGTTCAGCTTTTCTTGGATTGCTTGTTTTACAGCTTCCATATTGAAGCTAGCACCTTTTTGCATCGGTGGGAATTCAACAAATGTAGCAGCTGTTTTAGCAACTTCTTTCTGCACAAAAACGAAACGCCAGAACTCGTAAGCAAACCAGTCGTAGTAGTTCAAGGAACCACCCTTACCGTTTGATATGCCAGTTCGCTCAAGTGGGTCTAAGCGCAGATTTGTCAAAATTGGCCAATCTACTTTTTCGGTTGCACCGAGCCAGCCGTTAGGTTGATCTGTAAAGCGATATTTGTAATCGTTGATTCTTACTGCACCAAGCGTACCTTCGGTAAAGTAATAGATTTCTTTGCGGTTAGATGGGCCTTTGCCTGTGAGCAAATCTAATTGGTTATAACCATAGAGGTGAACTTTGTAGGTGGTATCACCAATTTTCTTACCGCTGAGCAATTCTTGTTTGATATTAGAGTCGCCAGCAGCGGCTAAGAAGGTTGGGAACCAGTCAAGCCCTGAGAAAATTCCGTTCTCAACTTTGCCTGCTGGCACTTTGCCGGGCCAACGAACGATAGCAGGAGCACGGAAGCCGCCTTCTAGAGCGGTACCTTTGCCACCAGCAAATGGTGTTTGGCCGCCGTCTGGCCAGGTAAAGTTCTCGGTGCCATTGTCGGTACTGAAGACAATAATTGTGTTCTCATCCATGCCATTATCTTTGACATATTTGAGCACTGAGCCGACGATGTCATCCAGCTGAGCCATACCAGCTTCGTGAATACTCCAGCCGTTTTCAGAATTACGCATTGATTCGTATTTTTCTGACAGGTGAGTAACTATGTGCATACGAGTAGGGTTGAGCCAGACGAAGAACGGCTTACCGTCTTTTTTTGCTTTGTCCATGAACTTGACCGAGTCAGCAAGAATTTCGTCGTCGACCGTTTCCATGCGCTTTGGATAAAGCTCACCAGCGTCTTCGATTTTTTGTTTGCCGATCTTGCCCCAACGCGGCTGTACTGTTTGGTCATCAGTATCAGTGGCCCAGCTGTGAACCATATTGCGTGGACCAACCACATTTTTTAGCTCTTGGGGATAATTGCGGTGCGCTGGATCTTCCATGGCATCAAGGTGATAGAGATAGCCAAAGAACTCATCGAAACCGTGCACTGTAGGCAAGAATTGGTTGAGGTCGCCGAGGTGGTTTTTGCCGAATTGTCCAGTGGCGTAACCCTGGGCTTTGAGGGCAGTGGCTATGGTGATTGCCTGGTCGGGAAGGCCTATGGGTGAGCCAGCTTGCCCTACGGTGGTCATACCTGTGCGAATCGGTAGCTCGCCGGTGATGAAGTTTGCGCGGCCTGCTGTACAACTAGCTTCTGCGTAGTAGTCAGTGAAGCGCATGCCTTCCTGAGCCATCTTATCTAGGTTTGGAGTGCGACCTGCCATCAAACCCTGGTTATAGGCACCGATGTTCAACCAACCAATGTCATCTCCCATAATGAAGATGATGTTTGGTTTTTTTCCGTCAGCGCACATACCAGCTGTTGGCGCGAGGAGCGCTGTAGCTGCTAGCAGCACGCTGAAAAGTTTCTTGGCGTAACGATTCACGCTTACTCTCCTTGGTGGGGTCAGCTTACACCCCATGTCAAGCGAGGGGGCAAAAGCAGTTGTCCAGAGTATCAGAACGGTGCTGTATCTGATCGGCTACTTCTAAATGTCTCTGAAGCTTTGATCTTTACTTGAATTGCCTGTTGCTTACCGCGCGGCTGAAATCTTGTTGTTGCCAGCTTCTAGTGCGGAGTTAAATTTATCATGAGGTCAACCAATAGTAGGATGCTAATGACAATCAGGCTAACTGCCACTGCTAGAGTTGAAGACCAGCGAGCCACCTGTATTTCGCTATTCAATTTTCGCAAAGAGAGCCAGTGTTCAACGGTTCCGCAAATCAGCCCAACGATTCCCAAAAGCATCAGGGTGATGCCAAGCTGCTCTGGTGATTGGCTTTTGAATTCAGCCAGGGAATTGTTCTTGATTAGGTCATGGACAAAACGCGCCAGCGTGAAGCCAAAGGCAAAGAGTGATAGGGATGTGCGAATCCAGGCCAGTAGTGTTCTGTCCATAGCAAGCAGTGTGCGAGATTGCGCCAGCTCGACTTGCAGTGCTTGGATTTTTGTGGGCTTGGCTTCTTGGTCTTCCACTTATTGCCACCTATTGATAGCGCATGCCGTTGAAATCGATATAGCCACTCTCGTGGCGCGGCTCATCAGATTTGTGTGTCCAATGCAAAACACCGCCTTTCTCATTCCAGATGTATTCTCCGTGAATGCGCACGACATTTCCTTCTTGCACCGGTGCATAAGTACCGTATTGAAGATCGTTAGCCACCAGCACAGTGGTGCCATTTGAAAGCATCAGTAAAAAGCGTTGATGGGGTTCGCGGTAATTTTCTTCGCGCAGCATTTTTTTTATTGGTGCTGTAACAGTTAGTTCTACTTTACGTGCTTGCTGACTCTGGGCTTGAATAATTTGGGCATCATCTACCGGGTAGGGAACATTGGCTGGCCCAATTACGGTGCCCTGTTTGCCGTTTTGACCTGAAGCTTGACTTTGATATTGATTTTGACTTTGATATTGATTCGCTTCTTGCGCTGCTACTCTTGCGACGTTTTGGCTAGCATTGCAACCAAGGCAGAGAAAAGCACCGGCCAACAAAACATATTTGAATTTATTGCAGGCTGTCATAGATACCTCCGGAGAAATTAGCAAAACTGCTATTGCCAATTAAGGTTGAACTGGTTGTGCCATCTGCTTTTTGAAATACAAATGAGGGTATGGCCTGAATAGAATGTTGTTTCATGAGAGCGACGTTTTTGGCATCATCAGTGTCTATTTTTGTATAACGAATTCTGTCACCAAAGATTTTTTGAGCTTGGGCAATCTGCTGATCAACTTGGTCGCACTGCCCGCACCATGGTGCTGTGAAAATCAAAACATTGTTGGCAGAATTGCTAGGGGCAACAGGGGCTGAGCTAGAGCCATTGCTAGATTTTTTGTCCTGGTTGTTTGAGGCTGTGGCATTGGCTGCCATCCAGGTAGAGATAAACTGGGCTATGTTGGAATCATAGGTGTTGCTTTTTACGCGCCCATATTCAATCACTAGATGCTCGCTCGGCAATTCGATAAAAGTTTTGTTTTTTGTGCCGAGTAGATTGAAAATTTCCCATGTGCCTTGAGCCTTAACCAGTCTATCGCGGGTGCCTTGCAACATCAGCACAGGTAATGTAGTTACCTTCGCTGCCGCATCATTGTTGCCGTCCATGAATGCTTGGAAATCAACTAGCTGCACCGCTGATAGGTCCATGCGATTAAGAGGGCTCGATTCCCATATTTGTCTAAGACGCTCATCTTTTGTAGCTTGGTCAACTATGCTGGTGCCAACGTCGAACTGCCTGCGAGCGCCGGTTATGAGCTTCACACCCACTTTTAAATCAGTACCGTCTCTGTAGCGCTGGCCCGATGGAACCGATGAAATGAGACCATCCATAAGTTCTGGATACATAGAACTGGCGCGCAAGACGATGGCACCACCCATAGATTCACCAAGCAGAAAGACTGGCAAACCAGGATGATTAGCTCTGAGGTTAGGCAACATAGTTTTGATATCGTCCAGGCAGGCATCGAATTTCAGTGCTTTACCGTTTTTTAGTTTCATCCATGAGCCAAAGCCGCGCACATCAATGGCATAGACGGCAATTCCTCGGTGTGACATGCGCGTGCCGAAGTCGTTGAAGCAATCGGCGTTGAGGCCGAGGCCGTGAATGCAAAGTACTACTGCTGTTTGTTTGACATCGCGGTCAATCCAGCTGCGGCATGGTAGTGTCTTTATGGCGTTGGCGTCAATATTGCTAAAGTCAGCACTTGAGCTGGTTGCGCTGTTCGTAGTAGTTGTGGTTTTTGCTGTCGTTGTTGTTGTTGGATTCGGCAAACCAGCAGCAAAGCTAGCTTGCTGGCTGAGAAGAAGCGCTAGAGACAAAGAGCGGAAGAAATTGGCGAGTTTTCTCATCGGTAGACCAAGAAAGGGAGCCAATATAATAACTGGTTCTAGCGACTTTAAGATTACCAAGCACTTTACCGGCTTGACAAGTGGCGGCCTCGCTATGGCCAGTATAATCAGCCAATTAGCTTTCCTCGTTCATCTAGAACATTGGCCGCAACAGGAATCACGTTGGCAATCAACAAAAACTCATTGGCATTTAATTTCTATCTTGGTGGTCTTGGCGCCCTCCCGCCTCTATCTATTGATATGGGTTTGCCAGCGCTGACATCGATTGCAACTTCTTTGCACACCACAGATGCGGCTGCTGCGCTGACCCTTAGTCTTTTCTTGGCTGGTTTCGCCGTGGCGCCTGTGGCTGGCGGTCCGCTTTCGGACCGCTTTGGCCGACGACCTGTATTGCTAGGCGGCTGCCTCATATTTGCCATTGCTGCCGTTGGCTCTACATTGGCACCGACAATTGAATTACTTCTGTTCTTTCGTCTCCTTCAAGGTATCGGTGCTGGTGGCGCTGCTGTGCTTTCAATGGCCCTGATTCGCGATCTGTTTGAAGGAAATGAGGCAAGGGCTAAACTTTCGTATGTAGGAATCTTGCGCAGCTTTGCCCCCATGATTGCACCCACTCTAGGTGCTTGGATGCTCATGTTTGGCAATTGGCGCTGGATTTATGGCTTCCTTGCTGTCGGCGGTTTGGTGATATTGCTTGTCACCTACTTTGGCTTTGCTGAATCGGCTAAGCATGAGCGTGTGCCCTTGACTTTAGGTGCTTTACGCCAAAGTTATGTAACTGTGTTCAAGCATCGCGTTAGTTTCGGCTACGCCAGTCTTAATGCATTGATGTTTGGTGGCATGTTTGCCTATGTCTCAAATTCGCCCCTGCTAATGATTGGCGTTTATAAGCTGTCTAATCAATGGTTTGGCTATCTGTTTGCTGGTACCGCATTAGGTATCATGATTGGTGCTCTGGTAAATGGCAAGCTGAGCGATCGCAATATTCCACACACTGTGCCTCTCACTGCCGGGCTGTTAATTGCTTCCACTGCTACCCTGGCAAATGTAGCAGTAACAATGTCAGGTCATGCCGCTCCAGTCACATTGTTACCTTGTCTATTTCTCTTTACTTTTAGCGCAGGTTTGGTGGCACCTAATGCCACCCACGGCTGCATGCACCCAATGCCGAAAATAGCTGGTGTGGCATCGGCTGTGTTGACCTTCACTCAAATGATAGTTGGGGCTCTCTCTAGTGCTATCGTGGCCTATTTGTATGACGAACGCTCCGCTATTGCTATGACTGGCGTAATGGCTGCCTTTGTCTTGAGTGCGGCTTTTGTCTATTTTGTTGTGGTCAAGCCAGCAGAGCGAAAGGTGGCCTAGCCCTAGCGTTTCTTTTCTTTGGGCGTTGTCATGTTAAACTGAAGAGACTAAAAGCAAGCTAGGGCTTGTGCCGCTCAATGAGAAGACATAGTCAGAAGCGTTTCGCTGAAGAAGCCGCTCGTTTCATGGTTGAAGGTACTGAAAGCGAGTACCTTCATGCTAAAGAACGGGCTATGATGATGCTTGGTCTATCTGGTCAGACCCGTCTGCCGTCAAATCGCAAAGTTAGAGAATTGGTTAGCAAAATCACCAAAGCTGAGCTGGGCGAAGATGAAGTTGCCCGGCGCGTGCGCGAAATGCGTGAAATTGCCTTAGAAGTAATGGAGATTATTGAGGCTTTTGACCCGTTTCTGATTGGTAGCACCCTGAGCGGAGAGATACGCCAGACTTCAGATATTGATTTGCATGCTTATTCTGATGACTTTGAAGAGATCAAATTTCTTTTGGCCGATTGGGGCTACAAAGATATTGATGAAGAAGTCGTTCAGAATATGAAAGGCACTTTCATTCATCTAAAGTGGTTAGAGCGTGGATATCCGGTAGAAATTACTATTTATTCGTGGGCTATGCGCGATGTCGTGCAGTTCTCTTCAATAACGGGTAAACCAATGAAGCGGGCTGACATTGCTGGAGTAAGACACTTACTGCGATCGCGACAACCACAGGAGTAGAACAGAACGGCGTCAATTGTAAGAACGACTTTTAGTGCTCGCCCGAGTTTCTTGATATCGATTTTTTTTCACTAAAACGTCCTAGCGTTTCTGATATAGCGCTTTCCAGGCTAGATGCTTTGTGCCGTTGTCTAAGATGAAGTAACTGCGCTCAAGTTTGATCACGGCAAAATGTGGCTCAATTGGAGTAAGAAGCTCAATGGCGCTAAGCTGCGGTGGTCCGACATCGGGATTTTCTCTGTATTCGTCTTTGCAGCCTGAAATGCTCAGCCATAATGAACCTGGTTTGAGGGCTGTTGCCACTCGTTCCACAAATAGCTGGCGTTTGGATTTTTCGATGATGTGATAGACACCACGGTCGAAGGCAAAGTCTTGTGTACCATCCGCCACAGGCTTGGTTTCGCAAATATCTATGAGGTGGAAATTGATTTGTTTGTTTGCCTCTGCTGCCTTCTTTTGGGCTGCTTCTAAGGCTGTCGGTGCAATCTCAGTGGTGGTGACTGTACAGCCATGGCCAGCCATCCAGATGGCATTTGTGCCAGTTCCACAGCCAATTTCTAGGACTAATTTGGGGTAGTTGTCGTGGCCTAGGCTGGCAAAATATTCTTCCAGTTCTGGCGCTGGTATGCCGCTATCCCATGGCGCTGAATTGGGCTGCTTGTAGCGCTCTTCCCAGTCGTAATGCTTCTCGTCGCTTTGCTGGCCGGCGCTTTGAATTTCGCTGTTTTCAGTTTCTTGTGGGTTTTTCACTACTAGCCTGTTTGGAATACTGCCCTCATTTGAGCTAAGATTCTAACATGAGCGAAGAGTGCCACAGTTTGAATCAATCGCGGCCGAATCTAGTTATTGCCCTTGATGGCGTCGGGGGCACTGGGATTTTACCGCTCTCCTTGATGGCTGCTGCCAAGTTTGGAGGCGCGAACCTCAATATCAAGCGCTTCTTTTGGAACCACGGCTTGTTTATGCCGTTTCATGATTTGCTCGATAAAGAGCACATTCGCCGCAAGGGTGCGGAATTGGCCGAGTTGATTGATTCATTTGATAAAGATCATTCGGTGCAGCTTGTTGCGAAGAGTGGCGGTAGTCTGGTGGCGGTGAAGGCACTTGAGCTATTGAGGGAAAGCCGAGTTACTCGCACTATTCTGCTCTCGCCTGCCATATCACCTGGATATGACTTGAGTCGCGCTCTGCAAGCGATTGAGCGCAATCTGATTTGTTACTATTCGCCCTACGATAGAGTTATTCTTGGCTTAGGCACGAGCATCTTTGGCACCTCTGATGGTGTCCGCACTGTCAGCGCTGGCTGCGCCGGATTTGAGGTTACGCCGCAGTCGTGTCTCTATCCAGAGCAATACGCCAAGCTTGAGCAAGAGCGCTGGCGTCCCGAAATGCTAAAGCAACTGCACAATGGTATGCATTTTGGTAATAGTGCCACCCCATGGCTTTTGAAGAATGTTGTACCTCTTTTGAATGAGGTTGGTTGAATAGCTTGAGTTACTTTTCTTTCTTTTCTAATGGTCCATGGAACTCGCTAATAACTTCGATGAATCCAACAATATTCTGATTGAATTCGTCTAGGTCTTCAGCCGGAATCCAATATTCTTCATGAACAGACTGTGCGCCCACTGTTTCAATGGAAAATTTGTCTAGATATTCTTTGCGAACACTAAATTTGGTGACAAACCCGGCATAGCCACTAATCTCATCTTTAGTGTTCCAATCGCGAGCAATTTGTTCAGCGTAGGCTTGATTAAGAACGGGGTAGAAGATTGGCTGGTGAAAGAGGCGTGGAGGAAAGGCCTTGAAGCCTGCCTCTTCAATCAGTTCAAGTTCCTTTTTACCAACTGGGCGAAATAGAACTACTATTTCTGGTGTCTCGCTTGTCATATGAACCCTTGTATTTGTCCGAGAAAGAGCTTCATTCTACCTTATCTCCCTTTTTAATCGGTGTCTAAAGGAACTGGAACCTTCCACCAAACCCTACGTCAGCGCGATAGCAAAAGACGTTGAGGTGGTAACCATGAAGCGCGACGAAGGGCAGGGAAAAGCGAACAGTGTGAGCGGCATCCCAATGCCAGGCACAATTGTTCAGGTTCAGGGTAAATCCGTTGAGCCTAACCGCACTGAACCAGATAATCCCTTTAACACTGAGGGTACTGGTGAAAACTATGCTCGGGACTACTTTGATGATGAGTCTGAGCGCTTAGGCAACCTCGAAGATGGTTATGTTGCCGAGAAAGGTGACCAGAATTGGTCGGCGGGTCTGCAAGATGAAGAAAATGCTGATGAGAACGCCGTTGATGCTGATGATAATGAAGGCCTATTACCAGAAACTCAGCCGCTTCACTTGGGCTATGATGCCAGATTTGGTGCCGATGAAGATGAGCTCACTTTGCGACCAGATAATCTCGATAGTAATTTAGTCTAAAACCAAAGAGGAGCTTGAAATGGCAATTGAATCATCGCCGGTCTCAGAGGTGCACTCCTGCACACACTCAGCCTGCAAGTGCAAAGTTAGAGACGGAGAGTGTTGTGGCGATTTCTGCAAGAATAATGACTCTACCGGCGAAGATCCACATTGTGGCTGTGGCCATACTGATTGTGATATGACCGCTGAAATGGGAAACGAGGGCACCTTCGCCTCGACAGGCTCTTAGTTCTGTTCAATAGAGACTCACTACTTTGTGCGAGAAATTGAAAGGCAATATTGTTGATAAGATAGAGGCATGTTAGCTTCAGAGCTACAAACTGATATCCAACCGAGTAATTTTATTGCTGTCTCGACCGCTCCTAATACTTGATATTGATGAGACTCTCATTCACGGGCGAGAAGAGCCGCTTGATCGTCCCTGCGAATTTCGTGCAGGTCAGTATCATATTTATGAACGCCCGCATTTAAATCGATTTCTCAAGATTGTCAGTGAACAATACGATTTGGCCTGCTGGTCGTCGGCAACTCATGACTATCTAGAGATTGTCGTGAACACTATCACTAAAGACCTTACTGCACAGCTTCTGTTCGTTTGGGATAGAAGTCGCTGTACCCGCAGAACTGACTTCACTCTTCAAGAAGAGTACTTTCTCAAAGACTTGCATAAAGTCAAGAAAAAAGGTTTTGACCTAGACCGTGTGCTAATTCTAGAAGACGAGCCGCGCAAAGTTAATCGGCATTTCGGCAATGCCATTTTTGTCAGGCCATACCTTGGTGCTCTCGATGATTGTGAACTGCCCAAATTAGCGAGCTATCTTCAATCTATTGCTAGTATTTCAAACTTTAGAGCTTTGGAAAAGCGCAACTGGCGCTCTTTAGCTGAGAAGCTATAATCACTTCCCTTCTTTCAGCTTTGCTCGATATGCCTCAATTTCTTTTGCCTTTGTCCGCAATACCTCGGCTTGGCTTTCCCGGTGTGTTTGCTCCAAGTATTTAGCATGCTGTCTATAAATGTATGCCAATTTGGGATGCTTCGAACCAAGCAGTTTCTCTCCAAGGTCCACTGCTTTGCCGAAGTGACTATCAGCAAGACTCTTATCTACAAGAGCTGCATGTAGGCGCGCTAAATCAAGATTTAGTTGGGCCCATTCTGGGTCTTTAGCTGGCATCAATTTACTTTTGCTAGCAGCTCCTTTGAGCAAATATGTCTTTGCCTCTTCCAGTTGGCCCAAGCCTAAATATGAGTGACCGAGATTTTGCCAGGCTGTAGCTTTGATCATGCTGTCGCCAAAACCCTGGGTATCGAGAATCTCCAGGGCTGCTTTGGCTTCAACTAGTGCAGCGTCGTAGCGTTCCAAAAAGAGCAAGTGGTCGGCAATATTTATATGGGCTATGGCCACTGAAAGATTTGGCTTGTTTGCGCTAGCGGCGAGCTTAAGCTTCAGAGAGCGTCTTGAGCAGTCCAGTGCCTCTCTGTATTCGCCAGCCTCACAGTAAGCAAGCGACAAATTGTTATAGGCAATTGCCTGTAGTTGATCTAGTGCGTTGTTAGTCATGTCAAAACATTCAACAGCACTTCTGCCTACACCAATTGATTCTTCAATTAGCCCCTGCTTCATATATGTGGCGCAAAGATCGGTGAGCATGGCGCCTTCACTGGTTTTATCTGGGGCAGTTTTTTTGAGTATTTCGAGTGATTGTTCCGCTAGTGATTTTGCTTCTTTGTAGTTGCCTTCACCTTGAACTAGCTCTGAGAGAAGCATGAGACAAGTGGCGAGATCTCTCAATGCCCCTGGGTCTTTGTCTGCTTTTAAGGTTTTGACCAGATTGGCACAGTATTTTTTTGCTTTGGCCTTTTGCTCTAGAACACTATAGAAGCTGCCGACTAAGATTTTTCGACTATTGGCGTGGTAGGCAAAGGCATTGCCTGGTACCATCAGGTTGAATTGGTCAATTAGCACTGCTGTCTTAGCGCATAGCAGCCCCGCTATGTAGCATAGCTTTTGCGCAGCTGCTGGAGATTGGAGACCAATAGACAAAAGCAATTCACTGCAGAATCCTAACATTGTCGGTGCTGCGCACCAAACGACAATGGCATCTAATGCCAGGCAGCCCGGCCCTGCAAACTGACATACTATAGGTCTGAGCAAAAGCCAGATTCCCAGGGTGATGAAGCCGATAAAGCCTGCACCAATTTCTGTTTCTTTCATTGTTTCACCCACTACACGAGGCAGATTGGGATGCCATTATTTTCGTATACCCGTTTCCATCAGCGAATCGAGGTCGTCGTATTAAGACACCATTAAGATTGGCTTGCTCATCAGGCAAACAGCACTGTGCTTGTAATTTCTAGTGCTGGGTAAAATGTGCAGAGTTAGGGAGAGGATTATGAGTAAAAGACTGCGCTTCTCTGCAATTTTAGCTGGTTTAAAGCCAGTTCTTGCTTCCGCTCTAATAGCGTTGTTTCCGGCCTTTGTTTTGGCTGAAGATTCAACCCTTCCTAATGGCATTTATTTGGTTTTGCGTGACGCTGAGAACTCTAAATCACTTGAGCCCGCTAGTGCCACTGAGCGTATTTTGATTGATGATGGTCATTTACTTGAACCCAACCAGCCCAACCTGCCGGATAAGCCGAGATTTGTTGCTCTTAGTACAGAGCACTTCGTGCCAATGAATCTTGCTCAAAAGCCAACTAAGAAACTTGATGGTCAGGGCAAGAAACAATTACTTTTAGAATTGGCCAAAGGGCAAGTTGTTCCCCTCGAAACTTTTACTCGCGAAAATTGTGGTCGCTCAGTGGCGATCGTAATTGGTAATCAGGTAGTCACTGTTCATAAAGTGAGAGAGCCAATTTTGGGTGGGAAGATGCAAATTACCCGCTGTACTGACAATGGTTGCGACGTTCTCTATACCCAGCTACAGGGTGCAGGGGAGAAGAAGCGATGAAGAAGGCACTTAGACTGACAATTTTTTTTTCTTTGTCAGCTTATTTGCATTGTCTGCCATTGGCGACCTCGTATTACAATTCTAGCGGACGAGCAAACATCACACCGGTTAGATTTTTGGACCAGTGTAATGAGCCGCTAATGGGTCCTGATTCGAGGGTGACTTTCATCTTGCTTTTAGAAGAGGAGGCATCAATGAAGTGGGCAATGCCGTCAGTTGTGCGATAGACAAAGCCGGTGTGAACTACGTCGAGGCCTGCTTGATTGGTGCAGACGGCTACTATATCGCCAGTTTTGAGGAGGAGCTCAACTGTCGCAATTTTATTTAGCGGTACATAGTTTAGGCTGCGACCGTTAATTGCCTCTTCGCATTTTCTGATTTTCTCTACTTGCTCTGGTTGGCTAATTAGTCTTCGATAGCTGGCTGGATGGGTCGACATAAAGCCAACTTTCTGCGTGAAAGGAACAGCACCAGGAAGCTGGTCTAAGTGTTTTACAATGCCCTTGTTCGTGTTGTCGGCTAACCAGTCGCTCATATAATGCAGGCGTGTACTGTAATCGCCTGCGGTGCCATTGCGATAGCGAATCAAGGTGATTTCAGAGAGCAGCTCTCCTGGTTGGCGGCCGCCTTTCTTCAGCATGCGTGCCAATGCTAACGTGGTTTCAACAAAGGTAACGCAGTCGAGGCCAAGCAGGTTGACAGAGCACACTTCTCGATCGGGATAGATTTCTAAAGTAGAAGCAACATATGGTGTTCCTTCAAGCTCACGGGCCAGTTTGCCTATTAGTTCTCCCATGGGCAGGGTCTGCCAATTCTTAGCTGTGGCTTTATTGACCAGGCGGTAGAAAACAGTCTTTCCTCTAAACTCAGTGCTATCGATAGTGCTGCCGCTGTCTAGTTTTTGCAAGGGCTGCCGGGCAAGAGCTGGTAGCACATTGGCCATGATGGCAGTAGCTACTGTGAAACATTTGCTGAGAAAGCTGCGACGTGATTCGGGCCGGCTAGTCATTGTTATTAACTTGTCCTGTTGAAGCTCAATTCAAGAGTGCTTGTACGTTTTCAGTGGGGCGCCCGAGTATTGCCTTATCACCTCTGACCACTATTGGTCTTTGAATCAAATCTGGATGTTTCGCCATTAGTGCCACCAATTCTTTGTCAGAAAGATCTGCCTTGGCTAAGCCCAGCTCTTTATAGATTGCTTCGCTGGTGCGCAGCAGTCCACGTGCTGGCATATCCATTTTTTTCAACAGTTCAGTTATCTTGGCTTGGCTTAGCGGTTCGACATAGTAGTTGATCTTGTCAAAGTCTACGCCAGCTTCTTTCAATAGCTTTGCCATCTCGCGGCACTTTGAGCAGGTTGGTTTTTCGTAGACGGTGATTTTGTCTTTCATGATTTTTCCTTTTTTTACTGGCTATTTTTCAGACTGGCTTGTTTGCTCATCTAATTTTTGCATTTTCGGGTCGGTAGCTTTCTGTGTTGACTTCGTTAAGTCGGCAGGGTTGACGGCAATTTTGAGACGATTGCCGTATTTTTTCGTGATCGCTTCGAAGCCTTGCTTCGTGAGGTTGCAGCCGTGGGCGTTGATCGACTTTAAATTGGGCATAGAGGCTATTTCCATTAAGATTTCATCAGTAGCACTGGTGTTTGCTATGTTTAAACTTGTTAGATTCGGCAGCGTCTTTAGTAGCTTTGCATCGTACATGGTAATGGGCTTGTCCGGAGAGGAGATGCAGAGAGTGTCTAGCTGATCGCTGCCAGCAATGGTTTCTAGCAGATTGGTAATGTATTTGTTTAAATCGTAGTAGATGTAATTTAGCTGCTTGAGTATCTTAAAGTTTTTCAGTCCCACTGGTGTTAGATTGGTATTTTTGAGATCGATCCAATCGAGGTTGCTCATAGCATTGACGTCTTCTACTTCGTCATCGCCAAAATTGCATTCTGCTAGTTCTAGCTGCTTAATACCAGTAAGTTGCTTTAAATTTACGAGAGTGTCTTTGAGTTGCTTTTTGTTCTCGAATTTAGATCGTGGAATGTAGCTGTAGAGGTCGTCTGGACGAAAGGATTTTATGATTTCTGGATGGGTTGCACTGTAGCGATTAGTGAAAAAGAATAGCCTTTTGTCGGCGGGAAGTCGGACTTTTCCTGTTGCTGGAACGGCGTAAAGCAGTTTTCGATTGGTGTTGATTAAGCCGATCTGTTCTTCTGGAAAGTTGAATTCGATGGTGCTGCCATCTTCTGAAAGTTTTGAGTAGTAGGTCGGCATGGCGTTGCCATTGCTGTCAGCTCTTCTTTTGTTCGCCAGGCTGCCGGCAAGCTGGTCCGAATAGGTAATTGTTGCAGCGGCTATGGTCAAGGCCGCCAGCACAATAAGTGAGGCAAGTACCACCATTGCTCGCTTGGAATTGCTCCGGGAGTGACTGTCAGCAGTTTCGGAGCGTCTTTGACTGACTGATTTGAATGGTTTTTTACCTTCAAAGAAACTGCGAGCGTACTTGTTTTCTTTAATGCGCTTTAGATCGATTGCTAGTTCCTTTGCCGACTGGTAGCGATCATCTGGATGCTTTGCTAGGCACTTCGCTACTACATACTCGATTGAGTCAGGAAACTTTGTATCGGGGTCGACTTCGGCTAGAAGCGGTGGCTCATCTTGTTCGTGCATCATAACGATTTCCATCTGGGACTCCCCTTCAAATGGAACGTATGAAGTTAGGGCTTCGAAGAGTGAGCAACCGATTGAGTAGATGTCTGAGCGGGCATCTACATCTGCCCCGATACTTTGTTCTGGGCTCATATAAAAGGGGCTGCCGAAGGTCTCTCCGACCATAGTAAGGCTTTGATTTTGCCGACCAAGTTGGAGGAATTTAGAAATGCCAAAATCAAGAATCTTCACGACTGTATCGCCGTCAATATTGCATACCATGATATTTCCAGGCTTAAGATCTCGGTGAATAATATCGTTTCTATGAGCATAGGCGAGGCCGTCTAAGACCTGGAGAAAGATTTCGATAGCTTCGTCGAGATAGAGCGGACCGTCCTCAATTAGAATCTGTTCCAGAGTTCGGCCCTCTAGAAGCTCCATCGAATAGTATGGTAGTGATTGTTCGTGTAAGCCTAGATCGTAGACGTTCACCAGGGTGCTGTGGTGCAGGGCACCTAAAGTCTTTGCTTCTGCCTGAAAACGTTTCCACGTCTGTTCGTTGACTAGCTCTGGTGACAAGATTTTTAGAGCGAAGCGACGGTGCAAGCCTGTATGCTCGGCAGCGTAGACTACTCCCATGCCACCACAGCCGATGATTGATTCTATTTTGAATGTGCCACCGATGATAGTGCCAAGTTTTAGTGACCTATTGCTGCTTGCGCTCGGTGATTCTTTTAACTGCTGCTGGCGATTGTCGTGACGAGTTGATTTGTGCGTGGAGCGGTACGATGTATTTGTGCGCTTTGATGCTAGCGTCTTAGCTACTAGAGGTCCAGCTATTACAGGCTTAGCAACTACAGGGTTCTTGCATTGGCAGCGCAAATCTTTGAAGAGAAAGGATGTGAATGAGCCCGAGCGCTCTTTAGCACCGAGGGCCTTGCCGCAACGGGAGCAGACGCTGAGATCGGCCTCAATGGGTTTTGGCCGTGTTGATTCAAGCGTTACTGAGCTGGTTGAATCTGGTTTTTGATGACACTGACAATAGTTGTGCAGGAATAGGTAAGATGTGAACGAACCGGCTTTTTCAGCCAGTGGTGGTTTGCCGCATTTTTTGCAAAGGTCAGACATGATTTAGCTTTGCGCTACAAACTCAATTTCTACAGTGACAATTTGGAGCTACCGCCAGATTTCTGGATCCTCGCGCAATAGGTAAGCTTCAATGCCGAAGAATACACAAACACTACCAGTGATAAACATTAGTATCGCTGGAACTGTGTCGCAAATTAAGTTAGCATCGGGCTTACAGAATAGATAGATTGAAAAGCCCAGCCAGCTCAGACCCATTAAGGTCTGCACTATATATTGTGCTTCTTTGAGTACGTGCAGGTAGTTCAATTTGCTGAGACCGACCGTTCGTGGCTATCCTGTGATTCTTGACAGTTAGTTCAAATATAACACAGAGCTGCTAATGCTTGGCAATTGGCTAGTGGTGGTCGTGTCCTCAGTCGTCGCAGTCATGCTCGGTGGCCTCAAGGGCCTCCAGATAGGTCGGGTCTATGGCATTAATGCGGGTCAGCATGGTTTCTGCTTCTTTTTCTTGGCCAAGGCTGGAGAGGCAGCGGTAGGCTGGCTCTAGCATCTCCAGCAGTTCGACGTGATCAGGGCAAAGGTATCTTTCTAATACCTCGGCATTGGTTAGATACAGCGGCAGTGCCTCGGCAAAGCGGTCCATGGCAAAGAGGGTGCCAGCTAGTTCATTGCGCACATCAACATCATCTACAAGTGTGAGGTTGGCTTCATTTTGAGCCACTTGTTCAGTGATCAAGCTTGTGGCTTTTTGGTGTAGGGTCAGCGATGCTTCGTACTCTTGCAGGAAGTCGAACAACGTGCCACAGGCCTGCAATTGCAGAGCATTGAGTGGTCCACCTAGTTTCGCATCAGCTTCAAAACGCTTGGCTCGGGCTGTAATTTGAGTCTTCAGGTCAGCCAGTGCTTTTTTCTCACCGCCTGAAAATTCCATCAAAATCGAAACTGTTTCGAAGAAGGGGAAGTAGGAATAATCGATGCGGTCTGCTTCGCGCAGGGCTGTTTTCAAAGAGTTCTTTGCTTCTTTTTCATTGTTCTTTTCGGTGAAGTGCTGAGCGCTCTCAAGGGCGTCTTCCCACCGCTTCCAGCGCTTTAAGTCGTCAGCAGACTTAGCGATTTCTTCAAGCTTGCGGTTGTGGCGAGCAAGTGGTTGTTCTAAGAAATCATTTAACCACTCTATGGCGCCTTTGACTGAATGCCAGGCTGGTGCTGTGTCTTCAATATGTCTATCGAGACCAAAAGCAACAATTGTCTCATGTAAGTTTTCATCGTCTTTGGTCAGGCCGCCAGCAATCAGAGTGCCTTTCATCAATGCCCGCGACAAGGCGCTGCGTGAAATTAGGTTGTCACCGCTTAAGGCAAAATGAATCAAAGCATTGAGATAGTGCCATTGCTCATCGTTTTCTGTTTCATCTTGCAGCATGGCCTGGGCTGCTTTGATTTCTCCTAGTTGGAGCAAGAAGCTTATGGCTAGTTCGCGAGGAATAGCTTTAAATTCGACCGGTAATTCTTCTTTGTATTCATGCAAGAACGATGTGACAATCTCGATTGCTTCAGTCTTTTTGCCGCAGTTCCAGTTTAATTGTGCCAGGTCTGCAACGGCTTGGGTGTAAGCTTCTGCATCAACTTGATAGAGCTCAAAATTTTCGTCGCTACATTCGTCTTTGAGCTGATCCACAGCCTTTTGGGCGTACTCTAGGGCCTCTTTTTTGTCGCTAGAGCCTTCGCGAGCCAGAATCAAATTGGCTACACCACAGCTATTGTTGGCTGCTTTCAAGGCTTTGTGGGCCGCCTTTACTCGTTCTTCAACGGTTTCACCGAGAATGGCCACGGCGATATAAGCATCAAGAGACTCTTCAAGCGCGCCAGGCTCACCGTCCTCAGCCTCGTATTCGGCGTCAATACAGCTTTCGACCAGGTCGTCATGAGGCCCGATTCTCAGGTGAGTAGATGTAGCTTCAGCCACGCTGGAGACGTCGTTGGACTTCATAAGAACCTCGAAGAATGAAATATATAGAGTGGGCTAATTATACAGCTGATCAAGGCCGTGTTGATTCGTTGAGTTTAGCTTTACCCAACGAATCAACTTAGGACAGCTTTTACTTGCCAGCTTTTAACCCAGATCAAAAGGGTCTATTGTCTTGATTCTACTTGTCATTGCTGCTTTGCCGGCCAGATCTCCAAGCTGCTGGCAGCATTCCTGAGCTAACTCCAGGCTGTCTAATAGGTCATAGTGGGTGGCGCCGAGAAATTGTTCTTGTTTCGTCAGTGCTTTTTTACAGTATTTAAGCGCATCTTGATAGCGATTTTGTTCGAACAAAATTTCGGCTTGTGCTTTGTTGATTTCGCCTATTTCAAAAAGTGTTAGAGCCGAAGCTCTGTCTAGTTGCTCTTCGTGTTCGAGTGTTTCTGCTATTTCTAAGGCCTTCACTTGATTATTCATGGCTGCTTCGAAGTCGCCAAGCTCTTTGTAGATAGTGGCGAAGGAGTGAAAATTTAGTGCGGCTAGATCATTCTTGCTAATGGCTCCAGCGGGGCTATTTCCACTGTTTTCGCCAAAGTTTGCCACTCGCGCCTCTAGCTTTTGTCGCAATTCTTCAAGGGGAATGGCCTTTACATCGGCTTCTTGATAGAGGGCCAAGAGGCCTGTAACTGTATTGTGAAAGGGAAAGTAAGAATAGTTTATGCGTTCGGCTTCGCGCAGAGCCGCTTTGAATTCTTTTGCTGCTTCTTTATACATTTCATTGCTCATAAAGTATGCAGCACTGGTTTCTCTGCTATCCCAAAGTTGCCAGCGCTTTTTGTCTTTGTTTGCGCTGGCCACAGCAAGTGATTCTCGCCCTATTACTGAGTGTGGGTTTTTGTATATTTGCTTGAGCCATTCTTGCGCTGCTTCGTCGTTTTGCCAGGCATCGACTGCTTTTTCAATGCAGATATTTTGCTCAAAGTGTTCGCTCTGGGCGCTGAATACTGAAGCGTCAGCTGTGAGCTTTTGTACGGTCTTTACTCCTACTTTGAAGGCTTTGGCTAAGGCGCTGCGAGATATCAAGGAATCACCATTGAGGGCAAAGTGAGCCAGGGCGTTGAGGTAGTACCAAGACTCGATATTGTCGGGATGAGCATATAAGAACGTCTGTGCCTCTTTGGCTTCGCCCATTTGAATCAGTAAGCTGGCGATTTGATCGCGCAGTATGATCTGGCAGTCACTCCAGAGAGCATCTTCAACGCCTGCTGCCAGTTGCTGTTTCAGCATTTCTACGGCATCGCGTTTGCGGCCCAGCTTGAAGGTTATGTCAGCGGCATCGGCCAGGGCAACTGTATACGTGTATGTATAAATGCAATAGTCTTTGAAATTGCTATCGTGCAGTTCTTGTTTCATTCGGTCGATTGCTCGTTGCGAATAAATCATTGCTGACTCAATGCTGTTTACACCTTCTCGGGCGAGAACAAGCCAGGCAAGGCCACAGGCACCATTTGAAAGTTCAATGGCTTTCCTCGCGGCGGCGACTCTTTCTTGTGCCGAGTCTGAAGAGAGCGCAGTTTGCAGTAGTGTGCCGACAGAATCATTTTCCTCATCACTAGAAAAATCGCAAGTGGCTAGCAAATCTTGATGTGGACCTAACTTTACTTTCATCGGCCAGGGTGAAACTGTTGCTGAGTTGGGCAATAGAGAAGTATTTGAAGTATTCATGAGTACCTCGCATTTTGATTCAGGGGTTACTCTTAGAGATACGTTCGAATTCGGAAAATAGTTCAATGCAATTTTCAAGTGCCTGTTTCTGCTGTGAAATCTACTAAAGGCTTAGGCCTGATGGCGGATGCTAAATCTTTTTAGATAGGCCAAGATAGACTTGGCTTTTAATCATGAACTCACATAGAGGGTTTTATGTCTCGTGTTGTCCGGTTGACTTCCATTTTGGTGCCAGTGTTAATGTCGTCGCTATTTGCACCATCATTTCTGCTCAGCGTCACCTCTAGTGTTTTCGCGGCCCAGTCAGCCCCTCAGGCAATTGCTCCTAAAACTACTGCGAATCGCCCCATCAAAGATAAGTGGGCTCTGGTAGTTGGCATCAGTAAATTTGCCGATGGCAAAATCAATTTGCGCTATCCAGCTAAAGATGCCACCGACTTCTATAATTTCCTTACTAGCGCTGGCGGCTTTCGCAAAGATCACACTAGACTGCTCATTAATGAGAAAGCTACGCGGGCTAGTATCCTTGCTACTATTGGTGACCGCTGGTTGCCGCGACTGGCTCATCCCGATGACTTAGTTGTGGTCTATATCAGTAGTCATGGCAGCCCGGCCGATATGGATGTCGGCGGAGTTAACTATATAGTTGCCTATGACACTGATACTGAATCCCTTTATGCTACAGGCATTCCATTGCAAGACTTGATGCGCATCATTAAAGCGCGAGTGCACTGTGACCGGGTTGTGATCATACTAGATGCTTGTCATAGCGGGGCAGCAACGGCTGATGCAAAAGGTCTAGTGCGTTCTGCCAACGTTGATGCCAGTGCCGTGATGGCTGGTACCGGGCAGCTTGTAATTGCCTCTAGTCAACCGAGTCAGGTATCGTGGGAAAGTAAGAAATATCAAAATAGCGTCTTCACAAGCTGCTTGATTGAGGCCCTTAAACAGAATGGTGGACGCACCACGCTTGGTGCTGCTTTTCAGAACATGAAAGATAGGGTTGAAGATGAAGTCTTGCGCGATAGAGGGCAGCTGCAGACTCCAGAGATGAAAAGTCGTTGGGATGGTTCAGCACTCTGTCTTTCTACACCGCCGACAGCGCCACGGGAAGCTTTAGGTGAAGATAGCATTTTCGACCTGCAAGAGAAGCCGGCGGTTAATCTGACTGAAGCAAAGCCGGTAGTCAAAATTAGTCCACCGAAAACTATTTTGAATAATGGCAATATTTATCGTGTCTTTAATAAGCCTCAGAACCCCACTACCTTCGACATTGACGTTCCATCTGCTGTGATTTACTTGATGACTTATCACTGGAATGATGGCAAAGGTAGTAACCCCGGAACCGTGGCTCTGCGCCATGCCGACGGCACCACTTATGGCCCCTGGGCCGTGCGGGGGCAGCCAGGCCAAGGAGGAGTGCCCAATGCCTATTGGGAGTGTGAGCCGAGGGTGACTCTGGCGCCCGGCCATTACACATTAATCGATAGCGAGCCATCCACCTGGGCCCAGAATAACTTGTCTGGCTTTTGTGGTATTGCTAAAGTTAAAATCGTGCCTGAAAGTGGAAGAACAATGGCTTCAGCTAAGGCTTACAAAAGAGAGCCCGTCGTCAGCATATTTAAGAACGGCAATATCTCTGCCGTATTTAATTCTCCTACCAGACCAACTTGGTTTTCGCTCAAGGCACCGGTTCTGGTTTCAAGGCTGATGAATTATCACTGGAATGATGCTCGCGGACAAGATCCTGGTGAGATTGGTCTAGTGCATCAAGATGGTACTATCTATGGCCCCTGGTCAACTCATACCGCCCCAGGCCAAGGCGGTGTGCCTAACGCATATTGGATTTGTGAACCAGATACTGTAATTAAACCTGGTATCTATGTTGTCACCGATAGTGATACTAAAACCTGGTCGCAGAATCCTGAAACTAAGGGTGCGGGCATTAGTGAAATTAGCGGTGTCATTCAGGACTAGTGCAGGACTAGTTCAAGACTAGGTTCTAAAATTTCATTCGGCCAATGAACCAATAGGCGCCCATAAGGCCAATAGCAATCGAGCCAGTGTAGATCAGCTTGTCTGAAAAGTCTTTATGCTTCTTGGCCAACAGCATCAGAAGCGGTGCTATTGGAGCCACTATCATAGCTTGCCCAGATTCAACTCCGAGGTTGAAAGAGGCCAGGGCTATCCACAAGGCCGGGCCAACTAAGTTCACCTCAAGTAGAGCACCAGCAAAGCCAAAGCCGTGGATGAGACCAAAGGCAAAAGCATAGTAGGCTCGAGAATCTCGCTTTGCGTTTAGTTCTTTGGCTTCGTTTTTCGAGCTCAAACAACGTAAGTTCTCCACGGCTACTGCCACTATAGATAGTGCAATTAGAGGTTCAACTACTTGCGCCGGAGGCCTGACGATTCCCGTAACTGCCAGGCTCAGTGTGATGCTGTGGGCGACGGTAAAGGCCGTCACTATGCCGAGCAGTGCTCTGAGAGACCCTCCTAGAAGCAGTAGCGCTAGTATGAACAAAATGTGATCGGGGCCGCTGAGAATATGCAATATTCCCTTTTGCAAATAGCTACTGGCCTCAGCCCAGTGGTCTTGAGGTTGCCTCTGGTGGTAGCTAGGGTGAGCACAGTCGAGCAGTATTTCTTGGCTTTGGTCGTCATCTAAGATGGTGACAATGGTTGTTGAAGCAGAGTCTTCTGGAAAAATGCGATCAAGTATCTCGATGTTTGGCTTCAGTTTTGTTGGGTTCTTGTTTATCGTCTGCCAGATGAGCAAATCGTTGGGCTTGTCTTCAATAATATGCGCAGTCTCAGGCAATAGCTTTTTGTCATTGATGAGCAGGTGAAGCCTTCTGCCCAGCGCCTGGCCAAGCTCTGCCGTTGCAGGAGCTAGCACAGAACTAGAGCCAGAACTAGAACTAGAACTGAGCTTGGAGCCACCTGCTTTCTCTGCTTTCAGCAGGTAACTTCTGTGGGTACTGATGCTTACTACTGTATCGTCTGGACGGCAGATGATTTTTATTGCTGATATTGCAGCATCATGAGCTTCTGTTGGCAGCGTTAGCGCCAGCAAGAGCAGAAGCAGGGCAAGCAGCCTAGTTATTGTCATGCGGATAAGCGGGCCGGAAACCTCCACCGGGTGGTGGGCCGCCGGGGCGGAATTCTGGCCCGTCTTCTCCATGTGGTCCTCCGGGTGGTCCTCCGGGTGGCCCCCCTGGCGGACCGCCAAATCGGTTCATTCCCCCGAAGCGATCTGTTCTCCGACCACCGCCATTGCCGCGATCTAAGCCAGCTGGACCTTTGGCGAAGCTGGCATCGGGAGTGCCGCGAAATTGACGGGGCACAAAAGGCCAGTTTTCAGTGAGCACATAATAGAATGTGCCGCTTGGATATTCGGGGGTGACGCCGGTGCGACCATTATATTGATCGAGGTCGCCTGCGCCTTGAACAAATTCGTAGTCTTGTGCAAATGATCCGTCGTAGACTCCGCCGGGGCCATCGCTTCCCCCAATTCTTGTGCCGCTCTTCAGTCGGTAGCTAGATTTCATTTTTTTGAGGGCGCTTCTGCTGTCGTTGGCTGTGGAGTAGCAGTAGGGGCCATAAATTGGATAGCCATCGGCGGCATAACCAACTAAAGCCATCTTATTGCGATAGTTTAGTTTTTCCAGGAGGCCCATGGGGAGGCCGTGATAGTGGTAGGCGCCATTTGGTTGCACATGGGCTAAGTTAGCGTCAATTCCAAGGCTGCCTCGGCTAACCATCATGCCCGATAGCGCTTCATAATGCCAGCGCATGTCTCCATTCCACAGCTCGGCTGTGCCGGGGTCAAAGGGCACTCCGTTCACGGCCACGCCAAAATCGTAACCCCGTGATTGCCCCTGACCTGGTGTCGGATTTAGTGGCACCTTAAAATGATAATCTTGGGCGGAAATAGTGTTGGGGTTGCCGCGATTGGGAAATTGACCGGTAGCATGATCGGGAATGCCGTTCGAAGTAATGTAGCGGTATGGCTGGCGCACTTCAATTTTGCATTGGCTTGAAGTCGACTGACTGTAGGCCTTCTCTATGGCAACGGTAAGTGGTACCAGAGCCGTCATGGTGATCATAGTCAGAGCTAATGCCCCGTTTAACATTTGAGAACCTGGTGGCGAATATTTTTTGCCCTTCACTGCCTGCTCTCCCATTTCATTATTGCTCTGCTTTCTTGCCATATTAGCCATGAACTTTGCGGAGTAGTGACACAGGTCCGCCACAGATTGGCTGTATCTTGGCATCAGTGGAGAGCTTCTCTCAGCGCTATTAGGATAACCCTACTACAGGTTAGCGACAATGCTGCAACAACAAACTTCAACTAGTCTGTTTATTCCTCCTTTGAGCGGTTCCATTGCCTCTTCGCCTTTTGTTATTCCGGCCTATGCTTCTTTTAGCACCCTGGGCTCATTGCACCTGCATATTGATGGCGGCAAGCAAGCCCGGTTGACCAAAAGTATTGCCGCCCAATTGGCCAAAGAAGGTGAACTCACCAAATTTCAAGCGGTGCTTGGCGCGGTGG
This sequence comes from Obscuribacteraceae bacterium (SeqCode), assembly GCA_044378815.1. Classification (GTDB taxonomy): domain Bacteria; phylum Cyanobacteriota; class Vampirovibrionia; order Obscuribacterales; family Obscuribacteraceae. The sequence continues at coordinate 129,527 of JBIPOV010000003.1, read as the reverse complement.
GTGGGCCCCAGCGCCAGCAGCTGGTTGAAACTTACAGCACTCGTTCAGCAGGAAGCACTGTTGAAGAGACATTTGAATTTTTCTCAAGTGTTTCGCTGAGTAGTCGCGAGCATGCCATCGCAACTGTTAAGCGGGTCTTGCCCACTGTTAAAAGTGATGTTGGCATAGTCATTGATGTAGAGCGAGTTGTTGCCACTATTGATGCTGCAAATGGTTGGAAGCAGATCGAGTTTTATGAACTAGATGGCTTCAGGGGTGAAGAAATTGATTTCACCTGCTCTTACACTCAGCCTTTTGAGATTCATCATTTAATTGATATCTTCGATACTGGGGAAAATCCTCTAGATTTAGAGACCTTGATGAGAGACTCTATTTCAATGGGAATTAACCTCGGTGGTTGGTTCCAGTTTAGCAAGCCAGGCCGAGCGGCTTATCGCTCTAATGCTTTCTCTCAGGCATATCAACTGAAATCGAAAGTAATGATGCAGAATGAGCTTCTTAGCGTATACCTCGAGAACAGTGGGCTGAATTATCGCCTGCGCACTGTAGTCGAGAGAGTTCTGGCGGTTTGTCGAATCACATAGTGACTCTACTAAAGAGTCAACTAAGCGCCGGAGGATGGCTATGTCTCTAATTCGCCTTGAGAGTATTCTGTTTAAGACCTTTCTGTTTAAGACTAGCTGGCGACTGAAGTTGCTCTTTAGCTTGGTGCTACTATCGCTACCATGTGCCGCCGTTGCCTATGGTTCTAACGCCCAACCCGACCCTTCTTCAGCTTTCAACGTACTACGAATTCCAGCCGCAATATTGGATTTCGAATTTTCCAAAATTTCTATGTTGAATATGCTCAGCAGTTTTGTCACATTGCTGGCGGCTTTTTCGTTTTTAAAAGCAGCGACTTTCGCCAAAGTTGCTGCTAGTCAGCGCTTTGCTGACCTAGGTTTGGGCATCTTGCAGATTGGTTTAGCTATTTCGGTTACTGTTGCAAGCCAGATTGGCGCTGGCGAGCAGAAAGTAGCAGTTGATAAATCAGCCTCTTCCTCCAAGACAATCGCTATTTCAAGGCCGATTGTTGTTAGAGAGCCGCAAGCATCACTTGATACTTCAGGCTCTAAGTCTGAACCAATGGGTCTACAAGGAGCTACTTGTGGCACTATTGCGCCACAAGATGCAGAGATCAGCACTGCCCCTTCGTCTATGAATGCCTCTAGTCCGCCTCAATGGCAGTTTCTAAAGCCGGCCACCTGGTTTGAGGTGCGCTAATGACTGCTTCTACTTTTGCTTCGTCAGCAGATGAAGGTCGTCAGCTCCAGACTACTATTCAAGGCGATGCATCCCGCAAGCAATATATTGTCGGCCCTATCTTCGATTTACTATTTGTCTGTGGTGGCTTAACTGCTTTATTGTCTCTGTTATATTTCTGGCCGCCCTTGCGCAATATTTTAGGACCTTCGGCCGTTCAATATTTAGGGGCTCTTCTATTTGCCGGTACTTATTTATTGTCTCAACCCCACCTCGGTGCTTCGCTGCGGCGTCTTTATGGTGAACCCGAAAATTTCGCTAAGCATCGCCACGTTGCAGTGGCATTGCCGCTGGTAATGCTGGTTTCTTTGCTAGCTGCCCTGCGGTTGCTTGGGCCTATTTTGACCATGGAGTGTTTGACCCGAGTCTATATGATTTTCATTGTGCATCATGTCTTAGCTCAGAGTTATGGTATTGCTCTGATGTACTGCGGGCGTTCTGCTTTTGTCATGAAGGCTTCTGAAAAGCAGCTTTTCAAAAATATTTTGTACCTAGCTGTGGCCGTAGCTATCATTGGCCAGTATACTGGTGGCTATGATTTTGCTTTGGCAACCGGTGCAGTAGCTGCATCATCGGCTTCTGCTCCTTCTATTGCTCTGCATCTGCCTCTGATCTTTTTGCAGGTCGTCATCGCTGTTCTTGTGGTGCTAGTGCTTTGCTTTGCTAACACCCAGTTACAGCGAGGGGCCCGCGGTGAAAAGACTATGCCATTGCCGGCGGTGATTGTTATGCTCGTTAGTTTAGTAGCTGTTGTTCTCAGCCAGGCAGTAGACAACAATTTCTGGATTTTCATCCCAGCTTTCTTTCACGCTAGTCAATATTTAGCTGTGGTACTAGCTTATAAGTGGAAAGACTATAAGCTCAGTCAGGCAAAATCAGAGAATATTTTGAAGCCTATTATTGCCTTTGCCGCTAGCGAATTGCACGGCTATTTTCTCATTGGGCTAACACTTTCGGTGGCTGTGCCTTGCGCTCTGTTTGTGTCTGGTCTGCGGGCCGTCGACCCATTTAAGCTCATGTTTCTACTGGTGAGTCTGCATCACTTCGCTACCGATGCTTGCTTGTGGAAACTGCGCCAACCGCGGGTGCAAGAGCGTCTTGTTTAGGTTGGTTTAGGTTAGTTTAGCCAAGTGCTATTTTCTTGCTTTGAGCTTATCTTCCAATATCGCTTTGGCCATTTCTCCCTTATCTATCCCCCAGAATCCAACTGTTGCTCCCGGAGATTCCGGATCTAAGCTAGAGCGAAAAAGCAGGTCCATTTTCTTATCGTTACTGGTTTTGCCATAAGATTTTGCCTCGATTGGTCCGAAGTGTTCGTCGCTGAACTTAACCAACTCTCTCACTCCGTCGTCGGAGAAGACCAGGGCTCTCTCTTCAGTTAGAGCATAGATAGTGTGCAGCTCTCTCTTGTATGCGAAATAGGGAATGGTAAGCATGCCCAGGCCAATACCAACGAAAGGAAGTCCAAAGAGCACCATGAACCATCCCATAATGCTTCTGGTTCTAATGCTGCCAGCTATGGCAGCACAAAGCCAGCAGCCGCTGAAAATAGTCCAGACAATGGCAAAAGGTATGAATACGATTTTCGCCATGCCCTCGTGTCCAGGCTCTGGCGTGGCTACAAAAAGTATTTTTTCAGTGCTGGCAATTTCGTTTTCGGCCCGTTGGTGTAGTTTGCTACTTAATTCTGCACTTGGCTCTCCAGCGGTAATTTGCAGGGTTGGTTTTTCTTGGGCGGCTAACCACCAACCGGCAAATGGTGCAATGGTGATAGCGGTGCAGATAATGACGAAGGTTTGGAGCTGTGGTTGTGCAAAAGGCTGTGAATTGCCGATGACGAGCCAAGGCGTAGTATCTTTTTTGCTATAGCTCTCATAAGGATTCTTCAGGAGATGGCGAATTCTATCTCTTTCGAACTCGGCCGTCTCTCTTATCGAAACATAAGCCTTGGTCAAGGGAATAGTTTCGCCTGACTTCAGCTCAAGTTGAACTCTGTAGGTTGTATCGCCATCTGAGTCTTTGTCAGTGTCAATTGTGACAGCAGAAATTGACTGACAGTCAATGGTGCGCAGAATTCGTTTGCTAAATCTCTTACCTATAATTATGCGATTGCTGCTGCGATCAAGCAGTACTTGAGAGAGCCCTGAGCGAAAGATCAATAATGCCACCATCGCAGAGCCGAGGCCCATGGCCGAAATAAAAAGCTTTATGCCGATTGGTATCTGAGCGCTGTTTGAGGCCAAGCCCCACGGTGCTGCAACGAACAAAAGCCCAACCAATAGAAAGGGCAGGGCGAAGAGCCAAATCAAGATGGGGTCGCTTGAGAGAACAATGGTATTGCTGCCTGGTCTCTGATATCCCCTGTAACTTTTTTCTTTCTTCATTTTCCGACTCTTTCTCGCTTATTCTTATCTTCTTCTCTTTACTACCACTCTGATCGTCAGAGGGTTAAGAAGGGGTGAAGAAATCTTCTGAACGTTATCTCTCCAATCTGGGTGGTAATGACTGCCTGTTCGCCCTAAAGCTGTCAGGAGGTAGCTCCATGTTGTCAGTCTTTGTTGTCACTAGGATACAATTTTTTGCCAATTTACTCGGGAGATCCTCATGGCAATGTGGCAGGTTCGTTTTTGCACGTTCTTTTTGATGCTCAGCGTTCTATTTAGAGCGCCAGCAGCCTTTGCGCAGCAGACCACCGGCGTACCTGGCTCAGCCAGCGCTACCACCACTATCGATGGTAAGCAGCTGCCAGCTCCAGAGCCTGCTTTTGGCGGTGTTATTAAAGACAATGCCGGTGAGTCGAAGGCCTGGTGGGCGCCGCGCACGGTGCCGGCCAAAGGCGCTCCTAACGTTCTTTTGATCATGACTGATGATGTTGGCTTCGGCGCCCCGAGTACATTTGGCGGTGTTATCCCTACCCCAGCCCTCGACTTAATCGGCAAGACTGGTCTGCGCTATAGCAATTTCCATTCTACTGCTCTGTGTTCGCCTACTAGAGCCGCTCTCATTACTGGTCGCAATCACCACTCAGCTGGTTTTGGTGTAGTTTCTGAGCAGTCAACAGGTTTCCCTGGTTATAACAGCATCATTGGTCAAGACAAAGCCACTATCGGCCGAATCTTGAAAGACAATGGCTATGCCACTTCTTGGTTCGGTAAGGCACACAATACTCCTACTTTCCAAGCTAGTCAGATTGGTCCTTTTGAACTGTGGCCAAACGGTATGGGCTTTGAATATTTCTATGGATTCATTGGTGGTGACACGAGCCAGTGGCAACCTAACCTCTTTCGCAATACCTCTCCAATCACTCCGTTCTTAGGTCAAAAGGGTTGGAACCTCACCACTGCTCAAGCTGACGAGGCCATCGATTGGATTAGCCAGCTCAACCAAATAGACCCAAGCAAGCCCTTCTTCTGCTATTACGTGCCTGGTGGCACCCACGCTCCGCACCATCCAACTCAAGAATGGGTGAAGAAAATTAGCGACATGCACCTCTTTGATAAGGGCTGGAATGCTCTGCGCGAAGAGATTTTTGCTAACCAAAAGAAACTTGGTGTAATTCCTCAAGATGCCAAACTAACACCATGGCCCCACGACTTGCTGAAGAACTGGGATGAGCTGAGCGCTGACGAGAAGAAGATGTTTATTCGTCAAGCTGAAGTTTACGCTGCCTACCTGGCTTATACCGATCATGAAATTGGCCGCGTTATTCAGTCTCTCAAAGATACTGGCAAGTTAGACAATACCCTGATTGTTTATATAAGTGGTGACAACGGCTCTAGTGCTGAAGGCACCTTGCAGGGAACACCCAATGAAGTAGCTATGTTCAACGGTGCCGAGGTGCCGGTGGAAGATCAGCTCAAGTATTTCTATGATGTCTGGGGCACTGACCGCACCTATAACCACATGGCGGTTGGTTGGACTTGGGCTTTTGATACGCCATTTTCTTGGACCAAGCAAGTGGCTTCGCACTTCGGTGGTACATCTCAAGGCGTCTGTGTTTCCTGGCCTGGTCACATAAAAGACGTGGGGGCAATCCGCCACCAGTTCCACCATGTTATCGACGTGGTGCCAACTATTCTTGAGGCCTGTTCTATTAAGGCCCCTGAAACCGTGGACGGTATCAAACAAAAGCCTATTGAAGGAACAAGTTTTGCTTATACCTTCGATCAGTCTAATGCCGCTGTGCCATCCCATCACAAGACCCAGTATTTTGAGATGATGGGCGATCACGCAATTTATAACGATGGCTGGATCGCTAGCACTAAGGTCATTCGTCCACCATGGATTACCTCAGGACCAGTTAATCAAGATCCGGTTAACAACGTCACCTGGGAACTCTATGACCTTTCCAAAGATGCTACTCAGAGCAATGACCTGGCTGCCTCTAATAAGGCGAAGTTGGATGAGCTCAAGGCCCTCTTCCACTCCGAGGCGAAGAAGTACAACGTGTTGCCTCTTGATGCAAGTTGTGCCACAAGGCTTGTTTCTCCTCGACCCAATATAACTGCTGGACGTACTGAGTTTGTTTACACCAAACCACTGACTGGAATTCCTCAGGGTGATTCACCACTTCTGCTCAATACCTCCTACACGGTCAAGGCCAATGTGGATGTTCCAGCCGGTGGTGCTGAAGGAATTCTGCTTACTTCTGGTGGCCGCTTTGCTGGTTATGGTTTCTATCTGCTTAAGGGTAAGCCAGTATTTCTTTGGAATATGGTAGACCTGAAGCGTGTGCGTTGGGAGGGGCCAGAGGCCCTCAGCCCTGGAAACCACGAGATTGAGTTTGACTTTAAGTATGATGGTTTGGGCGCTGGTACCATTGCCTTTAACAGTATGAGTGGTATTGGCCGCAGTGGCACTGGTACTCTTAAGGTCGATGGTAAGGTGGTGCAGACCCAGAAAATGGAGCGCACATTGCCACTGATTTTGCAGTGGGATGAAAGCTTCGATATTGGCTCTGACACCGGAACACCTGTCTGCGATCAAGACTATCAAGTACCCTTTGCCTTTACTGGCAAGCTCAACAAGCTAACGCTTAAACTTGATCGTCCGACCCTTTCGGCTGCAGATATCAAAATGCTTCAAAGTGAAGGGCAACGTAACAACAAAACCAGCGAGTAATCGCTGGTCTTTCATCTCTCTGCTCTTTGTGCGCAGTGTCAGTTATTGGGCTTTAACCTGCTAGCGCGGTTTACAGTTGCCATCAACGTCACTGCGCACAAATTGCTTCTTCCACTCTTTGGCATAGTCAGCAAACATTCCAGTTTCGCGCAAAGCTCTTAGGGCTTTGAGCTGTCCTTCAGAGGCATCCACGTCGCCCTGATTAATTCCTCGCAATAGTCGTGCACCTTGCCAGCCAACTTGCTTCCACAATGGATAGTGGCCATTGTCGACGCCGTTTTCGTGGTCGATTATGGCTTTGCTGGCCTGCTCAGGGGTCATGTTAATGAGGCGATTGGCATGGTAACCGTCGTCCAGGGTGATAAGAGCGTGCCAGGGGTCTTTTGCTCCGTGCCAGGAATCGATCGTGCTGGTTACTTGGTCGCAGTCTTTAATGGGTAGCCCCATCTTGCCAATACCGATGCGCACGTCAGACCAGAGTCGACACTTTTCTAGCTCTGATAAGTCTTGTCTTTTGGCAATGCGGTCCATGATTGAACCAATTTCGCTAAAGCTGACTTTGCCATCAGCGTCGCGGTTGTTAGCGTCAGCTTTGTTGGTGTAGGGCCTTAAGAGTTCAGCCGCCATGCCGACTATTTCATTGCGGCGCCCCTCGGGTATCGTCCTGAAATCGGCCGGTAAATTCATGACAAGCTGCGGTGCACCAGCTTTGCCGTCAAAAGCCTTCATTGTAGAGCTATGGGCATCGCCTTGCCTGCCCTGAGCTCGAACCATTGAGCGGTGGAAGTCTTCTGGTTTGCCATAGAGCCATTGGGCTAAGTCTGCCGGTTGGTCGTCGCCAACATGAACCCGGTCGAGAGCCCTGCTTGGATGATTTGCAGATGTATTGCGGGGGTTGTCGGTCATAGTAAGCAATTTGGAGTCTTGGTAAAAGTTATTCAGTTACTATTGCTTAATGCCCTGAAATGCCCCAAGTCTAACCGCCGTCGAGTAAATGGCCGGTCAGATTGCTAGAAATTGCTAGGCAGCTGAAATCCTTTGTTGAAAGTTTTCGAAGTTCTTTGTAGATGTTTTTGCTGTCAAGTCCAAGTTCCGGCCTTCTTTGTCTATAGTCCGATGTAGATATTTCCAAACTCCTTTTACTTTGAAGTGTGGTCGATTCGCGGCGTCAAAACAGACTAGGAAATTTCATACGAGAAACAGCGGATGATGATGCGCTGAATGATTTGTGATGTCAGGCTACTACGGTTGGCGAGATAGAGCTGAAAGGAGAAAAACTGCTGCGTTAGCGCAATCAGAATTTGTGAGTCTTCTCGATCACAAGGATTCGGCCGCTGAGCTTTTACTGAGGTCTTGGTGCCGACATTTTTTGAAAATCCTAGCTATGCTTTTTAATAACCGTGGGCCGAAGCAAGGAAGTGCTCTCAATTATCATTCAGCCAGTGCCAAAGCAGCCTAATGAAGCGCTTACTTTGCCACTAGAGCGGTAATGTGCAGGGTGGTTGGATCGACGCTTCGAGGACACTCCCAGCGAAATGAGGTGTGACAAATATCTTCGTAGTGCGGCTTTTGGGCCGCAGGCGCGACGTTTAGTTTATTTGTATCCCATCCACCTGTGGTGCTAGTCCAAAGCGTTTCGATGACCTGTTTCTTATTCGAAGTCGGTTTGCTGCCATATAGCCAATCAGAGTTGAACTTAAGCTCAGCTTTGAGCTCAACGTGAGAGTAGTGGGAGCCCTTAGGCGCGACGATCACACCTGATATGGTGGAATCATCATCTCTATCCCAGCTGCCATCATGCTTGGTGATTCCATAAATGTCGAAGCCGTTGTAGCTGCCATAATACTTTCCAAACATTTGCTCGATACGATGTCTCTTGTACTTCTCGATGGTCTCATCTGCTGTGCTCTGGCCGTCTGGCTTGGCACTCACAGCACAGGAGCAATAGCCAAAGATAAGCAACATTAGCACGGCACACAGTGACGGTAATCGAGACTTCATTTCATACTCCTACAATCAACAGTCCGCCACATTCTAACACCACAGATACTGTCACGAGGTGAACACTCCCTGCGCAAGTCAAGATGAAAGTTGGCCGGGAGTTATTGCCCACGAATTAGCTCTTCCCTTTTGCATTGGCTCTGAGCTTCTGCACCTGTGGGTCGATTGGTAATGGTAAAGTGTAAGATGGTAAATAGACTTCGTTTGCGGGGAAACAATGATTAGGGTAGGTCGTTTTATTCGAGGCTTTGCTGCCTTAGCTTTTGCCTCTGGTCTGGGTCTTTCCCCTTTAGAAGTTCAGTCTAAAGGTCCAGCAGCGTTTCAAGGAAAAGTCTTAGTGGTCTTGTCTAGTGCGAAGGCCCTCACCCTCAAAGATGGCGTTCAGCATGCAACTGGATTCTTTATGAACGAACTGGGCGTGCCCTTGCAGGCCTTGATAAAGGCTGGTTTCGAGCCTGTTTATGTTAATCCTCAGGGCAATCAACCAGTGATGGATGGAAATTCTGACAAACCAGCTTTGTTTGCTAATGCCGCTGAATACAATGCTGTAAAGGAGCTTCTCAAAGATCCTAAACTTGCTCATCCGAAAAAGCTCTCGGCGATCGCTGCTGGTGATCTCAATCAGTACGTTGGTATTTTCGTTCCTGGTGGTCATGCCCCAATGGAAGACTTGTGGAAGGATGCTTCTCTGGGCAAAATTTTGCGACATTTCCACAGTAAGAATCAGCCCACAGCCTTGATTTGTCACGGACCGATTGCTCTGCTTTCCACTCTAGACAAGCCTGCCGAATTGGGCAAAGCCCTTGAGAGTAGCCATTCGGCAAACGATAAGAGTGTAGCTGAGAAACCGGTCACTTCTAAAGAACTTTGGACTTATCAGGGCTATCGCATGACTGTTTTCAGTGACGCTGAAGAGATGCCCAACGAGCCCGCTGCCCTGGGTGGCTACATGAAATTCTATCCAGAAGATGCTTTGAGGGCTGCCGGCGGTAAATTGCAGATTGCTCCAGCCAAGAAAAGCAAAGTTGTGCAAGATAGAGAATTGATCACTGGTCAGAATCCGTTCTCTGATAAAGAGCTAGCTGCTGCCTTTTTGAAAGCACTTAAATTTAAAGGTGAAGTGAAGTAGTTGCCTGGCGCAACAGTCGCAGTAGAGTGTGGCTGAGGATGACAGGGATGAGCACGACATTGCGCCCTAGAGCTATTGGCCAGCAGTAGCCTACCGGCGCTGGGCTCTTGCCGCATTTTATATCACCTAAGGCACGGGCGAGCTTACGCAAGTGGCTGGGGCCAAAAGGACCATCATTGATTTTGTTGATTAACTGGCTCGGCAATCCCTCTTCTCCATGAAGGGCGCCGCACCAGGCCCCTACTATGGCAGCATTGCTATCGGTGTCGCCGCCAGCTTTGATTGTCCACTGCAGAGCAGTGAGAGTGTCGTCGCCCCAGCGCAGAAAAGCAAAAGCAGCAAGAGCTACGCTGTGATTGACAAAGCCACTGCAACCGAGCTGTTGAGCGGCTGTTTCTATGGATGCTTTTTGCTCAGCGAGGTTGCGAGCTAAGTCTAAGGCTTCGCGCAACTGGGTTTCTTGAATAACGTTAATGGCCGAATCAAAAGAGTTGTAGCGACTGGCCTGATCTTTGTATTGCCTAGTGGGATAGACGGCAGCGGCCAATTCAGCCACAAACAATGCACCGTCAGTTGCCCTTTTATCGAGGTGAGTGGTGCGGGCAATACTTTCGCCGATCTTGATGCGATATTCTTGATTGTCGTGATAGAAGACGCCGATGATGGCCGCGCGCATAGCCGCCCCGTTGCCAGCCGAGTGAATGCCAGTTTGTTTTGCGCCAGTCAACAGTTTTAGGCATGACAGGCTGGTGGCTCGGCCAACTCCAAAAGGTAGTCTAAAGAACCAGCCCAGCATCGCTATTTTAAAGGCTTTGGTAGCAACTCTGATGTCTTTAGGCGCGGCTACTAGTGATTGGGCCACTAAGGCTGATTGCTCGGTATCGTCGCTGACAAAGCCAATATTGCCTAGTGAATAATAGCGGTCAATGGCATTGGGAAACCAGGTCGAAATGGTTTTGCCCGATAAGCCTTCCATGTAGAGGCCAAGGGCGTCACCAAGGGCGGTGCCAAGTAAGACTCCAGCGAGATGATTGTAGATTGATTCGTCGATGGTGGAACCTTATCCTGATAATTGGCTAATGCTTGACTGCATCCTCAATCAACTGTTCTGGCGATTCTTTGTAAAATTCTCGGCTTGAGCTCTTCATAAATTTGAGAGATTGAGGAAAGGAGATGAGAATCTTTTTTGGCAGGTAGGAGTCTTTGAAGTCTTGAATTGCCTTCTTGCTTAAGATGCTTTCTGGTAGCTGTATAAATTGAAGTTTTTTCAATTTGCCAATAGCATTTAGTACTTTGTCTCCTGCTATATCGGTATCCAGGTTGAGGGTTTTGATATTTTTGCAGCTGGCAAGTAATTTCGCGTCAGCTTCAGTTAGCGGTTTTGCCAGATTGCTCAACGCTAGTTGTTGAATCTTGATTGAGCCCTGTAGGGCTTCTAGCAGTTCAGTATGCTCCGATAGCAAGTTACACTGCAGCTTTTCTAATTCTTTGAGACGCTTTAGTTTTACCAGTCCGTGGCCTGTGACTTCTGTATCGTTAACGTTAAGGCTCTCTAGATTTGTTAACTCGTTCAGGGCGCTGACATGCTCATCATTTAGGTGGCTGTCTTCAAGAGAAAGAGCTCTAAGACCAGTGAGCTTGCTGATATGAAGCATAGCCTTGGTTAAATCAAAGCGTGAATTGTTTTCGATCGATGGCATTACTGAGAGTGAATAGAGCTCTTCTGGCCGGAATGAGTCAAATAGTTCTGGATTGGAAAGAATTTCTAGGCTGGGAAAGAAATAGATTTTATTGCTAGCTGGAAGATTCACTACTCCTTGGGCAATGCTGCCATGACTGCGGCTACCATCTGTTCCGATATAGCCAATAGATTTATTGCTCGGAAAAGTAAATTGCACGGTTCGCCCGTCATTAATAACATGGGAGTAAAATTCTGGCTCACTGCTTTCTGTTCGATTGTTTCTCTCGTCTTGTTGCATTGATATAGGGACGTCAAAGTCTTTGGGTATAGGCTCAAATTCTAGAAATTTCAATTCTGAGTTGTTTGCTGGTTTCCAAATTGAGGCCACAGAAGTGATCAGCAATACTATGGCTCCGACTGATAGCGCTAGTAAAATAGCGTTTTTTGTCTTCGGCGCTGATGCTTGTTCGGCATCATCATCATCATCATCGTCACTCTGATATTTTTTACTTAGTTTCTTTAGCTGGCGAAAAGCTGGGGAAGACGCTTGAATATCTCTGCCGTTGGCAACTCTCTCTAAGTCTAACGCTAGTTCTTTAACCGATTGATAGCGGTCTCTTGGTTGTTTGGCTAAACAAGTGGCTATCACTGCTTCGATAGATTGAGGAAAGTTTTGCTCCTGTGAGACATCGCTTAGCTGTGGTGCTGCATCTTCTTCGTGCATAAGCATTGTATCGACTGAATTTTTCCCTTCAAAGGGCACATACCCTGTCAATACTTCAAAGAGCGAGCAGCCAATTGAATAGATATCAGAGCGAGCATCGACAGTTTCGCCAGCGCATTGTTCGGGGCTCATATAGTATGGGCTGCCAAAAATATCACCAGCCATGGTCATTTTCTGCAGGTTGCTGGCATCAGTGCTAAGTAATTTTGAGATGCCGAAGTCTAAGACCTTCACTATTGTGGCGCCGTTGATGGTGCAAAGCATAATGTTAGCGGGTTTGATGTCTCGGTGAATAATTCCGTTTCTATGGGCATAAGCCAAGCCATTTAAGACTTCAATAAATATATTCACCGCTTGTTCTAGTTTGAGAGGGCCTTCGTCTACTAGTACTTCCTCTAGGCTGCGGCCTTTTAAATAGTCCATCGCATAGTATGGCGTTGAGCCTTCATGTACTCCTAGATCGTAGACTTTGACAAAAGAAGGATGATTAAGTGCCGCCATGGTTTTGGCCTCGGCTTTGAAGCGCAGCCAGTTTTGTTCATTGACTCGGTTTGGAGCTAGAACTTTTAGAGCAAATTGCTTATGCAGTGATGTCTGCTCAACTAAGTACACAACACCCATTCCACCTATGCCGATTTGAGAGATGATGCGGTAGGTGCCACCTATAACAGAGTCATCTGAAAGGATGATTTGCTCTGCTGAATCGCCGGAGGCAAGCTGGCGTTTTTTTATGCTTTCAGTAAACTGCTTTTTCTGCGCCATTCGATAGGCTGTTTGGGTGCGGCCACTGCTTGCTCTCTTTATTGCTATCGCGTCGGAACCAGCCGGTGAGCCCCCACTAGCTCGTGAACTAGGTCCTGGACAGCTGCAACGCAGCTCTTTGAATAGAAACGATGTAAATGAGCCAGCTCTCTTGTTAGTTGGCCGCGACTTGCCGCAGTTTGAACAAACAGGGCTGGCACCGCTAGTCTTTGCTATTCCTGACTGCTTTGCCTTGGCTGCAGCGCACTGGCAATAATTGTGTTGAAAGAAATATGAGGTGACTGAACCCGCACGGCCAGCGAGCGGGGTTTTGCCACAAGTTTTGCAAAGTTCGCTGCTCACATTCTACTCCGAGGAGGTAATTCTAGCAGTTTCGAGAGGCGGCGAAGGGGGAATAAGTACCCAATGGTTTTGGGGTAGATGCAATCGAATTTTCACTAATGATTCGTAAGGCGGCATCATTCAAGGTTGCAGTGTGTGGTCTGCTTCTATTGTTGTGCTTTGTCACGACTGCTAATAAAGAAGCACTCGCTCTTAAGGCTAAGCAAAAGACTGTTCGCTCTTCAGGTTCAGCAACTGCTGATTTAGATAAGCTTCAGCAGAAGGCTTTGCAGCTATACATGGTGCGAAACTATTCTGAAGCTTGTAAGCTCTTTCAAGAGTGTGTAAAAAAGAAGCCAGGGGATGCTTCACTGCAATATTATTTGGCTGTCTCTGCACTCTATTCAAATGAAATGGAGATAGCGGAGCATGCTCTTTGTCGCGTGGTGGTGATGACAGATCCTTCTAGCGAGTGGGGCAAACTGGCGGCTCAAGCACTGAAAGACTGGAAGAAGCAATTCCATTCGATTCGTCCGTATTCGCAGTTACAAGACGGTAAGTTGATGCGTTGGGATAAATCTGAAGGTGAGATCAAGGTTTGGGTTGCCGATGGTTTGCAGTTACCATCAGGTTTTGTTGGTCCTGATCTTACTGTTGATAAATGTCGGACACTGTACTCAATGTTTGATAGACCGGGCTTTTTTGAGCGCCTGAGCCGTGTCGATCATTATGTTCCTAGCTATGCTTCTATACTCAAAGAAGGAATAAATGATTGGGCTTGGGTTCAAGCTGAGGGCATAATCAAGTTCAAGTTTGTTGATGATCCACGAAAGGCCGATGTTTTGTATTTCTGGTGCCCACAAAGTGGTGCTGATTCAGTGGGGAGAACATTCTACCCCTGGACAGGTGTTGCACGTGCGCGTTGTATCGTCCACGTCGAAACTGAGTATTTGCGGAAGTGGGGTGCACAGGCTCCAAAACAGTTACGTCAGACCAGTGCCCATGAATTTGGCCACGTGCTTGGGCTGCGTCAACATAGCAGTGAGTCAAGCGATGTGATGTGCGGTCATGGAGTAACAGTTAGCTGGCGGGAACGCGCGCAGTATTCGAATATTAGCCCGGTTACACGCAACGACTTCGTGACATTGCGGGCCCTCTACGAATTGCCACCTGATGAGCTCTTTTTACCACTCAAAGATAAGTAAGAGCCGCTGTTGTCAAGCTTCGGCGATTGCAAATACTTGCTTAGCATCTAGGTGCTTGCCAAGCCATCTGCGCTAGCATATAAGCTGCTCATCTCACTAAGGAGAGAAACCATGCGTCATCCCAGCGTTCCCGAATCATTGGAAGGTTGGTGGATACTCCACCGTATGTTTGACTTCGACCGCTTGTCTTGGGACGAGCTACCGGCCGATGAGCGCGCTGCTATTTTGAAAGAAGCAAGTTCAACCTTGGCATCCTTGAAAGATAGTGAGGATAGCGATCTTGGCTTGGCTCAGATGGTTGGTCATAAGGCCGACCTTATGCTTACTCACTATAGTCGCAACTACGAAGGTTTGGCTCACGCGCAGATGGTCTTTGACAAGCTGCGTTTGGCTAACTACCTCACTCCAGCGACTTCGTATGTATCAGTTCTAGAGCTCGGTCTCTATGAAGCGACCGGTAAGATTCACGCTACGTTAAAAGAGCGGGAGCTAAAAGCTGGCTCGCCTGAATGGATTCAGGCCTTCGATGAAATGGTTATGGCTCAGGCTAAAATTCCCCACTTCGGTGGCCGTCTTTGGGCTCGTATTCCGCAAAAACGTTATGTTTGCTTCTATCCAATGGATAAGAAGCGTGGTGAGTCAGTCAACTGGTACACCTTGCCTTACGAAGAGCGCGCTAAGTTGATGATTGAGCATGGCAAGATTGGTAGAACCTATCATGGTCAGGTTAGTCAAGTAATTTCTGGCTCTATCGGCTTTGACAAGTTTGAGTGGGGCGTAGACCTTTACGCTGATGATCCAATGGTGTTCAAGAAACTGATCTACGAAATGCGCTTTGATGAAGCTAGTTCGAAGTATGGTGACTTCGGCGATTTCTACTCGGGTGTGCAGTTCTCTCTTGATCAGTTAGCCACATATTTTGATGGTACTGGTGTGCCAGCACTTAACGTGTTGGAGTCTGCTGCCGTAGGCTAGCTAGCTAATTCTTGGTTTTTACCTTCGTCTCGGTTCTTTTCTGAGCTGTTTCTTGGCGGAGCCTTGCCACTTCTTCTCTGATAATTGCTATTCGCTCTTTGTTCATGGGATGGCTTGAGATGATGGCCAGCATTGCCACGTCTTTTGTTTTTTTGTCTGATTCTAGGCGTTGGAAGAAGTCAATGAAAGCTTCTGCTTTGTATTCGGCCTTGGTGACCAATTTTATTCCTTCAATGTCTGCGGCTGCTTCTTGCTTGCGGCTGAAATTCAAGCTCTCAAGACCTTCAGCCATAGAAAGCATATTGGCGACAGTGTCTGCTGTTTCTGAGCCGGCCCCAGCGCCGGTTATTATTGATATAGAGGAGAGCAGGCCAGCCCGTCGTACTGCGGCTCTTAAAACGTCTCGATGCATGACATGTCCAATCTCATGACCCATTACCCCAGCCAATTCGTCATCGCTTTTGACGGCGTCAAGAAGTCCGCTATTGACGTAGATGAATCCCGCAGGATAAGCGAATGCATTGATTTCAGGGTCTTCCTTCGTTTGAAAGTGAAAGGTGTACGGGCAATTTTCTATCTGGGCAACTAAGCGCTTCCCAACGCGATTTACGCGTTTGGCTTGCTCACTGTTTTTCTCTTCGCTTTCTGGCTTGGGCAATAGCTCTGCTATTTTTGTCTCTAGCTTACGGTCAATGCTGGCTACTAATGCTGCTTCCAGTGGGTCCATAGCTAATGCAGCGCCAACCACTATTAAGATAAGAGCTGCTGACACTTTTAACCAGTAGCGCTTGAAGCGGCTATGCCTATGTTTGACGCTTTTTTGTGCCTCGTGGGCGAGTTTCGTGACTGCGCTTGAGCCGCTGCTCTTGAGCTGCTCTAATAGTTGGTCGTCGTGAGTAATGAGGACACGACCACTTTTTTTGTCGACAATTTTAAAACGATCTCCTGCGTGTCCAGATGCTTCAATGTTGAGATCGTCTAACGCTAGATTGACATCTATTTCTTTGATGTATAGGCCCTGTGAGCTGAGCTGCAGTGAGACAACCCGAGCTTCCGTTGCGTCTGTTTCGAATAGTCGAGCTTTGAAATCCTCGCTCATTAGACTAAGCCCTACCCTCTGCTTGGAACAAAGCGGCGCACCCAGTTTCCGAATCCCTTAGGGTTTCTGGTTTGGACCCAGACCTTACCGGGCCCAGTAAATTTGCAGGCCAGTCCTTCGCCGCTAGTAAAGCTTGAAATCCAGTTGGCTCCTGCTTTCACTATTTGATATTCGAGGTCTCCTGACCATGCCACCACATGGCCATTGTCAACCATGAGTTCCTTCCCTGCGGCGACAGGAATCTCCATTATGGCCCCAAAGGCAGCAACCGCTACTTCACCGTGACCACGCACATGCAAAACAAAGAAGCCGGCGCCAGAGAAAATGCCGGCCGTTAGTTTTTGCACTCTGGTGTCCATTTCGACGTCACCTAAGCCAGCGAGCATACAACCATTTTGAATATAGTAATCTTCGCTGTTGCGCATGGGGAGAATTTTTACATCGCCCGGGACCGAAGGCGCAATAATTATTTCCCCATTGCCAGTCTCTGCACTCACCTCTTGAAAGAAGAACGATTCTCCGCCCAAAAAAGATCTCTTAAAAGCTCCAAATACTCCGCCCCACATATGGCCTTTGATAGATAAATGCTGTGATTTGGCAACCATGGCTCCAGCCTCTGCTTTGAATTTCTCGCCGCGCGAAAGAAGTATTCGGAGCACTGCATTTGAACCTTCGTGCATAATTTCATACTGCATTGAGTTTTTCCTTCAATTTCCAGCCTGTTGAGCCAATTCGAACTTGCTTCGTCTTTTTGATTGTCTGATTTGCTTATCTTTGCGAATAAACCCAGATATTCGCACGGTTAAACAATAAGCTAAGTAGGTATATAGACAGGACTTTGTACTTTCATGGATCTTGCAGGGATATGCCAATCGGTCGACAAGCCGCTAGAAATGATGAGAGGGTCCCTAAGACTTATCCTGCTAGGCTATACCTGGCTGATAGTGGTGAGCCTATCAGTGCCTTGGTCTCGATTCAAGGCGATCAGGTTATTGTTTCGGCAATAGATGAAGAGCACCGCCATATGTTTGAGGCGGCGGGGGCAGGTACTTCGGGCGATAAAATTGCTTTCTTGCTGTCGAGTCTGCAGGTTAGAAGTGGTGGCTCTGAAGGCGACAAGGTTGTGCTGGTTGAGCCTGACAGCGAAACCAATATCGTCATTAATTCGCACGATTTTCTTGGCGAGTTGCGCTTAGCTCTGCCGAATAAGCAAGTCAATGGAAATTTTCAACGACTGAAATTTAACCGCTTTCAATCTAACCTTAGAAATAGTTTGGTAGCTGTAGGAATTGTGGCTGCTGTTCTTTTGTTTACCTTTGTTGTTGCCACTGCCTTTTTGTATGAGTCTAAGCATCCTCATCGCGATGATGTCTCGTTGTCTGATCCGGACGGTGAAGGGCAAGAGGCGAGGGAGGAGAGCTCTTCGGAAGAGCAGGAGCCCGTGTCTGAAGAGAATGCTGTTACCTACTATGACAGTGAAGAATTGAGTGACCAAGAAAATGAAGCGGTCTTCAACTATTTGACAGCTTTTCGCACCAAGGCTCAGTCTAAGTTACGCAAGTCTATGGTAAAGCCAATGGCAAATGGTACAGTAGTTGATCTTGCCATTAATGCTTCTGGAAATTTAGTAAACAGTGGCGTGATTCAATCGGCTGGTGTCGACAATGATAAATTGGTGCTGAAGGCTGTCCGTGCTAGCTTTCCACTTAAGCGTTTGCCAAAGGGTGTTCAAAGCCCTCTGCGGGCTGAAATTTTGATTAAGTAACTAAAGCCTGATTTTGCTCCTGAAATGCAAAGTTCCTAATGCTTCTGTTACTGTCAAGTGCTAAAGTTGTTGTGCGTGTTTTGGGAATTTTTATGCAAACAGTTAACGAGGCGCCTTTTTCTTCTTCTTCTTCTTCTCCTTCCAATACTATGGCGCAAAAGATTCGTAAGCTATTAGCTCTGGCCGATGGCAATAAGAATGAGAACGAACGAAACTCTGCCATGAAGTTGGCTATGGAGCTGCTCTCTAAGCATAACCTCGATATGACTCAGGTTGCTGATAGCGCTGAAGACGTTGAAGTGGTTGAAGTTGATGCTTATTTGAAGCTTGATCCCTGGATTCGCAGCATCATGCATGCGGCCTGCACTCTCTACTACACCCGTTTCATTATGCGCCCTGTATATGGTGGCAGCTGGGGCGATAGGAAAGAGTGGCATCCCACTTTTGTTGGTACGCCAGAAAACATTGATTGCACAATGGAGATTGCTACATGGCTGATTGATTCAATTAGACAAGAAAGCAATTGGCTCTTCCGCGCCGCCTACGAGAGGCGAAGCTTTAGAGTCGGTGCTGCGGACCGAATTTTGGAGAGAGCCCATCAATTAATTGCCGAGGAGAAGCAAACTTGTGGCAGCACACCAAGCAATAGTCTAATGGTATTGCGCAATCAGCTTGAAAGCGCCAACCAGAAGTATATGGACAAGAAGAATCTCGGCACCTTTCAAAGTCGTGGTAGCTACCACGACCGCTCGGCCTATGGCTTAGGTCAGTCATTCGGCAATAATGTCAACTTGGGAAAAACAGTGAAGCCGAAGGCCATTTGCACTCAATAGTATGTATAGTTTGAATTTTATCTCACTTAGAAAAACGACTTTAAGAAGCATTCGGATTTGGGTCAGCCGTAGCGGCTTTATATATTTTTTGTCTCTCTTTCTCTTTGTGCTTACGATTGCTTCGTCGGGATGTACTTCACTGTTTGAGATGCAGCCACACAAGAAATGGAGCTTTGTCGATAAGTCTGGTCGCACTGTTATTGCTGCTCAATTTGATGATGTTGCTCGTGATCAGTTTGGTGGTGTCACCCTAAGTCATAAGGTGTTTCGCAATTTTAGCTCGGGGTTTTGTGCTGTTCGTGTTGGCAATAAATGGGGCTATATCGATAAGGCCGGTCATTTCATAGTGCCTGCTAAGTACGATAGTGCCGGAGCCTATAGTGAAGGTTTAGCCTTTGTACGACTTGGTACTAAATATGGTTACATTGATCGCACTGGCAAGGTAATCGTCCCTATAGAGTTCGACGTACCGCCTGCTCTCACTTCAGCTTCTAATGCAAATCCCGATTGGGATTTTAGTCAGTCTTTGATTGAGAAATTTGAGTTTAGTGAAGGATTGGCGGTTGCCTTTAGAGGTACTAAAGCTGGCTTCATTGACAAGAATGGTTTGGTCGTCATTGAACCAACTTTTATTCAGGCACAGCCTTTCTTTGATGGTTTGGCCGCCGTACAAATTGCTGGTGACCAGGGCTCTGCCATGGGGCATACTTACATCGACAAAGTCGGTCGAATTGTGGCTGCGTCAAGTCAGCATTGCATTGACTATTCGTCAAATGTTTTTGTTGCCACTAATGGAAAGTTTGGGATTGACCGGCGCTTGTTCTTCATTGACTTGGAGGGCAAGCGATTGTCTAAAGACGAATTTGTAGATGCTCGCATCATTAGTGAAGGCTTAGCAGCTGTTTCACCCCAATTGAATGCTTTAAGTGAAGGTAAGGGATATGGTTACGCTGATTCAACGGGCAAGATAGTTATTGCGCCTCATTTTGAAGTTTCTGGCAATAATTTTGCCGCTAATTTTCGTCATGGTCGAGCCGTTGTAACTACTATGCAGACCGATGCTTTAGGTAATAATAGAAACCTTCATGGTGTAGTTGATAAGGCTGGTCATTGGGTGCTGTCGCCAAAGTATGATCACATTTCAGCTTACTGTGACGGGCTAGCACGGGCAATGGAAGATGGTAAATGTCTTTACTTGGACATGGACGGCAAAACTGTTTTTCGCATTAATGGGTTTGGAAATAGCTTTAGTGAAGGCCTTGCTGCGGTGATGGAGCAATGAACTGACCCCGCAGCAAGGTGAAGGCCTTGCCTTACTTTATCTTGCCTTACCAATCACCAAGTTCGTAGTGGACACCGCTTCTATCTGGCCGGGCTTGGCCCATGTAGCCAATCTTGCTGTTGCGCACGGTGTATCCGCCTGAATTAGTTTTGCTAATTGTCGTGGTGGTTTTGTCTGGTCTATAGACTACGGTTGTTCCATCGCTCTTGCGAACGAGGCGCCCTTTACTGCCATTGGGGTATTCAATTATATAAGTGTGGGTTTCTACGCCATCTGGCAATATCACCGTGCCGTCAGCAAAGCCATCTTCGATGATATAGCTACCATCAGGAAAGCGACGCAGGTAGCAGCTTGAGCCATCGACAAGGTTAAACTTCAAGACGATGGCTGGCTTGTCTATGGGAGCGCTCTTCTTGAAAGGATCGATGTCTTGGGCTGAGAAAACGAAGACCATCTCTTCGCTCATGTTTCGCATGCTAGTTTTTAGTTCTTTGGCGCTTCCCTTGGCGACGGCCTTAGCAAAGGATCTCACTGGACCTTTGTGTTGGGCCTTCTGTTTGACTGCTTCGCCGGGCAAGAGCAATGGTGAGTTGCGATTGCTTAACCATTCTTCCGCTTGCCACTTCTTGGCACTTTTGCTTACGCTAGCCTGCTTTAGTTCTGGTGCTGCTTTTGCCCCTTCGTTGCTAGCAAGGGCCGCATTAGTGTCGACAGTAGCAGAGAGTAGCAGTGCTGCAAAGGAAAGCAAGAAGGAAAGCAAAAAGGTACGTTGCATAAAATAACTCAATTTGGGAATTCGCAACTAAATCTATCATTGTTTGTAAGGCTAGTGAAGCGGCTTAAACAAATCGGGATCAAAATCTTTTGCTTTTGTACCTTCTTCTAAAATGACTTTGGGCAAGCGCTGTTGTAGCTGCTTTAGCTGCTCTGGGCTTAATTGACTTTTGCGCAATAACAAATGGTTCAGTTCGGGAAGCTGATTGAGTCTCATCAGTCCAGCGAAAGTTACTTTCGTATCAGCAAGATTGAGTCGTCTGAGCTTTTTCAATTTCAAGATGCTGTCTATGCATTTGTCTGTGACGCCGTTTCGCGCAAGGCCGAGTTCCAAAAGTTCGCTCAGGCAAGATATGTCTTTAATGCAACTATCAGTTATGACCGTGTTTGAGAGCACCAGCAGCTGTAGCTTTTTTAGTTTGGCTAGCATGGGGCCGGCTTTGTCGCCTAGGGTACTGCTGGCAAAGGCCAGATTCTGGAGATCTTTGAGATTGGATATCTCTTCGACTGTGCCCAGGCCGATTGGACAAAAGCCCAGATCGATATGTTTCAGTTTTGTCAGATTGCGCAGCCCCCGAGTACCAGCGTCACCAACGTCTGTGCTGTTCATGTCGAGGCTAACCAAGTCGCTGAAATGTAGCAAGTCTTGAAACTCGCTGTTGTCGACCTCGAGTTTAGACAGCTTGAGATAGCGCAATAAATGTACTGGTATAACTTTCAACGTACTTCTGTTGGTGTGGCCAAAGTAGCCGAGCTTTAGCGAAATGCGGTTATCTGCCGGTATGCTTACCGTCCCTCGCGCGGGCTTGTAGTCGTTCAGGCGCTGATCTTCTGTATAGACTTTCCCTGGCTTAATTAGACAGTAGTCTCCCAATTCGGTGCTGGGAAAGTGAACTGTGATATATGGTTTAACCCCTGGGGCTGTCCAGCCTGGTTGAGCCAATGTGAAGAGCTGAAAACAGGCAAGAGGAAACAGGCAATGGATATGCCAGATCCCAAATATTCTTCTCTTGACTACGCGACTGATCATATCTTTTACTTTAATCCCTGGGGTAGTTTAAAAACAAGGTTCAGGTCTATTTGCTGTCATTGGCCCTAATAGCATGACGGTCTTGCTGGCAGTGATTGCTTCTTCTGTATGGTTATAATTGACTGACATTCAAGGATCAGGCGTTATTTTGAGTCGAGATTATTTAAGAAAGAGCCGTCGAGGCAATTGTCCTAGCCTTTGTGCGGCTATGCTTCTGAGTCTTTTTGTTTTGGCTGCTCCTTCTATCGCACAAGAGAAAGCAGCAGGCGCGAATGCTGACAATAGCACTGAGGATGCGCCGGCTATTAATCGGCCAATTCGTGATAAGTGGGCACTGGTTGTTGGTGTCAGCGAGTTTGCCAATCCAGCGCTCAATCTTAAGTACTCGGCCAAGGATGCCAAAGACTTTGCCGACTATTTGGTTAAGGAGGCCGACTTCGCCCCAGACCACGTTAAGGTATTGCTCAACAAAGATGCCACCGAAAGGCGCATTCTCTCTGAACTGGGCGACCGCTGGTTGCCTCGTGTAGCCAATCCGGATGACCTGGTGGTTATTTTTGTTTCTACACATGGTAGCGGTGCTGAGCTTGATGTGGGTGGTCAGAATTACCTGATTGCTTACGATACCGACGTGCAAGATTTGTACACAACAGGTGTGCCGATGCAACGCTTGGCAAAAGATATAAAAGATCGAGTGCACTGCGATCGCGTAGTGATTTTTCTTGACGCTTGTCACAGCGGTGGTGTTAAGTCTGAATCGAAGGGCCTGACACGCACCGGGGTTGATGCTTCAGAGTTAGCCATTGGTTCTGGTCGCATGGTCATTGCATCAAGCGCTGAGGATCAGGTTTCGTGGGAGAGTAAGAACGGCACTAATGGAGTTTTTACAGCCGCCTTGTTGCAGTCGCTGCGTAAGAAAGGTAAAGAAACTACTGTTGGAGAAATGTTTGCCGAACTCAAAGACCGAGTGCAAGATCAAGTCTTAAGAGAGCGGGGCCGCTTGCAGACTCCAGTATTGGAGAGTAAGTGGAAAGGTAATGATCTTTGCATTGCTGCCACTCCGGTTTCGCGGCGTCCTGGTCTTAATACGGAGCCCAAAATAGAGGCGACCACTAAAGCTGCCGCTGAACCACTGCCAGCTAATCCAGTAGTGGCGGTGGCGCCGCACAATATTAAGCCTGGTCTCCTGATTGTTCCGGGAGTCTCTGTAGGCCGCACCAATATTGGTATGAATCGCCAGGCAGTGGAGAGCCTTCTCGGCAAGCCTAGTAGCGAGAACTCTGGCACTCTGGTTTATCGTACTGCTGATCATAAGTACTTTCTTGCCCTTAGACTAAGTGGTGATTCTGTTAGTGAAATTATGTTTTCTTCGCCTGCTTTTGTCACTGCTGGTGGTGTCGGTATCGATAGCTTTGCCAGCAATAAAGCATCTTTGAAGTTCTCCGATTTGGCCGGGCCGTATAAGACCTATGAGACTGATGGTCTTTCCTTTGTGGTGAAAGATGGTAGTGAGTTGCCTCAGTTTGCTGTGGTGCATAAAGGACAGCTCGTTGCACCAGAAAAATTGGCTGCTAGTTTAGGCGTGCCTGCAAGTACTAGTGAGAGTCCAAGCTCCTCAATTGGCGCTACTAACGTTATTGTGCCGGGGCAATCATTAGCTAAAATCAGGCTCGGAATGACCAAGGACCAGGTCGTTGCTCTTCTTGGCCGACCGACTAGTGAAGGCGAAAATGTCTTTTGCTATCGTACTAGAGATAAGCGCTATTTCTTGATTATTCGGACAGCTGCTGACAAAGTTTCTGATGTGCTCTTTAATTCTCCCGCTTATGCCACTGCTAGTGGTATCGCTGTCTCTAATTATATGCAAGAGACGAGTCGAGCTAATTTCCAAGCGCCTCGCCGTCCAACGGCTAGGCCGGTAGATATTTTCACTCTTAAAGACGGCGGTCTTTCTTTCTTCCAGCCTTTGAACTGGCCAACTCCTGTGGGTTGGGTGCACGAAAAATCTGCCTCCGCTAACGATGTTGATTGGCTAGCTAAGGTTCGCTCTGATATGTTTCCTGACACAATCTTGCCTTTCGTCCCTAATCAACCGCGTATGTTCAACAAGGGTAACCGCCCCGTTATTGGCCCTGGCGCAAGGGGCCGACGGCGAGTGGAGTATAACTGGCAGTGATGAATTCAGACGAATATCTTCATGCCAGCTTTTTGTGCTGCATAAATTAGATCAACATCGGGATAGTCTTCATCGTCGGACTCAAAGACAGCATCGCACAGTACTTCTCTCCATTCATTCTCTTCGTCGCTATAGGTACTAGCGTTTATACTGCCGCGAACAAAGCCATCATGGTCTAGCAATAGATAGGCCTCAGCTGTAAGATCTCCGCCAATACGCATAGTCCCGTCGTTATATTCGCCGACTACCAGACCATTGGCCCTCAGTTCTTCAAGCACTACTATCGGTGCACCCGCTTTGATCAAATTGTTGGTTGCCAGGTTGCCTCCAACAAAGAGCAGCGGGCCGCCCTCTAAAGTTCGATTTATAATATCGCCCTCTACTGTCAGGTCGCCCATACAACAGACAGCAACTATTTCGTTTCTCTCCACCCATTGCTCTTGCCAGTCTAGTATTAGTAGCCCAGGCAAGATGCAGTTGTTCGGCAGGATAAGTACTTTCCCATTATTGTGGGCCTCAAGTTGAAAACTTATTGCTTCTGCAAAAGATTGCGGATATGAATTCTTGTCGGGATTGAACTCAATTTTATCTTTTATCAACTTGTCTATTGCTGCGCCGATCTCCGTTACAGCTACTAGATTGCCTAGGGCTGTGGCATCTATACCACTGCCACTTAGTTCAATATTTTGTGGACGCACCAGTTCTGGTGTCGGTTGCTGGTTGGCAATCTGCTCAGGGCTTAGCCAAATTGTTTTACCAGCACAGCCAAGCGCTCTAACTTTGGAGCTATCCAACCAGCCTTTTTCTAGGGCATCGGTTTGAAATATTCGAGATAGTTCCTTTCTTCCATGCTCTTTGGCGGCATTGAATGAAGGGCAGTCGTATCCTCCGGCGATAACGTGACCAGCAATGCCGCCCTGTTCTTTTGCTCTGGGAATGTATCCCAGGCACTCTAGCTTTCCTCCCACGCGCATCGGGCCGTCGTTATATTCACCTATAAAGTAAGTCGTCTTGATGTTTCCCAGTACAATGAGCGGCATGCCGCCTTTAAGTATGTTGGTGCAGGTGAGGTTACCTTGCACAAATAGCAGGGGCCAGTACTCATAGTCGTCAATGAGCAGTTCTCCGTCTATAGTGAGGTCACCGAAGCAAAAGAGCATGGCAATTTGTTTTTTAGATAAGGGCCCATTTCTTGTGGAAAGAAGCAAGTCACCAGCAATTGCTGTATCGTCAGTGCACACAAGTGCTTCTTTGGAGCTGGTGTGATAACCGGGTAGGCTGAAAAGTAACGATGCATCTGGGATGTTGTGTTCAAGTACCAATTGCTTTGCCCGTTCTAGTGGTTTCGACAAACTTGTTTGCTTAAATGGTTCCATTTTCTCAATCCATACTTCTGCTGTTTCAACTCTAATTACAGTCTGCCGTGGAGAGTTAGGGACAAGCTATGGCAATTTTATGATGATCATGTACAAGCTGACCCAGTTTTTCTATCAACCTGGCGATTGATGATATGTGTGGCTGTGTTAGGCTACTGTGGTTGCTACTGCTGGTGCTAAGAGGGTATGTCAAGTGACCGCATTTTGTAAGCAGTTCTCTCAGTTACTGCGACAGGAGCTGAATCAACGGTTCTCGCTGACAACTCTCGGCTGCTTGTCATTAGCGTTAACTACTATCATTTCTACAACGATTTTGATAACACCTCTGGCTGCTGAAGCGAAGCCCCCTGAGAGTCGTGCAATTAGAACCTCTGGGCGAAAATTGACAGCTAGTATGAACTGTAAGAGTTGCCACATAATCGAGGGTGACGGTGGTTTAGTTGGGCCTCCGCTCGACGGAATTGGTGACCATCGCACGCTCGATCAGATTTTTCGGCGCTTGAGTAGCGGCAAAGGTAAAACAAAACTTCCGAACCATTTTACTGTCGCTGAATTGATGACTCACGTTCGCTTGCCTCGTAACGAAGCAATGTCAATTGCTATTTATCTCTCAAACTTGCCAGAATGTACTGTGAAGTGGGATTTAAAGGGTCACGGGGTAGTCCCTGCTGACGAAATCCCGCCAGGTTTTCACTTTAAGCCCCGTCAGGTCGATGCTCTTACTGAGCAGGGCAAAGAACTTTATCTTACCCATGGCTGTGCCGCTTGTCACACCATTGGCTCTTCTGGCGGTCGTACTGGCCCTAATCTAGAAGGCGTTGGTGCGCGCTACAGTCGCACCTTTATTGAGAGTCGTATCGCCAGCGGTGCAATTTATGCTGCCGCACGTAAAGGCAATTATGCTCCGACAAAGTTTGCCATGCCACCAACAGAGATACCGGAGAAAGAAGTAAAACTAATTACTGATTTTCTCTTGACTCTGCCGGTTAAAGATTCAGCTAAGTAGATTTTGCCAGGGCGCCTTTTAGGTGTCCGTATTATCAGCGGATTTACCACTGGAATCTGAGTCACTCTTTTTCTCTTGCTGCTCGGCCTCGGTTTTGCCAAAGTCGCCAAGAATAGTTTTGGCTGGGCAGAATTTTACTAATGGGCAACCGGTGCAGTGCACCATCATCGCAATGGGACAAAGTGTCATAATTCGCTCCTTCTGTTTTCCATAAAAAGTGGCAGTTGAATTTTTTCAATGCATTTTTTGCTGGAATTTTGCAATAGTTTCCCTGTGGCTCACGATACTATGTTTGCCGGGTTCCGCTCAGGCGTGTTTTGCTGCTAACTGCCGCCAGCAAAGCAAAAGCTGAATTGCGCTGAGCAAAAGAATTCGATTTATCAGACCACTAATTGCTAATTTTAGTCAGCGGCCGGTGGGTCGACTATGGCGCCAAGAAAGAGAATGGCATTAGTCTTTTCGTCTTGAATGGCTACAACAAACGGGCGATCGCAGATCATTTCGAACGGCGGTTTTGGGTTCATCGGCGCGCTTGTTACGCTCATTTCTATGGCTGTTGCCGCGGCAGCCTCGGTGCCTTTCTCGTTTACTTCTAGATAGGTCTTGTGCAGAACGCGAGAAATCATGGCGTTCTGTTCGATCATCTTCTTAAAGTCAGCACAGTTGTCTTCGAAAGCGCACGGCATACCAGCAGCTTTGAGTACTTCGCTCAGTTCGGTTTTGTATTCAACTTTGAAACGAGGTAAGCCAAGGTGACCTTCTTCTTTCCTGAATTGCTCTCTCCATTGGCTCCAGCTCTCGGGAGTAAGGCTGTTGATAAAAGCCGTTATGTTTGACTTCTTGTCAGGGAGGAAGATGCACATCTGCAGCCGCTTATCTTTATAAGGAAGCATAACTGCCTGGAAATTATTACCAGCAAAATATGACATTTTTGCTGAGCGATTCATCATCTCAACAGTTTTTTTACCGCCATTGCTGAGCTTAAAGTCGACTGGTTGGGTCTCATCCTTTTTAAACTCATCTAGCCAAACGCCTTTAAAATAGACAGCATTGACTAGATATAGAATGGCGTCTGGTGCTACTTTATCGAGTATGCTCGGAATTTTGTTCTTGGTATTGTCTTTCACCCAGTTGTTGATTTTATTGACTGTAGATAGGTCTGCAAAATCTAGTGTTTCTAGTTTTGCGCCATAGTACTTTTGATTGCTGTCCATGAAAGCTTTGACAAACTCAAAGTTTTTATTGGCAAACATGGCATTGGCAACTGTTAATTCGCTGCTTGGGTTGACATGCATCAGGCTCTTGTAAAGACTTGAATTTTGCTGATTGACAGCTTCATCGCTGAGGCCACTGTAATCTAATACGTTTTGCATTTCAGTCTTGGTTTTACTTCCAGCCCCGTTGTATGCCATCGAAAGAGCCGTGCTTACACTGTATGGTGATACAACGACGTTGCTATCAGGCTTCTTTGCTGCCAGCTTAAAGAAGTTGGTGGCAAATTTTTCGGATACTTTGATATTCACTGGTTCTTCGTTACTTTCTGAATGATCGCTTGAGGCGCAAGCAACCACAAACATAGACATCAAAGAAAGTGCTGCAGCTGTGCTGCCATACAAGATAGAGCGCAATGTGTAGCCTCGTCAGAGTTAATAGGCGGATAGCATAACAAGAGCTTGATCATAGGTCAACTCGTAATGATCAGTCGGACGTTAATAGCTTCAGCGTCGGCAGTTTTGTTTTTCTCATTCGCCATTCTGCCAGTTCAAGCTTTGATGGATAGCGTGTGTCCTGTGCGACACCATTGGCAGTGCACCAATTCTCGTATTCTGTTCTAAGCGGCTTTAGGAGTTCAAATACTTCTTCTGCTCTTTGGCGTGCGGGGACTGTGCCGCTATAGCTTCGCGGTGCGGTTAATTCCAGCAGTTCACTCGGCTTCAATGCATTTTTGCCAGTATAGTCTTCAGCTTGGCCCCACTGGTTATCATATTCGACTTGATTTGACTTTCTATCATAGTTGCTCAAAGTCGCTGCATGATTAGGGCTGATGCAGATTAGCGGGAAGTTGCTAGATTTAGCTGATTCTTCTAGCATTTTTTTCATATCAGACTCGTCGCGAAAGGCGAGTAGGCGTGGATCTTTGAGTTCTTCTGTTTGGAACCACCAGTCGCTCCAGCCCTTGAGAGAGTAATCGCCGGGAATGCGTGCTTCGCTGTAGGGGAGCATAGCGATTTTTTCACTTTTAGAACCTGTGGCCGCTTCGTAGGTTCCTACTATGTCTTTGATGAACATAAGGGGCGAATCTACTGGGCCTTCTTCTAAGGGAGTCAGTTCGTAAGCCATTACCGGTTTACCGTTTGGAAATTTGTAGTGAGGACCATGATCGATCTTGCCTGTTATCTCATTCCGGTAAAGTTTTTGTGGTGGGCTTGCTTTATAATCAAAAATAAGGTCTTTACCATTATTGTGACCATAGCGCCAGTCTGAGCCCTCCCGCTCATTTCGCAGTTGGAATCTTAGATTGCCGAGAATTAGAGCTGAATACTGACTGGCGAGTGAGCGCACGCCATCTGCGGGGGGGGTACTGGGTAGCCTCGCTGTTGTCACAAGCTAACCAGTCTTTTTCGAGGGTTATTGTGCGGCCCGTTGCGCTTGTAGTCGTGCCGCTTATTGCCACGTCGGCTATCATTTTTGACAGTAAATCAGGCTGGCGCTCAAGCAGTCGTTTCTCTATTGAACTGATAGCACAGGTTTTGAAATTACCTTGGTCAATTGCGGTGACGTTTGCCGCGTGGCTGAGAAGCTGGCAGGCAACTGTTCGTCTATCTAAACGTGTAGCGAACGAAGGAGCTGTGTCTTCGCCTAGAATTCGCTCGACTTGTTTGAAGAATTGATCCTTGCTGGCAAAGCTTGATCGCTGATTTCTCATAATTGCTTCTACGTCAGCAGTCAGGCTCCTAGCGGCTTTCTCGCGTATTTCTGGCGAGTTGAGTGGTGAGAGTTCCGATTTCAGTTTTTCTACAATGTGTTCTCCTCTCATTTTAGCTATTTCGCGGTGGCCTGGCTGATCGATTGCTGCTAGGCCTGCTTTGGCGCTGCCTCTAAACAAGCTGCTATAGGTCTCTTCCTGTGGTTGGTTTCTAGCTCGAAGTCCAAATAGCGGGGCCCTACTTTCGTGCAGATCGAAAGCAGTGTTGCCGTTTTGCCAGCTACCTTTAAAGAGCAACTGGTTTGATTCGAGACGATGCGTTGCAGTGCTTGTTTCTCTGCCGAACAATGCAATCTGTGGCAAGTGAGGCGATCCCGTCTGCCTCTCTGCCGCTGCTATGGTTTGATTTGTCTTGTATATCGCTAGCGTTCTCTCTCCTTTGTTGATATGTTCTGCTGCGTTTGCAAGTTGAAGAGCGATTTCAGGAAAGTCTGCGTTGCGCTTGTCGAGACACTTTTGATAGTCTTTGTATTCTCCGCTTGTGCTTGCGTCGGCCAGCTTTATTTGATATTGGCGCCAGCGCTCTTTATCTTCATTTGGTAAATTGCTGATGGCTAGCTTTGCTTTGTCAGTCGCTGATAGAGCGCTGAGAAATGAATCTTCTATGTCAGTTGTATTAAACTTGGTTAGCTTTGTTTTGTCAGTAGTAAGTGAAACAGACAGGTCTTTCGGCAGCAGTTCTAGGTCAAGCTTAAGGTATAGAGGCTCGAATGTGGAATCGGATTTTGTTTTCTCTGCTCGCTCGTCAACTTCTCTTCTTGAATTTTGTTCGTTGTCCATGGTTTGAAAAGTCACCCCCTCCTGTCTCGTGATGCCCCACAAACAGTTGCCTAATGTGGATATTATCGCGATTTAAGCGAGAGTCAATTGTTGTTATAAACTACGATTTTGCTCAAAGTTTGCAACAATCGATTGATAAAATTAAGAAGTTTAGTTGGCGGCCAGCGGCTCAACAATTACTCCCAAAAACAAAATGGTGTCGGTTTGTTGATCGCGAATGGCAATAACAAAGGGTCGATCGCAAATCATATTGAATGGTGTCGCTGGGCGAACTAATAGGCCGCGAGGCATCATTTCAACAGCCGTTGCCGCTGCAGCCTCGGTGCCTCTTTCGGTAACTTCCAAAAAGGTCTTGTGAAGCACTCGTGAAATAAACACATCTTGATCAATCATATTTTTGAAGTCGGCGCAGTCGTCATTAAATGCACAGGGCATGCCAGCTTCGCTTAGTATTTTACCCAGTTCGGTTTTATACTCTACTCTGAAGCGCGGCAGAGCTAGCTTTCCTTTGGTCTCACTAAAGTTGTTTATCCACTTTTGCCAGTTCTGGTCATTGAATCTTGTAATCAGAGCGGCAACATTTGACTGTGGAGAAGGAAGGAAGATGCACATTTGCAGACGATTGTCTTTATATGGAAGCATCACGGCTTGAAAATTGTCGCCTTGCAAGTACAACATTTTGGCAGAGCGATTCATCATCTGTACTGACTTTTTTGAGCCATCTTGCAAATTGAAATCGGCTGAGTGTGTCTCACTCTTGTTGAATTCATTGAGCCAAGTGCCTTTGAAGTAAATGGCATTGACTAAATATAGAATGACATCTTTGGGTGCCTTGTCGAGAATTGTCGGAATCTTGCCTTTTGTGTTTTCTTTGACCCAGTTATTTATTTTGATGACAGCCGAAGGATTGGCAAAATCTAGGGCTTCAAGTTGAGCGCCATAGAATTTTTTGTTGATATTGACAAAGTTAGGGTTGAAGACGGCGTTTTGTTTAGCAAAAAGGGCATTGGCAATGGCTAATTCGCTTTGCGGATTTACTTGCATCAGGCTTTTGCTTAGGTCGGCTTTTTGCTTGTTGATAGCAGCATCGCTCAGGCCATCGTAGCTAAGCACCCGCTGCATCTCATCTTTGGTTCTACCGCGTGCACCGTTGTAGGTCATCGACAGTGCCGTGCTGACGCTGTACGGCGATATGACAATATTGCTATCGCTTTTTTTTGCTGCAAGTCGGAACAACTTAAGTGCAAAATTCTCTGAAACTTCGGATGTCACTGTCTTACCTTTGCTTCGGGCTTGACTAGGAGCCGCCGAAGCGATGGCAACCGTAGACATCAAAGAAAGAGCTGCAGCTAAGCTGCCGTATATGATGGAACGCAATTTAGCGCCTCGCCAAGAGTTAAGCGCGGTTAGCATAACAAGGGGGCTCTTGGCGGTCAACTGCTGCTTTCTTGCTTCAACAAAGGCAGAATATGTCTGGACGGGAGCTGGGCATTCTAAAAGCTCTTACGATTTGTACTAATCAAACAAGAGCGACAAACAGAAACGGCCAGATCTCCTGA
The DNA here is from genome assembly GCA_044378815.1 of Obscuribacteraceae bacterium (SeqCode). GTDB lineage: Bacteria > Cyanobacteriota > Vampirovibrionia > Obscuribacterales > Obscuribacteraceae. Next base: position 97,640 of record JBIPOV010000003.1, on the reverse strand, counting down.
AAATCAACCCTTAAGAAGGTTATGCTTGGGATCGGCCGTTTGAGAAGCTTTTATTTGGTGTCTTTAACCATCCGCCATGCTTTTATGTTTTAGACATCCTTTTTCTCTGCACTATTATTGTAGTGCTCACGACCAAGACCAACATCGTCCGCAATATTGATCTAAATTGCAGAAAAATCAATCCTGGGATTGATGGAATGCGGCAGAATGTCTATGGCGGGCCTAGTTGCTTGTGTAAGTCGATCATTGGCTGTTGGCTGGCTTTGATTAGACCTTCATGGGGCCTGTCTAGATCTGCCACTAAAAGCATAACCAGAGCAAAGGTGACAATTAACACAATTGTCTCGGCCCAACTTCTGTTTTCTGTAATGCCGAAGTAGAAGCCCACGCTGAGCATGGCCAAGGCTGACACCGCAAATAAAACTAGCCAAACTGAGAGCGGAACGCGAGAGTGTAGCGCCAGGGTGATGCGTCTGGAGTGCATGTCGATAACTTCGTTCAAGGTGCTGACATAAAGCCCCGATATTGGTGTTGGGTGCTCTTTGGCCAGCTTTGTCGCGCCAGTCCAGAGTTCGTTTTGTATTTGCTCCGAGCGGGCAATGACCTTTTCAAACTCCGGTGTGGGTAGAATTCCATCTAAGCGCAACTGTACGTACTCGCGCAAAAGTTTTCTGGCAGTATCTCTTGCTTGAGTTTCCATGAAATCAGTACGTAAATAAGTGGTGCCAATGGCATTTGCTTCATTTAGAACAGCTTCTCTTCTACAGTCATAGCGATTAATGGCAACATTAAAGGTGAAGCCCAGCATGAAGGCAAGTAGGCCAAGAATAGCAGCCACCACTGTGCCCAGAGGTGCCTCTGGCTCTTTAGGGTCTAACTTGCGACGATGGGCGCCGACTCTGTAGCCGCATTCGGTCCAGAAAAGGGAGAATAATAGAACTAGGGTGAAAAATACCCAGAGGGGTAAGTGGTCGACTGAGTGCATCAACTACCTTCTGTGAACAGTTGAAATTGCTATACCCATTTGCGCCAATGAAATAGTTAAACGGGTAGTTCCTTGGCAAATCAAATCTAATTGCATTGCTTTTGCGAGAAAATTAGTCTTACTATAGTTGCAAAATAAGAGTGCCTTAACAAACTATTGCCTTTTTCAAAAAAGAAGGTAATGTAGAGGCATGAGACATTAATTGACTACCAATGGTCTGCGACTTCTTGCCCTATGGGCTCGGCGCACGCTGTTGGTTTTTTTGTGCCCATTTTCACAAGAGATGGCACTATTTTCGTTTCTGAGCGAATTGATTTTTGCTCTTACAGAAAGAGTTTTGTCTTGAATAAAAACAGGTTGGCGCTCCGCCAAAGAGGAACATATGAACGCACATATAAGTGAATTAGACATGGAAGTCGATGTAGATGTTGGTTTGGACGAGAACACTGTAGTTGAGAAATTGCCAACGCCTGGCGATGAAGCCATCACTAAAGGCTCGCTGTGGCTGGCAATCTGGACCTTGTCGTGGCCATTATTCTTAAATATGGTGACCATTGCATTCGCCAGTTTTGCTGATATCTGGGTGGCCGGTAAACTCGGCTCTCAAGCTCAGGCTGCTGTCGGTGTCAGTGGGCAAATTTCAATTTTCATGATACTGCTAGCAGTGGCTCTATCTTCGGGTACGAATGCGCTGGTTAGCCGCTTCTGGGGTGAAGGTGACAAAGAGAAGACAATTGTGGCTGCTCGGCAAGCACTATTGTTTTCAGTTATCTTTGGCTTCTGCTCAGCGGGTCTCGGGCTGATTTTGTGTCGGCCGCTTTTGCACCTACTTGGTGCAGCACCAGATGTGGAAAAACTCGGTTGGGACTATCTGAAATTTGATTTGTTGGCTCAACTGCCGTTCACGGTGCTATGGGTAAGCAATTCCATATTTCGGGCGCGCGGTAATACCAGAGTGCCGATGATAGTTATGGTGCTAATTACAGCTCAGGTCATTGCTTTAGACTATCTTTTGTGTATCAAGCCATTTCATTTAGGTGTGGCCGGAATCGGCATGTCCTGGGGCATCGCTAGCATTCTTGGCTTGACACTTTCTCTTGTCCTATTAAGGCGTTCAGATTTAGGTGAGTGCTTAGATTTGAGAAAGATGATTAGCGAGGCATCGATAGATTGGTTTAAGCGACTGATGAAGATTGGCATTCCCGCTTGTGTGCAAGATTTGGCTTGGGTAGGCGGAAACGGCGTGCTTCTGGTTATATTCGCGCACACCATGCATCCGACTGCTACTGAAGCTGCATGGGGAATTGGCTGGCGTTTAGAAGAGATGCTCGGTGGTTTTCCAGTCTATGCTTTGAGCATGGCTGTAGCGACAATCGTTGGTCAGAACCTTGGCGCTAAACAGCCCGATAGAGCGGCATTAGCTGGGTGGCAGGTCGCCTTTGTTGGCGCTGGGCTCAATGCGATTATAGCCATGGTGCTCTTCTTTGGTGCTAGACAGCTGGCTTCGGCCATGACTAGCGATCCATTGGTGCTTGAATATACAGTGCAGTATCTTCAAGTAGTTGGTCTGGCTCAACCATTTGTGGCTATCTGGCTCATTCTTATGGGTGCTATGAATGGTGCAGGCTATACCAAGTGGCCGATGTGGGCATCTGTTATATGCTTGGCTCTAATCCGTCTACCTCTGGCCTGGTTGCTCACCATCACCTTTGGCATGGGGCCGATTGGTTGCTGGTACGCTGTTGCTATTCCAGCGGTGCTTCTGGGTCTACTCATGCTCTGGCAGTTCAAAGTGGGAACTTGGAAGTTGCAGCAAGTCTAACTCGCATCGATTTAACCTGAACTTGTCGTTGGCCCGATCTCAATTGCAGATCGGACCAACGACGGTTGGGCTTGACAAGTTTGTGGTTTGGTACTACATTTGACGAGTCAGAAACTTATTCTGATTGTTCGCAACTTACCAGTCCGAAAAAAAATACGGTTTGCTCGTCGAGCGTAACAGCTTGGTGTTTAGTGCTTTGCTCTGAATCCATGCTATTCGTCAATGGCATTATTTTGATGCTTTGGCTTGTGGCAAAGCTGTTTTGATAGCTTCTTTAGCTTTCATGCTCTGCTGCGCTTTCCGGTTCAGCGCCGCCTACATGCTACTCATGCAGGCGATGTTGAATGTACTCTGATTACTATTTCTACTAATACTATTACTAGCGTGTTGAGCGCAGTGGTGCTTCATCGGCTTTTATTCGCTTTCGCGTCAGCGTCAGCGTTATCCATTCGATGACGTGCTGCGGTGCTGCAGCGCTGCAGCGCTTGAGGATATTGTCATGCAAATTACTAAAGAAGATCCCGTGCAAACTCAAGAAGTTCAACCCGACCAGGCGCCGCCATTAAAGCGCAGCCCTTTGGTGGGGCCGATCTACAACATGAACAAGAAAGTCGGAAAGCCAAAATTCAATCCAAAGCTAAAAGTTAGTTCGACTATAAACCTCTCTCAGATGAGTGCTCATAATTCTGAAGGAAGTCCTGATTCTAAAGTTAGCTCTAAGCCAAATTTACTAGCTCGACATCCCTTGACTAAGAGTATGAAGGCCACAATTGCGACCATTACAGTAGCAGCCTCTTTAATTGGTGCGGTATCTACTATCTCAAGCTTTGCTCATTCTATGGCACCAGTGATGGGGCCAGCTCCAGTCTTTGCAGTAGCTAAAGGCAGCGGCAATGGTGCAGCTCATGTTGATCCTGATTTCGTTCCACCGCTGGCTGCCCTTGGCGCTGATGGTAAGCCCATTGGCCAATGTCCTTTGAGTCATACCTCGATGGATGCCAAGTTAAGTGGCTATGTGGCAAGAGTGAATGTTACCCAGGTTTTCACCAACCCTTACAAAGAGCGAATTGAAGCTGTGTACAGCTTCCCTCTCTCTGATGATAGCGCCGTTGATGATATGACTATCAAAATCGGTAACCGCACTGTTAAAGGCGAAATAAAGACTCGAGAAGCAGCAAGACAGATTTACGATAATGCTAAAAATACTGGACACACTGCCGCTCTTCTCAATCAAGAGCGCACCAATATTTTTACCCAACACGTAGCCAATATCGATCCAGGCAAGTCAATTGTCGTCGAGCTTTCTTATGTTGAGCTACTCAAATTTGAGGACGGTAAATACACATTTGCCATGCCAACTACGATTGGTCCGCGGTTCTTCCCCGGCACCAGTTCTAGTACCAGTTCTAGTGTTGGCTCTAGTGCGGATACTAATTCTGATTCTAAAGTTGCTACTGGCACAACTGTTGCTGAAGACTCCTCTCAGGTTAGTGCTTCGGCAGCTCTGTCGCAAGTACTTTCGGGTGCTAATTTGGTGACTGGAGGGGCTAATGCGCAAGCTCGCATAGAGCCAGCTATAGCTTCACAGAATCTCTCGATTAATGTTGACGTTAACGCTGGTATGCCTATCAAGAATATTAGCTCTAAGCTATTTCCAATTATGGTCGACAAGCAGAATGCCAATCATTCAGTAGTATCGCTGCAAAAATCGCAGAACTATCCCAATAAAGATTTTGTCTTGACCTATGAGTTAGAAAATCCAAATGCTCTCAAGAGTGGCTATCTTGCTTATCGCGATGATACTGCCAAAGACAAAGATGGTTACGCCACTTTCATGCTTCTACCCCCGGCAAAAGTCACGCCAACAAACGCTGCGCCTAAAGAGATGATTTTCTTGATTGACTGCAGCGGATCCCAGAGCGGTCGGCCCATCGAGAAGGCAAAGGAGACCTTGCACTATATCGTCAATCACATGAATCCTAATGATACTTTCCAGATTCTGGCTTTTAATGATGAAGTTGCCACTTTGTCAGAACGCCCCATTGGTGCCAGTATGGCCGGGAAATTGCAAGCTCATAGCTTCATTAATCGCCTCAATGCTACTGGTGGCACCTGGATGGGGCCGGCGGTTGAGCGAGTCTTAAAGCATCATGGTAAAGACGGTGATGATCTTAAGCGTTTGCGTATAGTCACTTTTATGACCGATGGTTATGTCGGAAACGATGTTGAGATCATGAGCATGGTGCAAAAGGATAGAAGAGATTCTCGTTGGTTTGCCTTCGGCACCGGTGATAGTGTCAATCGTTCTTTGATTGATAATGTTGCAAGATTGGGAGGAGGCGAGGCCGATTTTGTACTGCTCAATAGCTCAGCTGAAGAGGTTGGTAAGAAGTTCTATTCGCGTATTGCGAGCCCAGCTCTTACCGATGTCAAATTGAAAGCTGAGGGCATCGATCTTTATGATGTCTATCCAGGAACTGTGAGCGATGTCTGGGCCAATAAGCCACTTTATTTCACTGCCCGTTATCGGGGAGCCGGTCAAGGCAAAGTCATTCTAACTGGCTACGCTAATGGGCGTCCTTATCAGCAGACCTTAGCTGTGACGCTTCCGCTAAGAGATACTACTAACAGTGCTATCGAGAAAGTTTGGTCTAGACAAAAAATTGCCCATTTGACAGATCAAGATCTGGTGGGTTTATCTAATGGCCAGGTTGATCCACGCGTTAGAGAGGCAATCACTAAGGTGGCACTTGATCACAAGTTAATGTCAGACTTTACATCTTTTGTGGCAGTAGACAGTGCTGTCTATGGCGGCAAGAGCATGCTAACTGTTCCAGTCGCCAGTATGCCGGTAGAAGGGATGGACTCGAGTTCTTCAAATGTGTCTGCAAACGCGCCAATTCTCCAAGGTGCCACAAATGGCACGATTTCTCCCCAGGGCCTCGAGCAAGCCGGAGGCTCTATTGTTGTGAATGGAGTAAATACTGCTGGGACGGTTAGGGGTAACAATCTTGCTAACGCCGAGGCTATGGCAAATGTTATTGCCAATTTCATCGAGATACTTGGTATCGGTGGTGGTAGTTGTATCTTGATTGGTTGTTTAGTTAGAGGTAAGTCGGCTCTCAATGGAGGAAAGACGATGTTGATTCTTGCAGTTGCTGCCATTGCTATTGGAGTGGCTGCTCCTATCTTCTTGAATTGGTTTCTATCAGAGCTTCATCATACTTGCATATTTGATTAGCTAGAGTCCCAAAAGATCTTGCAGAGTAATGGGCGGTGCGTAGTGGCTCCGCCCATTAGCTGTTATATAATCTACGAATATCCAAACTGGGTTTTCGTGTTCGTTGTCATGCTTTTGGTGCGCTGATATGTCAGATGGACGATCTATAGCAATTGCTTTAATAAGCGCAGGTGTTAGTGCAATTGCTGTGCCTTTTATCTTAAGTAAGCTTTCGGGCGCCGGTAACTCTGCTGACTCCGATGGCGAATTTAATCTTCTTTGCTATAGTGAAGGGATGCGAATTAGCATGTATGTTTGTACGGCTTTTTTCTTAGGTTTGGCGATGCTTGCCTGGCGCTTCCCGGGGAAGACAGATCCAGCTTCCATGCCATGGATAATTGCTCTGTTTGTTTCTTTTGCTCTGCTCAGCGCTCTAACCGCTGTTTTAATGAGCTATTCGAAAGTCTTTTGGAATGACTCTCAAGTTTCCGGGACTGATTCTTTCGGTCGAAGACGTACTTTTGCTTGGGCCGATTTATCTGGCCTGGAATACGTTTCATGGGCCCAGTCTCTGAAAATTATGGCCGCCAATGGTTCTTATATTTGGGTTTCTCCGGTGATGCGAGGATTCACTACGTTTGAAAAGAAACTTGATGCCGAAGCTGGGAGGCTACAGATCATAGGGCTTGAAAGTGAATGGAAGAGGCAGATGGAGTCTGCAAAAGAGGCTTTCCTTGCTGGCAACTTACCTGAGGCCGAGAAATGTCTCTTGCTGGCTGTATCGGAGGGCGAGAATTACCACAGTCTAGACCCACGTTTGAGCTTTAGTCTAAGTGCTCTTGGTGACTTGAAGACGAAACTTAAGAGTTTTGAAGAAGCAGAGGATTTATACCGCCGCGCTTTAGAGTTGGCAGAAACAATTTATGGTTCTGCCAGTGAGAATCTATCTTCTCATTTGTTTGCATTGGCTCGCTGTTTGAAGTGTCAATCTAGGTTTGCCGAGGCTGAGAGTCTTGCGCGGCGGGCTTTGTCAATTGATGAGAGTCAGCTTGGCAGCGAGCATCCAAATTTAGCAGGAGATCTCGATAATCTAGCAGACTTACTTGTTTTGCAGGGAAAATTTTCTGATGCGGAATCACTATGTATGCGCGCTCGTGTAATCGCGGAGAAGGCCTTTGGGCAGAATCGTCGAGAAGGTACCCCAGTTCTAGCTATTTCTCTTAATGCCCTGGCCGAGCTTTACTTAAGGCAGGGCAAGTTCTCAGAAGCGGAGTCTTTTTGTAGAGAAGCAATTGCCTTTATTGAAAGAGAACAGGGTAAGACTTGTCCTTACCTGGTTGTGCTTCTGGGAAACTATGTGGAGGTATTACGCCAAACCGGCAGGGCTGAAGAGGCGAAGGAGTTCGAGTCGCGCAAGATTGCGCTCGAGAGTCTTTAGTCTGTATGGTTTGTGCTGCTTTCAGTTTGCTACTGCTCGTGACAGTCAATTAACTTGGGCATTTTTTGCTTAGGATGTTTTGTGGCATATTGTTGGTGGCGGGTTACCTCAAATATTGCCTATGAGGCTTAAGATGACAATCACCAGAGTAAGCGACCGGTTTATTACTTTTCCGGTTCACGATGTGGCTGCGGTGACAAATTCTATGGCGACCTGGAAGGCCTATGAGGGAATTAATGCTCTACTCCTTCAGTCAGAAGGAGATGGCTGCCAGCCTATTCTCAGTTGCTCTGGATACAATTCAAATACTGTCCGTCAGATTACCAATCACGCCCTTATCGAGGCGGTACACATTGCATTCGCCGAGCACCGGCCTCTTGCTTTGTCTCCTGACATGCTGTGGATAACAATCATGCAAGGCATTGCTCAGCATGTTCACAACAATCCCGAGCGTTTGCGCAAGAGATTGGTTTCTCATGAAGGTAAGGCGGTAGTTGCCGTTGCTGTTTCTGACTTTGACCCAGACTCGCCGGAGAGTGATTGGCAGAGTCTGGTCGACAGTTTGGGCGCGTCATTGAAGGAGCAAATTGGCGAAACCTACGACCAGCTTATGACTGACTTTAGTACCACTGGACCTCTCGAGCGAACTGTCTGTGCCATCACAATACTCGATGCTTATGAGGCCTATTTTGAGTATGAGGTTACTTGTGTCTGTGGTATCCCTTCAATTACTTTAGAGGGCTCAGCAAGTGATTGGCGCAGCCTGAGAGAGAAGATTGAGATATTGGCGCACTTTGAAATGGACTGGTGGCTTTCTAGTTTGCGCCCCATTCTTGATCAGTTTGTGCGCGCTGCTGACGGAGATATTGATTTAGAGTACTGGCAAAACATTTATAAACTGAAGAAAGCTTATGGCTGGGACCGAATCAACGGCTGGATAGCGCGCTTGATTCCCTATATTCGCCACTATCAGACCGGCTCTTTCACCGTTGCCAATTCGCTTCTGAATGCGCCTTTCGTTATTGAACCTGATGAAGAGCCCGAGACTCCTTCCGGTTTCTTATTTAGTGTTCCAGGTCTAGTATCTAGTAGTCTTCCTAGTGGCATTTCGATTGTGCCTTTCAAGTTTAAAGGAGACTTTGGGTCTAAGAATATGCAGCTAATTGGTGGCTTTGTTGGTATTGAGCAGGTTGGCGAAAACCGGACGATTCGACCAAAGCTTGGCTTGGCTGTGCGAAATCTTGCAGGTATTGACAGTTTGCTTCACTCTTTGGGCGAGGACTGTAATGTCATTCCCCCATTAGAGCATTCGGAGATCGGGAAAGCATTGCAGCGCTTGGAAAATAACAGTAGTTTTCTTGGCATGAGTCCGCCCGGCGAGCTTACTACATTTTATCGAAAATGCGATGGTATTAAATATAGTGCGCCACGGGCTGGAGCATTTCGTTCGATTGCTAAGTGTGAGCGAGTTTGTTTGCCCGGAGAAACTGACTACTACGCTAACGAAATGGAAGTAATAAGGCAAAAGGGCCTTGAGGAGGGCTTAAGCCTTGAGGAATATTTGGAGAGGGAACGATTGGCTGGCCGAGAAGTTAGCTGCACTGATACCAGGAAATGGTTGGTTTTCTTCGATTTTCCCGATGGCACCTACCTGGCTGTAGATTTGCAGCCTAGATTTGACGACTCTGATTCTAAAGATAATATCCATAGCCGGTCTAGGCGTTCTCCCCAGAATAAGGTGACAAGAATCGACCCAGTGGCTCAAACTAGCCAGGTTGTCTTTGGGAATATGAGAGAGGCGCTAAGTGCATTGATTGGTGGTAATGGTTGTCTTTGAATGAACTCTGCTGATCAGGATTGCAAAGATAAAGATATTGGTTCAAACAAGAAAGGTGGCAATTTCTTGGTATTGCATACTTCTATCTGTCTTGCTCCCCTTGCCCTCTTGCTGCTCTCTCTCTTGTGGTATCCATACTTAATTTCTGGTGGGCTGGCAATGCGTATCGTCGCGGCTGGCTTGCTTGCTAAGGGCGAACTACCTTATGAAGATTTTTGGGATTGGTCGCAGCCAATTGTCTTTGAATTGCTAAAGTGGCTCACTTTGCTCTGTACCTCTCTAGCTTCACTGGGCGTTGCTGTAATTCCGGCTTCATTTATTCCGCTCTGCATCTTTGCTTTGATTCTGGGCTCTTTGATTTTGCTTGCTGTCATCGCCGGGCAAGCCCTTAGTTCTGCAGATTCGGCCGAGTCGAGAGAGCCGATTCAAGATTTTGCTTTGGCTTCTGGCTTTTCATTGGCTTTGACAACTCTCATTGCTCGCTTTGACTTCGGTGAATTGCAGTATGTTCTCATGCTTGCTGTGGTTCCCTGGCTTTACTCTCGTTGGCTTGCCCATTCGCTTGCCCAGTCGCAAACATCTGGTGTCAAGATTGCCCACTCTGCTAAGGTAGTCTCTCGCTTACTGGAGGTGTTGACTGGCTGCGGCGCTGGTGTTGTCGCTTGTTTTGATTTGCCTTACGTGTTTGTGTTCATTATTGTGGAATTAGCGCTATTGTTGCAATCGCAGCGGTGGCGCAGTCTGATTTCGCTGCAGTGGCTCACATTCGTATCTATCATTGCCGTTAACTTTATCTACTTAGCTACTTTGCCAGAGCCTGTGCACACCGCGTTTTGGCAGTGGACAATGCCTTTGAAGTGGCTTAACTATTCGACTATTGATCCTGAAATTGTTGCACCATTGTCTTCTCCCAATCGAGTCGATATTATTTATTGCTTGGTTGTGGCTGGCTTTATTGCCTTTCTACTAAGTAAGAGATACAACTGTTTTGCTCCTCTAACGGCCCTAATGCTTTCTGGCCTTGGTTTGTACATGCTTGAAGGCCAGGGCTTTTCCCACGACTTCACCCTGGCAATTTTTGCCATCACGACTATTTTTGTTAGTGCCGTTGTAATCGCCATTAGACGTGCCACAAATTGGTTAACTCGGCGCAGAGCCGAGGCGAATTTGCCTGCGAGGTTGCCGTCACCGCTTTTGGTTCAATCAATAATTGTGGCGCTGGCAGTCACCGCTGCAACTATTGTCTGGCAGTCTCTTGAGCATGATCGTTCTAGATTACAAGACTATTTGAGTGCCAATATCACAAAGGGCAATTTGCCACTAGATATAGCACTAGAGAGAACTTCGAAGGTAAATGACAGTGTCACCTTGTTGAGCCCATATATAGAACCAGCTTACCCGCTGCTTCTATTCTCTGGTAGAAAACCCGGTGGCTATTTGCTCTGGTCTAGGCCACTCTGGATTTTTAAGTGGATCAGTGATAATTCTAGCATTACTGGCCCAATGAAAGATTTTCAAGCCCACACCTGGTCAAATATTGAGTCTGAAATTGCCCAGCATCGAACTGATTTGTTCATTGCTTCCGATGACAAAGTTCTCACTACTTTTGATAGGGAAAAATTTTTCCACGCCTTGCGCAAGGGCTATCGGGAAGTTGATACAACCGGTGATTACTTCAGTCTGGGCAATCATCAACCCCATGAATTCTGCGGTTTTAACCCGCAATTTAGATTTTTTGTCAAGCGCAGTGAGCGAGGCCAATGAATGCTTGCTGCTAGTGTGAATGATACCAAGTCGCCCAAAGACGATCGCTTCTTCTTGCTTTTAATTGCTTCAGCTTTTGTCATTTTGATTTTGAACAAAGCCTATTTCTGGTCTGTTCATCCCCTGCTTACTTATCCTGATCAATCTGCTTACTTTGCCATGGCCGAAATGATTACACAGGGCAAATTGCCCTACATTGATTTTTTCGAGTGGAATCCGCCGCTGATTATGTATCTGAATTTGATACCTGTATTTGTGTCTCGACTTTTGCACATTCCTGCTGCCCTAGCAATGAATTTTTCAGTGCTGGGTCTAAGTTCAATTAGCTCTCTAATTGCTTTGCGCGTTGCCTATAGATATTTGAGCAAGCAAAGTTTTCTTGTCTTTTTGCCCATGATATTCGCTGTTGCATATTTCAGCCAGGAGCTATTGGTTAATAGTGGTGAGCGCGAACATTTGTTTGTTCTTTCCTATCTGCCGTTTTTCGTTTTGCGCAGTATAGTCTGGCAAAGTGATGGTAATGGTGAAAAGGTTATTTCTAAGTTTGATGCCGTACTTTGCGGCTTGTTGGCAGGAATAGGAATGGCTCTGAAACCGCAATTCGTAGCTTCTGCGGCCATTTTGGAGCTGTTTTTCTTTTTCCAGTTTAAGAGCGTTAAGAGCCTTGTTCGGCCTGAAATCTATGCTGTCTTATCTGTCTTTGCGGCCTATCTTTTGTGTTGTCTTATGCTGCCGCCAGCTGTTTGGGATGTTTATTTTCACCAGGTAATGCCGCTTTACGTGAGTGGCCTTAGTTATTCCAGCGAAACGCTAATCCTCATGCTGCGCACTAACGGAGACTTTTATATTCCCTTTTTGCATCTGATTTTGACTCTGTCGGCGGCTATCGCGCTATCTCGTCACAGCCACTTGATTGCTCCATTGGCTGCCTTTTCACTTAGTTTTGTTTTCCATTATATTTATGGTGCGCAGTCATGGCCTTATCGATTTCTGCCAATGACAGCGGCGCTGTTTATGCTCGATGGCTTGATCTTTGGCCTTGTTTTGAACAGTATTCTCGTTCGCCTCAAGCAAGAGCGCTTCGCTCAGCCTGTTCTTGCTTTTTCCATGCTTGCTATTGCGCTGTCGCTCACTGGGCAAGTTATTAATATTGAACGAGAGTGTTATAAGGACGCGACACTATATGATATGAGCCCCTTGGGTTATCAGAGCAAGTGTCTCAAGTCAGATTTAGATCCGCTCTTCTTTTTCATCGTCGATAAGACTAAGCCTGCCGATAGTGCATTTTTTATGGGTACGGGGATAAGTCCAGGCTATCCTGTCATTTTGCAAAGTGGCAGACAGCAGGGCAGTCGCTACATTTTTTGCTTACTGCCCCTTCTCGATTATTGTGTTAACCAAACCCACGCTAAGCGCTGGCAAGAGATGACCGACCTGGTAATTGCTAACTATAGCAAAGACATTGCTAGCAAGAAGCCCGCAATGATTATTGTGCAAAAGAGAGTGGTGCTCGATTTACTCGTTCAGCAGAACTTCTTTGTTCGCTACATGAGCGACTACGAGATCTCTGGCGAGACCAATTTGCATGAGATTTGGGTGCGTACTAAGAAATAGTTCTTGGCTGTTGCTTATTCGCTTCTTGCTTTTTTGGAAGGTTTGACTATAGAATGTTCATAGTTCATGAATTGTGAACAAGAGGAGGTTGAAGTGCAGTTAAAGCCCCAAGATATACTAGTTTTGCTGAAAATCACTGCAATTGACGGCGCTGATTGGTCTTATCGTGGCCTTGCGCAGGAGCTATTCATTAGTGTTGGGGAAGTTCATAACTCCTTAGATCGCGCAACGCGCGCGCATTTGTTCGACCCTGTCCAGAAGAGACCAAGAGCGCAGGCGCTTGAGGAATTTTTAGTTCACGGGGTGCGGTACGCTTTCCCTTCGGAACGAGGCACTCTAACGAGAGGTACGTTGACTGCTTACGCGGCGCCTCCATTGGATGGTCTTATAACTGCTTCGGTGAACGAGCAGCCTCCTGTGTGGCCCGATCCGCAAGGGATGGCTCGCGGCTATGAGTTGTCGCCGTTGTACAGTTCGGTGCCGCAGGCAGCTCGTATAGATAGAGCGCTGTATGAGCTTTTGGCGCTTGTCGATGCTATACGTGATGGCCGTGCTCGCGAGCGTAAGCTGGCTGTTGAGCAATTGCACCAGCGCTTGAGGACAAAGAATGCAAAGACGTAGTTCCCATCTGAAAAGCATAGAGTTGGTGGCTCGTCGCCTTTCCAGTTTGAACACGTCGGTCGTGTTTACTGGTGGTGCAATCGTTGGGCTTTTGCTAACTGATCCAGCAGCCCCAGATGTTCGCCCGACCGACGATGTTGATGTCATCGTCGGGATCACTACCTATGTCGCCTATGCGTCATTGGCTAGCGACCTTCGTATGTTGGGGTTTGAACACGATTTGGATGGTCCCAATTGTCGTTTCATCGTCGATGGTTTGACTGTGGACATAATGCCGATTGATGGCGACATACTTGGTTTTACAAATCGTTGGTACGAATTAGCCGTTCAATGTCCTTGCGATTTTCTTCTTCCTGGCGGGGATTCGATTCGAGTGATTTCTGCGCCGATTTTTGTCGCTACCAAGCTTGAGGCTTTTCATGATCGTGGACAGTGCGACTTTGTTATGAGTCACGATATAGAGGATGTGATTGCTGTTGTTGATGGTCGTGAGGAGTTGCTTGAGGAAATTGGAGCAAGTGAATTAAGTGTTCGCCAATATATTTGTGATTGCTTCGCCAATTTCCTGAGCGATCGAGATTTCGTTGATGCGCTCAGCATGCATCTTTTGCCTGATGCAGTAAGTCAGTCTCGCGCCGGTATAATTTTGGATAGAATTCGGGCTATTGCTGCTATCTATTAATACCTCGGTGTACAATGCACCCATGCCCCACTTTTTGACGATAGTTAGTGTACCCCGGTCTTGCAGATTGCTTAAAGCTGCTTGGGGCGGTCTTGTCTTGAGCTTTGGTCTTGCTGGGCAGTGCTCAATAGCGAGCGAGTCGAAAGGCAAAGTTGAGAATGTTCATTCCGATGCAAGTTCCGAAGTGAAAAGCGTAGGGCGCATACCTAATGAGCAAAAACCTCTTGCTGAACTCTGGCGGGCTTATACCAAAAGGTCTCCTGATCTCTTATTGGTTATTGAGAAACTGAAGAAGCGTGGCTGGGCTGATGATAAGATTGCTGATTTTTTAGCGAATCCAGACCCGATGGATCGGGGCGAAGGGCAACGCTCGCGGTCTGGTCAGTCTACTATGGCGCTTACCGATCCTAACTTTGAGCCGACCTATCCGGTGTTGAATGATGCGAGGCCAAGCTATCTCAGAGTTGGTCGTGCCAAAACTCTCACTTGCAATTCGGTAAGTATTCTTGCGCCGGCGAGGTCGATTTCGAGGGCTGAACGCGCGGCTGCAATGAGTTCCGAGGCTGAGTTCATTTCGCTTTATCTAATGGTCAGGGTTGAAGCTGACTTTTTCGCTAGATATGTGCGAAATTTCCGCGAAATGCAAACGCTCCAATCACTTCGGGGCATCAAGGATCGGTTGAGTAAGGAGGGAGGGAAAATGACGATTGATCAGTTTGAACGCTTTAAGACTCTCTTGGCTGAGCATGATTCACTTCGCGCCAAGTTGGTTGCTAGAGGTGGTGAAGATGCGGCTTTGAATTTTGATGAAGAGTTGCAGGTTGGATCTTCTTCCCCTTCTTCTAAGTCGAATGAGAAAAATTGATTTTTGTAGTCTTGCGATCTTATTCCACTCATGGTAATGTCGTCATATGAACAAGCAATTAACACTATCATTAAGCACTTATCGGCGCCGCTCATATCGAGGCTAGGCGTTGGTCGTCGTGCGTGTGTTGTTCAAATAGATTTGTTTTTTAGAATATCCGCTTATGACGACTGTCTGGCTCTAATTGTGTGCCGTTAGGCAAATACACGTGGCGCTAAATATGGTGCTGCTATAGAGGAGCGCGAATTCGCGTTTCTTATTACACAAGCTCGTGTTTGTGATTATCCATCGGCGGATGGCAGAGAGGACGATTGCGCCTGCCTGTAAAGCAGGACTGTAACAAGCACGTAGGTTCAAATCCTACTCCGTCGAAATTTTACAATCTCAGTAGTGCTAAACTAGCGCTTCACCTGCAATCTTGCGTTTTGGAGAAGCATATCGTGGCCATGAGTCTTAAAGATCTGATTCAGAATATTCTGACGGAGCATCATGTTCTTTTGCGCAGAGAGCTTCCTCGCCTTGAGTTGCTGCTGGGTGAAATAGACTCTGAATTTGGTGCTCAGAATCAGAAGTTGTGTGAAGCATTTGAGACCTTCAAGAAAGTGAAGTCTAAAATTGAGATTCATCTCGGTGACGAAGAGCAGTTTCTCTTTCCCGCTTGCCTCAAACTTGAAAACGACGAAGTCGCTAGTCAGTCAATTGTCGAAGTGACTGCAGGGCCTAACTTGCTTGAGCGCCTTGTCGAGATGGAAAGTGAGCATGAGAATTCAGGTAAAGCTTTTGAAGCGATACTGGTAGTGGTGAATTCTATTGCGGTAGATGAAGGTCAAGCTGACGGAATTTGTCATCAGTTTGTTGCTGGTCTTGCTGCAGTCATTGCCGATCTAAAAGTGCACGTGCAGAAGGAAAATGAACAAGTTCATCCGCGCGCAAGACAGTTGCTGTCTCAATTGTAAAATTCGGAACAGGTAGGAATCGAACCTACTAGGCTATTGGCCCGACTCTCTAGCAAAGAGTTTGCCCCCATGGGCCACTGTTCCAAAATGGAGGAGACGGTATGGACTCGCACCTACAACCCTGTCGGGCACTTGTTTTCAAGACAAGCTCCTCATCTAGCCGGATCGTCTCCATAAATTGGCACCAGTGACGGAATTCGAATCCGCATTACTCCCGTGACAGGGGAGCGTCCTAAACCGTTAGACGACACCGGTATAAAGTGTACTGATGGATTTGCACCATCGCATGACTGGTTTGCAATCAGTTGCCTTACTATCTTGGCTAAGTACACAGAGTTGGCTAAAATCGCCATGAAAAAAATGGTTCCACTAGCTGGATTTGCACCAACATCAGTCCAGTCATGAGCTGAATGTCTTACTGTTAGACGATAGTGGAAAATGGCTGCGCTACCTGGGCTCGAACCAGGGACAATCCACTTAACGGGTGTGCTCACCAACTGAGCTATAGCGCACCACGCGCACGGCAAGAATCGAACTTGTTTTAAACGCTTTAGAAGAACGTTGCCCATCCAGTAGACCACGTGCGCGTATATCACTGCGATTAGCGCAGCAATAGCCTCTGCTGGTGCAGCAGAGAAATGGAGCCCAAGGCGTGGTAATGCTCCCGCTACCTGTCGCTTACAAGGCGACCGCTCTGCTTTTGAGCTACATGGGCAAATATTCAATTGAAAAATGGTGGAGTCTGAGGGCTTTGCACCCTCCACTTTCGGGTGCAAACCGAGAGTTTTGCTGACTAAACTAAGACCCCAGGCATTAGGCGCTGGTGGACGTCGCTCGGGCAGTGGTTGTAAAAATAACACGGTGATTTGATCTCATAATAGGTGTGACAAAACGAATGACAGAGCAATTGCCTCTATCACTATTCCGTTTCATAATCCCTATCATGGTCTTCACTTTATTCACCTGAAAATGGAGCGGAATAAGAGAATCGAACTCTTTTAGCTAGCTTGGAAGGCTAGAGCACAACCAATGTGCCAATCCCGCGAACAAAAAGTTGTGCAACGAATTGCACGACCGTTTTTTCAATATACCACGAGCAAAAGAAAACGCAATAGCGATTTTCGATTTGTGCTTTTCTGTAATAATAGGGGTGGCATCCCTAATTTTGTTTAGATTCGCGTCTTGTTTGTATTTCTTGAGTGAGAGCATGAGCGACGACCAAAAAGAAAAGGATAGTCTTAAGTCTGCTGAACGTGCGGGTGAGTCGCGTGCTGCTGGCGACAGCAAGGTGACGCGTGAGGTTGGCTCAATTGGTTCCACCATTATGGATGCCATCGCCAAAAAAAGAACTAATGCTAGTTCTGGTTCACTTGATGAATCGCAAGATCATAGTTTAGAGATTGATTTCGGTGGCCATATCGAATCACGTCTGAATCATATGCCTAAGCTGATTGCCCCTTCCGAGCTGTCTCGAAAGGCTAGTGACAATTTGTTGGCTCCTGTCCAAGATTTGCTGGCACCTCAAGATTTGACTATTGCCCGCGACGAATTGAAGCGCTTGGCTGATGCTGCAATTTTGAAACCGAATGAGCGGAAACAGTTTACTACTGATATGGATAACTTTGAAAAAAGCTTTTCTGAGCGAAGCCATATGGGCGCGATGGAAAAGCAGCGTGAGATGGCCAATACTGCCGCCTTTTGTCGGCTGATTCTGATGTTTTGGCGCGCTACCCGGAGTGTAAACAACAACCAGGTGATACGCCGTGGCGTGTTCAGGTTGCCGAGCAATTGATGCATCAAGTGGCCGAGCCATTTACTATTAGTCAGGGTAATTTGGCAATTTGTGCTACTGCGTCTTTGCAGGTGCGTGAACACTATCGTGAACCAGCAGCGGTGGCTCGTTTAGTTACCGATGTTGTTTTGACAGGCAAATATGAGGCCACATATGGTGGCATCAAGGTTGATTTGACTGAGTGTCCGAATAATCTGATTCCTGATCTTTTCGCTAAGCGATTCACTGTCGAGAATGATATTAAAAATGTGCCAATTTATGAGTTCGAAAAGTTCTATCATGGTTCGCGAGGTTTTGCATCTCAGCTGTTTGATGTTACTGCGATTAATGTGGTTCTTGGTCCGCGTGGATTTCGCTATGAGCAGCCAACCTTAAAGGATTATGAGAGTTTAAAGAATTCAGCTAATGGCAAAGTAGTTGAGGTTCGGACTGGAAATTCTTTGCCTTGGGGGAGCGGTGAAGGACGTCAGGTTGTTGATACCGACCTCTCGACCCTCGCCCAGAGAATGACCGGTAAGGATGAGCGCCATTTTGTTATCTCGGCGGCCCACTTAACTGCAACTGAAGCGGCTAGTATTAACGTTCGTAGAGCCTACGAGTTCAACAATAGAGATGGCGGTGTTGTTGCCCTCTTCTCGGCATCTGAACTTGCGGCCGCTCTTAGGGCGACAAAGGAAATTGGCCAGTGGCCACCTATTGTGAGATTAGATTGCTCTATGCCACCTACTAGCATGAAGAATGGAGGAGCTCACTTCTTGGTCCTAAGTGAGCTATCTGAGGATGGGAGATTATTAGCTGTCGACAATACTTGGGAAGAATCTAGAGATCACAACGGTGTACCTAAGATTCCTATCAGTACAATTTCAGAGAGTGTTTTCTCTCCTAAGATTAGAGTAGAGTCGGAGGCTGCTGGTCTTATGCCCTTGGTCAATTTTTGGAGTCAGAATCCTAATTATTTACAAAGGCAGTTGCCTATGTGGCTCGCTTTTCCAGAAAGGCTTAAGGAGGGTAGTCGTACATTGAGCCCTACTGAATTTGAGCACCAGAACCCAGATCCCGAATTGAGAGACTGGATTATGCGACATCCAGACGATAGGGAGCTAAGGCACTGGAAGATAGTGCTCCATGAGTGGCTGGTTAAGTACCCAATAAATCTACGCTGACTATAATTTGGAGAAATGTAAGTATGTACTTTGAGCCACCGAAGATTATCGATTGGCCTATTGATACTGTTGAGTTTCGGTATCTCGCGAAAGAATCCCCGTCGCCGTTACTTGCTAAGAGACTAGCTGATCCGCCGTTGGTTCCGCGGCACTATCCCCGTGCTCCTGCTCCTGTCGTAGTAAAGTCAATGCCGACTATTGTTGACGATATGCCCATGGTTTTCATGAAATTGCCACCGGGCACGTGGATGTATCAGCGGTTGGAGTATTCATCGCCCAACGGGTACAACATTCCCTTGACATTAAAGGCTAACAGCAAGGTTGAGCTTCGTTTTTCTAGCTCGGGTATGCGTTATGCAGACGAAGCTGTCTTTAAGTCTTTAATAAGGAGCGCTCCCCACATTGTTTCTGCAGAAGAGCGTTCAGCTATCGGAATTCAGACGTTTTTCACTACAGCTCAAACTGAGACTATCAACGGCAAACGTGTGATTGCCCTGACTGGGCGATACGAGAGTGATAATTTGAATGTCTATAAAATTCTCTTTAATCATAATCCTGATGACTCAGATGTTTGGGTTGACGCCGAAATAGTCTACTCCGCCCCACCAGCTGAGTATGAGAAGCACATCGGCGAAGTGAAGAAGGCATTGCAGACAATTCGCTGGGCAAAGAAGATTACCTATGAGCCTTAGGTCTTGTTGCTAGGTTCTTCTTTTCGGCCTACTCTCAGCCTGTGCCGTAAGCGGATTGTCTGGCCAAGAATGTTTTGGATATCGGGCTTTCAGATCTTTCTTAACTTCACTGTATGTGTTCTTCCAGAAGCTAGCTAGATCTGGTGTAATCTGCTGCACTCTATAATTTGGCGCCAGTAGATGCATCAAGACTGGTTGCCTCGACCTTGCCACTTTTGGTGTTTCGGTCATGCCGAAAAGTTCTTGTATGCGCACCGCCAATACTGGTGCCTTGCCGTCTTCGTAGTGAAGCTTGATTTGGTTCCCGCTTGGTACTGATATTTGTGCTGGTGCTTCTTGTTCTATTGCCGTGAGTTGTTCGTGGCTCAATTGTGATTGCAAAATGGATGTAAACGAGTGCGATTTTAGTTCCGTTAAGCTGGCCGATCCCATGCACCAAAGCGGCAACAACTCTCGCCAAGGTTCTGCTGAAAACTCTGGTAAGTCAAGCTCTGGCATATTCTCGCGGAGGCATTTTATGCGAGCTAGATATTGTTTTGCATGGTCATCCACAAGGGCCGCAAGGTCAACATTTGCTGCACTTAGTGCCTTGGCTAGAATTTCCCCTGGGTCAATATCTTGTGGAAGCGCTGCCACTGTTTCTTCAATTATTAAATCGCAGAATCGAGTACATTTTGATGCCACCACTTTCTCTCGAATGGTGTCATAAAATACGTCTATGCTAGTTGTAAGATGTGACTTGGGTAGCCAGCCTTTGTCGATGGCTGAGGCTTGTCTAACGGTTGCATCAGATTGACCAGTCTCGATTAGTTCAACCGCCACAAAGAATTCTGCATCGGTTACTGCTGAGTCGTTTGAAAGTTTGACTCCGCGACCACCGACCATAATTGCTGTTTTGCCAGCGGGTTCTCTTCGCTTGCATATACGGTCGCTAAATGCCACCATAATCGCTCGCATAACTGATTGTTCTGCTTGCTGGACTGACTTTTGCACGGCTGGGGCTTTGCTGGGTGAGACGTCTTTGTTTCTTGCTCGTGCATCACTGCTAATTTCTACATCGCTGCTAGTTCTTGCATCACCGCCGCTATCAAAGTCACTAAGAAGCCGGGTCAATTGCTCGGCCGCTCGCAGAATCTGCTTGGCCGGATTTACCATTAGTTCACCAGCAAATGAGTGTTTGTGCCCGTGCTCTGCAAATTCTTTTAGTGCCCAAACTCTATCTAAGACGTCAGATTCTGATTTGTGTTTGGCGCCAGTGTTCTCGCTAGAGCGCTTGAGAGGATCGCGCTCAGATAGCATGGCTGCACAAAGTGCAGTCTCTTTCTGTTGACCCAAGCTGGCTCCTTCTACGAGCAAGCGCGCTAGTCTTGGTTGCAATGGCAGTTGAGCCATTTTTCGCCCAAGCTCTGTCAGGCTACCGTTTTCTAAGGCATCAAGCCGGTCAAGTAATTCTAATGCGCGGCTGAGGCTGGTTTGCGGTGGTGCTTCAAACCATGAAAACGATTGCAGATCTTTTTCTCCCCAGGCCAGAAGCTGAAGGGCGCATTCAGATAAATCAACTCGCTCAATCTCGGGTGAGTTGAAAACTGACATCGATTTGTGCTCGCGCTCTGTCCAAAGTCTTAGGCAGTCACCGCTGGCAGTGCGGCCCGCGCGACCAGCCCGTTGGTCTGCCGATGCTTGAGAAATGCGTTCAAGGCCGAGACGATTTAGTCCGAGCCTTGTATCGAGCCTGTTGACTCTTGCCATGCCGCTGTCGACAACGGCAGTAATTCCGTCAATAGTCAGTGATGTTTCAGCAATATTGGTAGCAAGCACCACTTTGCGCTGTGCCGATTGATTTAGTACACGCTGCTGTTCTTCTAATGGCATGTCTCCATATAAAGGAAGCAGCAACAGATTTTCGCGCGCGGCAATTGGTTCAAGTAACTCTAGGGTCTTGCGAATTTCGCCCACACCAGGGAGAAATGCAAGTATGTGTCCGTCGCTAGTAGCCAACATTTTCTTAACGCCATCACTCACTTTCTGCTCAAGGTTTACTGCGGACGGCTGAAATGAAAGATATTCGATATTGACTGGATAGGTGCGCCCTGGGCTTTGCACCACAGGACAGTTTGACAGATAGCGGCTGACTGGTTCTGCGTCAAGGGTGGCAGACATTACTATGATCTTCAAATCGGGGCGCAGTTCGTTGCGTACTTGCCGCACTAAGGCCAGAGCTAGATCGCTGTCGAGATTACGCTCGTGAAATTCATCGAAGATCACTACTGCTATGTTTTCTAGCATCGGGTCTTTTTGCAATCGTCTTAGAAAAACACCTTCTGTGCAAATAACTATGCGAGTGCGCGCTGACACTTTGCTCTCGTGACGAACTTGATAGCCAATTTCTTCACCAAGCTTCGTGCCGCGTTCGTCTGAAATACGAGTTGCTGCAGCTCTAGCTGCGACCCTCCGCGGCTGTAGCACTATTATTTGTCCGGGCCGACTCGACGTATTTCCGTTGCCTTGCCCTTCTCGCAGCTGGCTGCCGCTATTGAGTTCTGCTAAACCGGCATCAAGCACGGCTGGGGGCACGCGAGTGGTCTTGCCAGCGCCAGGAGCTGCTATAAGCACCAATGCACCGGTGTCAGAGTTGGCGAGGCCTGAAATCACCTCTGGCAAGACATCATCGATGGGTAAGTGCTTAATTGGTGTTTCCTCTAGGTTCGGAGCTTGGTCTGATTGTCGTCCAGTTTTCGGCCGATTTTCGCCCAATTGTCACCTGATTATTGCAAGATCCTAGCAGGTCTGTCTTTGCCTGTATGAGTAAAATTGGGGTAGCATGTGACAATGTCGGGGTTAGTGCGTCGAAGACTGAGGGTGCATGAAAATTAACGGGCTGCGAATCTTGATTCTATCTTCTTTGATTGGGATTGCTCAGCCAGCAGTGGCGTCTGATTCTGTGAAGGTTAAAACATCGCCAAGTCTTCCAGCTAACAGTGCTCAGAAGTCAGAGTACCTTCCCCTGCTGAAGGAGCTAAAAGATGAAGTGCGCCAAGGTAATGACGCTTCGGTTAAATCTATTATCAAGCAGCTGGGTGGAGTAAGAGGCGCAGTTAATGCTGAGGCGAAAAATGAGCTGTCACAAGCGGCTGACTTTTTGATTGGCAAGGAAAAGTGGGACCTAGCAAAGCTCTATTTAGAGCAGTTGCCCCTGGCTGAACCTGGTTGGGGATATGTTCTAATCAAGCATATGTGTTCGGAGTGCAAGAAGGATGCCATCGCCCTTGATGCTATCGACAATTGGATAAAAGCACGATTTCCGTTTAATGAAGAGTATTGGTGGCGACTGCGTATGACTTTCGCCGATGAAGCCGGTAGAAGAAAGCAGATCCTGGCGGATTTTGCTAAGCAAGTTAAGGACAAGCCCGAGGATGTTTGGAGATTGAAGTGGTTTATTTCGGCCACTGATGATTCTTCTGATAAATCAGATATTCACTGGATTTGTGATACAGTGCAGCCAAAACTTGCTTATCGTAACTACCAGGTGGCTGAATGGTTGCATACAAGACATCCGTCTGAAGCCATTTTCTATTTGAAGCGTGCTCAAAGTATTCCCTTTTCTCCTCAAGACGATAAGGAAATTAGGAACTTCTTGCTGCGAAATTCGGCTCTGCCTGCTAATTTCAACGCTGTTCCTCAGGTCAGGCATTTTAGTGTTTGGGTGCGCTCAATGCTCGCTGAGTGCTATCAGAAAGTAGGGCAAAGCAAAGAGGCTCAGTCTATTCTTTTGCAATTGTCGAAGGAATCTGGTGGGCAGGTTCCGACCTATGCTCTGTCGCAACTGGCCGGGCAAATTCAAGCTGCTACTCCAACTCGGCCTCTTGAGCAGCAGATAAAAGCGGCAGAAGTTAAGAATGAAGATTCAATTGACTACTGGCAAGGTCGAGCAGAATATTATAGAGGGCGTAAAGAGGCTGAACAAGAGCGTTCAGCTTGGCTGCGAGCGTTGAAGCTAGCCGAATCAAAGCTAGCAAACTTAAAGCAAGACCAGAGTGCTCAATTTTACTTGCTGATGATCGTGTCTTCTTATGCTCAGTTTTTGCGGCGCCATGAAAGTGATCAGGCTGCTATTAAGTTCATTTGGAGCGAGTTTGATGCAGCTTCTGCCTCTGCTTCTAGCCTAGAGTATCGCACCAAGCTGGTGCGCGATCTTGAACAGACTTATGAAACCGATCGAACAGGTTATCTATCTCCAGTTGATGAGCGTTTGTGGCTGCTGCTGAAGCAGTCCAATACTTGGGGCTACACTGAAGAGCGCATATTGTGGCGCATGGCGCGCAATGCAAAGCCTGAGCAACGGCGGCAACTGTGGAAGCGAGCAGAAGAATTGGCTCTAGGTAATTCTAGTAGAGAGTTGACGCTAGGTTGGATTTTGAACCGTTGCCAGGAAGCGAAACGTTCAATTCCTTTGCTTCTGGCTGCATCAAAGAGCAACGATAAAGACTTGAAACAGCGCGCACAATTTACAGTTTTCGAGAGTTATCTGGACGTCTTCGACTGGCGGCGCGCCGAGGAAATTTGGCCAGCTGCATCGGTGCAATTGACCAGCGAAGAAAAACCTGATTGGCTGTCGCGAATTGCCATTGCTGCCGCCCGAGCTGGAGACAAGGAAAATTCTCTGCGTCTTTGGCAATTGAAAGACGCTGTTGATCTTAGTGCGATCGGTAATCTTGATGAGATGGTCAAGTATGGAATGAAGGATAAGCTGATAAATTATTATCGTGAGTTGAAGAAGTCGAAGCCGATGTCTACAGTTCCAGATGCAGCGCTTCGAAAGCTTGGTGGTTGATTCATGGCTATGTTCATGATCGATGGAAGTTTTCGGCCAAGGGCCATGGAGGATGAGTATTTACAATTGAGGGATTGGTTTATTCCTCGCGATCGCGCATCCATAGCCATCGCTTCCCTTCTTCTGTGAGGCGGTAGCGTTGGAGTTGACTTTTGGGTTGATTGGGAATGGTCATTTCTATGTAGCCTCTTTTTAGGGCCGGAAGAAGATATGACTTTCTGAAATGTTCTGCGTGCCTTAGTCCGAGAGCTAACTGCAGCTTTTGCCTACTCATTTCTCCTTTTATGGCTTGGAGCATGGCGGTGACTTCCGCGGTGACTTCCGCGGTGACTTCCGCGGTGACTTCCCGGGTAGCCAGCGGATGACAGGGTAGCCTCACTACCAGATAAGTGCGTTCATCTTTCTCTGATACGCTCGAAAGCTAGAAATAGTTCAATTGCGAAATTCGTACTTCCACCTTACCTCCATTGCAATCTATATAGAGGAATTGTCATTGCCACTCAGTCGCCACCTCAGTCACAGTTTCGCCACGTATCAGTCACCACTCGGTCTGAATCTGAGATTAAGGTAGTTGCATGAGGCCCATACTTTTTTCTGAGGTTTTACAATGCAAACTGAGTTTCAAGCCAGCAGCCAACTCTTAAGCCAAAGCAATCAAAGTAAGATGGCAAGCATGCCCGTTGTCGCTACTGGCGATAAAAAGTTGCCGACTATTGCAGTTGGTGCTTCCGCAATCGCCCTGATTTTAGGAATAGAAGAGCTTCAGTGTGTTGCTGCTGTTCAGTCAAATTATGTCGGCGGACGGATAGATTCCTTCGAGCAAGCCACAATTCAAAGACACGATGAGACCCTTGCTGTTTTGCCAGATATGGTGAAGGAGGCATCCAATCGGGGTGAAAGTACTGTAGTAATTGATTGCCGTGCTTACTATCGCAATTTTTCCTATCCTCAGTTAAATTATCCATCTCCTTTTGAAGTTTTGCGTGTTGTTGAGGCGATTGAAGCCCAAGGTCTCACGGCCATTCTTGAACCAGTTAAGCAAGGTCGAGGCAAGTGCGAGGAGAATTCGCACTCCACTCTGTATGAATTGAAAGCTTGCTTTTAGCCGTCGGGCTCAAACTAGTCACGCTTCGGTCACGCCTCCGTCACAAATCGGTTTGACTTTGAGTTTATGTTAGTTGCATGAGGCGCAGGCACTTTCATTCATTCATTTGAGGTTCTACCATGAATTCTGAATTTCAACAGCCAGACGAGATGGAAAACAGCACTACTGAAAGTGGCAATAGTCATAGTCGTCTAGCTATTGAGGCTTATGCTAATAGAGAACCGATTGAGAAGCCTGATTCGAGAAAAGAGGTTTTGTCTTTAGAGAGACTGCCTTATGCCGCTATAGAAGCCGCAGCTAATGGTGAGAGTTCTGTTTTGATAGCTACCGGCAGCGGCGCGATGGTCGGAGCTTTTCTTCCCATACCTTTCAGCGAGTCGTTGCATGAACAAGTTAAGAGTCTTCAAGCGTTGGGTTTTAAGCACGAAGTTCGTTGGCATGATTCTGGAGCTGGACTTAGATATGAATTGTCTGCTTCGTGGGACACCGAGCATCGTCTAGAGCTTGCGCACATCACTGCTGCGGCCTTGCAAGAGAAGGCTGAGGCCCTAGCTGCTAAGAAAGCGACATTGAGTCGTTGTGACGATTTATTTGCTGTCGATGCTGCCGCCGCCCTTGATGAAAATAGATTGACTGATGCCTCAAAATTAATTAAGGACTGCTCTGTTGAGTCTTCCGGAGTCATAGATCCTGCCAAGTTTCAGAAAGTCCATCGTGATTATGCAAAATTTCAACAGTTTGTTGAGTTGGTATCGATGCACGAAACAAATGGAGAAGGTTTGGACATAACCTTGAAGTATGGCAGTGGCAGCGGTTCTTTTTATCTCGATGGTATTGAAATTAAGTAAGGAGATGGTTGTTCCCAATTACTTTTATGGCGTTGCCTCTTTCTAAGTTCGTGTGTTGCTGCTGCAATTTTTTGCGAGCTCCAGCGTGTTCACCTTCGTTTGTTAGCTGCAGCTTGCGCTTCAGGCGTTCTATTGCCAGCTTGCGGTTGCCCCCCTGGGAGCGTTCATCTTGACTGACCGCTACAAGCCCAGTGGGAATGTGAGTGACTCTTACCGATGATTCGGTCTTGTTCACATGTTGCCCTCCTGGGCCTGAGGCGCGACAGGTCTCTATACGCAGATCTTTTAAGTTGAAGTTCACCGTTAATGGTGGCTCTTGTAACTCTACGCTTACAAACCAGTTTTTCCGCCGATGGTTCGGCCTGTATGGGCTATTGCCAGTCCATTTTACTGTTCCTATCCAATCATTTAGCCAGGTTGGCACTTCCTCAGCTGCAATGGCAAATAATATCGATTGGAAAGTTTCGCTTCTTTTGCCCTCCACTTTTTCGAGTAGTTGCAGTTCTGTTTGCTTCAGTCGTGCTTCTGCAGAAATTAGTTTTGCCACTTTGGCTACCACCTGGCAGCACTCATCGGGGCCTAGGCCCGCGCTTATTTGTAACCAAATTATCTTCTTGTTGCTCCGGTTTTGTAAGTAATAACAGGGGCGAAAGTTGCAATCACCTCGATTAGACCAGCGTCCACCAGGTCGCCGACAACAACGTCTATATCTTTGTAGGCCTGGGGCGCTTCTTCGTAGAGTAGCGCGCGGTCTTCGCAGATAACTCGTCCACCAATTTCGGTACGTTTCAAGCTTTCTTTTGTATAGCGCGCTTCTAGTTTGCCCCGGCATTCAGAGCGCTTCCATTTGCGGCCAGCGCCATGGGCCAGGGTGGCTAGATTTTCAGTCTGTTCGCCGCGAGCAATAACTAGATAGCTGAGAGTACCGCGCGACCCAGGAATCATTACCGCTCCTTGATCTGATGGGGCGGCGCCTTTGCGGTGCAGCCAAATGCTAGTATCTGTTGGTTCTGATTTATCTATTGGAACGCTTGCTGGAAGTACACAGTTATGGCAAACATCAAGAATCTGTCTGCCCTTGGTCGTGAGAGTAGTCATGAATTTTGCAGCAATTATTTCTCTGTTTAGCTTGGCCCACTTAACCGCATTGTTGTGTTGCTGTAGGTAATTTTCTCCTTCTCTTGAGCTGGCCTTGAGGGCACCATTGCCAAAGTGTTTTTGGTGCCCTCTTAGGATGTGCTCACCCAATCCACGAGAGCCGCTATGAACTAAAACATAGAGGGTGTCTTTGCTGAGGTCCATAGCTTCGAAGATTGATGGCTCAGCTATAGACTGCAGGCGCTGCAGCTCGGCAAAATGATTGCCTCCACCAATAGTGCCTAAGGAGGTATCGAAATTCGACGGTGCTAGGCCAATGGCGGTAAGCATTTCGTCATATTCGCCCTGGTTTTTGCTTTGTTCGAAGTTGCCGAGCTTTTTTGTCCAGCTATCGAGCTTGCACTGAGACTTGTGTAGTTTAGTTTGCCAGAAGCCCATGCCGCAGCCGATGTCGTTGCCGACCAGGTGCGCATAAATGAGCCCCTGGCAGGCAAAGACAGCACCGATAGGTGTGTCTTTACCTGGGTGGAGTTCGGGCATGCCCACTGTCTCGCTCATACCAGGCAGCATGGCTGTCTGATTGAGCTGTTCAATAGCATTGCCTTCAATCCAGTTCTGGGCCGAAGCAATTATTTTCGTTTTCATATATGGCCTTTTCTTTCTAGTACTATTTCGAGTCTCTTAAATAGCTCGATCTAGTTTTGTCTATTTCCATTTGTTGTTGCCAATCAATCAAGAAATGCAACTGCTTCTGAGTTTGCTTCAGTATTCATTAAGACCCGGTGCCAGCCTTCGAGTACAATTGTGGCGTGATCGGGATGACGTACGGTGCCTTTGACAAATACACCAGCGTTTCTTACCATCTGCCTCCAGTTGAGGTATGCTGACTTGTCTCTGCTGATTAGTCTTTTGTACTGAGGCTCTGTCAATCCTTGCGGATATCGACTGCTTACCATCACTGCTTCGCCTTGGGTGCGATAGGCGTATTGAGCGATGTGGGCTTTGCTGCCTATACCGCGCACAAGGGGCTCTTGTGAGCGTACAAGGTTAGCTGGCACCACCAGTGATGTCGGTATAAAGAACCATTCTCCTTGGCGCCTGAACGCTTTGGTCTTGCGACGATTGCGCTTTTCTTCGCTGAGGCCCACTTCTTTGTTCAGTATTTCTGTGGGCTTAAGCGAGGCTTTGGCTGCGGCTACGGTAGAGACACCCTCTACTGAAGCAACAAAGAGATGACGCTCATCTCTACCGCAAAGGAAGTGATCTTTGTTGACAGCATCGCCTTCACTGTCTAGTTGTCTAGATAGCAGAAGCAGGTGCTTGTCTTTAGGACGCACTTCAATTATTGACAGTTCAAGATTGGCCAGCAGGTCTTTGCGCACTGATATTTCGAAAATCTCTTCTCCTTTTTTGTCTATGACATTTAAGCGCGCAGGTGCGCTCTGACTTAGATTGCGGTTGCGAAAAATCTCTTCTACTGCAAATGTGATTGAGACTTTTGCGCCGATTTTGTCGAACGATCTTTGCAAGTTGGCAAACATGTATTTCTCCAATTGCTCGCAGCAAAGTGACTCGCTGCAAGCGAGTTAAAGGGATGCAATTGAATGTAACTGCACGCAATCGAATGTAATTACATGCATTTGAATTCAATATTGGTTGATGTAACACCAGTCAAAGCAAGTCACAGCAAGGCTAAGCCAAGTCACGGAAAGACAAAGACAAGCCTACTTTGGCGTTAAGTGTTTAGTGTATGCGTCGTGACATACCGCAGCGGCGATATTTCAAAGCATTTGTATTAAACAAAAAAATCTGCAGAATTTGTGGTTCCGTAAGATCATTTGTCCCAAGTACAAAGCAGGGGCTGTGGGCCCTTAGAGAGATCTACTGCTGTGCGACGTACTTCGGGAATGCATGACCTTTACCTCAAGAAATGAGAGGGAGCTTGAAACCATTCTATCAAGCAAAGTGATTGTGTCAAGGGGAAGGCTCAATAATAACGACACTAGCTAATTGCTGTGTTGTTACGATTAAGCCTTCTCTGACAGTCAGATTGTTTTTTATAGTGCTCTACTTTGCTGAGTCAATCTGTTTAGTAGGAGTTATACCAGCCATAGCCAATTTGCGTTTAATTTCGGGCATGGCTGCTCTTGCGGCAGCGATACCAGCATCGATACCACGTTTGCC
Organism: Obscuribacteraceae bacterium (SeqCode); assembly: GCA_044378815.1. Taxonomy (GTDB): domain Bacteria; phylum Cyanobacteriota; class Vampirovibrionia; order Obscuribacterales; family Obscuribacteraceae. The sequence continues at coordinate 68,123 of JBIPOV010000003.1, read as the reverse complement.
GTCAGATTTTTTGAAAGAAACGAGGTTGATACCTGTGGTATCAGGATGAATCAAAATATCTGCATTTTTGCCGCTTGGTCCATCAAAGGCGGCTAGTTGAATTCTCAGCGCCTGGCGTCCCATCGAACCAAGCTTGCGGAAGTCTTTAAGTGGTCTATCCTTTAGCTGCTCGTCAATGTCTACGGCGATAACTACATCAGCGCCCATTTCGCGGGCGTGGTTAACAGGAACGTTATTGATTACTCCGCCATCACAGAAGAGACGGTCGCCTATTTGAACAGGCTTTCTTAGCTCTGGTACGGCCGTGCTAGCAGTAAGTGCAACACCAAGGTCGCCTTCGGTTAAACGACAGCTCTTGCCGCTCACAACATCGGTGACAACGGCGGCATAAGGAATGTTAAATTGTTCGATTTTCTTATCGCCCACAGCTTTGTCTGCATAATTTCTGAACTTCCAGCCATAGTAGAGACCATCGTATGGGCGGTAGCCAAACAGTCTCAAAGTCATCGCTGTTGGCTCAAGCATCAAGCGCAAAATTGGCATGGGCGCAAATTCTTTGGTGAATGTATTTTTCTCGAATACCTGAGCGATATCTTCTATAGGCATACCTGATGCATAGAAACCACCAACTACTGAACCGATGCTTGTGCCCGCAATCAAGTCAATGGGAATATTTTCCTCAAGTAAAACCTTGAGAACCCCTACGTGGGCTGAGCCTCTTGAGCCGCCACCGCCAAGGGCTAGACCAACCCGTGGTCGTTTGGAGTCTTTCCCATCTTTGGCATCGGTAGAATCAAGTGCCAGTGCGCCGTTGGCCGCAAAACAGCCACTCAGTGCTAATGAAATTAAGGTGGCAAAAGTCTTGCGCATGCGTAGGCTCCTCTAGGTGTAGTGCAAGAATAACCTAGAGGGCACTATGCTTTCCTGAGTTTGCTCTGATGTAAAGAGGTGCTGACGGTTTGCTTTCTCTTATTTCGCTGTGATTTCTACCGCCAATCCGTCTACCCATTGCTTATTCTCATCGGTGTAATAGAGATACGTGCGGCTGGCTGGGCCAGTGTAGGTGCCAGGTACGGCAGCAATCAGGCTCAATGGAATATCGACCTTAGCTTCGGCATCGAGGGTGCGCCAGTAGAGCACTACTTCGCGACCGCGCACTTCGTACGCATCAATTTTGCCTTTCTTCACCAACTCTTTCAATTGATCATGGCGTGGTTCCAGGCCGCCAGGTAGGCCGATGATGGCCACAGGAGTCGGCACCACGGCCTTCTCTTTATTCGTGACTGTAACGTTTGCTTCTGTGGCATTACCTTCTGTCAGTTTGGTCTGAGCGAGCGAAACTTTTAAATCAAGTTTGCAGTGGTTTGAACTGGCTGGTTTGATAGCGTTGTAGTTGACCGCTATCGAGTACGGCATTGGCGCGCCGCCTTCCATGCGCAGCTCTAGTTTGTGGTCGCCAGGTGTGAGTAGTTCACTGAGGTCAGGAAGCTTAATAGCACCGGTGGTGGCAGGGGTAAAGTCGGCCCAATCACCAATTGATTGTCCGTCAACATAGAGGCGCACCTTGCCTGGTGCTTTTGGCTTGGCTCGCAATTTGTCGTAGGTAACAATCGCTCGCAGCGCCAGCACTGTTGATTGAGTAGAACCATAGCGCCCGGCCTTGCATGAGTCGGCCAAAAACTTCACTGATTTTTCGACATTTCCGGAATAGGCCGGTTCACGCATCCAGGCCAATGTTGTTAGAGCCGCACCTTCTACAGCAAGGGCTTCGCCTTCGCTGCCCACAATTGAGCTCTTAACGTCTCCAATGCTGCCGTCTGCTTTTTGCTTGGCTGCTAGCTTATCCATGAGCTTTTTAGCTTCGGCCTTATTGTCTGATAGATAGAGAGCATTGGCTGCAAGTGCCAGCACATAGCTATTTTGGCTTGAGGCAGCGGCGCCCTTGAGCGAGTCAATTTCGGGCTTGAGATCAGCGGCTGGCTGTCCGGTTTCAAGCAGCGACCACAGGATGTATGCGTTGGAGCAGTCTTTGTCTTCAATCCAGGTGTGCAGAGCTCGGCGTTTGCGAGAGAAGCCACCCTTGCCGTCTTTTTGTTTGAAGAGCCAGGCCCGAGTAGAGGCCACCATGTTCTTATCAACTTCGCGCACTTGAGCCATATCGCTGAAATGCATCAAACCAAACGCAGTGAGCGCTTCGTGGCCTGGATTTTCGCCAAACCATTCGTAGCCTTTGTCTGGGCACCAGAAGCCAACCAGCATCTTGTAGCCGGTATCAAGTTTTTTGCGTGAGGTTTCTACAAGTTTGGGGTCGACGCCGGTGTGAGAGAGGAAGTATTGCTGTGCCATGGTCAGTGGATAGCTGGTGGAGCAGGTCTGCTCAAAGCAGCCGCAGGGGTCTTGAATCAGTCTTTGCAGCGCTTCTGTCATATTGGCTAGTGGTGTTGGATAGACCGCTGAATTGGAAGCGATACTGCCGGCGATAACTTCTTTGGGGATGGTGATAGTGTGCACCACCGATTTGCCTGGCTCAATCATGCCACCAAAGCATTTTTCAATAGGGAAGCCTTTGGGTTTGACGCTTAGGGTTCTGGTTATTTTGTCTTGGAAGAGACCAGATTTAGCATTGAGAACTAAGGGGAAGGTGCCCACGCCAAACGCTGTTTCGCCTGACTTGGGGGTGCCTAGTTGTAGGGCGTCAACATCAATTGGTTGAATGTAGCGCACTCTGCCTCCGGCGCTGAGGGCGGAGCCATTTTTGACTAGGGGCAGCAGTTTGAATTTTGCCTTTGAGCCTCCATTTGCGCTTGCATTTGAGCTTCCACTTGAGCTTTCAGTAGAATTTCCGCTTGCTTCACCATTTAAATCGATAGAGATATCAGGGCTGACGAGTTCGTTACTAGTGGCATTGATCATGCTTACCGGTAACATAATGTGGTCGCCAGCTGTTACTTCTAATGGCATCTTAAGCTCAGCATAGAATGGTTGCACTGACTCGACACCAATATTGCTGGTACCAAGGGAGCCACTACCGCTGTAAGCGTCTGCAAACACTCTAAAGGTGCTGACGCTATCATTCAGACCAAAGCTAACAGTTGCCTCGCCTGTCTTGGCGTCAGTTTTTACGCCGCTATTCCAGAATAGGGTCTCAGTAAAGTCGACGCGATCTGTGGGGTTTCTGTCTTTGCGTACTTCGTAAGCAAACTCACGCACCAGAACTAGATCGTTTTGAGCCATGAACTTGTCAGCAACTTCGTTTTCGAACAAGCCGTCAGCGTTAGCCATAATTCTGGCTCGGCGATTCATCACTTCAGCCCTGCCCATTGCTGCTTGCAGTTTATCGCGAGTAGCATCAGACTCTACCGTCGCTTTCTTCTCGAATGCGCTTGCGTTTGGCGGTGGTGGCAGCATGTTGCTTGCGGGCACGCTAGATAAATCTTGTGGTGCTTCCGCTAATGGCTTATTGTTGCCTGCCTGCGGCGGTGATGGTGCTGCTAGCGGCATTGGCGCATTGCCCATCTGGGCCATTTCCATGCCCGGCGCTCCGAAAGCCATGCCGCGAACCCCAAGCTGCATCATTCCGTCTTCTTTCATGGCCTTCATAACTTCATGCTGCGCTTGTATCTTCAGCGCTACTACCCGGCGAGCTTTGTCGCCATGCTCTTCAACGAATTTCGTCAAGTCCATCAAGGCAAAGCGCCTCCAGCCCTGCGTGCCCAAGAGCAGGTCAGTGGCTAGTGCGGCTTTAGAGTTAGTGTCGTCGAGGTAGACATGAGCATCTGCCAGGTCTGAGACTTCAGGCTCTAGAAAAGCCATGACCGGCAGTCTTGGAGCTTGTTCGCGCTTCTCGATCATTTCAAGCACACTGTCGTCGGTTACAGTTACACCCACAACTGCGGCAACTGGTTTGTCGTTTTCATCAGTAGCTTTTACTGTGAGCTTGGCTTTGTCGCCTGGAATATAGTTCTTCTTATCAGCTTTGATGCTGATTTTTAGTGGGTGCTGTGGCGCGCGGAAGAGCAGGCGCTCGGCCAGGGGCACATCTTTCTCACTCCATATGGTGGCAGTCAGAACTCCTTCAAGGTCATCAGGCACCGCAAATGTTACTGGCAATAACGAGCCAGGCTTTACGTCGCTGCGCTTGCTTAAATCGACATGACACTCTGATATAACAGTCTCGTGTTTGGCCAGGGTGACACTGAACTTTTGGTTGCTAGAGCCCACGAGCACGGTGACTGGCTGACCTTTGGCGAAGGTGTCTTGCTCAGCGCGGATTAATGCACCAGCGGCTTTTGCTTGCGGCAAGGGAAAAGTAGTCTTAATTCCGACAGGTTCATTTATTGCCAGGAAGTATTCTTTGTTGGCATCAGGTGTAAATTGAATGCGGCCCCGACCTTCATGCTCTGTGGCAAATTCTGCCACAGCTACATTGGTCAGGCTGCCGTTGCTTCCCTTCGCGATGAGCTTTCCTGCTAGGTCTGCGGGCTTTCCATTAGGCAGAGTGGCTTGGATATAGAGACGATTGGGATAGCCCGCGATAAGATCGCCGCCTTCCGGATACATTTTTAGATCAACTGTTTGCAAGAGAATTGGAATAGTTTTGGAGGCAGTCTCGACCACGCCACCATCTTCAATAACGAGCGCTAGAGTGCCTTCTCCCCGCGGAATGTCGTGGGGTAAATCTAAACTGACTGAGCAAAGACCATTGCTATCAACTTTTGCTGTGCCACCACTGATGGCGACACCGTCGACAATAGCAGTAACTGATACTTTCGCACCAGCAGGCACTCCGCCTTCTGCGCGTTTGACATCCAGTGTGGCGTTGACTTTCTCACCTGGGCCATAGCCGTCGCGCAAGAATGTAATTTGCGATTTTAGACGTGGTGCGCGGTAGGCTCTTATATCGAATTTTCTTTCAGCTGGTGCATGACCATTCCAGGGATAGGTCGCCTTGAGTAGATACTGTCCGCCGGCCTGACCTTCCGGGACTTTCCAGCTAAAGCCCCAACTGCTATCTTGGGTGCTAACGTTGCCCCGTGCCACCACATCACCTTTTGGTCCGGTAACTTCTATGGTGGCATTAACACCCTGGGTGTCTGAAATTGGTTTGTGACCATTGGCGCTCAATAAGATGCCACGCACATAAACATTTTCGCCCGCCCTATAAATAGGTTTGTCAGTGCTAACGTAGGTCAAATAGCGGTCTTTGCCACCGAGTACATCGGTTGTAGCCTGACTTTTGTGCATAGTTATTTGCTCCGCCGTGCCTTTTTCTGCTTTAGGTAGATTGGCGAGGGCAAGCCCGTCGCCCTGTGGGCTGGCATAACTTCTATTGAGAAATAGCGAGCCTATTACTGCGATTGTGAGACCACCGAAAATCCATTGGCGAGACATAGTCAGCGCTCCTTTAATCTAGACTCACCGATTATGGCAGCGGCCAATTTGGCAAATAAGACGGTAAAGGCGGATAAAACTTCAGGGTAAACCGCAGGGTAGATTCAGATTGCGAAAGATAATTCAGATTACGAATAAAAACAAAGCCGACGTCCTCACCAGACGTCGGCTGCTTCACTTCAGTGCGAGCATTCGCTTAATGGTTTTTAAGCCTTGCTTTCAGACATTTTTAGAACGACAACCGTGCACGGTGCAGCATCAACGATTTCGTCAGCAACACTGCCGAACCACAAGCGGCTGAAACCATGGCGGGCACGGCTGGGAACAATGGCTTCATCGGCGCCGTACTTCTTACATGCGCCAGCAATTGCCTGGGCTACTTCGCCTTCAAGAATCTCGGCCGTTGCATCAATATTGAGCTTGGCTTTGAGGTCTTTGGCCATTTGCTCAAGAACGCCTTTCTCTTCGTCTCTTTCTATAGCGACTGTATCGGGAATTCCGGGAGTTGAGACATCGGCAAAACCTGGAACGATAACGTGCACAAGGTGAATTTGGGTTTCGCTGCTATATTTTTGTGCTGCAATCTCATCGAGAGCGCTTTTGGCGCTATCTTCGCCATCAATTGCCACAACGATCTTCATAAAATTCCCCCTCAGATCTCTTGCAAACCTAGATTATCGCAAATCGCAGACGCGTCCTCAGGCAAATAATACATGAAAAGAGTGGTTTAGACCTAGAATAATGGGCAAGATTAAGGGTTATTGGCGATGGATTAGTTACATGTTGGCAAGGTCACTATGAGTATCGAAATCGAAGGCCAAGTTAATTCTGCTTTGCCTACTGTCACGGTCGCCTACAGCCCGTCTAGGTTTGAGGCGTTTTTGGGTAACAACGGTAACTCCACACTAATGGCCTGGTGCATGGGGATTGTTTTGTTGGCATACTTCTTGCTCTTGCTGCAGTTTGCTATCCGTTTAGTCGATGTGCCTACAATAATTTCACTGTTGATTTTTATGCTCGGTTTACAAGGCTCTTGTGCCCTTTTCTTCTCTCGGCCAGTAATGAAGCTGGATGCTAGTGGTATCACATTTCCCGCTACTGCTGTTTTTATTTTAGGACCTCGTCTTCGTCGCCCTTGGAGAGAACTGAAGTCAATACAATTTTCGGGGGCTTGGTGTGATGATAACCGAATTAAAGATGTCCTATTTTGTTTCCATGGAGGCCGCTGGGTCAGTTATCGCTTTGATGGCTTTACCAAGCATGATTTCGATAGCCTAGTTCGTGGGCTGACTAATTTTGGAGGCAGTCTTGTTTCTGATTCAAGGTTGAATGAGCTGTTACCAAATTCCAGTGTCATTAAGGGCAGTAGTGCCACCTATGCCACTACTGAACACTGGCTATCTGATTACAGCAAGCGTTATGCCCCAACAGCCTATGTGCCTTTGAGCCCCGGTGATACTCTGCAAGAAGGTCGAATACAGATTACCGCTGAAATTGCTACTGGCGGCCTCTCGGCAATTTATTTGGCGCAATCTGATCTGGCAGACCCGTGCGTCATAAAGGAGGCGGTTGTGCCTGATGCCAAAGATCAAGTTGTCTTTGACGAGATAAAGCGATTGTTCAAGCGAGAGGCTGAGTTACTCGCTACTTTAGATCATCCACGAATAGTCAAAGTGTATGATTACTTCATAGAGTCAGATCGCCACTATCTCTTGATGCAGTTTATTAACGGTATCAATTTGAGGGCACAAATAGAGCGCTGGGGAAAGTATAGTGCAGCCGAAGCGCTTCCTTTGGCTCTTGAGATAGCTCGCATTATAGAGTATATGCACGATCATGCACCACCAGCAGTGCATCGCGATCTTACCCCGGATAATTTCATTTTAGAGGATGATGGTGCCATTACTCTGATCGACTTTGGTGCAGCAAATTATTTTCTAACTAGCGTTACTGGTACTATAATCGGCAAGGCGGCCTACATGCCACTTGAACAGTTTAAGGGTCGTCCAGAATTAAAAAGTGATGTTTATTCATTTGCTAAGACCATTTATTTTTGTACAACCGGGCTTGAGCCGGAAGTCTTTGAGGGAGTTTTTGAAGGGCAAAGCAAGGATGAGTTTTCAAAACTGATGGCCGACTGTACTCAAGATCAGGCAAGTGACAGACCGACTATAAGAGAAGTAGTGATGAGACTAGAAGCCTTATGTTAGGCGGTGATTCTAAGAAGGCTGCTGTCATGGAAGCTGCACCACTAAATCAGTTGAGTCTGATTAGACATCTGCGCGATGTGCCAAAATTACCAGGCGAAAAGCGCGATCCTTATGTGTTTGTATTACCTCTTTTTACCCTAGGTATCGCCATCCTGTTGGGAGTGGTCCCGTGGTTTCTCAGCGGTGGGCTAGAGAACTTCATAGTGACGCGTCCTCTTCTCGTTTTCTTGGCATTCGTGGGTGTCTTGCTAGCGGCTTGTGGTCTCTGTAAATGGCACTTAAATAAAGAGGATGCGAGTCTACTGAAGATAGCAGCGCTCCGCCGTGACGGTATCTTGTTAGGTCGTCTGGGTGGACCAATTCGCATCTATGCAGATAGCTTTTTCTTAGAATGGCCACTCATTACTAATATTTTTTCCTGTCAACCCCATGAGAAGAAGTCCACCACTTGTATTTGTGTGCAAACAATTGATCAGCGAGGATTTATTATTGAGTTGGAAAATGCCTTTGCCTTGATGGAGCCCACCGAGCTTATTAGTAGCGTAAGGAAGTATGCACCTCATGTGAAAGTAACTTTGCCCAGAACTAATATTCTTGCTAAAGACGACCCGCGTTATACAACTATTTGGCTTGGATATTTTGCGAAGTCGGCTGAACGCCTTCGTCGCGGGCCTCTCTTGCCTGGTGACAAGTTGGCAAATGGCGCCATCGAGATTGTTGAGAAGGTGGCTAGTGGTGGACAAGCAACTGTCTATTTGGCTCGGGCTGTGCCGCAGAAATCCGATTCTCAGAATAGTTTGATTCCGGTTCTTGCTCAGTCAGGTGAAGCCAATGTAGCTGTCAAAGAGTTCATATTTTCTATAAAAGACACTGACGGCGATAGCAGAGATGACATCACTGCCTTCTCTCGAGAATCAGAGATATTGGCTTCTCTTGATCACGATAAAATAGTGCGCGTTTTTGATGCTTTTGTGGAAGATCGCCGTGGCTATCTTGTTCTGGAACGAGTGGTTGGGGTCTCCTTACGTACTCTGGTGAAAGAGTCTGGAGGTATCAGCCTGGAATCAGCTTTGCGTTATGCCATAGAGGCTTGCGAAGTGTTAGTGTACCTCCATGGCCTCAACCCGCCTGTTATGCACCTGGATATATCTCCAGATAATTTGATGTTGACTAAGGACGGTGGCATTAAAGTAATTGACTTCACCATCGCTCAGCGTCTTGGTGAGGCGCAAACCATGGTCATGGCGGGCAAATATGCTTACATGCCACCAGAGCAGATCAAGGGTAAGCCCAGTACCAAAAGTGATTTGTACGCACTTGGCTGTACTTTGTGGTTTATGCTCGACGGTCACGATCCTTCATCATTAGAAGTTGCTCGCCTTTCACAAAGCGACTACTCACCAATTGATGACCTAATCAGTTCTGCCACTGAACTAGATCAAGTTAAGCGAGTTGCGTCGGCTTGCGAGCTGCAAGATATGCTTGTGAAAGTTTTGTCGACTTTGAGCTGACACTGAGCCTGGGTCTGCAAAAAATTTTTGGACAGAGCCGGCGAGCGTAACTTCCTTTCTTATCTACCTGGAGGCGATGGCATCTTGCACTTTGTCGATGTCTTTGAAAATCTCCCAGGAGCTTTTTGATTCCACTTGGCTTAAGCTGTCGCCAGTAGGCCAAAGGGCGTGGTCGTCTTCTAACTGGAGTAGGCCGTAATAGCGGTGGGCCAGCACGTATTGGTTGTTTACTTTCTTAAGCATGACTAACACCCGCCCGGGGTGGTAAGAAGGTTGGCTTCAGGTATAGCGATATTTGAGGGCGAGGTTCTTGGGCATGTGGCCCTTGATGTCAGAACTGCTAGCCAGGTTGATTGTGGCGTAGTGAACGTTACTTTTGCCGCCCACTGAGCAGGCGTTAGCGTCCGGGAGGTCCATTCGCAGCAGGTTGGCGAAGGCAATTACATCGCAGCTATCAACCAGGGCTCTTTTGCTTTCCCCGCCGCCACGGCCGATGAGAAAAATAGCGACTACGGAAAAAACGATCATCACGAAGATTTTCTGCATTAGCGGCAGCGCCTCACGGGGTATTGAGCTCGTGCCTGAGCACGTCATACAATCATAGAAGTACCCGCTTGCCAGTCTTCTTACCATTAGGATTGCTTAAGATTGTCAAGTGAGCTTGGCGGCTTTGTAATTCCAGGGAATAATGAACTGTCTGGCAAGTTCGCAGAAGAGTCTAGAAATCATGATTGAAAATACCGAGAGTACCAAGAAGCTTCTCAGCCCACCGCAGACCTTGGACCTGCAGGCAGACGGCTCTACTGGCGCTAAATTGAAGAATCTGTCTGAGCGCTACAAGCTGCTCAACGAGCTTGGTGTGGGCGGCATGGGAACAGTGTTTCGGGCGGTGGAGCGCGATTCTAAGGCCACCTATGCAGTTAAGGTTATGCACCGGCACCTCAAGGCTGACAGCGCCAATGTCATGCGCTTCGAACGCGAGGCTCAATTGGCCAGCAGTCTGCAGCATCCCAATATTGTTGAAGTTTTTGATTTTGGACTAACTGAGGCATCTGAGCCATATATGGTGATGGAGTATCTTCAGGGCGAGAACTTAGACGACATGATAGAAGCTAGTGGGCGGCTGTCGATCGAACAATTTGCACCAATATTTTCGCAGGTATGCGCTGGGCTTAGTTATTCTCATGATTCACACGTCGTGCACCGTGATATTAAGCCAAGCAATATCATGTTGATTGCTGGCACTGTGCCACCACAAGTTAAGATCGTCGACTTTGGCATCGCCAAATCTTGTGCCACCACTGGCTTACTCTGCCCCACCAGTGTGGCAGTGTTGCAATCGATAGACTGGGCTAACGACAAGCCCACAGAAGAAGTCGCGGCCTTGCTTCAGACTTTGACTCAGCCTGGTGAGATATTTGGTAGCCCGCTTTATATGAGTCCCGAGCAGTGCAATGGTCAAGAAGCTGATTGCCGCTCGGAGGTCTATTCTCTCGGTTGTATGGTCTTTGAGATTCTTACTGGTACAGCACCACTGAGAGGTCGAGATGCCATGGAGACTATGCTGAGAAAGTTGCGTGACAAGCCTCCGCTTATGGGTTCTGTCGCCGAAGATATTAAGTTCTCGGATGAACTTGAGGCTATAGTGCAGCGCTGTTTAGAGCGGGATCCAGACAAGCGCTATCAAACAGTAGCCGAGTTGGGTGCGGCGTGGAAAGCGCTTGATAGTGCGAATTGAGGCTGTAAATTTCTGCGTCAAATTGATGGTTTAAATGAGAAAGCGCTATTAGTTAGTTCTGGCGGCAACTATGACAGACAATCCCAATCGTCTAGCTGTAAGTTGCTTTTTAGTGTTGCTCGCTTAATCGCCACACCATTGAATATGGCGCTCGACACATTACTGTACGATTCAGCATTTTGAATCGGCAATGCTGCTGCTGCTTCGCTAAGGAAGCGGCGTTGCAGATTCGGCTCACTTTCTTTTAGAAATGCCATGTGCCACCACTCAAGCAAGCGCTCTCTAGCCGTGTCGAGAGATTTTGCTGATACCAGTTTATCGCGCTTTTCTTTTTGATTGATCTTCCTATCAGTCGGAAGTAAATTCCACAGGTCGGCGCAGGGCCAAGCCGCAAATGGGAAGCAGTGATCGATGTCGTAGTTGCCCTGGCGCAGCCGCTGCCCGCTCCAGACGCAGACAAGCGGCTTCTCAAGTTTGAGTATTTCGTCGGCAATTTGTCTCACTTGTTGCGTATCACGCTCTGGGTCAAGCCAAACGAGTGCTTGCATCAGTTGGTCGTAGGTGGTTTCTTTCCCCTCAGATTGAGAATACTGCTGCATCAGTCTTATCCATTCGCCAATCAGCGCCGGTTCAATCCACGAAGCAAACCGGCTCATTGAATTCCATAGTGCCTTGGGCACGGTCAATTCACCAAATGTCGCCAGGTAGCTTTCGTTGAGGGTATAGGTATTGCTCTTTAGGGTGCGGCCGCCAGTGGTTTTGAAAATCTGTTCACTGCTATTGGGATAGGTTATGTATTGCGTGGGCATTTTGCGAATGGTCTCTTTGGCGTCAATCAATGCTAGATGCAAGTTCGCTGCATCTGTGCCTGTGAACGTTGCGCCAACCCGAAGGTCATAGGGGGAAAGGTGTTTCAAATTGAGGAAGGCTTGACTAACAAAGCCGAGACCTTTCTCTGATTTGTCCGAAGGTTTTTGCGGAATGTCAGACTCTATTAGTAGTTTGTAAGCCCGCAGCCAATAAAGAGCCACCAATCCTAGTGGTATTGAGACCTTCTCGTCAGCCGTATATTTTGTCATTCCCGTGGCACTATCGGCGATGCGCACAAGCACGCGTAGTAAGGCTAATTTATAAGTGGAAGATTTTCTGTCGTTGATAATTATATGTCGCAATAGCGGCAAGGCGTCCGTGCCGTCATCGGGCAGCTGGAAGCAAACAGTTTGCCAGGAAACGTCAGCGCGATTGCGTAAATCTTCCGATTGGCAAAGCCGAACGAGCACAAGACCACGGTCGCGCGCTAGTTTCTCTAACTCGCCAAGCGCCACTGGATAGCTTTGACGCCCATCGCTAAACTCGCCAGTGCGCAGCGATATTATGAGCATGCCTCCCGGTCTTAGCAGGGCCGCCACTTTTCTAAAAGCCCGTTGCTTTTCATTGGGACCAATATGCATCCAGACAGCGCTCAACAAAATGAGGTCAAAGGACAGCCCAAGCTTGATTGTTTCAGTCAAGTTGGGAAGGCTATCTTGTACCCAATTGATTTGTGGCTGTGTGTGAGTCTTCCGTGCCTTCTCGAGCATTCCTTGTGCTGGTTCAACCGCCACCACATCACAGCCTCGTTGGGCGAACCAGGCGGCGTCCCGGCCACTGCCAGCGCCGACGTCTAGCACCGCACTGCCTTTGTGCGGTATCAAGTCAAGCACCTGCTGATGCACTTGTTCAAACGTCAGCGACTCGTAAGTAGCTGAGAACTCTTCGGCGCGGTCGCTGTATTGCTGGATTGTTTGATTGCTTGGGTGCATTGGTCTCATGGAGAAAGCTCAGCAATTAGAGTACCAAACCCAACCGGTTCGGTCATGTTAGTTGTAACCGCCCTGGTTTAGGTTTCGAGAGGTCGGGAGCTTGTGTTTGCGGAGAATAGATAGTCTATTCTCCGCAACGTGTGCGGAGAATGTATTGCTTTTCGTGGCTTTTCGATTTATAATCTCCGCATATTGTGCGGAGAATGTCTGTGTATATTCACCAATTACCTGAGTGGCCAAGGTTTAAATGGAAAGCCGAGTCTCTAACGGAGGCCTTAGCGACCGTTCGTCATGAGCAAGGGCGTCTGGTTGGCCGCATGGAGTCACTTGGTTTTAACTTGCGCCAAGAAGCTAATCTTCAGACATTGACTCAGGACGTACTAACAACTAGCGCAATTGAAGGCCAAGTCTTAGACCAAGATGCTGTGCGTTCGTCTCTGGCCCGGCGATTGGGAATTGACATTGCTGCGTTGAAGCCATCAGATAGGGAAGTCGATGGTGTTGTTGAAATGCTTCTTGATGCTACGCAAAATTTCAATGAGCCGTTAACTCAGGAGCGGCTTTTTGGTTGGCACGCAGGGCTTTTCCCCACTGGCATGAGTGGCTTGTTTCCAGTTCGGCTGCGGGCTTGGCGTGATGATAGCTCCGGCCCAATGCAAGTCGTATCAGGTGTAATTGGCCGAGAGAAGATTCATTTTGAGGCACCGCCAGCGGTATTATTAGAGAAAGAACTGAAGGTGTTCATTGATTGGTTTGAAGGTGAGTCAGCAATAGATCCGGTGTTGAAATCTGGCTTGGCACACCTTTGGTTTGTCACTGTTCATCCGTTCGACGACGGCAATGGCAGAATTGCCCGGGCAATCGCCGATCTCTTGCTGGCGCGTTCTGACTGTATGGCTGAGCGCTTTTACAGTATGTCAGCACAGATACGAGTGGAGCGAAAGGGCTACTACGATATTCTCGAGCGAACCCAGAAGGGGGTGATGGATGTAACTCCATGGCTTCAGTGGTACATCGCTTGCCTCGGTCGCGCCATAGGCAGTGCGCAGCGCGTGCATCAGGTGATACTTCGCAAGGCTCGCTTTTGGGACTCTGCATTAGTGCGTTCAACAAAGTCAGCTAATTCAGCGTTAGCGGTTGATTTTAGTGAGAGTGGCAATTCAACACGGTCGAAAGAACCATTGAATCAGCGTCAATCTAGTGTGCTCAACAAATTGCTTGATGGATTTGAGGGAAAGCTCACTTCCTCAAAGTGGGCGAAGCTGACTAAGTGTTCACAGGATACTGCTCATCGAGACATAATCGATTTAGTTGAACGTGGCATATTAAAGCAAGACGCCGCCGGTGGTCGCAGCACTAGTTACTCATTGGTTGACGAATAACCCTGGCGAATATTAAAGCCTCTGCGTCTCAGTTTGATACGATTTACTCACTCGCTAAATCTCTGACCACTTTCTTTAAGCCATCAGTTACCCGCGCCAGGCAATCGTAATTGATTTTGTCGGCAGTATCTTCATTGGTGTGATAGTGCGGATAGCGATAGGGAGCCGTGTCTGTCACCATGATGCCCGGATATCCCAGTCGCCAAAAACTCAGTTGATCAGAAAAATCGACGCCAGACAAGTCGGCAGGTGCTGCCAGGGTTTGTGTGGGAAACTTCGCTGCAGCAATGAAGGAAGCGGCGCATTTTGTCAGCAGAGTTCGTGAGTCTAGCTTGCCGATGAATGTGAGAAAGTTTCCGGTCTTCGGGTAAAGCATTGCTAACGCTTCCACTGGGAAGCGCTGAGAATCTGGCTTCTCGCTGTAGTAACCGATAGTCTCTAGCGAAAGCATTGCTACGATATTGTCTCCGCGTTCTTTGCATGATTTGGCATAACGATAGCTGCCCATGTCGTCACTGCGAAAGAAAGGCGGTTCTTCATTGGTGAAAGCGACAAAACGAATGGTGCGTGGAAACTTCTCTTTCGCCAGTGTTTTTGCAATTTCGAGCAGGGCGGCAACACCGCTGCCGTTGTCGTTGGCGCCAGGGCAATCTTGCACGCCGTCATAGTGGGCGCCGATTATGATGATCTCTGAAGCTTTGCTAGCTCCCGGAATCTCGGCGATAATATTGGCAGTGCTCTGAGTGGCATGGGTGGCTCCCCAGAGTCCATCATTGAAGTATCCGCTGACCGAGAATGTTTGCCGCACAGGCTTCAATCCAGCTGCACTAAAATTCTCTTCAATGTAGGTTGCTGCTCGCTCTAAACCCCCAGGGTTTTTAGTAAGACTGCGCGCACCAATGTCGCTAGAGAGTTTTTCTATATGGCCGCGCAAATGGTTTGCTAGCTGCTTCTGAGCGGCCGTTAAAGGCTCGATTGTTCCACCATACGATGGCAAGGTCCAATATGCGATCAAGCCGCCTGCTAAGGCTGCGAGCCCGGCAATTGTGATTGTAAGCTTTTTTCTGGTGAGGATATTCTTCATGGCCACGGCCGATTGTAGCACGGGCTCATTTGCTGCCGCTGCTGTCTTTGCTGCTTCGGCTGGCTCTATCGGCAATTTACTTTGTCCTAATCGCGATTGCGGTACAATCTCGATGCTTGGCTAGCAACCTTGCAACATTGACTTACCAGGGCGGACAAATTAAAGCTTGAGACTTGCAATAACTATACTTGTAGCCTTTCTGCTCTGCTTCTGGGTTGGCGGAATGAATTCCCTCTCTGCCTTGCGTGATGCAGATACCTGTTGGCTTCTGGCGCTGGGAAAAATTATTGCAGAGCAAGGGCTGCCGACAACCGACCCTTTCTCTTACACATATTTTTTTATGACGCAGCAGGGTATTGCTGAACCATATGTTGTTCACCAGTGGCTCTCGGAGTTATTTCTCTACTGGACATATCAAACCGGTGGTCTTGGTGCTCTAATTCTTTTGGTGTCGATTATCACTGCCGGTACATTTGTTGCCTTGCCCAGCTGGTTTTTACGCAATGACAAAGTTGATGCCGGAATGGTGCTGCTGATCGGCAGCCTAGCTCAGCTGGCTTGTGCCTTTCACTTTTTTGCCAGACCTGAAATTTTTTCGTACCTGCTATTTGCTGTGGCACTACATGTGGTTTTGCTCATTATTGAAACCACGGCGACAAAGTCAAGACTGATACTAATTGCAACTTACGCAGCGCTGACAGCTCTATGGTGCAACCTGCATACATCATTTGTGTTGGCGATTGCTTTAGCGCTTGTGCCTCTCTTAAATCTAGGCATCGGTCGCGCTGTGTACAAGGCTCGACCTGTTGAATGCGGCGCAGCCTTCGCTGCTAAGGTTAACGATAAAGTTGGCGAGAGAATTCTCCCGCAACTAATTGCTCTTCCTGTCCTTGCAGCACTCGCCAGTCTTGTCAATCCTGCTGGTCTTAAGCTCTGGACTTACCTGCCCAAGCTTTTCTTCATGAACATCGCCGTGAATGAATCACGATCGCTGAACATTTTTGATCTTGGCCGAATCGAGTTATTTCCTTTCTTTGCCTTGTTTGTCATTTATTTGATATGTTTCGTCAAGAGTTTATCAAAGCTTGAAAGTGGCGCTGTCGGCCTGCGTGCAATTCTTGCCTGTCTTGCCATAGTGCTTGTCTCTGCGCGCATTCGATTAATAGCCTATGGCCTTATCATTGTTGTCTTTGAGTTGCCGCAAATGCTGGCGGTGCTACTCAAGCCTCAGCCCAAAGTGCAATCCAACTTCATCCATTACTTCGCCATAATCGCTGGCATCGCTGGTTCGCTTTTTGTCTCTTTGAGGCTTCAGCCTCCACAACTACCGCAGAACATGCCCGGTTTTGCCCCACCCTATGCCGCTATCAAGTATCTAAATGCAAATCCCCAACCTGGCCCTGGTCTCAATGAGCCCCGCTTTGGCGACATGATGATCTGGTATTTGAAGCCCCCAGTGCCAGTCTTCATCGATACGCGTTTTGATATGTATGGCGATAAATTATTCAAGCAGTATGCTGTTTTGACCAACTGCGGCGAAGGTTGGCAGAAGTCGCTGCAAGACTTCAGTATCGAATGGGTGTTTCTGCCCCCAGACCGGCCGCTAATAAAAGCATTGAGTGCTGACCCTGCCTGGAAGACTACTTTTAAGGACGAGACGGCGGTGATTTTGGTAAAGAGCAGCAATTGATTCATCTAATCGGAAAAGTTGGCGTTTTTCGCACTTTGGTTTTGGAACGGAACTCACTAATCACAGCATGCACCTGGCCAATAGTTTTACAAGCAGCAAGATCATCAAAATAGAGAATGTTTGAAGCTACTTTTGAAACATCAAAAGCCATGTAGAGAAGCATGAGCGGACTAATCCAAAGCTCCGTACCAATTGTTCTGCGAGTACGGTGGTAGTCACCAAAATAGCCTTCAAGAGCCGAGAGAATAGAGCTGCATATGACACTTTCATAGCCACGCATCTCCAGAAAAACATATTCAGAGGCCTCGGCAAATTTCTGCACCTCTGGCATCTCAGGGCTAAGCATAAGCCCTCCGAGAAATGCCTTTGACTTAATTAGGTGTGCCACCGTTTCTAGTGCATAAAGGTGACAGAGGTCGGTTTCTGCTCCAAGCCCCAAGCATATCAATTGGCTCGCCACATCTATTTGCAGTGCAGCCGCCAAGCTCATCACATCTTCAACCGGCGAACCAATACTTGACTCGTCTCCGCGCATCAGCGAATCAACGCCACCATCCATAAGCACCATCATGTCAAACTGCAGATGTTGCTGCAAAAGCTTATAGCTTTGCACGAGCTCTGGTAAAGATGTCGGGCGAATGCAATAAATCGGTCTATCTAAACGCTTGCGACTTAACCACCGAGCTAAGTGGCCTTCAGGGAAATAATATTCATTTCCCTTCGAGCCAGCTGTAACCTCAACTACATTCTCATTAAGCCTCTTCCCGGATATCTCACCATGGCGAAAAGAAAATGAGAGATTGGCCAGATGCACATTTATGCCGGCGTCAAGCAAGGCGAAAAAAAGCGGAAGGCCCATGAATATGTCGAAGCCGCCGCCAGCCCCGACTAACAAGACATTCTTACAACCCTTCAGTTGTTTGATAAAAGGAGGCTCTAGCACTTAATCACCAAAGGCAAACAGTCTTTTGTACCCGGAAGCAGCGCGAACCTATCCTGCTTGCTCAAGAGACCAGGAACAACTTAACAATGTGATAGTTGGTAAGCCTGACGCCGCGGCCAAAGAGATTCTTGATAAAGGGCTGGATTAGGTTTCTACTTATATTTGAGATTGCCAGTTTCTAGAAGTCTGTCTGCTTGGTCAAAAACAATTGGCGGAAGAGTTGGCTGTGCTGCTATGGCGCGTTTCTTAAAGGCATCGGCGCGTTGAGCTAGGTGGTGCCTAATCAGCAACTCATAGACAACGCCGGTCAATGATGATTGGGCAGCTGAGTTTTGCTCAAGAGAATCGAGATACTTTGAAAATTCTGGCTTAGCTAATTGCGAACCAGCAGTCTCGTCGAGATATTTCAATAGTGCACGCACAGCAAGGGCCTGTGGATCTGTCCCTAGGCCATTTTGAAATGCTATTTGTGCGTCTGTGGTCGGCACTCCCGACATCGGCGTTCTAGGCTTTTGGCACTGTGCCAATAATTCGTTCTTTACAGATGCTGGATCAATCATTGCAATGCGGCAGAGAAAACCGACTCTAAAATCATGATTGTTCAGGTGAGATAAAAGTATTGTCTTCACTTTGTCGACAGGAAAACTAAGTTCATCAAAGCAAGGCGTTGCTTGGCCATGACTTTTGTTGAGTAATCAGAACTTAAAATTATTGCCGCAGACCGTATTTCTGGTTGCGGTGAAGCCAGCCAGGTAGGCAGTTTGGCGCTGATGATTTCTGCCATTTTGGGATCATATTGGGAAGCGCCTAGTGTCAAAATAGCAGCGGCGCAAATATCTGGTTGATGTTTGACGTCGGCTATTTTGATTAGAAATGGAACGGCCGATCTTGTCGATGGTCATTGGATACGGCATGATCATTGCTTTGGCTTGCTCGCAGTGCGGGTTGCTTAAAAGAATGACAAGACAAGTTAGTGAGACAAGCAGTCGTTTCGTTCCAGCCTGGCATTTAGGCGAATTCCTTTCATTCTTAATTTCCAGCTGCGTGTGCATCTGCGTCTCCGTCATCGTCACCGGTACTTGTCGCGTCTGTGGCTAAACCATGATTTCAGCAGGGTTTCAAACGAGAGTTCAATTCATTCTACCCTGGGTTGAGTCTTTTGCTTGTTGACCCAATCATATGCAAATACCTTGCTTTTGTGTCGTATTGCGCATATGATTAGGGAATGATATTCCTTAGTCACTACCTTGATGAGCAGCTAATTCGCGGCCGGTCCTATTTCTCTAAGGAGGAGGCCGTGAAAACTCTTGGGTGCAATACGGAGGCTTTTACCGCCGCCGCATCGCGGCTGATTGGAAAGCAAAAGTTAGTTTGTCCGTGGCGTGGGTTTTATGTGATTCTGCGTCCAGAAGACAGGGTTACCGGAGCACCAGACCCCGTGCGCTGGATAGACCCGTTGATGAAGTATCTAAAGCTTGATTATCGCATTTCACTTCTAAGAGCTGCGGCATTCTACGGTGCCTCGCATCAGGCCGCAATGGTTTTTCAGGTAGTTGCTCCTAAACAACTGCGTAGTTTTGAAATTGGTCGTCACCGAATACAATTTATCTACCAGACTCCGGCAGCCTTTGTTGAGACCAATAAGCCCGATTGGTTGAAGCAGCTAAAGAGTGAAACCGGTTTTGCGCAGGTTGCAGGTGCGGAGCTAGTTTTGCTCGATTGTGTTCGTTACTTCCATAGCGCTGGTGGTCTTGATGGCTTGGCGCAAATCGTTCACGACCTTGGCCGTAAGGCCGATCCACGCAAACTTGCTAAAGCAGCAGAACTCTATGAAAATTCTGCAGTTCGCCGCTTGGGTTATTTGCTTGAGCATTTTGGTCACGACCGTCAGTCGGTGGCTTTGCTGCGCTTTGTAGAGAATGCAAAATCAATGAAGCCCCTAGACCCGTCAGCTCAACCGCCCATTGCGGAGTTTGATCGTCCGGTCGAAGTAGATCGCAAGTGGATGTTGCGAATCAATCAATCTGTGGAGGTCGATCTGTGATTCCGAGCTCATACATTCAAGAGTGGTTCGCAGTGGCCCCATGGCCAGATTCAAGTCAAATTGAGCAGGACCTGATAATTAGTCGTGCCATATGTGATCTGTTCAATTCGCCGGCTTTGGCTGGCAAGATTGCTTTTCGGGGTGGCACGGCGATCAATAAGCTATTGTTTCAAAAGCCTCTGCGATATTCTGAAGACATTGATCTTGTACAAGTTCAAGCAGAGCCTATTGGTGCGTTGATTGATGGAGTGAGAGCGGCGCTTCCTTGGTTGGGAAACTTCAGCAAGAGTCAAGCTGAACACTCTACTCATTTCGTATTCAAGTTTGCACCAGAGTCTGCAACAGAGTCTCTGCTCAAGCTTAAGATTGAGATTAATACCCGCGAGCATAAGAATTTGCATGGTATCAGGATGTATCCGTTTGAAGTTAATAGCGAATGGTATAAATCAAGCGCACAAGTCTCTTCTTTTCAGCCGGAAGAGCTCTTTGGAACAAAGTTTCGCGCGTTGTTGCAGCGCCGGAAGAATCGTGACCTGTTCGATTTGAATGAAGGTCTTAATCAGCTAGCCCTAGACTCGGATAAGTTGATCGCTTGCTTTCAGCATTATCTATCTGTTGAGGGGCAGTCTATCACCCGGGCTATGGCTGAAAAGCGAATGCTCCAGAAGCTAGAAAGAAGTTTGACCGAAGATATAGCACCGTTGTTGCCCGTTGGCACAAGATTTTCAGATGAGGATGCTGTTGTCGCATTCGGAAGAATCTGGCATGGGTTAATTCAGAAACTGGCAGGAGAGTCTTGGAAGTTTTCCGAAAGAGCCATAGAAGAAATTAGGAGCAGTCGAATGCCTAAGCTGCTTCTCTGATTCGCCGCGTGTTATTGCGCTAGGGTTATCTCTTTTAATACGACCAGAATTTTACGAATAGGGTATGTTCGAGTGTTTGTCATTGAGTTAGGATAGCACTGCGTATACTTGTATGCTTTCCGTTTGGTTCAAAACTCATTCTCTTTTTGGATAATAAAGGATTCAACCGTGGTCAAAATTTCAAAGTTTCTAGTTGCCATAGGTATCAGCGTCGCTTCATTAGGTTTTGCCGCTGCGGCCAATGCTGATACTGTCGACGCGCGCTGTGATGTTTTTCCGAAGGGCGATGATAAGGCGACCTTCTCAGGTCTTTGCTCATTTTCGCAACGGCAAGGTTACATTACTATCGATCTGAAAAATGGCACAACCTATGAGCTGAGCCCTTCTGGCGATAAGCCTGGTAACTACGTCGATAAAGATGGTAAGCCAGCCTACAGAGAGTCAGGTTTGGGCAAGCTCGGGCAAATCTACAGACTTTCGAAGCAGTCACTTTATGTTTATTGGGATACCGCTCCTTTCAACAAGAATGGTAGTAAGGGCGGTGCCTTAAAGCCTGCAGCATGTAAAGCCTCGACTACGAAACCTTCAACAAGCAAACCTGCGACTGCGAAGACTCCTGCTGCGAAGACCGAGGCTCCAAAGTCCCCAACTGCAAAGACTCCGGCTAGCAAGTAGGACGTTACAAGTATTCCATCGAAGTAGAACAACTGCAGTGAAGTGAAGATGGTGTTGCGAGGCACTAGTTGATCAAGGCGATTCTCTTTATTACCGGAGTATACCGTTTGAAGAATCGCAGAATTGAGCAAGCACTACAACTAGTATCACTTGTTTTGGTATCACTACTTGCTTGCGCCCTCGTCTGCTCGTCGTCAGCTCGGCCAGCGTTCGCCAACGCATTGGTTGATAAGCATAACAAGGTCGGCACTGATGCATTTGAACATGCTAGATATGCCGAGGCTGAGAGGTCGTTTCTATCGGCCATAAAAGTAACAGAAGCATCTGGTCCGAATGGCCCTGATGTTGCTACAAGCTTATGCAACCTGGCAGGGCTTTATAAAGAACATAAAAGTTCTTTGTCGATATTTGAGAAGGCGTATGGGCCGAGGCATCCTAATTTAGCAACTGTTCTAGATAACTATGCTGCCGTGCTAAGGAAAACAAATAGAGCTAAAGAGGCTGTTGCGTTAGAAGCTCGAGCTGAGGCGATGCGGCCGGCTAAGTAGTAAGTGTCGCAATTTAGGTCTCAAGCTGCGTGGTCATCCGTGAATCATTAGATTTTCCCGAAATGGGAATTTCCTCTTGCAAATTTGTTCCCAAAGTGGGAAGATGCTGAAGCTGGGGGGTGTCTGATGCAGTTAGTTCACTGGGGAAGAGCCCGCAAGTTCTTTCAGAAATACAAGCCAGCTGAAGAACCTCTGAAGCAATGGAGGACAGCGGTGCAGGCTGCTGAATGGAAAAATTTTCCAGACGTTAGGAAGACCTTCACTACTGCGGATTGGGTTGATGGCAGGATTGTTTTCGATATTAAAGGAAATGATTATAGGTTGATTGCCGTAGCTCAGTTCGAATATGAGAAGCTCTATATTCGCCACGTTTTAACGCATGAGCAATATGACAAAGGCGATTGGAAGAAGTAGGAGACTGCGAAATGTCAAAGACCATCAATGATGAAAAAAAGACATACGAAAAGTTGATCAAGCGTTTTCCGCTTCGTCCAATTCGCTGTGACGAACAGAATGAGCAGGCTGCTGAAATTTGCGACGTGCTGGTCGAGCGTGGTGATTCAATTACCCAGGCTGAGCGTGACTATTTAGAGGTTCTAACGGACCTCATCGTTAAGTATGAATCTAAGTGGGATGATGAGTGTGCAGAAATGTCGCCGCGCGAATTGGTTCAATATCTCATGGTTGAGAACGATCTTGCGCAAAAAGACCTTGTGCCTGAATTTGGTTCACCAAGTCGCGTATCAGAATTTCTGAAAGGCGAGAGAAAGCTCAGCTTAGAGCAGGCTAAGCGTCTGGCGGGACGGTTTGGCTTGGGCATTGCCGCGCTGTTGGAGTAGGAACACTCTCATAATGAACTGTTTCACGAAGCTGTGCAAGGCAGATGAATTAGTCGAAGTTAAAAGAGAAGTTGAGGATTATTGAGTTTAAGTGGGCTTATAGTAACGGCGGTATCAATAGTATCAACGGAGTCGTACTTAGCTGATTGGCTCGGCCTGGAGGGATGATTGGAAAAGAGTTTCGATGAGATAAAGAAGAATTTGCTGCTTTTTATTGGCCTTCAGTTCTTCTTTGGCATTTTCATAATCGGCAATTTTTTATTTCTCATTTGGCAAGGCGTTTTACCTTTTCCTCAACTTGTTATTGACACTTTTCGTATGCCATTCTTTATTGCCATTCTCGGTTTTTTTAATCTTTTCTCTTGTACTATTTGGTTTTTCATTTTTTTCAAGAGCTTTGAAGAAGCGCGCCAGCTGAGTAAGAATGTAAGCCGCGCGGAGCCATGGATGGCAACAATGGGGCCCGGAGCGTTTTTCTTGCCTAGATTGTGCATTCTGTGGAAGAAGGATGCTACTGGCAAGAGAGCGGAAGGCACAGGGCGTATGCTCTTTTGCTTGCCTGCCAGCAGCAAGCTTGCTGGTGGCCTTTCTGTATTTTCTGTACCGCTCAGTCAGCAGAGTCCGAAGGATGTATCGGCATTCTCTGATGCATCTGGCAAAGTGCGTCTGATTCGCACAGAAGATAACCTTTACCTGGTTATGTTGGCTTATCCCGCACCGCTAGCGAAATTGCTGCTTAGCAACTCGGAGCAAATGTTTCTTCCGCCAAAGTGAATTCCTTCGCCTAATTGATTTCTGCTGCGAGATTTAAATTACTCAAGATCTTTGTAGCGCACTATGGGTATGCCTTCACTGTTAGCTTTATGCAAGGCATAATCTGCCGAAGCAAGCAAGTTATTTAGGTTGGTGCAGTCTTCCGGAATTCCTGCTATGGCGCACATTACCACTAGCATCTTGCCTTCCATACCGGCCAAAGGTCTCGCTCCGAGTACTTTTTGTATCTTCTTAGCCATGGTGGTGGCACCGCTCAAATTTGTGTTCGGTAAGTACAGGGCAATAGTTTGTGCTTCGTAATGCCCGGCACCATCGGTTTGACGTTTGCAATTAAAAATTTGCAGTGCTGCATCAGCTAAAGTTTGCCTGCTCACCAAGTTTATCCTCACTCCCTGAGGAGTAGGCTCAATCTGGCGCAAGTCAACTAAAAGCAGCGACATTGAGCTCCGGCTTCTGAAACTGCGAAAGAATTCTTCTTCAAGAAAATAGAGAAAAGCAGGGGCGGTAAGCAGTCCACTGTCTCTGTTGCGAAGACTGAGCATTACTGATCGCACCGCTGCAGCATCAATCTTCTTCTCTTTCAGTGCCCGCTTGCCTTTGACCTGCGCTTTATTTGAGATACAAATCAAATTGCGGCTCATCAAATAGTTCAAGCAGCGCAACAGTATGTATTTTGGGAAGAGGTTGAGACTTTCAAAGTCGGCTAAAGTCTTGCGTCCATCCATCTGTTGATAGAGCAACTTCAAGGTGTCTAAGTTTATTGAGGTCTTGTCGCCCAAGGCTGTATAAAATTGCTCTTGAGTGAGCTGAGGGCAGGTCTGTTTGAAGCTAGAGTTATTGAACACGCCAGCTGATTCTAGGTCTTCGACCAGAGCCGTCAAGTGAGCCTTATTCTGCATGATGGTTTCTAAGGGCCAGGTGACGCTTCTATTGCTTCCCACTTTGCTGGGTGTAATTTTGAAGTGGCCATCCTGCCAGAGAAACAGCTCCATCAAGGCCATGTTGCCGCGGGCCTCACCGTGGGAGGCGTCGACTGGCAGGCCATCCACCAAAAACATGACTGCCGATTGCCCTTCTCTCTCCAGGCGCACGCGGCCGGTGAAGTGCTCCTCGCTTAAATGGAGCAGAAGCTCTGTCAGTGGTTTCTCAGTTAGATTGCCGAGCCTTGCTTGTCCAGTGGGATCGATTGCCGTGATGTCGGTATATGAGGCGGTTGGGTCGAAATGCTTTGCTTCTGTAGGTGCTGCGGCAGCTTTTGATTTTGATTTTCTGGCACTCGACCGTGTAGTTAAATAACTGGAAATCAGTTCGTCTTGGTCTTGGAGGCCATTGCCGTCTGGTTTCGACTCGGCTGCCGAGGTGGGGGAAGGGGCAGGGCCCTGTTCAGCCGGTTGTGGCTGAGGGCTAGCTGGCGGCGTGGTAACGCTATCGGCAGTAACAGCTGAGACTGCATTTGTTGTACTTGCAGCACCATTCGGTTCAAGGGCAGCACTTTCCGGAGTCAGAGCCGGCAGCCTGTTGGCCGTTAGCCGGCTCAAATAGACAGCGCTAGGCTTGGGCTGGTCCGCAAAGTCGGGAACAGGCAGATCGTCTCTGGTCGACACCTGGCTGGCTTTTAAGCGGATTTCCATGACCTTGGCTAGCTTGGCGGCGTCATCTAGATGCTCAACTGGTTCTGATTCGGCTATGGCCGAAACGTTCTTAAAGACCATCAGGGTGTCGTGCCCGTGATATTCGCCAAGCAGAATCTTTTCGTCGATTCGCTTCAAGAACACCTGCCAATGTGGCACTCTAGGCGTAATGGGCAAAACCACTTCTAGTGTGAGTTGCTGGCCTTCTTGATTGTGCCAGCTGACCTCGTTAGAAAAGCCAGGCTCTTGCACGGCCTTGGTCAGCATCTTGTGCAAGACTGGTATTCCGGGGGTGCCTCTTAACTGCCGGGTTGTGCTCTTGCTCATAACCTACTCTGGATTTGGGCGAACCGTTTTGGGGCGAACCGTCTTTTTTTCGAACTATTTGATGTTTCTTTCCCCGTTGTCTGCTGTTTGAATCCATGAGAGCACAAAGATATTAGAAGATTCAGTTCAAACTGTAGAGGCACCGCAAGCAGCCTCGCAGTCGTAGACTGTGGCTGTTAGACCGGTCTGTTTTAAGTATTCGATGGGCACACTAGTCGTGTAGGAAGGCACAGCCGCTTTCTCCATCAAAGCGACGATGCAGCCACCGAAGCCTCCACCGGTCATGCGCGCACCAATTACACCAGGATGATTTGCCGTCAGTTCGACTAGTAGATCTACTGGCGCGCAGCTCACTTCAAAGTCTTGTCTCAGTGACTGATGCGAAGCCTCAAGTAACTTGCCCACGCGCTTCAGGTCGCCTGTCTCAAACGCCTCTACTGTGGCTGAGACACGCGCATTCTCACTGATGACGTGGCGGCAGCGTCTGAAGATAATCTCGGGGAGCGACATGGCGCATTCTTCTAATTCGTGCTCGTCTATTTCTCGTAGACTCTTTACTTCGCGGTTGAGGTGCTTTGCCAGTAGTTGAACACCTTCGGTACATTGTCTGCGGCGCTCGTTGTACTCACTGTCAACAAGACCACGTTGCACACCGCTGTGCACGACTACTAGGGCCAGTTTTCGAGTCTTCAGATTAAGGGCAATCGGTTTGTAATCAAGGCTGCGGCAGTCGATAAGTAGCCCCGAGTCAGACTCACCGAATGCCGAGATAAACTGATCCATGATGCCGCAATTGACACCAACAAAACTGTTTTCTGCTTCTTGTGCAAAGAGCGCGATTTGCTTTTTGTTCAGAGATAAATTAGAGAGGGCGTTGATGAGATAGCAGACGGCGACCTCGTAGGCTGCAGACGAACTTAGACCAGCGCCCTGCGGCACATTTCCGCTGCTAACTGCCTGAAAACCACCAAATTTATAGCCATGCTTGAGCAGCACTGCGGCTGTTCCGCGCACATAATTTGACCAAGGTTTCTCTTCAGTTTTGATAATATCGGCAATCGAGAAGCGATCTTTCTGATCGTAGTCTGCCGAGTAGATCTCAATGAAGTCTTCGTCAATTGCCCGCGCAGCAATCATAATGTCTCTATCAAGTGCGACAGGAAAAACAAAGCCTTCGTTATAGTCGGTGTGCTCTCCAATCAGGTTGACACGGCCCGGTGCTCGCACCACTATTTGAGGCTCGCTTGCGAATTCTTTAGCGAAGCACTCATGCACCGCTATTAGTCGACTATCTGGCAATGAGACGCTCATATTTGCTCCAGGTGCGGAAGGACGTTACGCAGTTCTTGAGATGTAACCTCAGGGTGGGTGTCGTTTATATAAGTACCAGCACCAGATTCGACACCAGCAAGATATTTGCGTTTCTGCGGCGTTCTCAGGGGCGGGTAAAACTCTATATGAAAGTGTGAGCCCGGATAGTCTTGGTCGTCTGTAGGCCGCTGATGCATTACCATTATGTAAGGCAGAGATACCTTCCAGAGACCATCGAATTTCTTTAGCACCACATGTAGTATTTCAGCGAGGTCTAGGTCTTCTTGCTTGGAAAATTCATTTATTGCAGCGCGATGATGTTTGGAATATAAATGAAGCTCGTAGGGATAGCGCGCATAGAACGGCACGAAAGCGATGAAATTGGCATTCTCAGCTACAAGCCGCTCTTTGCTGGTCTTCTCTTCTGCGATGATTTCGCAATGAATGCACTTGCCACATTTCTCCATATGCTCTCGTTCGTTCTTCAGCTCGCGCTCGATCATTGGAGGCAATTCAGAGAAAGCGTATATTTGGCCATGGGGGTGGTGAATTGTTACACCAACTGCCTCGCCTTTGTTTTCAAAGATGAATACATATTTGATATCTTCTCTAGCGGCTAGCGTATTGTAGCGATGGCGCCAGACGCGGATAAGTTCCACTAGCTTGTTTGGCGGTAAATCGGTGAGGGTAGCATCGTGCTTGGCTGAATAGAGAATAACTTCACAAGCCCCGCTTGCAGGTTTTACCGGACATAGTGCCGTGCCTACAATGGCTGGCTCACCTGGTTCTCTTTTGAGGCTGGGGAATTTATTTTCAAATACTACAAAGTCATAATCTGGTCTAGGCACCTCAGTGGGAAAGCCGCCCTCCGCAGTTGGACAAAGCGGGCAGTAACCAGCCGGTGGCAGAAACGTGCGATCTTGCCTGTGGGTGGCGGTGATAACCCATTCGCCTAGAAGTGGATGCCAGCGCATTTCGGACATATTCTATTTTGCCTCTGCTTGTTTCGTTTTCTTGGCGGATTTGTCTTTGCCGTCTTTGGTTGCTGCGCCTTTGCTGACTGCGCCTTTGCTTTCCTTTACTGCATCAGGTGTGCGGAAATGATAATAAGTGAGTAGACGGCCGTCTTCTTTGACTTCATTTTCGATGCACATTTCGTCTTCGTGCTCGCTACTTTCGTTCATCTTTTCTCCAGATAAAGTGACATCGAGGTTCCATGAAACTGTCTGTTTAGCTGGCACTTTGCCATACTCGTCAAAGCGCTTGTATGCTAAGGCGAGATCGTCTTGGGCGCCTATGGCTGGCTCGATTGCTAGGTTATAGTAAGTTGTGCCATCGTCTAATCCCGACCAGCCATTGAAGTTTAGCCACAAGCCTAAATGTGTTATCTGATTGGGGTCAAACGAGAAAGTCAAATTGTCGCCGCTCAGTGGAGCTGCCAGGCTGACTTCTCCTGCGGCGGGAGCGGCTCCATATAGTTTCAGGGCATAGCCAGCGTCTAAGTCTGGTAGCACACTCAGGTCATATTTCTTATTTGTAGCTGCAGCCCGAGATTCAGTTTTGCAGTCAGACCCAACCCCAGCTTCTGTTCTAGTCTCCGACTCCGCCCTAGTCTCTGTAATTTCTGGCCATGTATGTTTGTCGCCCAGTTTGCCAAAGCGGTCGCCAATTGAAGAATAAACGGTCATTTCCTGCGTTGGGAAGGACAGCTTCATACCTGGTTCTACTGCAAATACTGGATGAGAAGACCAAATAAAAGGCATGTCATGCTCAGACAAATTTTCGACCGCATATTTGAATGAAACTGTTTTTTCATTCTCGCTTATTGCGATAGTGCGCTCAAAGCGATAGGGAAGGCTAACACCATTTGCCACCATTTTTAGAGCATTTGTGCCGTTCTCACTAATTATCTCGGTCTGCCAAGCCTGCGACCAAATTTCCCCATGGTCGCCAATCGCAGCACCTTCCCATGGGCTTTCAGGATATGTTGTCTTGGCTACGCTGGGAAAACATTCATCCCAGCCTCCTAGATCAAATTTGTCCGTATAGCAATCGCCATGTTTGGCTTGCTTCACCGTCGAATAAGGATTTGACCAGAGCCATTCTCGGCCTGACGGTTTGTAAACCAAGCTGGCAATCTTCGCCCCGAGTGTTGGCACTACAATCAAAGCTATCTGGGAATTCTCGAGACAGTAAGCGACAAAGCCTCGCCATGTAGTTTTGGATAGCTTGGTTTTCGTCATACTTGCATCTCAATGAAAGTAAATGATCTTGCTGCCGCGGCAATTGCTTCTCCTTTATTGAGCGTTTGCAGCTTTATCTGTTCGCCTTGCTCAAGAGTGGCTGATAGCCAGTTAGCGCCTGTCGCTTTGAAGCCAGAATTTGGATTTAAGTTGAAACTGATTTCGCTGCTTAAGAAATTAATCGCACAAAGAAAATGTCTATCTTCGTTGCTTGTGGTTTGCCGCATTGGAATCAGTTGCAATTGACTGGGCTGAGAAACAGCTGGCGCCAGGTCTAATGCCTTTAATAGCCAAGCAATAAACCATTCAGTGGCTGGCGGGCAGGTGGCAACATGGATAAAGCGTCCTGCGCTAAGCTCCCGGCTGAGAACCGCTGGACTACCTTTGTATAAACCTGAATTGAAAGTTGCCAGAGCTTGCCAGTTTTTCACGATCTCAATTTTTTCAGCCCAGAGCTCGCCTTCAAACTGCTGTTTGCCGTCAGAGAATGTATCGTGCTCGTTTTCTAACAGTGCACCAAAGTCAGGAAGAAGCAGTTCGCTATCATCGAGGAAGCTCAGCGGGAAAGGCGACATTTGATTGTTGCGCTTTTTCATTGCTGTTCTGGGTAGAGACAAAATCTTGCCGCCTGCTGCAAGAAAGTCTTTCATGGCTTTCTTTTCTTCTTCAGTAATTTCAAAAGCATAGCCGGGCAGAACTAGAAGTTTAGGTGGCTCAGGGCCATCTAGCGCACCGCCAATGGTATTGCTAAAGCCCAGGCCAAGACCGCTACTATTGCAAAGTCGTGTGGCAAAATCGATTTCTCTTCTGGTTGAATATATGCTCGACTGCGCTGTAATCTCATGAGACCAGAGGCTTTCAGAGTCGTAGATGCAGACTACATCTCGCTTCGGTGTTGGCAATTGCTCAAGAGAAAAACGCAATTTTAGTTCGTTGCACAATTGGTTCATAGACTTCATGGCACGTTCCTGCCAGGTCTCGGCCACCCGCACGTCATGCGAGATAATGCCGTCGTGGTACTGTTCCGCCCCGCCTAAGAAACGTTGCCAGGAAAAATAGAAGACGCTCTCTGCTCCTAGCGCTGCTGCTTGCATGGTCCAGAGAAAAAGCCAAGAATAATCAAATCTTTGATTGACAGATTGCCAGTTGACCTGAACAGGCTGTTGCTCTAAAACCATGAATGGCCTATTTTTCAATGAGCGCATCAGGGCAAAGTGCCAAAATGAGGTGGTGGGATGGGGCGCTTTGTCCATCTGATAATGGTCGAAGCCAACTTTGTCGAGATCCTCGGTTGCCATCCAGGGGCAGAGATCGCTAAACAAAGTCATGAGATTGTGAGTTATAAATCTCCCTGGGCTGTGCTCTCTGATTATTTCTACTTGCTCTCTTTGAAACAACTTGTATTGCTCGTTAGAAAAGCGACGGAAGTCTAGTTCTAGGTGCGGATTTTGATCGGCCCAGGAGCTAAAGGGTAGGTCTATCTGTTCAAAGGTTCTATAGCGCTGCGACCAGAAGCCGCCGAACCAGTCGTCGTTGAGTTTGTCGATATTGTCTTGAAACTTGATCTGCAACCAGCGCTGGAAGCTTCTCTTGGCTGCTTCAGTAAATAGAAACACCGAATTGTGACAGCCGAACTCGTTGTCGGTTTGCCAGCCCACCACGGCTGGATGCTTTCCCAGCGTTGATGCATAAGCGGCTGTGATTCTCTTTGATTCTTCTTTGTAGCGTTCGCTATTGACGTCGTAATGCCTGCGGCTGCCAAAAGGTATGCTTTTGCCTTCTCTTGTGATCGGCAATATTTCGGGCATTTCATCCACCAGCCATTTTGGTGGGGTTGTAGTTGGTGTGCAGAAGATGACGTCAATTTCGTGAGCTTGCGCTTGATCTAAGGCGAATTCAAATATAGAAAAATCTAAGTGTCCGCGCCTGGGTTCGACTGTCGACCAGCTAAACTCACCCATGCGTATCGTTGCTATTTTGCACTGGCGCATGCGTTCGAGATTGTATTTTATCGAGTCTTGCCAGACGACGAGCTTCACCTCGCCGCTAGCGGTTCGACACCATGACTTCTCGCTCAGGTAGTCGGGATAATAAGCACAGCCGAAAGTAAACATAGCTTGTCTCAGTCTACTGGGAACGACCAGTTAAGTTTAGCAGCCTTGATAGACATAGAACTGTCACAATCTTTTGTTTACTCTACTCTGTTAGCTTTGGTTTTTTGCGTATATTGTCCAAGCAAGAAGGTAAGGAACACATCATAGGAACGCATCTTGGCCGCATCAGGAAATAATTTACCGGAACTTTCAACCTCTGATAAGGTGCTGGCAGCGGTTTTATGCGCAGTAGTCTATTGCCTTACGGTTGGCTTGCTATTTATTGTCTTTGCAGCCCTTATCACCTGCATTAACCCTTCAGCAAGAAGCGGACTTTTAGTATTACTTATCTACTTAAATATTTTTGGTATCAGAAAACTGCCGAGTATTAGTCGATTTCTAATCAAAAGAATCCTTGTCAGAAAGAAGAACAGACTTTTAAAGAAGTCCGCAGACTTAACCTCTGTAAGTGATGGTCCGCTAGAAGTAGACTGTGATAAACCATTTGCCAATAAGTTGGATTCGATAGAGTGGAAGAAACTCGTTGGTGGAGCTATTCTCAATGTAATTGCAAATTTCATCGCTATCTTTATCGCATCTACCGCGATTAACAGATTTCAATTTCATGGCAAGCTAGAAGCGATCTTGGCTGCTAATTTCTTTATGGCAGTTCTTACTAGTATCGGTGGTCCAAGATTATGGCCGGAGTTCATAATTCCCAAAGACGAGCTTCTGGAGCGTATTTTAGGCGATATAGGCGATAAATCAAAGCTTGAGAAACCTAGCGAAGAACTAGTAGTTAGAGCGAAGCGGATTGCTAAAGCAGAACTTGTTGAATTCCAAGATGTTCTATTCCGTGGTGTTCTCTTTAGCTTTCCTTTTGTGGCCATGTTTTGCATGGTATGGAGTTACATGTTTAAAATCGATTTCTTGTTCTTATTCTCAGGTTTTTACGTCCTAGTTTTCGTTTGTTTTGGGCATATTTTTTTGATCCTTATGAATGTAGGATGGCGTTCATTTCTGAAAGCAGCGGCAAACGAAAGGATGTTAGATAATGATCGTAAATTGCTGTGAATTTTAACAGGATAGCGAGTTCAAGAGCAGATTCGAACAGCTTGAAAAGACTTACTCTGATTTAGTTCTTTCCAGATGCACTTACTGTTCTTTCTCTGGCTGTGTCCAAATTTATTAGATTTGTTTTGGCTCTTTGGCGGAGCTAATCGGCGGCCGCCGACCAAACTGAATGGAGCCGTCAGCTGGCGATGTTCTGCTTCTTTAATTGCAGATATCTAGTCTGAAAATTGCCTATTGCATTGGCCGATAACTCATACACATGTTTTATGGGGGTGGCATCGCTAGCAGCCATAACTGAGGCAGAAGAGTCTACTTCGTTTTTAAGGTTGCATGATTCGTTCTTGCGAGCGAAACTGCAGGTTTGACGGTCGAATATAGCTACTTCATTCATTTATATCGCCCCTTGTCTCGAGAATGTGTCGTGCGCTGCCTGTTCTTTCTGATTCCGTCTCTGCGGTTTTCATTGCCTGGAATGCATTTTGATACAGTTTTTGTGACGGTTCTATGTCTGCCGGGTTAAGGCGGTTGGTTTATGTCTGCGCGCAAGGTCGTGAAAGAGCAATATATGATGGTCCGTTTTCTATTTGAGTACGCTCGACTATTTGGCAGTCAGTCTAGACATGGAATCGTCACAGCTTTTGGGTGACATTAGCAAGGTGCAGGTTACGCAATCTAAGTTGAGGGACAATGCAATGGCAGCTGCAAAAGTTAGTTCATTAGAGCCGGCAATTAGTGATCAATCATTAAGTGGTCCGGATGCCCATCAGATAGCGCCCAAACTAGATTTGTTATCTATCGTAAAGAGTGAAGCGATTAAGCCATCAACAGTTCAACGGGAAGCAAATCCTGAAGTAACAAAGTTTGTTGATCAAAAAGAGGGTAGAGCGCCAATCTTTTATGCTTGGGAGCTAAAAGATAAACTCAATACGATGAAGCCAGCTGAAGCGAAAGCTTTTGTGGAGGAGCTAAAACAAGTTCAGAAGGGAAAAAATGTACCTGAAGTATTGCTGTCCACCACTGCCGAAGGCATTAAGGTAGACGTTCTTGATAGGATGTCTAGTCCAAACAAGATACTGCCAGTCGGAAAAATCACAGAGAGTGAAGTGAGTACAGATACTCGTAGGCGCTTTTTCGCTGACAGTAGAGAGCATCAGTTGGCTACTATGGGCACAGCTGGCATTATGTATGGTGTATTTCGTGCTGGCACTCTAGCCGCTGGGGCTCGGTTTAATCCCAAGGTCGCATTACTTGAGCTTGCCGGTACTTTAGTGGTGTCGGCTGTAACTTCGCCGAAGATATATGAATGGTTTGATGGAATTTAAAAAACGATAGAAGCAGGCACAAGTGATTTAGTTCTGGTCTGGAAGTCTGTCGGAAGGGCAGTTTTCATCCTTAAGTATCTGGCTGGGCAAAGAGAATGACGGCGGCATGCTTGGCTCTGGCGTTAGAGATTTGCATGCGCTGGAATGGGATTAGGATTATGAGGAATTGGTAAATTTGCATTACTGTTGTCAGGCTGCGTGATAATTTGGTTTCAATGGGAACTAAAACGAGCCGATGAAGGCCAATCAAAATGAAAAGTCAGAAAATAGGCTGTGCGCCAAAATAAAAAATTGCATTAGCTGCACCGTGAACTAAATCGAAAGAGACGGTGCGTGCAAGCTGTCGTTAGAGAAGAAGTTCTATAGCCGTAAATACATACAGTACACACTCCGACGCGGCGAACGCACGGAGAGCTAGTGCTATCGCAGGTCGATGGCATTAGGTTGTTTTGGAGATCTAAAATGGACACATCAGCACAAAAAGTAATAGGAACCGCATTAGGTGGCATGCTTGTTTGCGGAGTTGTACTGGCACTCTCAATTCCTTTATTGACAGGCTTCTGGGTCTCAGTAGATGCCGGACACGTTGGTGTACTCAAAAGAATGGGTGCGGTAAACACTGAAGAATTGCCGCCTGGATTTCACTTCAAGACAGCTTTGATGGATGACGTGGTGCAAATCGACACCCGATTGAAGTCATTTGAAGTAAGAGCTGCTGCAGCCTCGAAAGACTTGCAGACAATTGAAACAACGATATCTGTTCAACACAGTATTTCACCCACTATGGCCGCCGAAAGTTATCAAACTGTAGGCGATCTAGACAAGATTGATCTGACAATAGTCGGACCGGCTGTGCAAGAAAGCTTGAAAGCGATCACCGCTAAATACACTGCAGAAGAATTGGTAACCAAGCGTGAGACCGTAAAGCAAATGGTGACTGATGCAATTAAAACCTACATCGGACACACACTTTCTGAGAAGAAATTGGATGGTGCTGTCATGGTTGCGAACGTAGCCATTACTGATTTTGATTTCTCGAAAGAGTTCAACCTATCGATTGAAGCCAAGGTCAAAGCTGAACAACAGGCTCTGCAAGCTAAAAATGAAAAAGAGAGACGCATTACCGAAGCCGAAGCAGCAGCGCGAGAAAAAACATTGAACGCTGACGCCGCAGCCTATCAGATAAGAAAGGAAAGTATTGAAAGAGCTCAAGCCATTCAACGTGAAGCCAATGCTCTTGCACAGAATCCTAGCCTGATTCAATTGAGAGCTGTGGAGAAATGGGATGGTGAGTTGCCTACATTTTCAGGTGGTGGGTCTTTGCCCTTCATCAGTTTGCCTGCCATGGAAAAACGCCACGTAGCGCAAAGTAAGGCGAAAGAAACTAACTAGTCTAGCGGTAATCCAAATTCCCAATCCTCAATTTCATCAAATCCGCCAGTATTTAGCGGTCGATGAACTGGGGGCACATATTTTTCTGGATTGGCCGGCTTGAAGACAAATTTCTCCCATTCTCTAGTTTTCAATTGCTCGGGCGTAAGGCCACTACGTTCGGCAGATGTTGCCGAACCTGCGGGGCTGCTGCCAAGCTTTGCGCGTTCGCTATTGAATGAGTTATAGAGTTTATCCATTTCTTTTTGACCAAGACGAACTTCGCGTCTAGCTAAGATTGGCGCTTCAAGATTTATAGTTGTTGGTAGTTTGCGGGCAGCTAGTTGCTCTATTGCCTCGGCCTCGGCTGCTCCGCTTCTGAAAAATGCTCTGGGCGCTAATCTTGTTAGAATGCCAGGCTTATGAATGATGTAGGCCAGTGCCAGTGCGCCAGCACCAATTGCTGTGACCTTTAGTGCATCAGCAGGGCTCTTAGTGATTTCTTCTATCTTGTCAGTGATAGTTGTAAAAATGTCTTTTGCTGGGTCAGTTGCGTGTCCGACTTTTGCTTTTTCGTTTGGCAAAATCACTTGATGGTTTTTGTGATTCTCAAAAGAGTTAATTAATTGGCTTACCGCAGTCCATTGGCTACTTTTTTTGTGAGATTGGCCCATTGATGCAATTTCTCGATGTTCTATCATCAGCCGCACTCCATGGTATTTTCTTCTGCTTCCTTATAGTGTGCGTTGTAATTTGTGACGATTCTATGTCTATCCGAATGCGCCCGATTATTCTGCCCTTTGTTAGACATGGAAGCGTCACAACTTTTGGGTAACACTAATTGCTGGCTGACAATAGAAGCGAAAGACTTCACAACCAAGTTGAGGAACGAAACTGTGACAGCAGCAAGAGATAGATCATTGGACCTGGCAAAGAGCGTTGGACTGGAGAGTGACCAGGAGGCAGTTAAACAGACTCCAGCCACGTTAGACTTTCTGTCTATATATGGCAAAGGATCGCTTGAGGCTCAAAGCCGTAAAGTAAGACCTGAAGTTGCAGAGTTTGCTGCTGAATTGGAAGGTCAGTCGGCAACTAATTCTGCTTTTGACCTGAGCCGTAAACTCAAGATAATGAAGCCAGCTGAAGCGAAAGCTTTTGTCGAAGAGCTTAGAGAAGTTCAGAATATCAAATTTGCACCTGAGCTAATTTTGACCAATACCAAAGACGGCACTAAGGTTGAGTTTATTAGCACTTACTCAACTGTTAACCGCAGGGAACATGTAGCAACAATAACCGACAAAGAAGTGATTACGGGAGATAGCACACCGCTCTTTCAGAAAAGCACAGATGCCCAGTTAGCTATGATTGCCCAATGGACCTTAATGAAAGGTGCTTACGATGCGACTACGTTTCTAGCTAGAAGAAGCGCCTTTAATCCTAAAGCAGCATTGGCTGAGCTTGCATTCGGTGCAGTTATAGCAGCAGCTGTTGCTCCCGCATATTATGAGTGGTGTAAAAGAGATCGAAAAGAGTAGAGTAGAGTCAACACTGGTGATTTTAGTTTTGAAAGTCGCATTCTTTTGCCTGTGCTGCATATTGATAGTGTCAGGAGGAGCTGCGCAAGCTCAGGATTCCTTTGGCTATGGACCATCCTACGCAGACGAGTTGTGTATAAAGATTGGTACTAGCTGGTCGCCACCTGAAGACATGAGCTGGAAGGAGCTATTGATCGAGATGGCGCTTAATTCTGAAGGTAGAATTGACTCGCTCAAGTTGCTTACTTCCTCTGGTTTGCCAGATATTGATGAAGAGGCTATGCGATTGCTGCGCAGAGCTGAGCCATACGAAAAACTTCCAGAGAAAGAAGTATCTGCTATTTTCAATCTCCATTTCGAAAGCACGCCAGCTATGCGGCGACGTAGACGCCATGCGCATCAGTGCCGGTATAAAGAGATGCCAGAGAAGACAATCGTAAGCGATATTCGGCCTGAGCCAGAATTGCCTAAAGTTCTTACTCCAAAGGAATTTGCCTCGCTTGTGCAGCGGCGCATCAAACGTAACTGGTTGCCACCTAAAAGTCTGACTTCTTATGATGTAGTGACGCGATTTGATATCAACCGGGCTGGAGAAGTAGCTAATTTGAGAGTGGTGTCCTCCTCTGGCGATCTTGGCGCCGATGCAGCAGCCATTGCTGCTATTAGTTCACTCTCTCCTCTCGTTCAGCGACCTATAGGAAGTGAAGGTGAAGAGATCCATTACGACAGGTTTGTTTTTTCTTTTACACCGCAACCGACGCCCGAAATAGGTAGTGAGAAAGAGGGACATGCCTGGAAGATCAAAGTTTTTTCCAGTCGCATCTAGACTGCGGTTAAATGGGCTAAAGTAACTGTACAAATCGAGCTTGTTTGTTTTCGCTTCGGATTTATTCAAGGGACAGAGTAGAGTAAGATTTATCGTTTAGTGTTGGAGCGCTGGAGTAATGTCGGTGGATAATTCTCAGGAACAATACGAAGCTTTAGTTCAGGCACAGCGCAAAGGATTTGTTAAAGCCTTTATGGCAATTATCGGCTTTGTCATTGTCTGGAAAGTTTGCATTTCGGCAGGTATTAAGACTTGGGGCGGCGGCGCGCTTAACGTCGCTTTGATGAGCTATTTTCCCACTTTATACGACTGGCGCTCATACGAACTTACTAAAAAGTTCAGTCCGCTCTTTGGCTGGATTTTCAATTTCTTGATCATAGTCGTCCCTGTCATCATCTTCAACCTTGGAATTGATTTGCTGGGTATTCCTCAATAGTTATGGTTTCTAGCATCGCTGGCGGTGCGGCAGCTCAGTAATATATGAGGGGCATGTTAGCGGGGGAAGTCCACATCACCTGATGCCTGCATCTTAGAAATTTGTTTGTCACGTTCTAGTTGAGAAATAAAGTAGTACTTCTATCAAAGGCAAAGTCATAATGTGCACACTATATATTCAGGTTGAGAACGACGAGATTCTCATTACAAGCTGGACTGCAAGATCGATAGAAAAGGGATTGTCTGTTGATATCGCTTTTACATGGGGTGATAGTGGATTTTCGTGGTTTGCTACGGCAACTGGAGTGGCAAGGGTCAAGTTAAAATTGCCTTTCAAGTTATTTATGAAATATGTTCAAGAGTGTCAAAGTTCAGGAGCGATTGCAAACCTCTCTGAAGAGGGAATTCGTCGGCTAGTCAAAGGCTGATCGCGCTTGTAGATTATTTAAAATAAAAAGGCTTTCTTTCGAAGAAGTCTATGTAGTTTTGAATGTATTGAGGAAGTGGCGTCGTTAGTGCTTCCAGATTTGGATCAACACCGGGTTTGAATCGTCCAGAGTCGATGCCCGATATTTCAAGTAGGCTGCGAGATACTGCCTGAGCCGTTCCCGCCCCGCCTCTATAATACTTCCAGGTTTGCGCCCCAAGCCATTCCATTTCTGCAACTTTATTGACAGTGTGAGCAAGTCGCTGAGCTGATGGCGGAAGAGCTCTGTCGCCGACGACTTCACTCCATAACTGTTCGGATCGGCGTCCTGCGATGTCGAAGGTTTGTTTGTTCTCTGGCAATTGCCACCAGGGCTTACCAAATAACCAGGGACTTTTTAGGTCATAGCCCATTGTTCTAACGAACTCAACCTCTTGCCCATTGAGCTTAGCCGTCATTAGATGTTCTTGATCTTTTCCTACCAGCTGCAGCGCACGACCGGCGTAAGATTCGTGCCTCGGCATCGATGGAGTACGATATGGAACGATTTCGCCGCTCCATGGGTCAAAAAATGGTCGGGCAAGACCAGTGGTCTTGTCTACTCGTGCTATGGGCGGCTCAATATAGGGATGGAACTCTCTGATGTAGCGTGAACTAATGAATTTTTCCAACCGCCTTGCCGAGTTGATCCTTCCTTCTAACACGGCGTTTCTTGCATTGCCAATGATTTGTTCAACTTTAGCAGCATTACGGGGCGAATCACTGTAGGTCGAAATTCGGATCAGGAATCTCTCAGGATCATTGGTTCTTACTAGGTTGTCGGCTCGCTTCTCTGGTTGCACAGCATGATCTGCTTGGGCTGGTACTTCCTTCGCACCTCTTCTGCTGAGACCAAGCGAGCGAGTGGTAGGAAGACTTTGATTGATCATTTCATTGTGTAGTGAGTTCTCACCATTGGGATGTGGTGAAGCAAATGCCAAGTCACCTGGTTGGTGCCTATCCTTGTAAATCTGCTGTTTCCAATTCGGCAGTTCGTCTATATAGCGCGCTAGATCATCTCTTCCGGCAGGTGTTCTGTTTGCATCTATTACGGTTTCTTTGATGGCAAGATTGCTTTTAAGCGGAGAAGCCTGGCGATAAATTTTCGCAGCTCCTAGCTGAGCCACAGGAAGAACTTCGTTTAGCACCGCACCGAAGACTGCTGCTTGCATTCGGCTTTCGTTGTTAGCGGTATTTTTTCCACCAGTTTGACCAGCAACGAGATTGGAAGCATCATAGCCAATTACTGCGCCACCAGAACCAGTCAAGGCTCGTCCAGAAACAGTCAATAATGCTTTGGCTAGTTTAGTATCGGCAAGACCAACAATTTGCTTCATGCCGTGATTGCCGGCCTCAAAGGCCCCGAAGCTTAAGACAGCGCCGGTAGCGTTGCCTATGCGAGTTTGTTTCTTATCTGTCGGAGTCTTTAGGAATTCATAGGCCCCTGCTATGCCCAGGTTTGCTGCTGTTTCACTGCGGAGCAACGAGCCCGCTAGCCCTTTCATTTGTTGACGTTCAGCAAGTGCACCCAGACGACCGTGGGCAAATTTGCCGAGCACAATATAGGGCGCGATGGCGCCTAATGTTGAAGAGACTGTCTGGACAGCTGTCTCAAAAGGCTTGTGCTCCTTCTTATTAGGCCGTGGTTCATAGTGCTGACCTGTAAAGGTTTCGGCAATCTGTCTTACGCCGGTGCCGGTGATGAAAGGATTAACGACGTTGTCTTTCAGCCACTCACTTGAATTCTGCGCTAGCGCAGCTTCATTGTGAACCCTTTGAGCATTACTGATTGCTTGCGGCTTATCCATTAGCCAATATTAGTTTTTCAATTGTGACCATTCCAGATCTTTGGTACGTTGGAGATTCAAGTCGCCTGTTTTTTCTGTTGATGATTTTTGTTGGCGGTTCGCGATAGTTGGATATGGAATGGTCACTCTGAGCGGTTAATAATTGATAGAAGTCAGCGGGCAGTGTGTTTGGTTGGCCTGCGGCTTTAGCTAACTTGATATCTACTAATTTTGGGAAGGATTACGAGGAGATTGATAACTTGACTAAGAGCGTTACTCCAGAATTGAAAATCCGCCCTGTTCGTCAGTCCGACTTGTCTTTTGTGCACGTGATCGATCAAGCTGCGTTCGGATCGATCGCTAACGATTTCGTGACCATTCGCCAGATGTATGACATTGCTACAGACTGTTTTTTTGTGGGAGAAGCTGATGGCCAGATAGTTGGTTATGCCGTTGGTTGCGTAAAGTTTGCATCAGATAGCGGTTGGCTGCTGGATGTTGCTGTACTTCCTAGCAAGCATGGACTGGGCTATGGCAGCAGCTTGGCCAAAGTAGTTATTGAGACCTTGACCAGCGCCGGGGTCAGTGCTGTTCGATTGGTTGTGCAACCGCAAAATAGTGCCGTTAAACTCTATGAAAAACTCGGATTTACTGAAGAATCGAGAGACGCAGACTACTATGGTACTGGCGAGAGAATAGTCATGATAGCCAAAGTCGAGCGCTTGTAGTCTAGCGGGGCTTATCATCTTTGGTGGTGGATTTTGTTTCTACTTCTTTATCTTTCCCACGTTTCTGTTTGAGTTCCTTGCTCTGCTTCTCAACCTTTTCGTCAAGCTCGTCAACCTGATCTACACCACGAGCCAATAGGCTATAAACCCCGGCCGCTGAGCCGTCTAGGTCTTCCATATTTTTCAATGCTTTCTTGAGGTAACCGTTGGCCTCTTTCTTCTTCGGACCAACTAAATCAATGTTGTAGTAAGTCATCAGCACAACATTGTTGTCAGGGTTAATTTGGTACGCTTTTTCGATTAGAGCTTGTGGATCATCTAAATCTATTGCCGTTTCCTTTATCTCTTCTTTTGTTTCGTTTGGCTTTTTGCTTATCTCAGCGCGTTTAGGCGTATCGTCGAAAGCAAGCGCTTGGGCTAGACCTGCGTATGGCAACTCAAAATCAGGATATTTCTTAATCAGAGCGCGAAGAGCAACTATTTTCTCTGCATTATCATGTTTCTTGGCCTTCTTGCTGCCTTTCTCCGTCGCGCGAGTCTTTTCTGAACCACCCTTGTTAGCAATATAGAATTCTGCAAGGGCTTCCTCCGGCTGCTTGTTTTTGGGGAAATAATACTTCGTGATTTTGTTGACAGTCTGAGAATGATTACCAGATATATCTGGTTTTCTGGCAAGCTCTGCTGCCTTCATTGCTTTGGCAATGTTACAATTCTCTGCTAGATTGCGAGTCAGGGCAGAATACTCATAGGAGAGCAGTCCAGACTCTGGCACTGTATCTGGTGCTGGCCTAGTGAAGTTGACTATGCCAAGGATAGCGACGGCAGAACCCAGAACAATTGTCGTGGTGCGTTTGGGCAGCACTGCTAACTCTGGAACTAAATGCCTTGCCATGGGAATGGCTGACACGACTGCTAGAACAGCACCCTGCGAAGTCTCTTGATCGGCGTGTTTGCCATACTTAGCCAATAACTTCATGGCCACAATTGTAATTGCTCCAATCGACCATATCCAGGCATAATTATCTGCGATTCTTAGACCGGCATTGACCACATCCCAGGTGAAGAAGGCCGCCACCAGAAGCCATACCACCGGAAACCGGGCTTTAAGTGTAGGTACTTCTACTTGTTTGATTTGGTCTTTCACCACAGGTTCAGTGGCAAAATTGACTTGATCAAGCAGATATTTAATTTGGTTTGCACGGTTCAACTGCGTGTCTGAATCTTTCTTTCTGTTGCAATCGGCTAAAAATCTTGAGTAGTCTTTCAAGACTCTAGCCAATTGCAAATTGTCAGAAGGTTTTTGTAATTCTAGAGCCCGGATAGATTCTTTATAGGCATGACCAGCCGCTTCATCATCGCCCGTCACTTGATGTAATACGGAAAGAGCCTGATAAACTCCAGGCCTTTCTTTCAAAGTAACGGTCAAGTCCGCGAGCGTCTCTGCTTCTTTAATCAATGCAAAGGCGCGTTCATTGTCGCCTTTAGCCATATGGGCAATGGCAAGATTGGCCAGAATCTTTGCCTTTGTGCTTATACGAGCCTGTGGCATCTGTTGGTTAATCTCGTCCGCTTTTTCAAGTAGGGCAAAAGACTCGTCAAACTTGTTTGCCTGATTATGCTGATAACCGGCAGAAGCTAGAACATTAGCAAGAAGATCTGCCGGTGGTGACTTTTGCTTGCACAATATTTCTATAGCAGAACCATAGAGCCTTATTGAATCATCGCTCTTGCCAAGCCAATCGGAGACTCTTGCCGCGTGCATGAGAACAGTAGCCAGCATGATACCGTTGACATCATTGGGCCTGGTATCATAATACTTCTTCGCTGTATCCAAGAGCTGCAATATATGCCGTTCTGCGTCAATTACCTTGCCAACATTGGCTCTCACTGATGATAGGTAAGCGTAGGTGGTGACGTAATCTCGCGGGCTTTTTGCTCTGTCGATTACTTTAACCGCTTTCAGCAGTGTCTTCTCTGCTTTTGTGTAGTTGCCCATATCTTCATCTAAGGCCGCAACTTCAATCTTGGCCGAAGCATTACCAAAAGAGAAAAATCCCATCAGAGAACGAGCGATTTTGGGATGAGTAACAGCAAGCTTTAGTGACACTTGACTGATGGCCAGAGCAAGGCAGATGGGAAATGGCAAAAGGAAAATTCGGCGCATCCAGTAGCCCAACTGGCCGCCTGCGGAGGGAAAGGCAAGCGAACTATAGGCAGCAATTGCCCCTAGTATTACAACGCCTATACCAATCCAGATAAGGCGTTGTTTCTTCTTGTAGTCAGCCACCAGCTTTTCAGTGGAGACGGTGTTTAAAAGCTTTTCAAAGGAAGCTTCAGCCCCATTAAATTGGCTCTTTATAGATACAAGGTCTAGTTCTTTAGGTTTTGCTGTCTGACTAAATGACTTGTTTTCGGCAGTGCTTGGAGCCGCTGTAGCTTTCTTGCCACTATCTTTCTTGCCACTATCTTTTTTGCCGCCACCTCTGCTCTTATTGAAAGAAACTCCTTTTGGCAAAACCTGTCTGTCTAGACCTGCGACGTCCACTTTTGCTTCAGGCACTTCAGCAAAGTCACTGGTCTCGTGGCTTACAACTTCAGCTTTATCTGTTTGCAGATGTTTTAGCCGATCTTGCCAGTTAAGCGGTTGAGGGTTTTCTTTCGAATCAAAATTCTCAGTCATAATCACTCTTGAGCATATTCTTGATTCTCTATACCTACCCTGCCAAATTGTGGACTAAACCAAAATCAGGCGCTCAGCCGGCCATACGGCAACGCCAACTTGGCTAAGCTCGTTCACTCTTCCGTGCAGCGGCTCTCGATGCTTACTTGGGTTTCAACGGTTCAAGAACAAATAGCCCAGTGCCGTTAGGATTATCAACTGCAAAGTCTTAGCTTTATCGTGGGCGATGGCGGTGGATACGGTAGTTTATTTCAGTAGCGATAACACTTCACTACGCAATTCTTTGTCGAGTTCAAACTGTCCGCGGAAAGCAGTGGTCAAAGTTCTGGAGCCAGGCTTTTTGATTCCGCGCATAGACATACACATGTGCTCAGCTTCCAGCATGACGCAGACAGCCTTCGGCTCGATGCCGGCTAAAATTGCGTTGGCAATTTCTTCAGTCATGCGCTCTTGCACTTGCAGTCGACGAGCAGTCAGTTCAACAACTCTCGCTAGTTTAGAAAGTCCTGTGACGGTGCCGTTTGCAGGCAGGTAAGCAATGTGAGCGACTCCGCTGAATGGTATCAAGTGGTGTTCGCAAAGACTTGTGAAAGCAATATCTTTAACGACGACAAGACCCTCGGTTCCTTCGTTGAACTTGCAGGTTATCTCGGATGCCGCGTCGACTCCGATACCATAGCAGAGCTCTTGGTACATGCGCGCCACACGGGCGGGTGTATCCTTGATACCAGGTCGGTCAGTGTCTTCACCAATAGCCTCTAGTATCATGGAAATAGCACGAGAAATTTTTTCGACGTCCACCTGCTTTGCATGGCTGCCTTCAACGCCATTGGTTGCGAATTTAGTAGCAGCAGTCTTTTCTGACTGCAATTTCGATGCTAGTGGTAGAAGGTGTATCGTTGCTTCCATAGTGCACCCATCGTTTAAGATTACTCACCTAAGTTACAATGGTTCTCGTGAACGCACGGTGAACCATCAAACATTTTGATTGATGAATGCTCCTTCAGCTTTACGCCACGCACACGCACCTTGATATCTGGGCAAATTTCCGCCATATCTAGTTCGCGCCCGCGCTATCCGGTAGATTCTCGCCAATCGGTGAGCAGTATAGATGTGTCTAGTAGTCTTGACCGGTATGGAAACGTCACAAATTTTGGGCAACACTAAGCAGGCGAAGCTATAAGGGCAGATTAGACAAGCAAAGTTGAGGAATAGCGCAATGGTTGGAGCAAAAAGTGATTAATGTAGAAGCAAACTGAGGTGTTGCATGGCTTTGCAGATCGGTACCAAACAGGAGAACAAATCTACACTTGCAACTACAGACCTTCCCATTGCGCAGATAGTCCCAATTCTTCTCATTGCGGGCTTAGGTTTTTTAGTTGATGTCTATGACATTGTGTTGTTTGCTGTGGTGCGAATCCCCAGTCTTGAAAGTCTTGGTGTTGCTCCTCAAAACTCATTAGCGGCCGGTGTGCTTCTGCTCAACAT
This sequence comes from Obscuribacteraceae bacterium (SeqCode), assembly GCA_044378815.1. GTDB lineage: Bacteria > Cyanobacteriota > Vampirovibrionia > Obscuribacterales > Obscuribacteraceae. The sequence goes on along the minus strand of JBIPOV010000003.1, from coordinate 23,312 downwards.
GCAGATGGCCGGAATGATTGTGGGCGGCTTGCTCTGGGGAATTCTTGGTGATAAGAAAGGACGGAAGTCTGTGCTCTTTGGCTCAATTCTTTTGTATTCACTGGCCAATCTTGCCAACGGGTTTGTTAGTTCGGTCCCTGTCTATTGGCTTCTGCGTTTTCTTGCCGGAGTTGGGTTGGCCGGTGAAGTCGGCGCGGCAATGACAATTGCCGCCGAAGTGACTCCGGCAAGGTACCGCGCGTATGGAACGGCGGGAGTTGCAGGGCTTGGGGTATTTGGAGCAGTTCTGGCTAGTTTCATTGGTGGTATTCTGCCGTGGAGAATCGCTTTTGTTACTGCCGGAATCGCAGGACTCCTCCTGCTCCTGGCACGAATGTCGATGAGAGAAACGCCTCTATTTTCGAGGATAATGCACAACGATCGACTTGAGCGTGGCAGTGTCCGTCTTTTGTTTCAGAAAGATCGCCTGTTGCGTCTGACACGTTGTGTCCTCGCAGCCGTGCCGCTTTGGTTTGCAATAGGAGTGATTGTTTCTTTTGCTCCCGAGATTCGAGGCGGTGCAGGCAGTAACATAGTCATTAGCATTGCCGCTGTAGCTTTGTCCTATTCCTTGGGTGAAACTCTTGGTGAAGTAGTTAGTGGCATACTTAGCCAGTTCTTGCGCAGCAGAAAACTGGCGATGCTAGTCTTTGTTACTGGCGCGCTCGTTTCGGTAGCTCTTGTGCTAAACAGTCCACCGCAATGTTACCGTCTATTGTGTTTGCCGCTTGGATTTTTTATAGGCTACTGGTCGGTGGTGATGACGACTACTGCAGAGCAGTTCGGAACAAATCTAAGAGCCACGGCTACGACCCTTGTTCCAAATCTAGTGAGAGCTTCAACCATTCCAATCACTGTTCTATTCAGCTATCTCTCATCGATTTGCGGGCCAGTCACCAGCGCCATGATCACTGGGGGGCTGTGCTTCGTCGGGGCGATCGTGTCAATTGCCCTGATGGAAGAAACCTTCGGAAAAGATATTGATTTTGTGGAGTCATGAGTTGCGAATAACTCAATTGAGGTGTAATGCAAGTTCTCAATGCTCAAATTCATTTGCGGGAACAAGTCGAAGTTTTGATTCTGGCTCCGCGAAAAGGATTTCTTAGATTCGCACCGGCAATTATCACCTTGCGAACCAGTTTTTTAACAATCGCTGCCGTCTTCGTTTTACTCATGACTGGCAGTGGTGCACCACCGGTTTTCGGGCAGTCAGTTAGGTCTATTCCGTATAAAAGTGTTGCCGGTATCGATCCTCAATTGACGACCCTTGATGTGTATTCTCTTGATTCATTGAAGAGAGCTCCTGTGGTTGTTCTCGTTCACGGGGGTAGTTGGCATTCGGGTGATAAGAGCCATTTTGCAGAAGCTAGAAATCTCCAAGAGTTTTTCCGGAGCAATGGTATCCTCACTGTTGCTATCAATATGAGGCTAGTAAAAGAGCCGCGATCGCCCGGTACAACTTACCGCGAGCAGGCCTCGGATGTAGCTTCAGCAATTCGCTGGGTGCATGACAATATCGCAAATTATGGCGGTAATCCTAACAACATATCACTCTTAGGATTTTCATCGGGTGCACATTTGGTGGCGTTGATAGGCACAGACGACAGATATCTACAGCAGCAAGGGCTTTCACTCTCGTCGGTTAGAAGTGTAATGGCCTTTGATGTCGACGCCTACGATATTCCACTGGCAATTAGAGAGGCGATTGCTTATGGATGGCCTGCGGCGATAAGTAATCTGCCCAATATTTTTTCAAACGATGTCAACGCTCAGAAAGATGCCTCGCCTGTAAATTTCATAAGTTCAGCTAAGCACCATCCCCCTTTTTTGGTTGTGTACTCAGGGATTCTTCGCGATCAGATGACGCAACAACTAAGCAAACGACAGTCTGAAATTTTTGTCGAAGCATTGAAGCGCAAGGGAGTTCCAGCTTCGGTGGCTGGTAGCTTGGCTGCGCGTCATGTGGAGCTTATGATGCGTCTGGGACGTCCCGACTTCGGACTAACGAATGTGGTCAAATCTTTTGTCGATTCATATGTCAGACACGACTAACTTCACCAAGAACATCGCTTCTGTTGAGCATGGACAGGCTCCAGTAACAGACTCACCTCGCCCGGGCATGGGTTAGCCTTTCGATACTTTCTCAAAGCAGCAATCAGATAATGTCCTTAACCGTCTTTTCAATTCGGCACATAAACGACATTGACTTTGTTTGGATTAGACAAGACAGTCATTGTTGTTTGGTTATTTTTGTTTGTAAACTTGAGATCGACCTTGGCTGCTCCAACACTGTAGCCAGTAACAGTCACTTCGCCCAATGCTGCCGGTAGCGATGGTTTGAATATGAGCAATTCATTTTTTGCGGCATTAGGATGAATGGACAGATTGCTTGTTAGAAGTTGAGGTAGCGTTCCTGCTGCCCAGGCCTGTGGTGAACTTTGTTCTGGATACAAGATCGGCTCCACGTTTTCTTTACTCGAAAATCCGGCGAATAACTCTGGTAGTCGTGAACCAGGAAACTTTTGGGCGACGGTTAGAGTATCCGCTAGGATTCGCTCTGAATAGCCAGAGCGCGGCATGAGATCATGAATTCCTTCAGAAATCATGCCGTTGTCGTGGGGCCATACGGTGCCATTGTGATAACTTCCGGGATTATAGTTAGGAGCATTGGCAGACAAGGTTCTGATACCGTATCCGGAATACATGTCAGTTTGCATTAGTCTATCGGCCACAGCAAATGCATGGTCTGGAGTAAGGAGAGCAGTTTTGAGGAGATGACCAGCGTTAGAGCCGATGGAAGAAGCTTGATTCATATCGCCGTCAAGAGCCATGGCGGCAAAGTTCTCTTCTGGCATCCAGAAATCTTTGTTAAAGCGCTCCTTAAGTTTAGCTGCTTTGTTTTCTAGCTCGGTGGCTCTTTTTACATTACCCTCTAGTGCAAAGATTTTGGCCGCCTCTGTCCATGCGCTATAGAGATAGCCTTGCACCTCAGCCAGCGCGATTGGTCCTTTGACATTGCGGCCTTGAGCGTCAGAGATAGAGTTCCCCGAATCTTTCCAACCCTGGTTTGAAAGTGCTTCGGCACCCTTGCCACCATAGTTAAGATAGCCGTTATGCTCTGTCTCTTTGTCAAGATACTCTAGGGCGCGATTGATATTAGGAGCTAGTTCCCTTGCCAGTTTTAAATCTCCTGTTTGTTTTACATATCGACCTAACAACATTAACCAAAGTGGTGTAGCGTCGACAGTGCCGTAATAAGGGGTGAAGGGAATTTCTTTGTTGCGTGCCAGTTCGCCTGTACGCAGTTCGTGCATTATTTTGCCCGGCTTCTCTGCGGTAGCTGCAACATCTTCGCTGCCTTGATACTTAGCCAATTGCAGCAGTACTGATTTAGTCAGTTGTGGTTGATAAGGCAGAGTTTGCATGCTGGTAATTAGCTGATCTCGGCCGAAGGCTGAAACATACCAAGGAATACCAGCAGCGATACCACCGCCTTCTGGAGTGTCTATTTTTAGCATGTAAAGATCTTTGAAAGCGCGTTCTAGTGCAGCATTAAATTGAGGATTGTCAGTCGTTATCTGAGTGCCACTTTTGCGCCACTGATCATAACTTTTGTCGGCCTGTTTCAATTCGCTTGAAAAGGAAGAGCTCCTCTCTGTCTGACTTAAATCACCCTTTCCAATAGTCGGTTTGAATGAAAATTCTATGCCTCGATGTGCCTGCGGCGGCAGCAAGAGAGTTAGATTTGCTGAACCACCCTCAACTTTAAATGGATTTGCATGTGGTGTTAGACCTACATCAGTATGAACTGTTTGGCCATCCAGTCCTTTATGTGAGAGTCTGATGTTTTTTGAATTGGCTGAGATAACAGGTTCGCTGCTAGTTCCATGCTCAGCGCGCACCATTCCTCTCACTTCAAACATGTCGGCAAAATCGGCATTGTATCCTACTCTCAGCTGAACGCTCTGTGGGCGGTCGGTAGTGTTCTTCAAATCAAGTCGTTCAGTTACCTTGTCGGCATTAATTACAACGTCTCTTGTTACTTTTACTGAGTTGGCGGGCAGTTGAGGGGCTTCGCTATTGGTATATTCGAATCTGGCGGCATATGCTTTGTCGACAGAGGCTTTCTCGAACTTTGGCTCTGCGCCGTTGAGGCGAATATCAAAGTTACTGAGGAAGCGTTGATCATTGTTGTAGATTCCAAAGCGTGACGTGCGCTCTGCGCTCTTTATGCGACCTTCTGTGTCAGTAATTACGTAAGTATTGCCGTTCTTAATAACCAGGCTATCGTTGTTTACTCCGCTAATATGGTCGAAAAGTGGCTGCACATCTGTGGTTTGCAGCCGGGCTCCCTGTGCTGGTTTGTCTTGTTCAATGACGGGCTCAAAACTGCCTTTCTCATTGGCGCGCAGCAGGCGCTCCCCGGTATCACCATTGGTTGCATGGTCTGAAGTACTTTTGACGTATAAACTATTCGACTGCTCACCCTGAACTTTGATATTTCCTAAAAGTATCTGAGCTAGCTGACTGGCGTAACTTCGAGGCCTTTCGGTCACTTCAGGACCATGATTCGCTGTCTGAGAATTTAGTGATTGCTTTAGGGTCTGCCTAGCCTCTGCGTCTGGCAATAGCGTGTCGCGATACTGCTGAGGAAGTGTTGCCAACTTAGAGGCAGAGAGATCAACTGCTATGGCCGGTGAGCGATTGGTTTGGTATTTTCCTGTGTTTGCCAGATCAACGATTGCATCAGCCAGATGCCCTGGTACTCTGTCAGCTAATAGTATTTGTACACCCTTTGCTTCGGCGGTATTGTTTCTACCAGTTTGAATATCATTTATATGAGCAGTCTCAGATAGTATCTGTTTTGCTAAGGCGAAAGATGTGATTGCATCAAGCTGTTCAGATGGCGATGATAGCAAGCGTTTTACCGCGTCAAAAGTTCTAGATAAATGTTTACCGGCAGTACCTACTTCATCTATGTGTTCTCTGGCAGCCACTTCAGATACAAGTTTTTCAAATTGTTGTTTCTGCTGAGCAGCGGCAGGTTTGTCGAACTTAGCCTCAATCAAAGTGTTAGCTATGTTTAGTAGATCCTTTTGACTATCAATAACCACGCCAGAGTTGGCGGTCTCAATTCGAGTAGCGCCTTCTCTTGACTCAATGCTATTCGGTTTTTTCTTTATATAGCTCGTTCCTATGCGGGCTAAATCAAGCGCCCCACCGGTAACGGCAAATGCCGCAGCACCTTGTACCATCTGCTCTGTGCTCGCCAGACCATTTCCCGATAATAATGAATGAGACTCAGCATTGACGACACCGGCAATGCTTCCACCAAAAGCATTACTGCCGATTCTTGTCAGATGACCACTAATCGATTTCTGGAACGTTGCTTCAGTAAGTGGAAGACCAGCGGCAGAAAGGCGGCCCATTAACCCAAGGGTAGCCACTCTCTGAGTGCTGAAAGTGAGTGCCCCTACAGCAGCATTAACGCTGCGTTGCTGGAAAAAGCTGTCAGTGCCTTCAGATGGTGTAAAAATAAAATCATAGGCCGCCCCACTTAGTGCTGGCTTTATTAAGGGCTCGACTTTTGCGGCGACGCCACCTAGGGCTTGTAGTTTTGCCAATCTTTGCTCCGAGGCAAATTTTCCGACGAAACGTTCGGCAAGCAGAAAAGGAAGAACCACGCCAAGGCCGGAGCCAATTGTTTGGGCGTACCAGTCAGAAGAACCAAATTTGACGTTCTGCTGTTCTTTTAAAATTTTCATTTCTGGCAGAATATTTCCTAACCCCAACTGCTTGCTGCCGACATTAATCAGCTGTTGCAGCCCGTTATAGGGGTTTTCAATACCGGCTTTGAGAGCTGATTGACCAAATACTTTGGCAAAGTGAATCAGCTCCGGTTCTTTAGCATCTGACTGCGCCGAAGGCTTTTCTTGAATTTTGTCACCGTGAGTAATGGGCATCGATGCACTTCCGTAAGGTCTGCGCTAAAATCTCTGCACCATATATCCAACCGCTTTCTCATCGGTTGGAGAGCACCTTTGCGGTACCCCTTTTGCAACTCATCTGTAATGCTAGGCCTTTAAGTGTGACAGATCCATAGCCATCGTTTTCAGTTTTGATTTGAGTCAATACATCTGAAAGTCAAGCTTATGAAGCTATTTCAGCTGAAATCTGTTATTTCTAGGGCCGACTGCTCTTATGGCGCAAAATCTCCCGTAAGCAATTGCGCGGTTGTGGTGCTTTACGCCCTATTCTTGACCAGTTTGCAGTCAGCGCTAATGTTTGTTATTGTTGCAGTGAGTTGTTCCTAGAGATGCGCTTGTCTATCTGGCCATAAGAATCTGGATCTTAGCTAGTGGCTTGCGCACCCGAATGTAAATTAGAGGCTCGAAATGGCCGCTCAGTGTAAACAATGTGGCAAGCCTCTAGCCAACACCCGTGCTGGCTCATTTACATCCTATTTGTTTCAACAGAACTATTGTCAATGTAATAGCAACAAAGCTATTGGGGCAGACAAGGCAGGTGCTCAGCGTAATTCTGCTGGCAGAGGCAGTGCTGCCAGGCGACAAGAACAGTCGGCCAGTGAGGTCTGCACTCGTTGCGGTAAATCTGTCGCAAAGCGGCGCGCTGGTTCTTTTACATCCTTTCTCTTCAAAGAATTGCGCTGTCAATGCGCTCAACCGGGCCTGCCAAACAAAGCGCGTTTAGCGCGCACAAACACCCAAATGCGACGTCGTTCGATGGTTGCGAAACGCGGCTATACAGCTAATTTTAAGGCCAATGCTGAAGCTGGTCGAAATTTGCCGCAAGTTAATTTTTCTGCTGATACTGTGATTGGTGGCGCTTTTAGGATCATTTCAATTATTGGTGAAGGCGGCATGGGCATTGTTTATTTAGCTCAGCACCTAAGTCTTGGTCGACCTTATGCTTTGAAAGTTTTATCGCCGAGCATTGTTAGTGAACAAAGTTGGTTGCGATTTAAAGCCGAAGCGAAGACTCTTGCAGCTTTAAATCACCCCGGTCTGGTTCGAGTATACGATCTTGGCATTCACGAAAACACTGTGCCTTATTACTCTATGGACTATCTCGACGGTGAGACTCTGGAAGAATTATTGGTGCGAAAAGGACCGCAAACTGTTGAAAATTCTATTTCAATATTTCTAGCTGTCTTAGATGCACTAGCTTATGCTCATCGCAATAATGTTGTTCATCGTGATATCAAGCCAGCCAACATATTTATTTGCAAGTCGCAGGAAATTAAAATTCTTGATTTCGGTATTTCAAAACTTGTTGGTGAGAAGCGCAACCAAGAGCTAACAGCTATCGGTGAAGTGTTTGGTACCCCGTATTACATGAGCCCAGAACAGTGCCGCGGTGAACAGATAGACTTGCGCTCAGATATCTATTCTCTGGGCTGCGCGTTGTTTGAAACATTGACAGGTTATGTGCCCTTTGAGAGTGCCAACTCTTTAGAAATTGCCATGTTGCACGAAGAAGGTGAAATTCCTTTGCTTTCTGATGTCTGTGAAATATCTCTCCCGCCATCTCTTGATGTAGTGATCGCCAAGTGTCTGGCAAAACTTCCTCATGATCGCTATCAGTCGGCCAAAGAGATGGCGATTGATTTGACGCGTATCAAAGAAGGCAAAAATTTAGAAGCCTATGCCTCTGTGGCAAGCGAGCAACGTTCTGATTTTGCAGATGATAATGCAGAAGCGAGCGGTGGACGATTGGTTGCCTATTCACTGCTCGCTGTTTTTGGATTTTGTTTGTCCTGCGGTCTAGTGCTCTTTCTATTTAATTCGAAGCCGCAAGTAGCTAGGGTTGCATTCTTTGATAATTTGCCGACTACCGATACGCGTAATGCGGTGGATTTGAGTGATGAAATCGCTCCATCTAAGGAGAGACTCAACCGTGAGTTAGAGGCAGTTGAATCCGATGACACTACCTCATCTAGCGCTAGTATCGCGAAGATGGGGCCACTCGTCAAAAGTTATTTGAAGAGTGCGCCTAAGTATTATTCTAAAGTAGTAATTAGGGACGGAAAAGAGAGTAAGCGCTTCAATTTTCCTACGACTTTCTCCCTGGGGCGATTCAGAAGGGTTGCAAATTCGGGACGTGGTCAGTTTATTGAAGCTACCAACTCGATTATATTGCCGTCGGAGTACAGGCTTATAGTCACTGGTGGTTCAGCTCTGGAGGCCTATCCTGAGCTTCTCGACCGGTTTCGTAGTGACGAGTTAGGAGGTTTAACTTTAGCTTGTAAGCCTGAGAAATCAAAGTTGATATGGTCTAGATTGGGGCGCTTTAAATTATTGAAAATACTAGATCTGTCTAGTGTCCTGTTAGATGTTTATAGCCTAGAATGCCTGGAGCGGCTTACTTCTCTGCAGTACCTGAGTCTTTCTAATTGTAGTTTAGATACTTCGAGTAGACACGCAGCTGTTTCGTTGCCTAAATTGAGATCACTTAATCTGCTACGAATTGAGAATGTTGGTCCATTGCTGCGAGCGCTTTCAGGAAAATCCGATCTTTTAGACCTTACTTTAGTTGATGTGAATTTGTCCAAAGAAGACGTTTCTGTAATTGCTTCAATTTATAGTCTTGAGTCCCTCACTCTTGGAGCAGCGCACCTTAATAATGCTGAGCTAGCTATGCTCACCTCATTGAGGTATCTGAAAGAACTAAGGCTTGGTAATGGCAGTGTTGACAGAAAATTTATTGATATTCTTTCTAGGTTTAAAAATCTTGAGGTGCTGGAGCTACCGATCGGGGTCAGGTTGACGAAGTCTGAAGAGCGGAAACTTCAGCAAGCGCTTCCCCGTCTTAAGCTGCTTATGTGAAGGAGACTGTGTTTTGGTTTGATGATTCCGCGCGCAACTTGCTGTTCGACGTTACCAGCCTTTCAAACATTGTGGCCAATTAATTTGCGCATTGACTTAGCTGCCATCATGCCGCTGCCTGATGCAAAGGCAATGCGGTCGTAGCCTGGCTGCACGATGTCACCACCGGCGAAGACGCCTTCAATAGAAGTGGCAAAACTCTGGTCGACAATTACGTGGCCTCGCGTGTCGCTTTTAAGTTGGTCTATAAATGCTTCTGTATTTGGCACATAGCCAAGCTTGGCAATCAACTCATCGCAAGGTAATTTGCTCTCGCCGTCTGGATTTGCAACAACTACCGATTGAAGATTCGGCGAACCTTTCAATGCCTTTAGACTGGTATTCAGCAGTACTGTAATTCTAGGGTGTGCTTCAATTCGAGCCATAACATCTGGTCGCGCCTTCACTGTGGCACCACGCACAAGTACCTTGATATCAGGGCAAATTTCAGCCATATCTAAGGCCGTAAACATGGCACTGTCGCCACTTCCTACCACAATCAACTTCTTGTTCGCTAATTCTTTCTTGAAAGAACCGCTATGGTAGTAAATATTTTTTTCGAAACCAGCAGACAATTTAATATCTAATTCGCGCACGCGATAGCCGGTGGCTAAAAAGATGGTGCGCGCTTTCAGTGTGCCTTGATTAGTTTGAAGGGTTCGCTCTGATAGTTTGAAAGATTCGACATTCAAGCCGGTCATTATGCGCTGCGGCAAAGCTATCGATGCAACTTTTTCCATCTCGTTGCGTAAGGCATCACCGGATGCATAAAGGCCTGCTGAGAAATTCTGCAATGGTCCAGGTATCGATGACAGTTGCCCGCCGATGCGCTCGGAACGATCAAGAACAATAACGTCTAAGGCACTCTCGATGCATTCAAGGGCGCAACTTATTCCAGCCGGCCCGGCACCAACTATGATGGCGTCATAAATATGATCAACTTGGATCATTTAGGTGGTCTCCATTTTTGAGATTCAATTCACGCTTCCTAATTCACTTAGAGCATTTAAAGCTGACTCTACGCTAATGGCCCACATGCAGCGCTCTTCCCACTTTTCGGCTGTGCACTTCCAGGTTTCCCAGTAACTAAGATTCTCATTTTCTTTCAACCTATCAAACTCCACAACCTTGTTGGGAACGGTTGAAAATTCGAGGTCAATACAGCTTTGCTGACAACGTGGTGCCACCAGTGAACGCACATGGGGATAATCCCGCTGAAACATGGTGTTATAGCGAAACAGAGAAATCGTCGGAGTATTTTGATGAATGGCCAGATGCATCAGCCCTGTATCTACGGCTATAAGAGCTTTTGCCGAGCTAATCACGTCAAGTGCATCAATGATTGTAGGCGTTGATATATGCTCCAACCCCGCTTGCAAACAATCTCGCACAATCTCAGAGCGCTGCGGTTGCCCCAGCACTGCTACTTTTTGTCCTTGCGACTTAAGCGCTGCAGCGAGGTCTAGCCAGTGCTGGGTCGGCCAACATTTGACGATGCCGGCTGAGCCAGGAATGAAGAGCACGGTGTCTTTGGCTTCACTGCGAGGCATGAATGGAAGCGGCCTTAATTGGTCGTAGTTGGCATCAATACCGAAGTCGGCGCAGATACCCTTCAATACATGGTTGATTTTGTATCCGGGATATTGCCGCTCAAAGTCTGGTGACGCCCAAATATGATCGGTTTGCAGTGGATGGTTGCGAAGATTGAAATAGTTGTCATCGGCCTTGAGATTGGTTGTGTCGAAGTCTATCTCGCGAATTGATCCAGCCAAGCCAGCTATTCGTGCCTCTAAGCCTTCTTGAAAAGGTGAGCGGGTTATCAAGTAAGTGGGCTGGCCGGACTTAATCAACGCTTGCAAGGCAGGCAGAGAAACAATTAGATCACCCAGACCATTTGCCACTGGTGCCAAAAAATAAGCCACTTCAATTCCCTTGTCTAAGACTCTTTTTGTGCAAAACTTTTAGCGCTCGCAACCATTAGCGCTCACAACTTTTGATTATGATACAGCAGAGCACAGATAGGTCGTTTTTTTAATAGGTGATTGCTAGTAAACTCTGCAGCTCCTTTTGATGGCTACGGCTTGTTGCCGGGTGTCCAATCTCGTGACAGAGTAAGTAAAGTGCCTTCGGCAGTGGTTTTGGCCGCGACTAAGACGGAAATACCCGATTCGGTATCCATCAAAATATGAGGGCCGCCCGAGCTGTCCGGTCCCATGTATATTGGAGAGGGACCAAGTATCTGCGTTCGGAAGAATTGCACAAGTGTATCGGGAGAGTTGTTAGACAGTAAATACTGAGATCCACTGTTGTCGGATGTTCTAAATTCGCCCTTAATTCGTGTGTCTTCTGGTATAGACAAACCAAAAAACTGTTCTAGCGATCGCAATTTCTCGCTCTGTTTAATTAGCGCATTGTGCGTCGCCAGCGTGCTGTAGTCGACTCGCTTGGTAAGGCGCAAGAGCGTTTCTCCGTGCGTCGTGCTTGGACCAAACAGGATCTCGCGCGTGCAGCTGGCTCCGTATAACCCAGTCTCGAAGAACGCGCCTTGCTCAGTCCTTAATTCAGTAAAGCCTCCGATCCTCAGAGTAGATAGGTAGAACGCTTGCAGTTGGGCAACTGTCCCTGGAAAGATAAACTCGCATATTTGTGTGTTCGGCTTTTCGAGCGTAGAGCTGGTAGGTATGGCACCCAGCGGAATAGGAAGAGACACAAGAATTTCGAAAACAGACAAATCGGTTTCTTCGAAACTCGTTTTCGCTGATACCAGCGGAGATTGCTCTGGCGGCATCTTGCCGAGTGCGGCATCTTGCCGAGTGCGGCAAGTTCCGCTGCTGAAGGGAATTCATTTAGATACCATCGACCTGGCTGCAAAATCGGATCTTTAGTAAGCTTTGACGCCAGTATCTCAGTCACTCTGGCCAAGGACGCTCTGGCCACGCACTCTTCCTGCCTCAGCCAGTTCTTTTTGAAGAATTCTACTACGTCGGTTTCGGGTATTACGTTGACGCTACCATCCAGAACACTTGTTTTGCTGAAGAGAAAGCCTCTCTCTCTATCATGGTCAAAAACGAAAGGCGTGATCTTAGAGCTGCGACCGGCTGGCGAAGATTGCTGCAGAAGGGCCTCTTGCTCTTTGTAGAGCATCCTCAAGACATTCTGTCGATAGGTATTTATGGTATCAAATGCGGGGTGGTCAACGGCGAGTTGAAATGATTCCCATGCGCCATCACGTAGCACCAATGGCAGTGCGGAGACGGCGCCAGGAGATTGAGTTTTCATCAAGGCTGCTCCCAGAGTAGTCATCAACTCAAGGCCGACTATGTCTTCTGAGCCAGTCACAAATAAGTTGTCTGCTGCGGCCGAGAGCGCAACCACTTCACCCTGTACTGAGAGTTTTGAGAAAATCTCAGGGAGCAGCAGGCGGCAGCCGTCGTAGGTATCTTTCCAGGGTGAAGTATAGAACCCATACTGGACGGGGCGCATGGGATCTAGGCTCAATTGCTTGAGATTTTGAACGGCAATGTCTATTGCCGCTTCGGCGTCAAGACCGATGCGCTCAAGTTCAAAATGTCTTGCGTGCTGTACAGTTTCTCCCTTATCGAAGACCAGTCCAACGGCAAGAACATCGGCGTAGGGAAAAAAGACAAGCTCGCCAGAAGAATTATCTGGAGGTGCCATAGCTCGGGCTTTGAGGTTGCTGGTCTGAAAGGAGGAAAGCGTGCGGAGGCAAGGCAACAAGCGAGCTAACAGATCATTTCTATTGGTTGGCAGAGGGGCAGGGTTAGTGAGCAATCTAATCTGCCGCTGCAACGCTAGCAAATTATCCGGACTGCTTGACTCTAGGTAGACTTGATAGAACCTTATCAGTGACAAGTTCTTCTGCTCGCCTGCGCCGCCAGCAATTAGCGAGAATTGTTCCAAGTCAGCCCGCCACGGATCATCGCTGTACTCGGATATTATCTTCAAGACCAACGAGGCAAATTGCTCTCTGCTAATCGTGTCATTTGCAGCCATAGCCTACCTCGCAAAACTTTCGTTGGAGAGTTGACAACATATCATTTCATTCAAAATTTCTAAAGGCTTTATGAAGCAGCATTGCGATGAGTTGTCATGCGAGGATGCGACTCTGCCGATTCTTTTTGAATCTTTGCCGAGGCAAGTGATTGAATGGTTTATTGCGGTCAAAGGCCATAATATCCCTATGTGTTTAAAATTAGCCCAAATTTCGACATGTTTCTGTCATATGTCGATTAGAACGACACGTCATACTCCTAATACGCGATTCAGCGACGATTAGTTCAATCTTTTAAGTGCAGTTATTGTGGTTTACGTGCAAGGTTCTGTGGTTTACGCGCAGTTATTATGGTTTACGCGTAGTTATTTGGGTTTACGCGCAAGGTGCTGCGGTTTACGTGCAAGGTGCTGTGGTTTACGCGCAGGGTGCTGTGGCTTACGTGCAAGGTGCCGTCATTTAAGCGCAGTTAGGTTGCTTACGCGCAGTTATTGTCCTTTAAGTGCAGTTGTTTTTTACTGCTGGCGTTTCGCGGCCCCCTGCTTCTAATACGTCCATCAGCGATGATTAGTTCAATCTGTATACAGGCGCTGGGTGAGTTCCACGATTAATTTCCGGCCCAAATTGGCATAGCTAGTTATGGTTGTCCGAGAACTAAGCTTGACCAAAGACAGAGCTAACGACAGCGATGACAAGGCAAAGAAGGCAGAGGCTCCTTGTTATAACTACAAGGAGGTGAACATGGAAATAAAATTGACCGATAAGGACATTGAGCTGATACAAACTCAACCATATGACTCCACGCTCAAGCCTAATTTTGAATCGCTAAAAGGTTGTCTAGTCTGGAAGGATGAACGACCTAGAGGCTTGTCTCTTGATGCAGGCAGAGTAATTAATAGTTTGCTTGTTGGCCGCAATCTTCTTCATCGTGGACTTACTCTCGACGATCACCTAATCAATGCAGAGTACTGCAAGAAAGTTTGGGCCGCAGCCCAGCTACAGATTAGCAATTGGCCAGGCTTTAAACGACTGACGCTTAGTGGTGAAGACAGAGAATATCTACATGATGAAATCGCCGCTTCTTTTAGAGAAGACCTGTAACCAATCGAGCCTGCTCGGAGCCAGCAGAAAAAATGAAAACAGAATTTACTGGTAACGATTTAAAAGTAATGAGGTCATTGAAATATGACCCCACACTTAAACCAAACTACGAATCTCTCAGGGGTTGCCTGTTCTGGAAAGACGAACGCTCCGATGAATTGTCACCCGATGGATACAACTTGGTCAACAGCCTTATCATCGCGCGCTCACTGCTTCAGCAAGGACTGACACTCGATGATCACCCAATTGACCCGGACTATTGCAAGAATCTTTGGGCAATAGCACAAAAGCAAATTGCCGACTGGCCTGGATTTAAACGACTTACACTAAATGAAGAGGATCGCAAATATCTTGAAGAGAAAATGGCCAGAGCTGAACGTGAGGGTTTGTAGCCCAGGCTCAGCCGGCAATAAGACAATCTCGAAGCCGGGAGAGAAATGGAAACAGGATTCACTGGAAAAGACCTAGTAATGGCCAGGCTTCAAGAGGCTGACACTAAGTGAAGAAGACAGAAGTTACCTGGAAGAAGAAATTGCTGCATCTTTTAGAGAAGACCTTTAACCAATGCACAGGGACTAAGACTCAGGCTCGCCGCCAGGAGCAAGCATATAATGCATTTTGAATTTGTTGGTAAAGATTTGGAACTCATGAAGTCATTGAAATACGATCCGGAGCTTAAGCCAAACTATGAATCAATTAAAGGTTGCCTGATCTGGGAAGACGAGCGTGCCGATGAACTTTGTAAAGAACTATGGGCGCAAGCTCAGCAGCAGATTAGTGAATGGCCAGGTTTCAAGAGATTAACGCTTAGTGCTGAGGACAAAGAGTATTTCGAAGATCAGATAGCTCGAGCGGAACGAGAGGATCTCTAACCAATCTTGCTCGTCTGCCACTCACGTGATACTCCTCAAATAAGCGCCTTTTGAGACAGCTCAGCTTGCAGCGCTATATAAGTTTGCTAAAGCGAGGAAGTAAATGAATTCACAAAAGACTATAGACCGGCAATTACTTCATAGCTGGTTCTCTAAATCAGAATGGGTAGCTGCTGACTGTGTGCCTGATGGCTTATCCAGAATCAATGGGTTAGTGACGCATCAGCAGCCTTTTGCTGTATTGGTGACGGCCACAGCCAATGGCGACAGAGAGCAATCAATTGCTGCCACAGTACAAACAATCTGTGCCGCCCACGAAGCAGGCTGGATCTGTTCGCCGATAAAACTGTCATATAGGCAAGGCGCGGAACAGCTACTCCAGTCTGACTTGGCCCTAGCGATTTATAAAAGAGACAATGATACCGCTGGTGATGCAGTGGATATGACCGAGCGACTGATGGCTTTTGTTGTGCTCACACTACAGAGCCTTGATCACAAGGTTGCCGTCATGGCAGGAGCAAAGCGCACAGGTAGCCTTGACGAGAAAGGAGTCTTCTCAAATTCCTTTCGCACTGACAAAATGTCGTCATTCCTGCTGCGCAGATATCTCGGTCGGTTGCATGGCAAAGATTATGCTTTGCTGGAGCTGTCTGTCGAAAGCGCTGGCATCTGGTCGCGGGCAGCTTGGGAGTATCGTGGCACCCAACCAGCAGTCTTGTATGGAGGTAGAGAGTTGTGGCGAACTCACAATCGAAAGTTCGAGTTTGGTAGTTTTGAATGTATATGATTGTGTGCAGGGCCTTTCTCTTCGGTTCGCCTCAACCATTCGTAGCATTGAAGAGGCATGGGCTAACCGGAATAGGGACTTATTACACGAGATACTAAGGTTTGTCCCCCATTTTCCTCTTTGTGTCCCCATTGGCTGATAAGTGCTAATTTGTCAGATGTCAGCTCTGTTAGCGTTTTAATTGGTTGCTGTTGAAAATAGGCGCTTGCGCATTGTCGCGATGTGTCCCCTTTGAGCGGTCGAGTGTTGCAAAATCGACCTCAGGAAACGCAAATTCTTCTTGATGACTTGCGACAGAACTTTGCCCTAGGTACTAAAATATGTGCCTCGCAAGATCTTTTTGTTGAGCGCCGCTGTGTGAAGTATCGAAAGTTAGGCTATGAAGTTGGAAGTATCAATTGATTGAAATGGTGGAGTTTTTCGAATGACCAAGGCAAAGAAATCAAGCATGGAGGACCTCACCGCGAAAATAGAAGGCGTGTTAAGTCGCATAAGCGAAGGCGACGTCTACATCAATTCTGGTCGAACGTGGCGTGGGTATCGGGAACCTGAGGAAGCCGCTGCAGAGATCTTTTCTGAAGCACTGCAGCCATATTTTGAGCGTGTCGAGAAAGCTTTTGGTAAGAAGGACGACCAGATGGCTCTCATTATTTGCGAGGCCATAATTTCGGCTCTTTATCGCGTGAAACATAGCGATCAGTTTTCTGACTTTGAGGAGTATGCGCAAGGTGTGCTTGAGGACAGTGCCGATTGGGCTGCTCGACTTTGGCGGTCAGCTGGAAATGAAGCTTGGGCAGCTGATCGGCGATTTCATCCGGATAGAACTATTCCGGCTGACTTCGTAGAGAAGTATGTGCCTGAGTGGCAGTGGCTTTTAAGTGAAGACTAGTGTTCCATGATTCGTGTGCCGTCTGGCAAACATTGGAAAACATTTTTAGAACCACCCGTTGTCCAAAACGTTTTAGCCAGCCGCTTGGGAGCTAGCATATTTCTTCGTTCTGTCTTTGTCTTCAGAATGCCAGGGTTTGCGTGCGATTCTGCCTGCCGATTGAGCTACCGCATAGTCCATCATCTGCATGCGAACTAATGCAAGAAGCTTGCGCTCAAATGGTTCTGCGGCACGCTTTTTTCTTGCCTCAGCTTTTGCCTGGTATATGTCTTCGTTGGATACATTCTGATAATTTGTCATTCTTCGATTTTTCGCCTCCATTTCTCCAAGAGGCCATACTTGGTGAGAATCGCATCAAGCTTCTCTTTGTTCGGTGTGGCTGATTCTAGAGCTGTTGCTATGTGTGCCCAATCTTTTGGTCTACCAGCTTCGGCTTTTACTGCAAGTGAGTATTCATATTCAAATATGTGCGTCTTAACATTATCAATCGTAGCTGATGCAGCATTCTCTAACGCTTCTTCTACGAGTGGCTGATTCGCTGGCACCAGAAACTGAACATCGACACCCCTGATGTTAATGTACAGATCGTTGATTTTGCAGCCTAGCTCCTCTAAGCGTCTATATATTGGTCCCAAATCGATAAGTAATCCTCGATTCGGGATGTAGCAGAACATATCTAAGCCATCGGTTTTCACTGGCTGTGCGTAATATATGATTGCTACCGAACCACCAATGGTTGGCTTCTCAATGATTTCTTCTTGCTCCAGCTGGTTAATTACTTCCAGTGCTGGTCCCAAAATAGGGGGCATCTCTTCAAACAACTCTTCAGCCCTCGTTCTCGGCCGCCCCCTTTAGTCCCGTTCAACCGGCTAGCGTTTGTCCGAGCAGCCGATGTGGTTTTCCACCCAACTTCCCAAGCGATTTAGCAGCCTTTGTTGACTTCTTCATAAATGTCCCGAAACTGTTGCCTGCTGGTCAGCGTAACCCAAGCGCTTGGTTCTGGCAATGCTTAGATTTAGCAGGCGCAGGAGTATCAAGCACATATGACGGCGCAGTCATCAAGGAAAGGTCTTTGTGGCATAGGTATCATCGCGCTGTAAATGTGATCATGGTCGAAATCTACTGGCGCATGGGGCAGCGCATCGTGAGCAATTCTCTACGCACTGCGGAGGGAATCGGGCTTGGAAGCATATCCGGCTCATCATCATCAGGCTGGATCGCGTGGACGAAAGTAACTATTACCTGCGCGAAGCTGTCTAACAAGGCTGGAGTTCCCGCCTGTTGGAACGCAACATCATCACCCACTTGCAGAAATTCCTGCTCGAACTGGCCTCGGTCAGATGGACATGTATGTGCGCATGTTCATTTACTCTGATAATCTTGGACGCGCAAAGGCTTAGTGGGCTCATTGATGGAAGGAGCAGCATGGTTTGTGCGCCAAACAGTCAGCACTGTCCGCGGTATCATAGGTCGGCCACTACGTTTTCATTGACTTGAAGCAGCCAGCGACGATTCACTGGTCCTTTTTCTGTATTCAAATCTGTTCGCAGGCTGGTCACGCGAGGCGACTTTGTGGATAGCCATTTGTGCAATGCATCGGCCAGTTTGTTTTTCTCAACCAGCTCAAGGAAATAACCTAGTCTCTGGATGACCGAGAGTTCTACACCAGCCTGCGCAGCAGCTACGAGGCCTCGCGCTGTCATCGAGTTCGCCAGTTCAGAAAGAACTGTCAATACATTTCCATAGTAGCCAGCGTCTTGGTAGTACCGCACAAGATCTAATGCGGTAGCTTCTGGAGTTGAAACCTTCATAATGCCGGTAGGCGTCTTGTGATTGCTCACCGGAACGTCGCGTATATTCCATTTCTTGAAGAAGCGAATTCGATAGCGGGCTATATCAATTGTGCGATGGGCGCGGTCGCACATGACTTGAAATTCTTGCGGGCGCTGATGCGCGGCTCCGTGCATTTCAGCTGCGCTAAGCAGCCCGACGTAATAGTCAGATTGCCAATCTTTCATGAGCGCATCAATAAACCACGCCGGTGGCGGGGCTCCTGTGAGTTTGTATTCCTCTGGTACCACGACATAAAATCCGCGTCGAGGGCAGAAGATTCGGCCCTTCTTTTGAAGCCGAAGCAAAGAAAGTTTTATCGCAGCGTCGGATACTGGAAATTGTTGTTCAATCTCAACGCGATTAAAAGTGTAACGGCCGTGTGCTGGCAGCTCATTTACGAAGTTCGCAATATTTCCTCGGCTCATGGCCTAGCCTCACGTTTGCGGAAAGTATTAGTTAGGGGCACTATTTGATTACTGTACTAGTTGCCAATAGTATTATAAAGCAATACTTTTCGCGAACGATACGGTTGAGTTTGGCAGCAAGTTGCTGCCAAGGTTTGCATTTGCCCCCTGCTCCTAATACGTCTATCAGACACATTTAGTTCAATCTGTAGCAGTATCGCCGAAGAACTGCTCGAAGATATTTAGTCTGCGGGTACTAGGCGGGCTGTCGATATTGTGTGAGGCTACTTGAAGCGTGCTGTACTTGAAGCCTATAAATTGGCGGTGTTTGGCGCCGGGTGAAAAGCAATGCAAGCAGAAGATTTTGGTATGTTCGATGCCGTCAAATTGAAGACGAGTATCTACTGCGACGATATTTATGGCGGAGAAGTCAGCTTTCGCAAGGGCAAACTCGGTTGCGTTCTTGAACTGGGAGAGGAAGCTAACACCGTCATTGTCGAATTCAAAATCGGCCGAGGCATGAAGGGCTCAGACTACACTGCCGTTGAACTCGAAGCCGACTGTCTTGAGATGGTCGCTAAAATCGGACGCCGCTTTTCTGAGCCCAACCCCTATTTGGAGATCGCGCAGGCGATTCAAGCAGGCACCTTTAAGTAATGCAGTCAGAGCGGAATGGCTGAGCAATTTATCGCTCAGCCATTCCGCTCTAATCTTTCGTTGTATGTTGGGTCTTTATGACATTACTGTGGCTGGCTGCTGTGATTCTTCTTCGGCATCATCATCATCATCATCAGCTTCTTCGTCTGTGTCGTCGTCTTTTTTTAGGGTGCCGAGAACATCTATCTCCGGTTCCTCAAACGAGATGCTTCCGGAGCAGCGTCGCAGGTACACACTGATCTCTAGATCGATAACCGGTTCATCTGAGTGCTCATTATCGTCGAGCCAGTAGCCGGTGTAGGTGCCAGAGACAGTCACGGTCACACCGAAGTCAGTTTCTGTGACATGGCAATCGTCATAGCTTATCTCTTCGAAAAATGCATTTAAAGGCTTAGTCAATTCATCTAGTTCGATATCTAGCTCTGGACTAAGGTGAGCTGGTAGGTATTCCTCCATGACGTACTCTCCGACGTCGAAACAGTCCCAGACTTCGCCGGTGAACAACTCGTCGTCTTGCACGAATTGCACTAGCTCGTCAACAAGCTTTGCAGAGTGCGGAAGTTGTTCGGATAACTCTTTTAAGCATCTCCGGCGCTGGTCGACCAGAGACGAGTCAGGAACAAGCACTGCTGCCTGGTCAAGGTAATCGACGGCATTGCGTTTGTCGGCAAGCAGTGCGGCATGGCTTTTGTAGCCGAAAAAGGCAGCTACAAGCTCGCGGGCGTGCGAAGCTTTGAGCTCAGAATAACATTCGCGCAGATAGTCAGAACAGGTTTTGGAAACAATATCGGCCACGTGTAACACCTCATGTTAGCAGCTGGGCTTAAGAAGGTAGAGAGGAGCGTTTAAGCACTACCACGCCAGCGTGACTATGCGAAGGTACTCGGTATGGCACGAAATGTGTCGATCAAATCGTCGTCTTTTTGGTCGCTCATAACCATGGCAATCGACTCCGATTTCGAGTATATCATACCGCCGGATCTGTCCTGTTCGCGAGTGCTCTGCCACCATTAGTGGGCAAACGCTCCTTAACCTTCTTCCATGACTACTAGAAATTCGAAAGTGTTTTGTCAAACAATTGGCCGGGTTGATAGTCTGTAACTTCTTTTAAAAGTTGTTCAAACAAATCGCGCTCCTCTTTAACTAATATGCGAGTGGCTTCAAGATTGCCAGTCTGTTTGTATTCTAATCCAACCCTCAAGAGCCGAAGAGGGACGGCAAAAGCTTCCGAATGGGTAGTTAATTTTTCCCAAACTTCTACCCACTCTCCTGCTCTGCTTTTGTTTACAGTGTCCGAAATAAGTGTAGGTAAGGTGTTCAATAGGCCTGTAGCTAGCTGAACTAAAACATTGTGCCTTTGGCAAGTTTGCAAAAGTTCTTTTGACTTTGTTTGCCAAACTTCAGCAGCGAGATTTTTGCTTAAAAATATTCGTAGCAATGCTCCGTAATCACCAACTGGCGTGTGGTTTTCTGTGGAAATTCTAAGCAATAGTTCCAGTTCCGTTTCATACTCTTTCCATTTTCTATTGCAAAACAGAGCCAGCAATCTGTAAAACTTGGCAGATATACTCTCACTATCTAAGTTCACTGCTGATTCTGCCGCGTTCAAAGCTTCGGCATAGTCGTCGAGGCTCAGTAGCGCCATACACAAGCCTAGCCATGCAGTTTCATCATCTGGTGCTATTTTAAGGGCGGCATAAAAGCATCTGCTTGCTTGTTCATGCTGCGCTCTAAAGCCACAAATGTATCCTTTTAGAACTAACGCATGCGTGTTTTTTGCATCCGTTTCGAGTGCCTTGTCAAATGCGTTTATTGCGTCGTCAAATTGCCGAAGCTTGATAAATGTTCCTCCCAATAACGACCAAGCTTGTGAATTCGCTGGTTCGGCCGCCGTTATATCCTTGAAGATTTGCAGGGCCTCATCCAACCTGTCAATGACGGCAAGAATACTGCCTTTGAGTGCTTGAACAACGGCGTTTGAACCGTCGAGATCTAGCCACTCTTGTGTATATGTCAGTGATTCTTCGTATCGGCCTAGCTTCATAAGAATAACTAGATGCAAAATTCTACTTCTGGATGTTTTTTCCAATCGTAAACTTGTTTCTATTGCATCCAGGGCGAGGAAAAGTTGGTCAGTTATCGTAAGTCCATAAGCGTATTTCGACCAATCATCTGCGGTGCCACGAATAGTAGTTAGTGATTTGAGGGCTTCTGTTAAACCAATAGTGTTATTGGACTCGATCATAGTTTGAATAGTTTTGTTTAGCGTTGCTACTTTGGCGTTGCTGCGTTCGTTCGGAATCTTTGAAAGTGTTGGATTGGTAATTTTTTGAAGCCACGCCTCTTTCAGGTAGATGCTCGATAGCTGATTGTTAGGCTCCGCTAGAGCTGCGATTTCTTTCAACTCTCGCGTCGAGTACCATGTTCTAAGAAGTTCAACTAATAGCTCTATCGGCTTTCCTCTTTGTTTCTTTGTCGATAGGCAAATTCGCATTAAAGGTTCGCGGATTTCGTACCATTGCTCTCTGCCAACTTGCATGGATGTGACTAAACGGCGATTTTTTAGGTCTTTAAGTTGACTTGATGTGGTTTGTTGGGAAATGAAACATCTAGAGGCTATTTCTTTTACTGGTAGCGCTTGCTGTCTATCGCATATGACATCAATTATTTTCTGTTGCTGGTTAGAAAGCGCGGAGATTTGTGATTGATAGTATGGAGTTAAATCATCTATCAGTTCCAGCATCAATTCGACTAATTGATCTAGGTTGTTACCTCGCAAGAAATGGCCGAGAATTAGGTAAACCCGATGATTTCCACCAGCTAAGTGATAGATGGCTTGAATTCGTGCCTTGCCTTCAGTGGTATTCAAAAAATTAATTAGAGCTTGATCTTTTTCAAGTGCTGCTATTTTTAGAAATAGCCCCTTTGCCTCTTGAATTGAGAGTTCATTAAGATGATGAACTTCGAAAAATCCGTAAAATGGAGATGACTGGAGTTGAATGTCGGCGAACAATAGAGGGGTACTTGCTACTATTGAAATTTTTCCACTTTCTTGTATTAAAGACCTTAGTCTCTTTTGGCCAATATTTCCTATCCCGGCAAATATGGAGTCCAAATTTTCAGCTAGGATGATCAAGGTTCTCGAATCTAACACTTGCAAAAGTGTTTCTTGTGCTAGTTGATCTGCCGTCTCAGCAGGCATTTGAATTAGCCACTCGATTGCATTTGCTATCTTTTTTTCGTCAGATTGATCTGCAAGGCTGCGCAAAATTCTAACTACTAAATCAAGGAATGAGGAGACACCCCACTCATCCTCTCTTAGCCAGGCAATTTGAAATTGATTTGGATATTCTTTCATTTCTTTCAACGCGTAAGAAATGAGAGAAATAAAGTGTGTTTTTCCTATTCCCCTAGGCCCTGCTAAAAGATAGTGATGCTTATCACCGTTGGAAACGGACTCTTGTAAGCCTTCAAGTATGTGCCCTAACAAAAATTCTCGCTGAACGAAAATTGCTCGCAAGTTTTCTTTTGTCATCATGCTTGGTGTAAATTTGGACAGAAATGTTTTACTCATAGAGACTGCTGCCACCATCTTTTAACAAGTGTTGAACGAAATTGATATTCGTTTTGGGAATCTTTTGTTATGTAATGATCGAGCTCAAGAAGTCTAAGGGCTTCTTTTGTAAGTTCTCGAGTTCCAGTTTTCAATTGTGTATTAACCTGGCTGTGAACAGTCCTCTAGATGCGCGGATATTCGGCGAGGAGTTTACACGGCATATGCGAAAGGCATCCCTCTGGCGTAATTGAAACAGGGATGTCTTTCTGAGATGTTT
>JBIPOV010000099.1:0-21769 GCA_044378815.1 Obscuribacteraceae bacterium (SeqCode) | reverse complement strand
AGAGTTGAAATACTGCAGTCAATATATCTTCTACAGCGGGGGGAAGATTTTTAGAGGTGAGAGTTGTATGTTTTTGCTCTAATGACTCTAGGTCGTCTAACATTCGTCTCATCCAGAGGGCGTGTCGCGTGTTGGTTTTGGCATGTAGTCTCAACCAGCTTAAGCCCTCGTCGATGCTATTTTGGCCGTATTTGTCTTGGTTGTGGGCGAAATAGTCTTCTAAAATGGGCAGTACCATCCGCGCAAAGTGCGTGGCTGCCAACTCGGCTGCTATGACTGCTTGTACACCATCAACGACGGAGGCAGTTTTGCAGTGATGACGCATTGACTTGATCAAACGTTCCGCTGAATAAGGTATTTCTAAAGAATCTTGTAGGCGCTCGGGGTCTAGACCAGCTAATTGGCATTGTTTCAGATATAGATTTTGGAAATGTCGTTCGTCGTCTGCTAGCTGACTGAGCAGCTTCGTCGCTGAGTCGAAGCCTTCTGGCAGTTTGTTTTTCACGCTAACAATGTTAAGAGGCAGCTCTCTTATGAAAGGCCACAGCTCTTGACAAATCTGCTGGCTGCCCTCAATCTGATTGTGCTTAACTTGTTGCAACCAACTGCTCTGAATCAGGCCTGCATCTAGCCGGTCCAGGAACTCGGTTAGCCAATGACTATCAATTCGACTTCTCTTTTTGGAAGAGACTGACTCTGAGCCCTTGTACAATGCTCTGCTCCGTGGTTGCATTTGAAATTACTTCTTCAGTACTTTTAAGGCTCTTGGTTACTTTCGCTGTCAATTTGAGAGCGTCTATCCTGCCAAGACTTTACTACACCGAGCCATGGCAGTAGAACCAGGTTGGCAGGGATGTTAAACTTTTCATGCTCCGCAACTTCTTTAGACTAGGCATTTGACTGACGATTGAAAGATTTAAACACTAATTCTTCCCCATTACCTCCAATCGCTGGTGTTGTTCAAACTGCGCCAACTATCGAGTGGCACCGTACCTCAGACGATTTACAGTTAGCTTGTCGTAAATGGAAGGGAAAAGTCGGTTTTCCGGTGGTCGTCTATTTGCATGGTATAGAAGGCCACAGTCAGTGGTTCGAAAACACTGCATCGGTGCTTAATCACCTTGGCATGACTGTTTATGCTCCAGATCGTCGCGGCTCTGGTTTGAATCCACGAGATCGTGGCAACTTATCGAGCTATAAAACCTATCTTGCCGACATTGAAGTTTTCTTGCGCAAAGTAAGTTTTGATCATCTCGGCCATTCCCTGATTGTCCTAGGAAATTGTTGGGGGGCTAAGGCCGCATCGCTTATTTGTCAAAGTGACTACAAGCCTACTTCCGGGCAAGAATTGAATTTGCCGATTGCCGGTTTGGTTCTATGTAGCCCAGGAATTTACACTAAAATTGATTATGGCATGGGCACTAAGTTTCAGATTGCCTATTCATCGTTTGTCGATTCTGGTCGCAACCGTAAGTGGCCTATTCCGCTTGAAATTGAGATGCTCACTAACAATCCAACCTTTCAAGGCTATCTCAAGCGTGATAATCTGCGCTTAACTGAGGCCACTGCAAGCTTCTTTGTTGAAAGTTTTAAGTTGGGTAAGCTGGCAGAAAAAGCTTCCCCTTCGATTGAGATGCCACTGCTGGTCTTGCAGGCTGGCTCCGACATGATCGTTGACGTAGAGAAACTTCAAGGCTGGTACGCCAAAGCCAAGTCTACGACTAAAGATTTGCGTATTTTCCCGGACGCATCGCACACACTTGACTTTGATTCAACATGGTTCAAAGAATATGCCCATGTGCTCAGTGAGTGGATATTAGCTCAGTGCCCGGTTGTTACCTAGTTTTGAAAAATTTGGAACCATTGCCAATATGCTAATTCGCTCCATCAAATCGCAGGCTGTTAGGCTGCCGTTTCGTTTTTCTTTTGGGCACGCCCTTGCCAGTCGGAACTATTCACTCAATGTTCTAGTCAGAGTGCAGGTGGTGCTTGAGGATGGACGTGAAGTGATTGGATGGGGTGAATCTGTTCCACGGCAATACGTCACTGGTGAAACTGTTGCCAGTGCATTGGCTGCTATAAATTATTGTTATGCACCGGCACTGAGTGGCCATTTCTTTGCTAGTGCTCGAGAATTGCTTGCCTGTTTAGCGCAGATATTTGCTGCCAACGGACTTGAGCATAAGCCAGCTGGAGCCTCATTCTGTGCCTTAGAGCTGGCTTGTCTCGATGCCTTAGCTAAAGCCCAAGCGCTAAAGTTTTGCCAATTGCCTGGCTTAATTGCTCCTTCTGATCTGTGGCAGCCAGTCGAGAGTATGCAGTACGGCGGTGTTATTCCCTTTGGTAAGAAAGCTATCTTGAAGCTCATTCTTGAGGCTTATAAGAAGTATGGTTTTAAGACTGTAAAGCTCAAAGTTGGTGGCTCTCTCAATGAAGATGTGGCCAGAGTTAAGCTCGCTCGCGAGATTCTGGGTGAAGATGCGATTTTGCGGGTTGATGCTAACTGTGCCTGGACAGTCGATCAAGCCAAATGGAGTTTGGCCGCTCTGAGGCCTTATAGAGTTGCTTCTTGTGAGCAGCCGCTGATTGCTTCTGATTTGCCTGGTTTAACTAATCTTACAGCCACTGTGCCTGAGAAGATTATGGTTGATGAGTCTCTTACTACTTTGGCTCAGGCGCGCGATCTAATTGAGCGCAAAGCCTGTAATGCCTTTAATATTCGTTTGTCTAAAGTGGGTGGATTGGTTAGTGCTATGAAAATGGTAGAGCTGGCCAATGCCAATCAAATCGAGTGTCATCTTGGCGCTCAAGTTGGTGAGTCCGGAATACTGGTTGCTGCTCAAAGACACTTTGCCTTGGCTTACCCTCATTTTGCCAACGTCGAGGGGGCAATGAATTTATTTCTCCTCAAAGCTGATCTAGTCAAAGAAGGCATGACTGTTCCCTATGGGGCGATGGCGAAGGTTTCGCCGAGTTATGGCCTAGGTGTGACGGTGAATGAGCGTGCTGTGTCGCGACATTTGTATGACTACAAGAATGATAACCCCGTCAATGTCTCAGTAAGCGAGAAAAGTGAGTCTAATGCAACTCGGTAATTTAGACATTCTGGCTGGTCAAACATGGCGGCGCCTAACCCACATCAGGCGTTTCTACAACGGCCTGAAAGAGCCGAAGCAGACCCAATTGGCTAAGCTCAAAAGCATCGTGGAAGCAAATAAAAATACTGCTTTTGGACGCGCCCACCATTTTGATCGTATCAATAGCTATGACGACTTTAAAAAGTATGTTCCGCCCAGTCGCTATGAAGATTTAGAGCCCTATATTGAGAAGTTGCGCCATGGCGAAGGCAATCAGCTAACAGCTGAAGAGCCGTTTATGTTCGCCACTACTAGTGGTACTACTGCCAGTCCTAAGTTTATTCCTGTCACCGAGGGACACCTGAGCGATTATACCCATGCCTTTCAGGTGCATAACTATCATTTAGTTGTCGAATTCCCCCAGGCGGCGGCAGGGAAAATTTTGATTATTTCCAGTAACGACGAAGAGGGCCGAACTCCTGCTGGGCTTCCTTATGGTGCCATATCTGGTGTGCTTAACCGACGGCAGCCTACAATTATTCGCCGCCACTTTGCCCTACCCTATGAATTGTGCAAAGTAAAAAACGTTGATGCTAAATACTATTTACTGCTACGTGCTGCTGTGGCTCAAGATGTTACCGCTCTGTTGGGCTGTAATCCCTCCAGCTTCATTCTTTTAGCAGAACAGTTGAAACTGAGAGCCGATGAGTTGATTGAAGATATTGCCAAAGGCACGCTCAATCAACTTGTCGATCATATTGAACCGCTGAGTGATGATGTACGTCAGGCATTCAATCGTTATCTCAAACCCGATGCTCGGCGGGCTAAAGAATTAACCGCTCTGCTTAAACAGCACGGTTCCCTATTGCCAAAGCATGTTTGGCCGCGTTTAAATGTTATGTCGCTCTGGAAGGGCGGCCCCATGTCTTTTTACTTAGAGAAATTGCCTGAATTGTTTGGTGCGGTACCGCAGCGTGACTTCGGTTATATGGCCTCTGAAGGTCGCGGTACTGTGCCTATTTCTTGCAATGGGTCGGCTGGACCACTGGCTGTCACTTCTCACTTCTTTGAATTTGTCAGCGAAGATCAAATCGATTCTAGTAACCCCACGTTCTTGACTGCTGATCAGCTCCTTGTTGGTGGACGATACTACATTCATTTCACCACCAATGCCGGTCTTTACCGCTATAACATCAACGATTTGATGGAAGTCGATAGTATTCTGGGGGCCGCACCAGTTTTGAAATTTGTGCGCAAAGGTGGCGGTGTTAGTTCTGTTACCGGTGAGAAGCTGACTGAGGAGCAGGTTTTGACAGCCCTGGCACAAGCAGTTAATCAGTTGGGTTTGCTTGAGCTCAAACATTTTACGGCTGAGGTGGCCTTAGATCTGCCGCCATATTATCTTTGCTACGCCGAGACTGAACGCGAATTACCCCAGGCTGTGATTGAGGGTTTTCTTGAGGCATTTGATCAATCATTGCAGTCGCAGAATCCTGAATATGCTGACAAAAGAGCAACAAGAAGATTGGGGCCGCCGCGCCTAAAATATCTTCCTGCTGGCACCTATACTCGGTTGCGGCAGCAAAGAGTTCATCAAGGGGCGCCAGAAGCGCAGGTGAAAATACCGTTATTGAGTGCCCAAGGCAACTTCTCTCACAGTTTGGAGACCCTGGTAAATCTATGAGTACAGAGCTTAAGACCATTGGTATAACTGGAGCAACTGGTCTGGTTGGGCGCGCCCTGGTGGCCGACTTAAGCAAAACATTTGCTGTGGTGGCAATTGCCAGAGACTCACAAGCACTAGCAAAATTGGTTGCGTCTGTTGAGCCCCAAGCCATTACTGAACCAATCGCTAGAGTTGCCGATGTCTGCGACCTGATAGCTCTTGAGCAGGCCCTCGTGGGTGTCGATATAGTGATCCATGCCGCTGGTTTTGTTGACCCTCTGGCCGATCGCCAATTAATTTTGTCTATTAATACTGGCGGTACTGCCAATGCCATGAAAGCCGCTGATAAAGCGGGTGTTCAGCAATTTATTCAAATTAGTTCGCTTTCTGTAATCACCGGTCAGGGCGATCAGTACAATCTTGATGAATCAGCACCACTTCAACTCTGTGGCGAAGCTTATGCTGATTCTAAGGTTGAAGCAGAAAAACTATTTGATTCCGCTAACTTTAAGCATGGCAATTATAAGTTTGCTTACACGATTTTGCGTCCTGGTTTTATTTATGGCCCGGGAGAGCGCTCTTGGTTACCGCGGGTGAGTAAAGCCATTGCCACTGGTCAGGCTATGCTCGTGGATGGCGGCAGTAGAGAAACCAATGTGGTTTATGTCGGTAATTTAGCTAAGGCCGTTCGCTCTGCAATTTTAAATGAACGCGCTTATGGCCAAGTTTTCAATATTACTGATGGTGAAAAGGTCAGTAAAAAGCAACTCTTTGATGCCATCGCAGACGGTATGGGCCTGCCAAGAGTTAAGAAGGATTTGCCCCGTTGGTTAGTCAAACCGGTTTGTCAGTTAGTTACTGCCTTTACAGCAAATAAGAAAATGACGCCGCAGGCTCAGGCGAAGCTGGCTCGTTTCTCTCCTGCGGCCTTCCGCTTGGCTGCGGTAAATCAGGGCTTTAGTATTGCCAAAGCAGAGCGCATTCTAGACTATAATTCTAGCAATCGCATATCTTTCAAAGATGGCATGGATATTACTATGAAGTCTATCAAGGCTCAAACTCTGGTTGAGAGACAAGACAATGAAAAATAGAACAGGGATACGTCGAGTAAGCAAAGCTGTTTCTCGTTTTACAGTTGACTATCTGCGTCGTCATCGCCATCCTGTCAACGCCGCCTTGCACATTGTTGGTGTGCCGGCAGCTTTTTATGGCTTTTGGCTGATACTAAAATCATTCTCTCTATCGCAGTCAGGCTCTCGCTCCCAAGATACGCCTGTCCGTTCTAATCTGTTTTTTGGCTTCGTTTGCGTTTTCTTCGGTTATCTATTGCAATATCTTGGTCATCGCAGTCAGGGCAATGAGGTGGGCGAAGTAATCTTGATCAAGAAGGTTAGTCGTAGGCTTGGAGCAAGCATCAATAGTTCTTCGCTGTGGCGGATGCTTGGTGGTAGTGACCCCCAGAGCACTGCTGCTAATAGGAGACATCATAAAAGTGCATCAAGTCGACCTCAAAATGGCAATGGTCATAAGCAGCCTTCACTGACCAGTCACTCGTTGGTTTGGTGGAGAAAGGCATAGTTGTGACTGCTCATTCTGCCAATGGCAGGGTCTTAGTAGATGGTGCTTCTGGTTACTTAGGCAATCACGTAGTTGCGGCCTTGCTCAATCGCGGCTTAGTGGTTCATGCTTTGGTTCGGCCGCAGGTAGCAGCAAGCGATCGCGAGTTTCTGGAAAAGTCTGGTGCGCAAGTTTTTGCTGCCGATTTAGCGCCCTTTCAATCTGATTTGACGACTGCTCATAGGCGCAGTCTGGAAGATGCTTTCACTGGGGTAACCCATGCTGTCCATCTGATTGGTTCGATTGCCCCAGCTAAAAGTGAGAACTTTAGTCAGTTGCATCAAGAACAGAGCAGGTCTTTTGCTAGCTGGTGTGTGCGCGCTCGAGACGTTGGTGGCTTCGCTCGTGCTGCTATGGTCACTGCCCTTGGTGCCGATCAGAATGCTGCGAGTGAGTATTTGCGTACCAAGCGTGAAGGCGAGCTGGCTCTGCTTTCCGAATTGGAGCCGGCCAGGATCGCTGCCAGCATTTTTAGACCATCGCTAATTGTAGGTAGAGCGGTGGGCCGGCGTGACAGTAAGTTAGTTAAGCGCTATCGCCAGCTCGCTAAAGCCAGACCCTTTGTGCCTTTGATCAATGGCGGTCGCAATCTAGTGCAGCCAGTTTTTGTGTCTGATTTGGCTGAAGCAATTGTTGAGAGGCTCTGTCATCAAGCTGATTTAGAATCTTCCACTGATTTTACCGGCGAGACTTTTGAAATTGGTGGGAGCGAAGCGCTGCCAATGAAAGCAGTTGTAGAAGCAATTATGACTGCCATTAATATCAAGAAGCCCTTTGTTGATATTCCTGCAAGCTTAGCTCTAACTGCCGCTTCGCTTCTGCAACGCTTTCAAGATGTGCCCTTGCTTAGCGCCGATCAGGTACGGATGACTGGTTTCGATAATATATGCAGTGACAATGCTCTCAGCAATATCATTGGACGTCGACCTACCAGTTTAGTCGAAGCGCTTGCTACCTATCATAATTGGGATGGAGACTAGTTTTGACTGTTGGTTCCATTAGTAATAGCAGCGACAATTCTAAAAATTCTTTTGCTCCACGGCGAGTTCTAGTTACCGGCGCCAGCGGTTTTATTGGCACTCATCTGGTGCCGAAGTTGGTGGCCGCTGGATTTGCGGTCAGCACCTTTGGTCGCACTAGTGGCAAGCCTCATTTTGAGTCACTTGGTGTCAGCCATATCTGTGGTGATGTCACTAACTACGAACAGGTTTTGTCTGCCAGCGCCGGTTATGACATTATTTTTCATATGGCCGGTCTTGTCTCCTATAGCAGCGCCGATTTAACCAGGCAGCGAGCTGTTAATGTAGAAGGCACGCGTAATGTTATGGAGGCGGCCCTGGCAAGCGGCGTGGGCCGGGTTATTCATACAAGCTCAATTGCTGCCTTTGGCATTCCTCCAGAGGGCACCATTGGTGATGAAACTATTGAATACAATTTGACTGGTCTAAATCTTAGTTATTGCGACACTAAGCATGAAGCCGAGCTTGTGGTGGAAGAGTATTTCAAGAAGGGTCTAAATGTCATCACCCTCTGCCCTGGAATTATTTTTGGTGAGGGCGATACTCACCCTCATCATCTTTTTATTTTCAGGGCATTGTCCAAGGGTTTCATGCTTGGTGTCCCTGCTGGTGGCACTCCCTATTCTGATATTGTCGACATCGTTGATGCTCATCTCAATGCTATCGATTTAGGCAGGGCTGGAGAACGCTATAGCCTTGTTTCCGCCAATCTCTCTTATAGAGAGGCCGGTGAGCTTTTTGCCAAAATTTATTCGTGTCGCCCACCGCTAGTGACTCTGCCGCAGTCTTTCGTAACATTTGCTGGTCAATTTGCTGAGGAAGTTCTGCCTCTTTTTCACATCAAGACAGCACTGACTAGGCAAGTTGCTTACCTCTCCAATTACAAGATTTTCTTTGACTGTAAGAAAGCATCCGCTGAGCTCAAGTTTAAGCCCACAGACTTTTCTGAGACTATTCGTCGCACGGCCAGTTACTACTTGCAGGGCTGATTGTCAGCTAAATTCACCTGCCCATTATGAAGTTGGCGTGAACTATCCGTGAAGTAATCGTGAAGTAATTTTGGGGTAGTAGCAAACTGCAAAAGGTTTGTTAGACTCGGCTTTGTGGGGGTAGAATAAAGAAAGGATTTTGTTGTGATTTGCAGCTAAAATTGCAATTATCGATGTTCTCAATCTACAACTTTGAAGTCGAGGTATTTTCTTTTGGTCAGCAGTAGTATT
Source organism: Obscuribacteraceae bacterium (SeqCode) (assembly GCA_044378815.1). Classification (GTDB taxonomy): domain Bacteria; phylum Cyanobacteriota; class Vampirovibrionia; order Obscuribacterales; family Obscuribacteraceae. The sequence continues at coordinate 13,170 of JBIPOV010000099.1, read as the reverse complement.
GCTAGTTCTGGAGCCCTTGGCCAACCCAGTGATGGCCAAAGTGAAGCTATCCCTGCCGCCCATAGCGGGCCGTACCCCTGGATCATTTCGCCGATCTTCGACTTCATGTTTGTTTTCGGCGGTGGAGCTATTGCTCTTCTCTTCCTCAACTACGCGTACTTAGGCTGGCGAGTGCCAGACGGCGTGATGACCAGCCCAGCTGCTTGGTGGTTGATGACTGTTGGCTTTCTTTCACAGCACATTTTCGCCGATTCTCATAATTCGGCAACTTATCTGCGAATCTGGGGAAGTGACGAAGACCGGGCTCGGTTTAAGTTTCATCGCACTTGGCTGGCTTATTCCACTATTCCAATGTTTATCATGGGTCTGACTATTCCTGGTCTCACCGGTGCTTTTGTCTATATCTATTTGATCACTGTCTACTGGCACTATGTTGCTCAAGCATTCGGTATTGCTCTTATTTACTGCTATAAGCGCGGCTATATGCTCAACAATGTCGAAAAAGAAATCTTCCGTTGGTTCTTGTTTTCAATTGTTGGCTATACAACCATTCGCTTTCTTACCTACAAAGAATTCAGCCCTAGTAGTTGGTTCGGCGTAGATCTCCCGTTCTGGGGGCCGCTACCTGAAGTGTTCTTCTTTATCGCGAGATTTGCTTGTGTTGGAATGACTATTGCTTTTGTTGTCCTTCTTGCTCGCAAGTATTTTAAAGAAAACAAGATGATGCCCTTTCCATCACTGATGGTAGTCGCCACTGTCGCTGGTCTAGGTCTTAGTCAAGATGCCGCCAATTCGATGTTCTGGTTCTATGTCCCTGGTTTCTTCCACGGTAGTCAGTATTTGGCTGTTTGCATGGCCTATTACATTAAAGAGCGAGGTATGCCTCACGGTATGGATACTTGGAACATCACCAAGTCTGCTCTTGGTTCTCCCGGTATGAAATATCTCGGGCTTGTCGTTCTTTCTGGTTGCTTCTTCTACGTTGGTATTCCTCACTTCTTTATGCAAATTGGTCAGTCCTACTCACTGGTGGCTGGTCTAGTATTGGCTTGTGTTAACTACCATCACTTTGTTACCGATGCTGCAATATGGCGTTTGCGTGACCCCCGGTGTCGCAAGATCCTATTGGCATAGCGCTTATCTGTAGCTGATGGGTGTTCATGATGGAGGCAGTTAAAGTTGGTCAGCACTACATTTCAATATGATGGAGACGCCAGGCCAGCTCCTGAGCCAGCTTCTGATAAGGTGGTTGCCAAAGCGGCAAATACTCGTTGGATTGTTAATCCGGTTTTTGACTCGGTATTTGTTTTCGGTGGCGCCCTCTGGCTAATTTTTGCTCTTCAGATCTTTTGGTTTCATTGGGATGTTATAGATCCACAAGCTGGTGGGGTGGCTGGTTCAGCTGCCTATTTGTTGCTTTTTCTCAGCACTTTTGGTTCTTACCTTTTCGCTGATTCTCACACAATTGCCACTTATGTGCGCATTTATTCCACCGAAGAAAATAGGCAGCGCTTCAAGCTCTACGCCTATTACTTGCCCTGGGTATCAGGGCTTATGTTCGCCCTTTGCCTGATTTACCCTAAGGCCGCCGGATTCTGTGTCTATTTGCACTTGATGTGGGTCTTCCAGCATTATGTTGGCCAGACTTTTGGTATTTCACTTATCTATTGCTACAAGCGTGGTTATTTCTTCAAGCCCTGGGAGCGCGAGACCTACCGTTGGTTTATGCATTCGTTTTCGGCCTACATAATCAGCCGCATCTTGTGCTATCGCGAACTTTCGCCCGATGACCTTTATGGTGTGAAATTGCCCTTCTACGGTTTGCCATACCAGCTTGTCAGTGTCACTAAAATTATGCTGATAGTTATGACCCTGGCTTTTGTCACCGTGGTCGTTCGCAAATTTATTCTTGAGAAGAAGCTCATACCTTTGCCTACTCTCTGTTTGATTTTTTCGATTTTAGGAATCGGCTTGTCAACTGGTATGGCCAATGCCATTGTTTGGGTATACGGTCCGCCTTTCTTCCATGGTAGTCAATACCTAGCTGTTTCACTTGCTTTCTATTTAAAAGAGAAAGGTCTGGAGGAAGGCCGATTAAACGATGTCAGTCAACATCTATTGAGCCAGTTCGTCAGCCCTGCCGCTATGAAGTATTGGGGTATTGTCATTATGGCCGGAATCTTCGTCTATGTAGGTGTTCCCAGCCTTCTTCAGAATTATGGATATGGCTTCGTCTGGACAGCCACTGTGATTCAAGCTTGTATTAACTTCCATCACTTCGTCACCGACGGCGCTATCTGGCGTTTGCGTGATCCCAAGTGCCGGGAAATATTGCTGGCTTGAGGTTCAGTTAGACAATAACTGCTAAACTTTCATTGCTAATAGACTGGCACTGTTGCTAAGCGCTAATGCTAAGCCGTGTATCAGCTTTTGGCGCAGTTTTACACTTGCCTATCGAGTAAGCTGATAAGGCTACTGGCAATCATGTAATTTTCTGTTTAAAGTGAGGAGTCAGCTGGTGTCTCAAAAGAAATCTATTCTACTAATTGCTGGCCTAATTTTGGCTGTAGCTGGAATGGTCTTCTACACCAAGAACGTCATTGAAGAAAAAATGAAGTTCTACCCGGAGAAGGTATTCATAGCCGCGTTCGATGAGCCTTTCAACCGGGCCACCGAATTTGACGGTAAGCGTGTTGATGGTACTCAATATGAGGCCTACTTGCGTTTTAAATATCCCCACGAAGCTAAGCCATTGAATGAATCTGAATGGAAGACCACTTGGGTCGGCGAAGCTCAAAGCTGGTTTGAATCAAAATACCCTGGCCATCCAGGTTTGCAAGAGATTAATAGGCTGAAGTTTCGCAAGCGCATTGTCAACGATAGAGTGACTGTGACCAATGAGTGGTTGATTTATAATCCACGTACAGACGACCATTATTATCGTATCTGGGGCACGGCTCGCTAAATCAACTGTATCTCTGGAGGGGTAATGTCAAAGGTTCTCTCTGTTCTCCCAATCAGGCTGGCAGTTTTGCTGGTGCTTAGCCTTCTGCCAATCAGTAGCGCTAGTGCTGAGGACAACAGTACTTTTGAGTGTGCGCTTAATCTTTTTAAGTCCGGAAAATACAAAGATGCGTTGCCTTACCTCAAGAGCTCAGAGGCTGTGTACTCCTACGACAACCGTGCATTCTATTATGAGGCTCTCTGTTACCACCGCATGGGTCAGCTGAATGCTGCCATGTCGGCCTATCAAAATGTTATTTCTAAATTTCCCGATAGTGAAGCAGCCGAATTATCTAAAAGGGCTATCGCTGGAATGACCGGTTCGAAGGGCAGTTCTGCTGCGGTAGCTGCCGGTGGAAGTTTGACCAAGCTAAAAACCATAGCTGTAGATCAGATACCAGCACAATTGGTGCTTAAAGTTGCAGATCAAGGCGGTAAGCCTGTGGTTGAAGCTCTTGTATCCGGTGTCAAGATCAAGTTTGTAGTTGATACCACTTTGGCAAATAGCGTCATTGGAGCTGATGTTGCTAAGCAAGCTAAGCTGCCAGAAGCAGCGCTGAAGAGTAAAGATGAATACTATTTGCATGACATCAAGCTCGATACTATGTATCGAGCGGCATTTCCTATTCAAATTTCTAGCAAACAGCCAACCGTGGCAGTACTTGGTGCTGATTTCTTCGAGTTCTCAGCTTTGACTTACGCCCCTGCTCAAGCGCTTACAACAACCAAAGAAGAGCCGAAGGCCCCAATTAAGCCCGAGACTAAAGTAGAGTCTAAGCCAGATACTAAAGTAGAAACTAAGCCCGATACCAAGAAAGAAGCGTCGGAAAGCTCCAGCGAGCCTGTCAAACAAGCCGCCAATGAAGCTAATAGACTTGATGTTAAGGACGGTACTTTGACTATCAAAAGGTTGGTTGGCATTAGCAATCCTTTTGAGACCGGGTTGAAACTTTTCAATGCTGGGCGATTTAAAGAAGCCTATCCCTTGCTTAAAACATCAGCTGTCAATCGGCCGCGTGATCCCCGGGCTCTGTATGTTCTAGCTGTATGTACTCAGCGTCTAAATAAGCTAGATGAAGCTCGCTCCAATTACCGCAATGTTATTCAGCGCTTCCCCAATAGCGAAGCCAGCACCTTATCTGGTATGGCTCTTTCAGTGATTGACCCGAGTTATGCTGCTAGTGTTCGGTCTAAGAGTGACAAATACACTCTGCTTGGCCCGACTCCCAAAGATATGAAGCGAGCAGAATTTGAACTTCCGTATACCCCTGAGAATGGTTATGTCAAAGTAACAGCCCAGGTCGACGGCCACAATGTTGATATGTATTTGTACCCCACCATGAATGTCTGTGTATTTTCGACAGCACAGATCAGTCAAGTCGATTCGAGTTACCTCGATGACGGCGGTGAAGCTGTTGGTAAGCCTGTCGATCCCTCCAACAGCAACAACTTAACTGAGACCTACACTCGCAACTTCCGCTTGCGCCGGGTGAAATTAGGGCGAATAGAAACCAGTAACGTCCCCGCTCAGATTGTTGATAATATCGGTCGCACAGGTGTTACTTGGAGCAACTTTGAGCGGCCAATTCTCGGTAACAGTGCCACCCAAGGTTGGCGCTGGGAAGTTTTAGCCAATAGAAGGGTGTTACGTTTTACCCAAATGTAGTATTAATTGGTAAGACAGGCACCGTGAAGCGTAAAGAGTGAAAAGGCTACACTATCCAACGATCTTTGCTGTAGTACTGATTGTGAGCCTATCTTTGCGTATGCTCTTATCGGTTTTTCTACATCCACTGCGTATTGGTTGGGACCCAGCATTGCACTTGCAGTGCGCTCAGTTGATAGTCGCTGGTGGTCTACCTTATGTCGATATGTTTGATGTCAATCCGCCTCTGATTTGGTATCTCGACATGTTGCCAGCGCTTTTGTCTTCGGCTGGCAATATTCCGGTGACATTGGCTTTTAACCTTTTCATGTGCCTTCTTCTTCTTCTCTCCTCTTCTCTATGCGCTTATGTTGTTGTGACCAAGCTTAGTTGCGATAGTGAAAACCTACTTGTTAATTTGGGTCTGATTTTTGGTCTTCTGTATTTCAATTTCTTTTTGACTTTTGATTTTGGTCAGCGCGAGCAGATTTTTGTCTTGCTCTATTTCCCTTTTTTGTTTTTGCGATTCGCTCGCTATCAGGGTGCGACCATCTCTAGGCGAGAAGCTGTTTTAATTGGCATTTTGGCTAGCATTGGCATTTGTCTTAAACACTATTTTCTTTTCAATGCAGTTTGTGTAGAGCTTTTTTTGCTTCTTTCGGCTTCAAAAAAAGAACGCTGGCGAAACATTTTTGTACCTGAGAATTTTGCCGCACTTGGCTTTGCATTGCTCTACCTGGCGCACTTCCTATTTTTGCCCCAGGCAGTTAAAGACAACTATTTTGGCTTCCTTGTGCCGGCCTTTGCTGCGGGCTATCAGTTTTGGGACACATCTTTAGTTAGTAGTCTGGGTGCTCCAGATAAACGTGGCGTCTTCTTCTTGCTCTCACTTGGTGCTCTCCTTGCTCTGGCTTTCTCTCGCCGCTATACCCTTCTTGGCTGTTGTGCTGCTTTTGCCTTTTCTGGAGTGGTGCCTTATCTGTTGCAATTTAAGGGATGGGCTTATCAAGACATTCCGGCTTTCGCTGGGGCGGTAATTGTTATCTGCGGGGGCCTCGCAGCCTTACTCTCTGTCATGATTACAGTCTTTAGCCGTTCTCGGAACAACAGTGAAAAGCAAGCTTCGCACTTCTTTGTTAGCTGTTTGATTTTGCTCGTTTTGATAGCTGGGGCGTCGATCGTCAATGGGCGAGAAGAATACGACAAGATCAAAAGTGAGCCGAATTTTCCTCTCAGCACCATTGGCTACTCTGGTGACTCACCATATTCTGATATCGACTCACCTTTTGCTACCATAATTTTAGCCAACGCTAAGCCCCAGGATAGTGTGATTTTTATTGGCAATGCGGTGGCTCCTGGATTTCCGCCTACTACTCAGTTGCGGGTTAAGCCTGGGTCACGACATTTGCACTGTTGTATTCTTTCGGTCTTACAGTACATCAAAGATGTCAGAGAAATTACCCCTGAAAATACCAGGTTGCTTGCTTTTAAAGACCGCATAGTGAAAGAGTACGCCGAAGATATTGAGAAGAACAAGCCGGTTTTGATATTCATACAGAATGGCCCTGCTGCTGAATATTTGGCCCCCTACAATTTTGATAAGTACCTCAAGAACTATAAAAAGATCGAAGATGTGGCTGGTTATACGGCCTACAAATTGCAGGTGAAGAGCTAGATGAACAAGCTTAGTTTCAATCTCTTCCTTGCTGCCTTATTTACTCTTTGTCTTTCTGCGCTGTTGGCTGGTTGGTTTTCTGTACATCAATTGTTGATTCCAGCCGAAGCCGCTATGCGCCTCTCTTGTGGCATGCAAATCGCTGATGGGGCTCGACCATATCTTGATTTTTTAGATAACTCTTCACCTTTCGCTTTGTACTTGGCCAGTTTGCCAGCGCTAGTTTCGAAGCTGATATTTATACATCCAATTACTATTTTTAACTTGATGGTTGTGCTGCTTACTCTGCTATCACTTTTGCTCATGGTTAGGTGTGGGCGAGGTTTAAGCCCCAGACTGAGAATGTTGCAGTTTTCTTTGCCAGCACTAGTGTTAGGTGTGGCCCTGTCACTAATATATTTCCTCAATTACTTTGGTCAAGAGAGTGTGTTGTTCTTTCTGCTTTTTTTGCCATACTTGACCCAGCGCTATCTCTCTATTTGTGAGCTAAATATAGAAAGAAAACGGCTTTGGCCTGTATTAATTGGTTTTCTTGCTGCTCTTGGCCTATTGCTGAACCCTGCTTACCTATTAGCATTAGCGGCTGTCGAATTTATTTGTTTATTCTCGCTCGGTGATATTTCGCTGACTAAGCTCAAGCGCCGTTATCTCGCAACTGAACTTATGTCTTGCCTGCTTAGTTTGCTTCTGCTTTGTTTGACTCTTTTCTGCCTGGCACCATCTGTGGTGTATGAATATTTAGGTCCCATTTCGCGTGTTAATCAGCTTACCTTTGAATATTTCAACAATGATCTTTCTTATGTCGGCAAGTCTCCTGATCGTCGTGATTTGGTCTACGCTTTTGTTGTGTTTTTTGTGTTATCCCTGCCGGTTGCGGGGCGCTGCTTGCTGACACGTCTAATGTGTGTAATGGCGGCTTTTGGCTTCGGTTATTTTGTTTTCTCAGGAACGCTTTTCAGTCATCAAGGTATCTTGATGATCGCCTATGCCTTTACAGCTCTATTGCTTTCCATCAATCGCTATATCCGTGCCTACCACCCTGCTAAGGTCTTTTCTGGTAGGTTTGCGACTTGGTGCGCGGCTCGCCTAAGCAAAAAAGTCTTGATGTTGCTGCCGATCTTGGTGGTAGTCTGTTTCGTATCGTCGAGTGTTGCTGCTTTGAAGTTGGCCAAGGGCAATGCTTTCTCTCTTAGTGAGTTGGGCTATTATGGCTTTGGTTTTGAGCGAGATCTTTCCTTCTTTAGCAAGACAGTAAAAGACTCAAGTGTTGCTCGCGATCGCGTATGGATTTATTCGGAGCAGATAAGCCCGGCTTTTCCCTTGCTGACGCAGTTACGTCGCACCCCTGGCTATTTGGTTTGGGGCTTTCCGCTCCGTACTTTAAAGGTTTTGCACGAACGTGGTACTCCGGAAGAAATTGCGCGGTTGGCTCATTTTGAGGCAACCATGTACGATCGCTTGAGAGTAGAGGCTCTTTCTCCTCATCCCCCGTCATTAGTAATAGTGGAGGACGGAGAAGTGCACGACCTGTTTAAGGCTAACGGTATCATTGCCATCGTCGAAAAGTTCTATTCGCCGTTGGATAGCTGCTCGCCGTTGAATGGTGAGGAAATAGCTAACCATGACCCTTATGAGTATCTCGGTTTTCGTGTGAGCTTCTCTGCTGATAAGTTACAAAAGTAATTCTCTTACTTCTTTGTCGCGAATACGCCATATAAGCGCATCAGAAAAATAGTGGTGCAGATTCAAGCAAGCCCAAATTACGGTCAGGCAAAGTGGTTCAGAAACGCCATTTTTGATAATACCCTGGGGCAGGCCGGTCGTTAACATAAAACCTATTAACGCTAGGCCGCCGATATAGACTAGTGAATAGGCTTTAAAGAACTCTTTAACTAGGCTGCCCTTAAGTTCTTTGCCAGCTCCTTTAGCTCGTTCTTTTAAAAAATAAGAGTAAGTCACTGCTAGATATTGGCTTGAGTGATAGAAAGTCAAGCCTAAAAGAAAGAAGGAGTCTCGCTGGGAAAGTGTTAGTGCCGCTACTGAGATTATCGTAAAAACTGCTGGCAGTGGAAAAACTTCTTTAGTGCGCGCATAGCGCCATAGGAGGATACCAATCAAACCAACGGTGCAGAAGCAGAAGCCCATCCCTGCTAAATACATGGGCCAGAAGGGCAGTGGTCCCCAAAAGGGTACCTCTAGACCTATAAATTTATCCATATGACCAAAGGCGGGAATGGTAAACATCCGCAAGATAACGAAGAGCATGAGCAGACGTAATTGCCATTGCAAAAGTCCACGTTCAAGTTTGCTCAAGCTGAATTGACGCTTCATGCAATAAATGAGAATAACGCCAAAAGTTTGAGCCACATAATGCTGAATCACCCAAATCATTGTAATTTTGGTCAATACTTGAGCAAAAGATACGCTCTGCATGCCGAAGTAAGCAGCAATTATTAGAATTACAGCCCAAGCTAAAACAATCGAACGAATAACTTTCGGTGTGGTATGGCTTCTGAAGACTCTGAACAATGTAGCCGGAGCGTGGGCCTCTCCAATTAGCATGGTACCCCAAAAAAGAATGGCAGCTAAAATAGCTGAAGCCGCTGTTTGACCTTCGGGCTTTACTCCGAGAGCTTCTATCCCCGCTAGTAGCCACATCATACCGCCGCAGCAAAATAGATAGTCTAAAGCTGGTGTGAGAATCCATGGATGTGGTTTCTCGGCTAAGTTCGCTTGGGTTTGCTTTAGCTGTCGCTGCTCATAATAATTAAAGTCGGCAGTTCCTTGCATAGTGCCATCCAAAATTCTGTATTCAGAATTTACTCAACTCTACTATTATGGCTCACGGCAGATACGATTGAAAGATTTGTCTATAGCTTGAGCGCGCAATTTATACTGCTCAGATGCGCTATTGTCATCGAGATCACGGCATGTAAGCACAAGATTCCAAAGTATGGCAGCGGCCTTTGCTGAGTTGCCCAGGTTGTTTTTGTCGAGGATTGCCAGAGACTGCTCTAAATAATCACGGGAGGTCTTAAATTCAATTTTTCGCTCTGCAGCGTCGGTTTTACCTGTGCCCATGAGGTAGTGCATCAGACCCATATTGTTTAAGTCACGGGCAATGCGAGGGTCGTTAGGGGGTAAAAATTGCTGATCGTGTTTTAGTACGCTCTCGTAGCAAACCAGAGCCGCTGGTTGATTATCTAAATTGCGGTGTGCTCCAGCTAAATGCATGCTGGCATCAGCCCACTTTTGGTTGTAAGCATTGTTGACCAGTCCCCAGGTCAAAGCCAGTTGGTCTTGATAGACTTGAGCCGCTTCGTTGAAACGCTGTTGGCTGGTTAATGCTGAGGCATAAGCGTTTCCTGCAGCCAGGCGTTCATCGATGCTACTGGCTTCGTTTTTAATCGTTGCTTCATACTTCTTCTGGGTGCTCATGGCTTGGCGAATCAAGGCATTGTCGTAATTGTTTGCCTGTTCTTCTTCAATGGCAGCCCGCTGCTTTGGATAGGTTGAGCCGATTACAGCAACAAAAATTGCGAGTACAAGTAGTATTTTAAAAATTCTAGCGACCATTATCTGACCTCGCTAGGCGAGCCAAGAATCAGTTTGCGATTGGCTGCTATTGCTTTGTAAATCAGTTCGGCAAAGAAGCTAACAATAGGAACAAAGAGCACCGGTGTAAGGGGCCAAAGAAGCGGGGTGCGCAAGCTAATAAAGCGAAACGCTTTGAAGCCACCAAGCCAATTTCCGTCTCTCTTTTGCAGCAATATCTCGGACCGCGCTCTGGCCCTATCTAGTTTTACTCTATCGAGTTCTTCGTCGTTGTCTTTATCTGTAAAATCTAGGGGCTTAATGCGGCCAAACAGATCGAGACGATGAATCAGCCCAATTGTTCTTATACAGAGAATGCAGGAGCCATCAAAAGCCAAGCGGTAAGGTTCGCCAAAGCTTTCTTTGATTTTTGATTTTACCCAATTCCATGATTTGGTCAAATCTTCTGGATAGATGAAGAGCAAGTAAGTGAGCATGAAGGACCACTCAAACATTGGTAGGTTCATGCAGTATTCAATGCCTAAGTGCAAGGATAGGCCCGCGGCCATTACCCAGTAGCGAGCTGGTCGCCACCAGATAAATGTAAACAAGGCAAATTCAATCGCCAGTGTGCCCCAGGTCAAAAGATTGTAGATAGGCAGCTGATCGAAAATATGAGGTATAGGAAAACGCATTAGGTCATCGTAGCGAACTGCATAGTAAACGGCGGTACCGTCGTTCCAGCTCTTGCCTTCCATCTTGGAATACCAGGTATGACCATAGGCGATACATATTTGTATTTGCAACAGTCTTTGCGCCCAAGGGGCCGAAAGCCGAGCACCGAAGCCAGTAATGCGCCAATCTTGACGGGTGGCCTTAATTAAGTTGTCTATTGAGAAAGCGTCTCCGGCATTTGAAAGGGCCAAGCACATTGTGGCAAGCCGCAAATAGTTGTCACCGGCATTTTGATTGAGCTGGAAATGCGCGCCAAATGACATTAGTAGTAAGAATGTCAGCCACGAGCTGACTCGGGTGAAGAGGCCAAGGGTCATCATGACCGTTGCTGCCACCATTACCCAAAATGCACCATAGATGTACTTGTCGTCGGCTGGTAGTGCAGCCATCAAATCGAAATAGTAACTATTATGCCAATAAAGACTCATCATGTCGTTTATCGGGATTAGCGAGTTCTTGCCGTAATAGAGGTCAAAGTCTGGGAGCAAGTGTACAAGCATATTTTCTAGCAAAATTATGCCGAAAAGTATGCGGAAAATTGCCATCGCCACTGGTGTAGTTGGTTCAAACCAAAATCTATTCCATGCTTCAATATACTTATGTCTTACCTCAGATGCTTGGGGCGACTGTGGTAAAGACTCTGTTGGAGCTATTTTTGAAGGAACTGTCATCTGGCACTCTATTTAAGATCGTCGGGGTTGACTTTATAGCTGAACAAAATTGCTTTGTTTGTGTGTTGAGGCAGTTCGTCACGATAACAAAAATGTTCTTTATCGGGAGGCGGCGTGTTGATTGAGTTCCACAGCATCGTTACACGCTCTGGTGGATTGTTTGGATCGTTATTGGCCCGGGCGAGGTAGCGACAAATGCTAGGTCTAAATTGAGCGAAGTTTGGCCAAGAAATATTGTCACCAAATAACTTACGCAACTTTTCGCGCTTGAACTTGGTTATAAGATCAAGCTTTTGCATGCGCGGAAATTCGTAGTACTTAATCGTGCCATCTGAAAATTCAACTAGAGCTGATAGATCATAATTGATGTTCCGGACTTCTGGGCAAAACAAGCCCCAGTACTGCGTCCAACCGGTGAGGAACATTACTGGTCCAGTATAGTCTGTGAGGCTACTTTTTGAGGGTGTCCAGTCTGGCAAGAGCCAACTACCCACCACAAAAAAGAAAGTCAAAAGAAAACTTGATACCAACGCCTTATAGGCCGGCGTGAGTGAACCAGCAGAGGAAGAGTAGTTACATGCTTCCCGAAAGGAAAATTTTCGTTTGCTAGAAGATATAGATTGCACTGTCCCCTCCAGCATTTCAGAGAATCAACTACCTGAATACATAGAACTTACCCAGAACTTGCCCTAAACTAGACAGTTGCTAATGGTCTATCTGCAAGTTTATCATTGAGTCTATGAACCAAGTTCTTTTCGCAATCAATGATCTTTATGTCGGATAATAATCAGACGCCGCAATTGTCGGCTGACCAAAAGCTATCTTTTGATCAGGCTTTAGAGCGCTCGCTGGTAGACGATTTACGCCCATCATCACAGGCCCCAAAGCGAACTTTAGAGCGCATTGCCTGCAATCTGGTAATTATTGGTTACCTATCTTTAGCCACTATCGTTGGTGTTGCCGAGTTACCTGTGGTGCCTGAAGAGTACAAAGGAAATTTAATATCCGCTGGCGCTCCGCTTGGTATGAGGCAGGGATGGAGAGTGTTTTCGCCTGATTTGCGTTGCTGCAATTGGCATACTATTTGTCTGATCGAATTCAAAGATGGCACTGTTAAAGCAGTCGAATTTCCTCGTATGGAAAAGTTGTCTTTGCTTCAGCGCTTTATTCATGAGAAGCAACGAAACATACTGGGTGACCGCATAACTAATCCAATCTACAAGCGCTTCCGGCCCATGATCGCAAGATACTATGCCAGGGCAAATCAAGGCGCTGACTCGGCAAATCCACCAGTAAGAGTTACTTTTGTATTTGCCTCAGCACCGATGCCTCCTCTCAATTCAAAGCAATGGATCTATCGAGATCAGCTCCCCGAGCACACTTTCAGACAAGTCTATTTTTCCTATCAGGTGAAAGCTGAAGACCTGATCAATTGATACTCTTTTTTCTTCTAGAAGAACGAAAACCCTGGCGAGCATTGCCAGGGTTTTCAGTTATTGCTCCGTTTTTCAGGTTTTGATCAGCCTAGGGCGGATCTGGTTCAGGCCTTAACCGGGTGGTGTGTACGAGCCAGTTGGGCCGGAAGGGCCACCAGGACCGGCAGGGCCGCCCACACCAGCAGGACCACCAGGGCCGGAAGCACCACCAGGACCAGCGGGACCACCAGGGCCACCAGGGCCGAATGGACCACCAGGACCGGCTGCGCCAGCAGGACCACCAGGACCGGAAGGACCACCAGGGCCGGAAGGACCACCAGGGCCGGAAGGACCGCCAGGGCCGGAAGGACCACCAGGGCCACCAGGACCGGAAGGACCACCAGGGCCGGAAGGACCACCAGGGCCAGAAGGACCACCAGGACCGCTTGGACCTTTAGGACCACCAGGGCCGGAAGGACCACCAGGGCCAGA
>JBIPOV010000032.1:0-74286 GCA_044378815.1 Obscuribacteraceae bacterium (SeqCode) | reverse complement strand
AATCATGCGGCCAAAAGGCTGATTCTCCGACAAGCTTTCTTTGATTTCTAGCGGCACGAAGCGTTCGCCGAAACTAGGTTCGCTTTGGAGAAACTCTATAAATTTGGTAATGCCATCTTTGCTACCGGCAAGAAATAAGTTGATGCCTTCTGTGGCCAATAGAACAGTACCTTTGAGTCCAAGCCTGTCGCAGCACTCTTTAATCAAGGGCTGGAAGGCGGCAGGCTCTGGGATACCCACAAACTTATAGGCGGCGATGTTGACAATCTCCATTGGCATATTATACCGCTGAGAGCCCCAGGGGGAACTTTTATGCCCTTGTTCAGTCTCACATTTCGTCAACTATTGAATGTTCAGTTTTATTGAGGCCGACCAAATGCTAAATATCTACGTCCCTGTAAAAAGAGTATTTCCTTTTTTGGCTATTTTGCTCTTAAGTGGCTGCGCTGCTCAAAATGGAGCTGGTACAACTTCCTCTACATCAGGCACCGACACCTACAAAGAGCAAACCACTACAACGGTTTCAGTAGACAGGGCAACTGGTGCGGAAAGCCGAAATACCACTACTCAAATTATCACGCCTGGTGATGAGCACCGTGCCCAGGTCAATATTGATACTACAAGTGGTGCTGATACCGTCATCAAGGTTGAAGCCGAGCCAGGCTATTCTGACCGTAGCACCACGCACATACGGTCGCCACTGCTCAGAATAGACAAAAATAATGAATCTGGTTCTGTTCACATTAAGCTGCCGTTTATTCATATTGATAAAGACCCTGGTGGCTCGGCTCAGGTGGATATTGGCCGGCATCACTAAGCTTTACTGGGCTGGACCCCAGAAAGCTTCTGTCGAACCTTTTTCGGCTTTGTCACCTTTATCGCCCCTGTTCATCAACCACATTTGATTGCCATAATCGTAGTGCCACCATTCATAGTGGTAGTTTTCAAAACCTACTGATTTCATCGCCCAGTACAATAGTCGACGATTGCCTCGCGCTTCTAGCTCGGAGCTGCTTAGAGAATTGCCCATTGGGGCTTCAAAATAATCAGTGTGACTGACTTCAGCATCATCATCAAAGATACTGCCCATATAGAGTAGCTCGCCAGTCGCTTTTCGCCGTAGGGTTAAGTCGACAGCGCCGCCGGTGCAATGGGTGGGCCAGGTCGTGGAATCGGTGCTCTTGTACCTCGATGGATTGGAGCAATAGCGGGCAGCGTAAGCAATTTGCTCAGCCTCGGAGCCCTTAGGGAGAGCCCTTTTAGCCTGATTGAGAAAATACTGCCAGAGATCTCTCTGGCAACTGACTGGGCGAAAGCCATCAAAGACAAATAGTTCTAGGCCGAGTGGTGCTAATTTAGCGTTTAGCTCTTGGAGCTTTAGGGCGGCCGTGAGGCGCAATAGTATTTTCTTAGGAGCGCTGGCAAAACTTCGATAATATGGTGCGTTTAGCTTGTCTGCGCGAGCGTAATAACTTTCCCCAGCAATATTGAAATTATCAATAGGTACAAGCTTCTCGTTGGATTTGGCGGCCTTCAGGTTGACCGGCTCTTTGTGGTAGTCAGCTGAGGTGAGTAGCTTTGAAGATTGGCTCAGCACAGGTAGCGGCTTGTCTTTTAATTCTAGTGTTTGCGCGGATACGACGGCGCTACTAGCAACTAGGCACGCTGTCAAAAGGACCGCTCGAATATCTGCTTTCTTGTAATTATTCATATGCTAGACTTCCCGTTCTTGACCAATGCTAGCACGTGTTTTTCTGCTAGCTCTGCCTTGAGCATCTTCTAAAAGATAGCTTTTGTTGCGAGTAATAGGTCGCGAGGGAGTAATGACAATGGATAATTTGCAATCTGAGCTTAAGGCTGGTCAAAGGAAGCTTACTTTCCCTGATAACCCTATGTTTGGCATGTTGTTCTTGGAAGAGAAGAAAGCTCCCAGCACAATTGAGTCTAGGTCTAGGTCTAGGTTTTGGTCTAGGTATAGTACTGCCAGTGATAGTGAAAGTACCAGTTATCACTCCAGTCTGGGCGAGGCGAGGCGGGTTGTAGAGTATCCGGCTCAGCACTCATTGGGCCTTACCCTGTTCAACCGCGCCGAGACAAGGCTAGAGCAGTTAAGCCCCTACGGATTCGAAATCATAGATCTTCGCCATATTTTTCAGTTGACCTCCCAAGACTTGGAGAAGCTTGAGCTGTTGCCGACCGTCAGCACTCTTCACTTTCCTAAATTCACCGATGATTCCTTACTCGCTGCCTTAGGCAAGATTACTTGGCTCAAGCGGTTAACTCTTGACGATACTCTTATTACTGATGAAGGCCTGGCTTTACTCTGCAATCTTACTCAATTAGAAGAGCTGAGCCTGATTGGAACTAATGTAACAGGGGCATTTCTGAAAGATTTGAGTAAGTTGACGAACTTGAGAAAGCTCGATCTCAGCCGCTCAAAAATAAAGGATGAGTGTTTAGCTTATCTATCTACTTTCACTTCGCTAGAAGACCTGAATCTTAGTCAAACCACAGTATCTAATGCGGGGGTGCCGTTCTTGCGGGCGGTTCCAAGTTTGTGGAAGATAAATTTGAATTCGACCCTTACGTATGATGAAGCGCAAGGCCAGTCTGAACCAAGGCAGATCTTGCCTCCCGAAGAGCTCGATAGCGAACTGATTCGCTTTCAGAAGTTGTTTGCAGCTAGATTTCTCTCACTTCTTTCTCAGGGTGCGGCTGGCAATAACGTCATAGCATCACCGCTAAGCTTTTTCTTGGCTTTGCACTTGTTGTCGAATGGTGCTACTGGTAATACTCTAGCTGCTCTCAAAGAGTTGCTTGGCCCAGTGCTGGGTAATCCAGAAGGGGCAGAATTAGCGGCAGCTGTGTGCCGCGAATTGAGTGCCCTGAACCAGCAGGTTGAGTTATGGATAGCTAACTCTTTGTGGGTAAACAAAGATAGGGAGATCAAGCCTGGCTTTGTTGAGTCGGCCATGCGCAAATATGGCTGTATGGTGGCAAACTTGGATCCACGCGATCCTTCCAGTGTTTCAACAGTCAATGCTTGGGTTTCTGAGCAAACTAAAGGACTTATACCGGGAGTTATTTCCGATATTGATCCTGATTTTCTTTTGATTTTAGTCAATGCTGTTTACTTTAAAGGCTTATGGGATAAGCCCTTTAACGCCAAGCTTACGACTGATAGAGCTTTCTATTTGCCCAGTGGAATAACCAAGATCTGTCAATTCATGAATCAGGATGATTTTTTTCTGTATCAAAAGACCGATCGCTTTGAAGCCGCGGCCTTGCCCTATAAAGGTAAGCGCACCAATATGTATCTTTTTCTTCCGAAAGTTGGTTCAATAACTAAAGAGACCGTCAGCTATCTTGAAAAGAATTGGGAGTCTGTATTTGGACTGTTTCAGGCCAGGCCAGGTCTGGTTTCTTTGCCTAAGTTTGAGATGACCTCGTCTCATGATTTGAAACCAGTTTTGCAAGAGCTTGGCCTTGGATGCTTGCTTAAGTCAGGAAGCGCCGAGTTCCAGAATTTGACCGACCGAAGCGATTGCTATGTCAGTGATGCCATTCAAAAGGCATTTATCAAAGTCGACGAAAAGGGCACTGAAGCAGCCGCAGCGACTGCGATAACGATGATGTATGGTAGTGCTGGAATCCCGAAAGAATTCAAATTTGAGTTGATACTCGATCGCCCTTTTGTTTTTGTGATTCAGGATGACATAAGTGGCATGGTGCTCTTCTACGGCATTGTTGAAGAGCCACTATGGCAATCATAAGTTGAGTTTGCTGCCGCTGCCAGCTAGTCTGGTATTTCCTTCATCTCTTGTTTCAACAAAGCCGCTTTCGCCCATCTTGTAGTTCAGGACAGCTGCCATTTTAGACATGTCCGCAATTATGCGCCGTTCTTTTACGCCGTTGACGCTCTGCCGCAAGTCTACCAGTAGGGCACTGCTGGTGATGGCGCTGGCTGGAGAAAACTCTGCGATAGCTAACTGTCCTTGCTCCAACACTTTGATAAATCTTCTAGCAATACCATCTTTGGGCCTTAGTTCGGAGCGCTTTAGCACATGGTCGCTGGCCGTAAATTCATATCCAGGGGCAACCGAGACAATTATTGGTTTCTGCCCAGCAAAGTGTCCACTAGAGAGCTTTACCTTTACCTTAAGGCCAACGCCGTCCATGTTTTTGAGACGCAAGACACCATCTTCAAAACTAGCCAATATGTCGGCGTTTGCTGTTAAGGCAACTGTGCCAAAGGCAGTAAGTAAGCTCGCCTGTCTTGCTGGGCTTTTAATAGAAATCAGTATTTGACCAGAGGTCAGTTTGACAATGTTATTTTGTAGTTTTGTATAAATGGTGTCAGGGAGCCACTTCACGAGGATGCCGTCAGGATCATCGGACTTGGGGTTTTCGCGGGGGAAAGACTGTTCTTGTAGCTTTTGAATGCCGTTAAGGGCGGCATTGGCTGAAGGAGTGAAAGGCACTCCTGAAATCAAGGGGCTTGTGACGTCGGTGGGCACAACAATTGGTGGCCTGAAGACCGCTGGCGGGGTGGTGGGAAATACCACTGGGGGAGGAGGCGTAGGAGTGACCAGGGGGGGCGGCGGCGTCGGAGTGACCAAGGGCGGCGTGACCTCCGGGGGAGTAAAAATTGGCCCCTCAAATGGTCCGTCAAAGGGTAGGTCACGGGCGGCTTGCGCCAAGGCAGATGGCGCCATTGTTGATGTTGCACAAAAGGCTATGGTTGCTGTGGCAAGAAACCAACTAACTTGTTGTTTAATGCTGCGACGCCCTTGAACCATGGCACAAAACCCATATAATCTATGTTTCGGTCATGTTAGCACGTGCTTTTGCTGGGTAAATTACTCAAAATTAGACATTGTCTTTTGTTCAGTTCAGGTTCGTATGCATTTTTGGAGGTCGTCTTTATGAAACGTCGCTTCTATTTAGTTCCAGCGGCAATTAGCTTGGTTTTTGCTCAGGCCTCATTTGCTAACGACATAGAAAACGCTATTACTAAATACGGCGGCAAGATTGGAATTAAGGGTTCGGCTGCCAATCTAATCAATTCGCAGATTCGCAATGTCACTTCATCTGGTGCGTCCACTACTGCCGGGGCTGCCGCTGGAGGGGCAACTTTTAGCACTGCTACTAGCACCACTACGACAACCACATCTAAAACTAGCTCGTTCAAGAATGCCTTACAGCGTGTTTTCTCTAAGGGCGACTCTGCTACACCAGTTACAAATAATCCTGCTGCTGCTATTAACTCTCTTAGCTCAGGTACGGGCAATTTAGGCCAACCAGTTCAAACAGCGGCAGTTGTGCCTGGTGTGGCTGCTAATAAGCAGTCAGTTAAAGCCAAGATTGGCAAAGAAATTTGGCGGCAGGCAAAGCGCTATGAGAGCAAACATCCAAACAAGCTTATGCACACTGGTGTCAATTCTCTCAGCAAAGTAGTCGGACAACATTAGATGCACGCTGACTAGTAGTAACTGCTTAAACACCATTGAAGTGCTACTCTTCGCGGCGCAGCCGTTCTTTCTCTTTTGCTACTGATTCAATCGTGTCGGCGCAGAATTCAGAGGCAGTCACCACTGTGTCTGATTTCATCATCATTTCTTCTACGCTCGACGAGTTTTTCACGTCTAGTGCCAGTAGTTCTGTCATTGTGCAGGCTTGTTGAACTGTTTGAGCGAGGCGGCACTCGTCATTTTGTTTGTCGTAGATAGTAAGGCTCCCGGCGGCAATGCCAATAACGCTGGCATCGACTGTCACAGACATCTCGCTGCAAGCGCTACCGCCGTTGCTGTAGAGGCTTCGTACGGGCACGCCGGTTGCCAGCGTCCTATAGTCGAGGTTGCTGTTAGGCAGGTCTATCAGTGGGTCGATTTTGCTTGCGCTTCTCAAGCTTGGGTTGCCCCTGTCGCTCTTCGCTTGTAGCGCGGCAATGCGATTGAGCTCATCTTGCAGCATGTAGCCCGATAGTCGCTCAATTTTTGGACCGGCATTAAGAACATAGCCATCATCTGTGATGTAAGTGTTCGAAGCCTTGTCATAGGTCATATGAAATGGCTTGTCGCTCTTGCTTGGTTCTATTTTTTTGTTTTCTCCGAGTTGTGAGCTTTCTTGCCCAGTAATGGGCAGTTTTTCCTCATCTTTTCTTTTCTCTTCTTCAGCTTGCCTGGCTAGCTCATCTGCTTTTAACTCTTTTGCTACTTCTCTTAGTCTAGCCCTTATCTCCCTGGGCGACATAGTTTCGAGCGCTTCGTCAAAAGTAAGTTCTTTTGGTTCTTTATCTCTGCGAGAATCGTTCCGCTTCTCTCTATGGGCGTGCTCATCTTTTCGCTTTTGCTCCTCCTCTTCTGTGGCAAATGAGCGAATTTTGGCCCTAATCTCTCTGGGAGACATTGAGTCCAAAAGCTGGTCGAAGCTAAGTTCTGGCGCTGAGCTAGCTCGTGTCTCATGATGTTTGTCCATGTTTCGGTTACCCATGATACAGTTGCTTAGCTTTTACTTTTGTAGAGCGTGTTTGAAGGCTTGATTGACGCGATGGGTTGAGCGTTCTTCAGCTTGTTGTAACTCTTCTTTAGTCGCTAGATTGCTAGTGTCGACGCTTTGAACGATTACTTCGCGTGGTTGCTCTTTTGCTTCTTCGGGCTGATTTACTGTTGTGCATTCGCCACTCTTGGCGACTGCGTTGTCAGATATTCTCTGGGTGTTGCGCATACCATGTTCGATGATCTGCTGCTGTTGAGCCGGGCTGACGTGCTGCAGCCAGCTTTGCTCTGCTGCTGAATTGTATTGGTTGGCTACCCCTAGTGATACTGATGCGTCGCATGTTACTTTTTCAGCTCTGGCTTTAATGCACTCTTCACTAGATACTGATAGGCCAGCACCACCACCGGTGCCGAGGAAGTAGCCGTCTCCTCGCACAGCAAATAGCTGACAGTCATTGCCTGGCAATGCTTCGCCTCTGGCATTAGCGTAAGAATTGTTTCTGTAGATGGTATCGCCGGTTCTCACATTGGTGGCGCTGTTATTGCTCAGGTCACTTCTATTGTTGAGCTGTTGCTGTTGTGTTTGATCTTGCATCTGCTGCTGGTTTTGTTGCTGATCTTGTCGATTGTTGTGTGGCTCCACGGGAGGAACATCGGGAATGCCAGGGCCATGGGGTTCCGTGTAATTGCCATCATTTGATGCCAATATCACTGTTTCTTGCTTTGAGGCCATTTTGAAAGGATTGCTGCCCATGGTATCGGCAAATAGAGCATGGCTTGAATCGTTGTTAGAAAAGTCGCTCTTAGCTGGAAGTTCTGAGGTCTCATAGTGGTTCATGGGAAGACTCCTTTAGTTATTTACGACAAAGATTGTCCTGATTGCGCTCAGGGCGTAGTGTGAACTTTTAGAATGAGATTTCTATTTGTTGTTGGTCAAAACTGTTGAATTAAGCCGAAATGAGCTTCTGCTTCAATTCTTTCCGCTATTCGCGCCGGTTGATTTGAGCAAGCTCTGCGGTGTAGGCATTGTCTGATATAGTGGTTACCGTGAGGGTTTTGAGTTTGAGCATTCGTGTAAGCTCTATGAGACCTAAGATATACGAACCCTGTGGCTGAGTTGTGGTGAAATTATTTTTTTCTCGTCTAGGGCTAGAGAGCGGCAAATTTTAGCAGGCGCTCCGCATTCTTATGGCAAATCTTAGCTCGATCGCTCTCGCTGATTGCAGCGTTTTCTATGAATTGAGATGCTAGAGGCACTGACTCAAAGGGATAGTCTGTGGAGAAAAGTACATTTTCAATGCCTATTGCTTCTATGGCACATTTTAGTGGTGCATCATCACACACACCAGATGTCGTAATAGCAAAATTTTGCTTTAAGTAGAATGATGGTGCGCGCATTAGCTCAAGGCTGTGTTTGCTAATTTGCCAGCGACTATCGAGGCGCCAGAGTATGAACGGAAGTGTTTCTCCCATGTGTCCCAGGATGATTTTTATGCTCGGCAGGCGATCGAATAAGCCACTGGCAATCAGTCTCAATGCATGGGTTGCAGTCTCAACAGTCCAGCCCCAGGCTGCTCCTTTTAGCGCTGGATAGCCGCTATACATGTGCGGTGTATCAAAGGAATCGGCAGGGTGCAAATAGACTGGTACATTTAGCTCAACTACTCTCTCCCAGAACGGTGCATACATTTGATCGTCGAGGTAAACACCAGCGGTATGGCCATTTATTAAGGCTCCTTTGAAGCTTAGCTCTTGAATGCAGCGATCTAATTCTTTGACTGCTGTAGCACAATCATGCATGGCCAGGTGGGCGAAGCCAGCATAGCGACTAGGGTGCTTTTGGATTTGTTCATAGAGAAAGTCATTGACTCGTTGCGCCTTTACTGCTGCCAGAAGTGGATCTTTTTCTGCTTGCAAACCAGGAGACGTCTGCGAAAGTACGCAAATATCAATGCCGGCTTTATCCATTACAGTTATCCGTTTTTCATCAAACTCTGGTAGGAGTTCGCGGTATTGTTGATAGTCTTGCTCTTTCATCATTACCTCTACGCCAGTTTCGTATTGACCAAAATCTGGTGCGGCAAAATGTTCTTCCAGAGCTATCTTTCTCAACGAATTTTTTCCTTTTTTGGTAGAGATAAGTTATGGTTGATTAGCTTAGTACACGGCGATAAGTCTACCGTAAATACTTTTATTGGAGCTATAAGAACGCCAGTTAAAGGCAAATTGATCATGCTTATGGTTGAGAACCTTAGTCAATTTAAGCCTTCGGTTGCTCCTAAGGCTGAACCCTTTCCTCTCACCCTTGAGAGAGTGCGCTCCCTTACTGATGGCATTGAGTCATTTAGATAACTCTCGGTCAAAGCTAGAGGCGCTCAGTTCCTCGTTTGGGGCCGTGAAGGCTAATGACAAGCTATTTGTACTATAATTAGTATTCCTGACAATGCTAGAGAATCCTCTCTTTGTCGCCGGCTCGCTTGGTAACTGATGAAACATTTATATCCAACAGACCTTTCGAAATTCGTTACTAGCCATTGGCCACAGGGTGGGGCAGAACTGCCTGCACCAGCCGTTCTTGAAAGCCTTGTATCGACCTGCTATCAGGCTAGTTTGTTGCGACAAGAAACTATCCCAGTGATTTTTCGCCTGATTGTCATTGAGCCAGAGGCATTACCAGCTGACGGTGGTCCGCCAGCTGGACTGCATCGTCTTGAGTTTGCTCGCCATCTTGAGTTTAATGCTCATGAATTGCGACGCCTATCTTCTGCTGCTCACTTCTCGCGAACTTTGATTGGTGTGCGCATCGATCCTAATAATGGCCCTGAAATATGGGGCTTGGTTCACTCTGGGCCCCGCTGGTTGCACGCTATTCATGGTGGTCGCGGTTCGGCACCGCCTCTTCCCGATGCCCTAACTATTAGTGTTACCGGTCCTGGCGAGCTGGATGTCGGGAAAGGACGCGAAGTAATTGGACACTTAGCTGAAGGTAGAGTGTTTGAACCGTCACTCAATTTGTTTCAATCAGTGTGGTTGCAAGAGTGGTTCGCTTCAATTCGGCAAGAGCGGCAAGAAATTCACGAAGAGGCTAAGAAGGAAGCAGCTGAGCCTTGGGCTGAATTAGAGCCTGATCTCACTCGTGTAATTGGTCAGCATATGATGAAGCGTCTCATTGCTGGTATGCGAGCATTTCATCATGGTGGCACTCTGGTAGTGGTACCGCCCGAGATGGCAGATGTTTTTTGCAGCGACAATCCCTATCTTTCAATAAAATATGGCTTTGTTGATAGCGAACCGCGTGCTCGCTTCCGTACTTTGATTATCAATGTCATGAATACCTTGGCAAAGATAGCTGGTGATCAGCACAGCATCATTGGCTGGCGCGATTATCAGCAGACCACCAATCCCGATATCATCAAACTAGACGAAGCAATTTTTGAAATGTCGCATCTTGTTGCCGCCCTCTCTACTGTGGATGGTGCTGTGGTTTTGACAAGGCGCTTTGAATTACTAGGCTTCGGTGCTGAGATTCACTGTGAGTCAACAGATCTTAATTTTGTTGCCAAAGCCTTAGACCTTGAAGGCGACCATTCTGTGATTGAATCTGTGCACGCCGTTGGCACACGCCACCGCTCGGCATATCGTATATGCAACGCCCATAAGGACGTGCTTTCAATCATTCTGTCTCAAGATGGCAATGTGCAATTTGCCCGATGGAAAGACGATAATGTTATGTATTGGGATCAACAAGCTGCCTTTAACTTCACCTCTATCTATTAGTAGTTGTGCCATCTGGCAGCTTGTTGGTTCCGCTATTCTTATTGTGTTAGGTCAAATTTCTTATTCTCACCGACTTCAGCGGCATTGCCAGTAAGCACCTGGAATAGCGCAATAGTCTGGGCGACTGGTGATGCAGGCGAATTCCAATATTCTGCTTTTTCTGCTGTTACCTTGAGAAGGGCTATGTCTGCTGTGTCAACTCCATCGGGAAACCAAATTAGCATTTTGGGCTCCCAGAGCTCTTTTATCTTACCTTTGTCTCTCACTAGTTCAGCTTTACCCGACAGCGATACATAATTATGTTTGACAATGTCGGAGAACGAGACATTAACTTGATTGTGGCTCTGTGCTTCAAGCACTTTATGTGATTTTCCGTAGGTAAAGAACCAAAGATTGCCACCATACTCCACCTTGCCGTTGGTCGACATTGGTCTGCTATGCAGGCTGCCATCTTCAGCGATGGTCGTGAGCATACAAAAATTGATTGTGTTCATCATTTCTGTAAGCTTCTGTACGTCTTTGCTCAAATTCAGTGTAGTCATATTGTTGCTCTCTTGCAATTTCTGGGTTTGTCCTCTGACCGACGCGCCCGACTGACTTGAGTTCCTGATAATCAGACCTGAAAATCAAAAAAATATAGTGCTATCCTGGTAAGAGCAAATGCCTTCAAGACGGGTGCCTCATGAAGTCTCTACAAGACTGTCTTGCCTTCTATCGCTCACGACATCGCACACCTGGGTGTAAGCTCACTCACTTGATTGGTCTGCCTGTGCTTGTCGCCACCCCTTTTTGTCTGCTCTTTGGGCGTGATAAAAAGATAGGCGTCGGTTTGCTTTTTCTTGGTCTCTTCTTGCAGTTCGCCGGACATTTCTTCTTTGAGAAGAATCAGCCAACTCTCATCGAAACCCGTAATTGGAAGGTCATCCCAGCTTCTCTTATATTTATTTGGGGAGAATGGTTAGATGTGCTCACTGGACAATGGGTCAGAAAGAACGGCTTAAAACTGTGGACTAAGGGTGATTTAACGCTGCCACCTGGTCGCTAAATTGTCCTTTTGCTAGTTCGGCCTGAAAGGCCTTTTCAGAACTTTGTCTGTGCAGGTGTTGCTTGCTGACAAAAGTGATTAGCTCTACGTAAGTTGCTGGTAAACACAAAAACACTTCAGCTGCTGTGGGCCGCTGAAGTGTTTTCGTTCGAATATTCAGGTCTTATTCTTGTGGGTAGTCGGGAGCGGCAGCTGCCAGTTTTTTCTTGGGAAGTAAGTCGATCAGGGTGCGACCCTCTTGGCCTGGCATTGGACTGCTTAGCAAATCGGCTAAATTGTCTCTAGTAGAGAGAACATTCTTGCCGTTATTGGCTGCTTTCATCGCCCGGGTCAAAGCTCTAATCTGTTCATGGGTTGCGCTCTCACCGGTCATTTCTAGTAGTCTTTTTGCTACCTGATAGTAACCTTCTCCTTTGCCGACCTTGCCAACCTTTCCGGCCTCTTCTGCAGTAATTAGCGCTGGATCTACTTCTGGTCTTGCTGGCTGTGCCTCTGGTTGTCCTTCTGGTTGTCTATCTGGCTGTCTAGCCGGATCTTCTGGTTGGTTTGCACTTGCTGCTTGGACGTCGTTTGACACTGGTTGTGGGCCAGCCATTGCCGTGCGCAAATCTTCTGGGCTCTTGATGGCGGCAGGATCAATTCCTGACTCACGAGCCAAGGTGCTCAGTCTGAGATTACCCGCTGGCATAGCGTCACTGCCACCGAATTCATTATAAAAAGTGGCGGGTGTTGCTCCTCTCATCCGTTGAACAGCATCGAAGTTTGGATCTTTGCGGTCGTCCCAACCCTTAAGAATAGTATCTACGGCCTTTGCCTGGGCGCTATCTGCTGGTTGAGTTCGTCTGTATATCTCTAAGTCTTCTTTCGAGACATTGCCGTCGCTCTTGCCGTTGCGAACAGAGTCGAGCACCGAATAAAGTGGCGGATTGCCTTCCATCAGTGGTTTGACTAAGGCTTGTACTTGCTGATTTTCTTGATGTTTATGACGCTCTACTTGGGTTTTGTCTAAGAATGCGGAGACGTCTGCTCTGGTAACTGTATCGGGATCTTGCTTTCGGCTTCCGAACCAACCTCTTTCGCCATCTTGGCTGCTCTTCTTTAGGGCGTCATAGTTGTTCTGCAAACCTGTCAGCATTAGGTTCTCGTACGGAGTCTTACTGTTTCGATCAAGCCCGGCCGAAATATCATACTGACCGAATTGGCCATCTTTGGAGAATTTGGCACCACCGCGAACCGTCCAATCGGCGGCTAGTTCAGGTAGGGCCCCAGATTTCTGTAGCTCTTCAGTGTACTTCTGTTGGTAATCTTTAAACCCTTGCTCGTTTGTCCCGAAAGACTTTTGGGCTTCGGTCAACTGTTGTTGAACAATGTTCTGTACGCCTGAGCGGTCGCCAGTTGATTGGTCTAGAGATTCTTTAACCTTCTCAGCGTCTCTTTGGGCATTAGGTGCATCAGCCATAGCGGCTCTCCTTTAGCGGTTAATGTCATTCCTTTATGCGCATTTACATCCACTGCGACTGCGGCCGCAATGGGGTGTAACTGTTCAGAAAGGGATGCCAATGTTTGCTGTATAGATTTACCCGAAAAATCGGGATAGTAAACAAAGAAATAAACGGGGGTGGGTTCTTGACAACCTACAGCAGTTTTAGGTTCCTGTCAGTGGGGAAACTACGTAGTTGGCAAAAATTTTTTGAGAGGTTTTCGCGGGTATAACTGCCTCAAGCAGAAAAATTGAGATTCGCCAGGTAAATAAAGGAGTTCATAAATGGAGCTGGGAAACTTCGCCCTTGATGCTAACCAGCGGCTCAACTTTGAATGGATCGCAGAACCGCTAGAAAAGAAATTAGCCGATCGCTCTCTCTTTTTTGCTACTGCTTCTGGTATGCGCAGTGCTGTGATTTTGAGGCAGTATATTGAATATTGCGAAGAGGCTGCGCGGGCAAGCGGTTCTCATTTTGTTGTGGAGTTTAGCGATCAGGTCTACCAAGAATCGGTTAAGGAGCTACAAGTCGTTTGGGTTTGGCTGACTTTGCTTGAGCACAATCTAGCGAGCACTCCTAAGTGGTTTATCGATTTTATTCAATCTTCTTTGTTCTACTGCGATCAGCTTCATAACAAGCCTAAAGTGAAAGAACTGCTAAGTTTTTATAGCGAATTTGCTGTTGGTGAAGAGGTTGCACAAAGTGCTTCGATGAAACTTTGCCATGTTTTAGGATTGGGCACTACAGCAGCCGATGCTCTACTCTATTTAGGAGACTTACTTGAGCAATGCCAGTCATTTAGGGCGCAAGATCTAGCTATGGCGTTAACACAATCTGAGTCTGAACTAGACAATGCCATTCGCAGCGATAGTCTTTCATGGGACTAATTGGGTGCAATTTAAAACATGCAAATTCGCTCAGTTGAAACTACTCCCAATCCTAATTCAATTAAGCTCAATTTCTTTGAGCCTGTTGGCGCTACGGCCACTTACTCCAGCTCCAGCTCTCATGTTCCTGAGTTTGTTGGCCAGCTTCTAGCTATTGATGGCTTGCAGAGCGTTTTTGTCTGTGGTGATTTTGTTACCTTGAACCGCCATCCGCTCGCTGATTGGCGCCCGCTTTTAGAGCAAGCTGCCCTCGCTTTAACCGGTGAGAAAATTGTTTATTCTGGCCCTTCTTCTCTTGTTCTTGCAGCTTCTTCAAACACAGCACAAGAAGGGCAGATTCAGATTTTGGTGCAGACTTTTAGTGGCATTCCTCTGCAGATTAAGGCTGTAGATTTAGAGGGTGAAACTCGTCTTAGTCTTGGTTCGCTCTTCAATGAAGCGGCTCAGCTAATACAAAAAAACACTGGGGCCGATTTTCTTAAAGAGCGGCAATGGCTTGATCATGGTTGGCGCTATGGCCTGCGTGCTGAGATGGCAGAGCAGGTAGTCTTAGAGTTGCAGAATTATTTCTCGCCAGAGCGCCTTGATTTGGCTGTTAGGGAGGCCATTGGCGAGAAAGATCTGGCAGGCATGAATGAGTTGGAAGAGCTGGCTGATTTCAGTGCCATAGAAAAACTATATCTCGATGACCTCTGGCAGCAAAGATTATTGGCAGTGCAAGAGCTTAGTCGACTAGATATAAGTCAATCGCCCGTCGCTATCAACCTCTTAATTGCGGCTCTGCAAGACAGCAATGTTCAAGTTCGTCGCCTGGCTGCGGCGGCCTTGGGCACCACTGGTAGTGCCCTGGCTCTGCCCAGCCTCTGTAAAGCTCTCACCGAAGATAGCTCTATTGCAGTACGCCGCACGGCTGGAGACGCACTCTCTGACATTGGCGATGCCAGCGCCGCCGCTGCCATGGCCCAGGCGCTTTCAGACGGCAACAAGCTTGTGCGCTGGCGAGCGGCGAGATTTTTGAACGACCTTGGTACCGCTGAGAGTTTGCCTTTCCTTGAGGCGGCCTTGCAGGAGACTGAGTATGAGGTACTTCTGGAGATTAATGCGGCAATTGACCGGATAAAGGGCGGCGGGCAGGGAGCTGGACCAGCCTGGCGGCGTATTGCTGACCGTAGAGCTTGAGAATGAGCCAAAACGGGTAAATCAAACTGGGTAACTATGGAGACATTGATATGGCCTTTGATAAAGGAATCACCAAGCTTGAGCCGGATAAACCAGCTCCTGCAGATGGACCGTCCAATCTTCTGTTGTGTGAAGCTTATCCGTTGTCAAAAGCTAGCAACGCTTCTATCAATGACACTATTAAGGCTTTGTCTGGTGACAAACCTATTACTGGCCCGCATAAAGCTGAGATCGATAAGCAGTATGGCGGTATAGCTGGCTTTATTCGACAAATGGGTAATGATCGACGTTCCCAATATAATTTGCCTGCTGATGCTGCACCGGAGAAGCTCTATCAAAAGATGGCGGCCGACGCTGTCGCTCTTTTCCCCCGTATGAATACAACCGAACAAGCAGCTGGTTTGGCGAGTTTGCAGCTTGATGGCACGGAAATTAAAGACGAAGGTAAGGTTTTTAAAGCATTGATTGATCGCGATCGCCGCGAGGCTGGGCTGCCTGCCTTATCTCTGGCTGAGTTGAGGGCTAATAAGTGCTCGGCAATGAAAGAGACTGAAGTGGCATCGCACCTGACGGCGTATAAAGATGTGGTTAAGAACGGCATTGAAATAGACTACAATTAAGCTTAAAACTGCTCTGTAACGCTAATCTTTAAGCCAGATTGCAGGCGATTCACCATTTGTACACTCCAGATGTTTCAATATGGTGAAAGTCGACCTGGAAGAATGTATGGCTTCACTCAATTCGAATCTTAGTCTGCTAATTAGTGTTTCTGATTTCGCTGACCTTTCTGATGTCTCCGAGCAGTTTCACCAGACAGCTTTTTGGCGACAGAACCTTGGTAAATCACAGATAGACTTATCTGTGCCCCGAGGCAGAAGTTGGTATACCGGCGTGATTCCTGAGGAGTGCCCCGGTTTTTCGCATGACGGTAAACTCTATTCGTTGCTAATACCCAACCTGGCCACTTGTTCCAGGAAGGAAGCACTAGATTATTTCAACAATACCTGGACTCTCTCTGAACTGTTGTTTTCTTCACTCAATGGTGACGAGGCTTTCTATCGTCCTCCCTATCACAGTTTGCGCCATCCCCTGATTTTCTACTATGTTCATCCCGCTGTTCTTTATATCAATAAACTGCGCCTGGCTAAGTTGCTGGATAGCTCCATCGACCCTAAGTTTGAGAGTCTTTTTGAGACTGGCGTAGACGAGATGTCTTGGGATGACATGTCGAAGAACGATATTGCGTGGCCTGCTGTGGATGAAGCGCAAGCCTATCGTCGCAAGGCTTACGAGCTGGTAACTAGTGTTATTGCTAGTGCCCCTGGTTTAGAGCCAGGTCATCCGCCCATTACGCCGGAACATCCTCTCTGGGCTCTCTTTATGGGCTTTGAACATGAGCGGATTCATTTAGAGACTTCCTCCGTACTGATAAGAGAATTGCCCCTGTCGCTACTGGGACGCCCGGAGCAATTCCCCGCCAATGCTTTGACTCAGGGTACTAAGTCAGAAGCCGAGTTTCGGTTCGTGCCTGCTGGAGCCGTGCGCATTGGCAAGTCGGCCAGCGTGCCCACCTTTGGCTGGGATAACGAATATGGTGAACGGTTAGTTAGTGTTCCGGCGTTTGAAGCGAGTCGGTCTTTATTGAGCAATTTTCAATTTTGGAAATTTGTAGCTGATGGTGGCTACCAGAATGAGAGCTTCTGGAGCGTCACTGGTCTTAGCTGGAAACAATTCCGCAATGTCAAATGTCCTACTTTCTGGGTGCTGGATGGTCCGCAAGGTTTGCATCAATTCCGCTTGCGTACTCTTTTTGAAGTTGTCGACATGCCCTGGGATTGGCCTGCCGTAATCAACTATCACGAAGCTGAAGCTTATTGTGCCTGGTTGCAATCTTATGATAGCGAGCATAGCTTCCGTCTTTTGACTGAAGCTGAGCACCAAAGGCTTGCCGGTGAGAACATCTTCAAGCTAGATGTTGAGAGCGGTGAAGTGATTTCACCTAGAGGCAATCTTAATTTGAGAGCTGGTTCTGAATCATCTGTTCTAGAAGATACTGTCACCGCTGGTGGTGAGGTTCCCTTTAGGGATCTCTATGGCAATGTCTGGCAGTGGCTTGGTGATCATTTCAATCCGCTGCCAGGTTTCAAGATTAATCGTCTGTACGATGATTTTAGTACTCCTTGTTTTGATGGCGAACATCAAATGATTGCTGGTGGTTCTTTCATTAGTACTGGGGACGAAGCCAGCGTGCATGCTCGCTTCCACTTCCGTCCACATTTCTTCCAGCACGCCGGCATGCGAGTAGTGCGCACATCATCATCATCATCTCTAATTGATGGTCAAGATAGGCTTGGTGCAGTAGTTCATCTCGGCAATGAAGCGGAAGTAAATGGTGAGATTGCTTCTAGTTACGGTCAAGAAACTACTAGTTTTGAAGATTTGGACGCCCTAGTTGATAAGTATGTCGCTCGAAGAGTGGATGTCCATGAGTTGGCTCGGACCCATGGTCAGGCCCAAAGAGCTTTGCAGGTTGGCTGCTCAGTAGGCGCTTTCAGTCATATGCTCGCTCGGCACTTTGAAAAAGTAGTGGCAGTTGATTTGAGACTGCCACTAATTAGTGCAGCAAAAGAGATATTTGTTTCTAAGCGCTATGAGTTTCGCAAGCTCGATCGTAACTTAGAGCAGGTTGCGGTCTGTGGTGCTATCGAAAATAGTCGAGAAGATAGTGTTGAGTTCCGGCGCTGTGACCCCTGCAGTTTACCTGCTGATTATCTTGATTTTGATTTAGTGGCCTTGACCGATGCTCTCACCATAGTGCCCAGCCCACTGTCTATATTGTCTCGGCTAAAAGGCGAACGCAGTATCGTCAAAGTTGGTGGTTTGCTGTTACTCGTCAGTGATTTTAACTGGCAGAAACAGTTAACACCTAAAGAGTTGTGGTTGGGAGAGAAGGAAGTATGCGAGCTGCTGCTTGAAGATTTTGAGCTCTTGGAAGAACTAAATTTGCCCTTTATTAGTCGCGAGAATGAAAGAGTTTATCGTCACGTCACCAAGCATTGTTCTATCTGGCGTCGTCGCTAAACCTAATAGATTTTAGCAAGAGCAGCTCTATGGCTTTTACTGGAGCTTGCTTTGTTGTTGCCATAAGCACTCAGTAAGCTGTCATGACAATTCGGTAAGGAAACAATGTCATATGGTGGGCTAGAATGGGCGGACAAATGAATTTTGGCCCTAATTCCTTATTGGCGATTAATAATGAACGTAAAAACACATCATATTTTGGCCGCTCTTGTCATCGTCTGCGCTGGCGGTGAGGCTAGGGCAGAGAACTCCTTATCTTTGACCAACATAGTCAAAGACGTAATGGACGTTACTGGAAAAGCCGTCAAAGGCACAGCTCACGGAGCTGGGGCTGTAATAAAGGGCACTGGAAATGCCGTCAAGAATACGGCAGAGGGCGCAGGGGCTGTAGTGCGCAATACGGCCCATGGGGCCGGAGCTCTGGTTGAGTTTTCGGAGAAAGCTGTTGGTATTACCCCGGCTGACCCTGCTTATCATGCACCTGTGGCCGGCGCCCCCGCTGCCGCGGCTACTGCTAAGCCTGTACCTAGCGAAAAACCGCCTACAGCGGCTAAGCCAGCAAGTAAATTTTTCAATTTACCCTTTGGTTATTCGCAGCCAGCAGCAGTTGCTAATACAGTCTCTAACACAGCTGCTAGCGCAGCCGCTAAAGCTGCTCCCACTTCTCTTATTGGCACAAGTCTTGATATTGCCGTAGATCGCCACGGCAATATTATTGATGCTGGTGGAAGGCTTGTTGGTCGAGTCTCAGTAATTACCTCAGATGTGGTCGGCACACCATCAGACTTTGCTGGTCAGAAGTTAAATGTCACGGTTAACGCTGCCGGGGAAATGGTAGATGGTACTAATCGCATCATTGGCCACATTCTTGGTGCTGAGCCGCCGTTGATTCCCAAAGATCTGCCTGCTGAGGCTAATTCTACATTTAACTCTGCTTCTGTTCCTGCTGCATCTGCTGTAAATGCACCAGCAGTAATACCGAATGATCTCAGTGGCGCAGTTTCGGTGCCCACTACTATTATTCAGGGGCCAGCATCTAGTCCTGCCTCTAGTCCTGCCTCAAGCTGGACCGAAGAAGATGTTCTCAAAAATACTGCGCCGATCATGCACGGTCTTAACTAAATAAATTAGGTGTGAAAATGAGTCTGAAAGAAAAAATCTCTACTGATTTGAAAGAGGCGATGAAAGCTCGTGACCAAGTGCGGGTTGATACTTTGCGCTCTGCGCTTTCGGCTTTTTCTTACAAGAAGCTTGAAGCAAAACCAGGCGATAAAGACGGGTCTGCCAGTGAGAAAACCGAACTAAGCCCTGAAGAAGAATTGGCAGTTCTACAGAAACAAGTAAAACAACGCAACGACTCAATAGCAGAGTTTACCAAGGCTAATCGCACAGAATTAGTCAGCAAAGAAGTTGCTGAGCGTGACATATTGGCTGCCTACTTACCGGCGCAAAAGTCTGAAGCCGAAGTGCGTGAGCTAGTTAAGGTCATCATAGATGGCTTGCCTGCTGATGGTCGCAATCAGGGTGCGGCGATGAAGGCCGTCATGCCTCAGCTCAAAGGCTTGGCTGATGGCAATCTCGTGCGTCAGATAGTTACTGAGTTGTTGAAGTAGGTGGCCTTGCTAGTACAAGATCGCTTTATGCCCTGCCCTTGCAGCAGTCAGGTGGTTTATCATAAGTGCTGTAAGCCCTATCATGACGGTGCCATTCCACAGTCAGCTCTGCTTTTGATGCGTTCGCGCTATTGTGCTTATGCTCTTGGGTTGGCTGATTACTTGATGAACACCACTCATCCTGACCATCCTGCATACAATCCTGACTTTGTTGAGTGGAAAGCTGACCTGTTGAATTTTTCGCGGGGCACGAATTTTCACGGTTTGAAAATACTAGAATTTGTAGATGGCGACGAAACCGCTTCGGTTTCTTTTAGTGCCTACTTGCGTCAGGGCGAGCATGACTCGACATTCTCTGAAAAGAGCACCTTTATAAAGCAAGACGGGCGCTGGCTTTATCAAGCCGGGGAGCTGGCTTATCCAGCTTAGGCTTATTTGTAGACGTAGTCCCAGCCAGATGATTCGCCCTTTTCTTTGGGCTGCGCCTTAATTGGCTCTACTTTACTGGTTGGTGCAATCGGTTTTTTAGCTGTGGTTTGTAGCGCTTTACCTGTTGTTGCTTTGAGAGACCCTTTGCCTGGCACTATTTCTGGCTTGGGGGCTGATTTCGGTTGGCGCATTGCTAGAATTTTTTTGATGTCGGCAATATCGCGGTTGATTAGAGCTCGTTCGCTGGCGGGCATGGTGAGTTTGAGGCATTTCTCAAAGGTGCTGACTGTTTCAGGCAGTTTGTTCTGCTTTAGCAGGGCATTGGCTAAATTGCTCCAGGTTACCCAGTCTTTATTGTTGAGAGTGAGGGCTTTGCGAAAAGCTTGTTCAGCACTTTCAAAATCTTCTAGCTTGCGGTAGCAATAGCCTAAATTGATATAGAAGTCAGGGTCGTTAGGAAAGCGTGCTATGGCTTCATGGTAGTTGTCTACGGCATCTTCGTAGCGTTCTTTTTCTAGATATTTATTGGCTAGATTGTAATATGGAATGGCATCACTCCAGGCTGCTGGATGCTCTATAGCTTCGGCCTCTGCTTCTTGTTTTTGTTGTGCTTTGGGGTTTGCCGTCGACTTGGCTTGTTTGGGTACGGGCCCTGCCGAAGCCGGCCAACTTACTAGCAAGCTGTTCAGGCAGAGGGTGAGAATAGTAATTGTTAGTTTGATTTCTTTGGCGTGCATACTTTAGCGATTGAGATCTGGCCAGCTTAAGATCTTGTTGTCATCAATAGAGGCGAAGGGATCACCTTCTGGAATGGGTGCACCGGGGGTGGTATTGATATCGTTTAGTTCAAGAGTAACGGCCCGCAGTTCCTTTATGGCTGGCCTTGTCATAATATGACCTTCAACTTCAGCTTTGATCTCTCGATTCTGTTCAAGCAATTTGGCTTTGGTGGCTAGATCCTTTTCTTTGGCAAGTTTTTTCATTTTCGCTTTGAGTTCGCGTTCATTTTTAGCTTTCAAAATCTTTGCTCTGATTTGTGCATCGGCTGCTAGAGCATCGGTCAGCTCTTTGATTGCTGCTGCTTGCTTTACCTGTTCACGATAGTTGCGCACATAGGTGAGCAATTTGCCGAAATTCCAGGTCATCTGAAAATTCCAACCAGTGATATTTGAGTTAGCAGGAAAGGCAAGAATACGCGAATGATTGAGGTCTCGAATAGCTTCAACCAGGCATTTATTCAGTACTGAGTCGGCGGTGCTTGCGTAGATACTGCCGTGGAGATTGCCTTTTCTATCTAGGCTGAAAATGGCTGCTGCAGCACCCCTTACTTGATCCGTCGATTCGGCATTCAAGCGCTTGAGTAAGACGTGTTGAATTGCGCGTTTGAAGCGAGCTATCCAATAATCCCATTCGGGAATATTCTCTGGGGCTTGCGAATAAACAGTCAAACCTTCGGCATGACTGGCCCAGGCTGGTACGTTGATCGTTTTGCTCTTTTCGACTAAATCGAGCATTTCGTCCATATGCATTATTTCGGCAGGGCCGCTGCTGCGGCGGGATGATTGAGGCGCCTGTCCGCTGGCAGTCTTGATCATTTTCTTGCCACTGCGAATGGCGTCTTTCATCGAGCCAAATAGATCAGGAATTTCAAAATTAGCCCCTGAAGCTGGTTTCTCAGTAGCCGCTGGGGTAGAGCTAACTGGTTTAGTCAGGCCAATAAAATCAGTCACTGACGAAGTCATTTGAGCAAACCAATCTTTTGGTTTGGCTGGAGCTGCTGGAAGTACGGCTGGCTTATCGAGCCCTTCTAGTTTTTCTTGGGCAAAAGCAGTAATCATATCTGGTGGTGCCAGACGCGCTGCCATTTCTAACTCTTTTAAAGCCGACATGTCATAGCCCTGTTTCTTTAGGGCCAGGCCTAAATAATAGTGGGTTTTGCTATCATCGGGATGCTCTTTTAAATCAGTGATCAGTAGATTTGCTGCTTCACCGAAGCGCCCTTCTTTATAGGCTTTAAGGGCAAGTTTAACGGCTGCTTTTGAATCTAGTTTTGGTGCGGGTTTTGTTTCTGTTTTCGCTTCTATTTTTGTTTTTGTTTCGCTTTTGAGTTCTGGCTTCTGCTCAATTTTAGGTTCAACATTAGGCTGCTCTCTTTTTGCTTGAGCGAGAGCCTGAGCCATTGTTAGATTAACAGAACTGAGTGAGCACAAGAGCAAAGAAAGCGCGATGATAGAGTGTTTTCTTATCATCATTTGTAGCTCAGGCACTGGGGGTCATGTCTCTAAACATGACAATTGGATAGTTGTTTTTCTGCGCCACTACCTTTGATGCTTTTGCCGCAGCTAAGAGAATACTGAGATCTTGGCAGTCTTCCGGTATTCCGGCTACGCCAAAGGCCAGGGCCAGCTGACTGAGATTAGCCTCCGGCCCTAATTGACGAGCTCGCAATATCTCTAGAATGCGATGGGCTAATACTGCCGCTGCCGGTGTTTCAGTGTGCGGCAGTAGAATGGCGTAACTGAGTGCCTCGAAGTGGGCAAATAGATCAAGAGATCTCTTTGCTCCATTGATGCGGTTAACAGCTTCCTGCAAGGCCGTGGGTGAAAGTGCCTTTAGTTCGTTGTTATGCCAGGCCCACATCTCAAAAATTATGATCGAAAAAGGAATTCGATATTGTTGAAAACGCTGAAATTCTTGTTCGAGAAAATAGTGAAAAGATGGATAGGAGAGAATGCTGGTATCCGGACGAGACAACATTTTGTTGACTCTCTCAATCGCCACATGATCTATGGGGACGGCATGCAGACCTGCTGTCTTGTCAGCTTTTGTCGGCTTACTTGAGATTGTAATTAGTTTGCCGTTGACTAAATTGAAGAGAATTGGCACCCAGTCTTTTTTTGCCATGGGCGCTTTGCGCAAGAGGTCTTGTAGGGTGGTGCAGCCGTCTAGGTTGATATAAAAGTGCTTTTGCCGACCCATATCAACAGGAGCACCGGTTGAAACCCGCTGTTCAAAGTCTTTTTCGCTTAAACTAGCATCAGCCTTATCGATATATGATTCTGGTTTGATGCCAGCAGCAGCAATGGTTTTTGTTTGGTCAAGGATAGTTACCCCTTCCATCAAAAGAGCGTCAATACGCTTCGTTACTGTCTTTAGTGTATTGGTTTCATCGCGGTAAAAATAGAACTTGCCTTTTTCCCAGGTGACTAGTTCCAGCACTGCCAGGTCACCTTCAACATCGGGGGCTTTGGCATGGGTGAGAGCGCCTTCGTAGAAAAATACTTCAGCCGCTGAATTGCCATCGTCTACAAAGAGACAGCCTGTCATACCGCCCATATTGATTGACTGAAGCAAGTTGGGCACTTGCATATCAGCTAGGCTGCCTTCCATTGTGGCCACTTTTGAGTGGCGGCTGGCATTGGCAACGGGGGCTCTCTGGGTTGAGATTGACTGCATCTTAAGCAAGGTGCTGCTAAAAACGCCGCTGCTATTGATGTTGCCTCTAGCCAGATTGCCTACCAGCTGATTGGCATCGCCTAAGGGCAAAGTATCACCGGTACATTCAGCCGTTACCAGGTTGAGGATGAGACCGATATCACCGCAGGGATAGGTCCAAATCTCTTTGATTTCTTTTTGGCTATTCTCGGTCAATTCCCAGATCGGTTCGCCGCCAAGAGCGCTCACTGTGCAGGTCAAAGTCAGTGAACTATCGCTGCCCGGACGCCCCCATATTACTTCAATCCTTCGTCCTGGACTGTTCTGGGCATGCTGTAGTGCTTCGCTAACCTCTTTGCTGGTGGGCAAAGACTCTAGTCGGGGCAGACGAAGGGGGAGGGTGTTTGGATCTACTTTTGGGCGGTACATTTTAACTAGTGGTGAATGTGCCTTAAGACTAACAGAATAAGGCGAAAATGTGGATGTAAAGAATTCTCTACTCTGTCTGGTGCTAGATTTTATTCTGCCATGCTGCTATTAAATGCCTGTTAAGCCTACGAGTTTCTAATGGATCGAACCAAATTATCGAAAGTAAGTAAAACGCCCGACCAGTTCACCTTGCTGTCAGTGGTTGAAATGGCATCAATGATCCGCAGTTCACTGATTGCCCTGCCCTATCAGGCGGGTAACCAGACCTTGGTTGTCACTTGTACTTTTTCTTTTGCCACCACCAATGTTCCCCGCTGGTGCCTATTCGCTAGTGAGGCTGAGGATGTTCCTGCTGTCTGGTGCCTCGATTCGGCCGATTTAGAAGAGGTAAGCGCTCATTTAGCCAAGGGTTTGCCCCCGCAAGCTGTCGCCCCTCCTGCTCCGCCAAGTCAAGATGATCGGCGTGGTGCTGCGGCAATTCTCCAGCCAGGAGCTTTACCCCAGCCAGCAGTTTTTGATCAAGCTAGTTTTGATGGCTTTTGCCAGCGCTTAGTTGACGTTAGCTCTGGTATGTTTGCCGAAGGCTCGTTTTATTGGTTTCTAATGCAAGAGTTTAATCGCTACCAACGCACTAAGCTTGGTTTCGGCATTGTTCTTTTATCTCCTTGCGCCAGTCTCGACCAGAACCTTGGGCTTACTCATTCGCGCCAAGAAGTTATTGCCTGGTTGGGCAAAGTCGCTGTGGCTGAGGTGCGGAAGCTTGATTATATTTGTCATTTCAACGGACTAATAGGAATGGTGCTGGCCAATTCGACTTTAGAAGAGTCGGAAACCTGCGCCCAGCGAATTATTGAAATTGCTAACAGCCGCAATAATAGTGAGCGTTTCGAGGCTGGCTTTAAACCCTATGCAGGAGTGGCTGGAATGCCGCAGACTTGTGAGCATCCAGGTATTTTGATAGCTGCTGCGCAGCAGTCTCTTAATCAAGGGATGGCTACCAATGTGCCCGTGGTAGCCTTTAGATAGTGAGCTGCTTTCAGAATCCCCCGATATTCAGCTAAGCGCCAGTTCGATAAGCTTTTCTGGGGGAATTAATGCCGATTCAACTAGACAAATTTGATCATGACGATCGCTCGTACCCCTCTTTCTCCCAACCTAAGCGGGCAGGTTATGCTGACGATAATTTGGCCCGAGAAATTTATGTGGTTGGTGCCGCAACCGCCAATGCTGTGGTGGCAATCAAAGACCGCTTGCCCGAGGTCAGCCAACAGATCTCTGCTTCGGCTGCAGTGGGCTTAGCTCTGCGTGCGGCCGAGGCAAAATACCCCTGGATCCGCCCCGGATTGGCTATTGCTGGCTTGGCGCAGACTGTTCCGGCAGCGCGTAGTTAAACCGGCTGGCTAAATCGCGGCCACACTGACTGATACCTGGCGCTCGTCAGATAATCTTGAAGCTAATCGCAAGAAGTTCGGAGAGACTTGCGGAAAATGTGTGGTTATGGCCCTAACGGCCGGTGCTGGTTTTGCCGGCTTAGATAAGTTCGGTGTCTTTGACAGCGACTAAAGTACCCGGCAAACTGGCTTAGTTCTTTAGCTGCTCGACAAAACATTTGATGCGGGCAAGTGCTGCTTCAATTTTATCGATTGAAGTGGCATAGCTGCATCGGACATGGTTGGCGCCTCCGGCACCAAAAGCGGTGCCAGGAACCAATGCTACGTGTTGCTCGTAAAGCAACCGTTCAGCAAACTCTTCAGAGCTGAGGCCGGTGCTGACAATACTGGGAAAAGCGTAAAACGCTCCGGCAGGCATGTGGCATTCAAGGCCAATTTGATTGAAGCCGTTGACGATTACTCTTCGGCGCTGGCTGTATTGTTCAACCATGTCTGGCACCTGCGGCTCAGAGCCCTTAAGGGCTTCGATGGCAGCTTTCTGCCCAGTTATCGGAGCGCAAAGCATCGTGTATGAGTGTATCTTCATCATGGTGGCTAAGATATTGCTTGGTGCGCAAATATAGCCGATGCGCCAGCCAGTCATGGCATAAGCTTTTGAAAATCCATTGAAGAGAATAGTGCGTTCGTAGGCCCCTTTTATAGACGGTACACAGGTATGTTCGCCTTCATAGGTAAGTCGGTCATAGATTTCATCGCTGAGAATATACAGGCCATTTGCTTCAGCAAATCTGACGATCTCTTCCATCAGCGCTCGTGGCATGGTGGCGCCGGTTGGATTGGAGGGATAACCTAAAAGTATTGCTTTGGTGCGACTCGTAAGCTTGGCTTCTAGCTGCTTAGCGTTGACGCGAAAGCCTTCTTCTGCCGTGGTCTCAACTGCTACTGGTACGCCCCCAGCCAAGCTGATGCAAGGCTTGTATGAAACATAGCAGGGCTCTGGTACCAATACTTCGTCCCCGGCATCGAGTATGGTGCGCAGAGCAATGTCTAAACCTTCAGATACACCAACTGTTATCAAAATTTGGTCTTCAGGACGGTAATTGACCTGGTAGAGCCGCTCTAGGTTCTCGCTTATGGCGCGGCGCAGTTCTATCAAGCCCCAGTTCGACGTATAACTAGTCTGGCCCCGTTCTAGCGAATAGATAGCCGCTTCACGAATTGACCAAGGGGTGACGAAATCTGGTTCTCCTACACCTAGCG
The DNA here is from genome assembly GCA_044378815.1 of Obscuribacteraceae bacterium (SeqCode). Lineage (GTDB taxonomy): Bacteria > Cyanobacteriota > Vampirovibrionia > Obscuribacterales > Obscuribacteraceae. Next base: position 47,782 of record JBIPOV010000032.1, on the reverse strand, counting down.
AGATGACATCCTGCATTGAGGCGGCAATATCAAAGAAGCGTCTTATTCCTGATACAGGAAGCGCGCTGGCAATTTTCGCGATAGGCTTTAAAGGAATCATGGTTAAGGTGAAATTACGAGGCGCTCATTGCCTTCGGCTTCTAGATAGAGCACGTCATCTTCTTTGTAGCGGCGCAACTGGAAGTGTGTCACTGTGCCGGTGACACCATTTATGGTGGAGAGTTTTTCTGCTACGAAATTAGCTAACTGGCGCAGATTTGTCGCTTCAACCACGACTCTTAGGTCACTGCCACCAGAAACCAGCCAGACACTTCTTACTTCAGGAAAACGGGCGATGCGGCCAGCTATTGCATCAAAGCCAACATCTCGAGCGGGAACTACACGCACATCAATAAAGGCTGTTACTTTGTCAATACCAGCTTTTTCCCAGTCAATCACAGCGTTATAACGCTTGATCACGCCTTCTTGCTCGTATTGGGTAATAGTGTCTTTGACTTCGCTTTCTGGGCGACCAGTTTGTTTAGCTATGTCTTCGGCGCTTGCCCTGCCGTCACGAGAGAGAATGGTTAAAATCTCACAGCGTTTTTCTTCTCTCACCGATTCGCCTTTCATGAACTGCGCCTCAAAGCTGCTTTTGCCTGTTCGATTATATGTCTGAGCTTGCTCTCCCCGATTTCTTCTATGCTAGGAGCCTGTTCTATTGGCGCAAAAATTTGGCCATACCAAGTGGGATCTTGAAAAACTTCAGTCCAGCTGTCTAGTTTGTCCCACTCGCCGTCGCTGAGACCGAGTAAGAACCGTGCTCTAAATGGGTCAACCCCTTCAATTTCAAAAGCAGCAACTCTCAGGTCTCGGCCAAGATTGGTGTCAAAATGAGCGCTGCCATTGGCGTCAACATCCACGTCACCATAAATGTCAAAACGCTTGATCAAGTCTTGCGCTTCGGCAATATACGAATCATGCATGCGCTTGCCTTTTTCACTGAGCTTGTAGGCAGCCTTTTTGACGTCAATCTCAATTAAGTTTTGGCCTTCGCAATGAGCTATGACATCGACTAAATCGCCGTTGTCTTTAGTGACATCAACGATCGTACCAATGGCAATTTGATGTAAAAACATGACGCGACTAAATTCTTCTACCTTTGTCTCTGGCGTAACCTGGGCACTAACTTTGCTAGCAGAATTAGCCTTGTCTAAAACCACAAGATCGCAGCGCATATATTTAACAGAGTCGCGCTCGGATGGTACAAATGCTTGCACCAATGGCGCCTCTGGGTCGAGCGCTTCACCGTTAGCCAGAAAATCGACTGAATTAGATATGAAAAGCCCATCGCTATCACGGTCGAAAATTATTTTCTGTAGTGCGCGCAAATCGTCGATTTGGCCTTCTGGTAAACGGCCGTCCTCGATCAATTCTTGCGGCTGTTCAGCCCCGAGAATTTCAAAAACAATATCGACGGCTGGTTGTTTCACGGTTTGTTGATCAAGGTTAATCACAACTAGATGCTGATTGAGATGATCTGAAACCCGCAGCAAATAGTTCATTCTTATCTTCTCCGTCCGCCCCATCCGCCTGATCTTCTCATGGAGAAGCCCGATGAGCGTCGGCCGCCCCAACCCGAGCTAGGCGATGCCCCAGCTGTTGACGATGAAGAAGGTGACGAGAAGAGGCCGCCGCCCCAGCTTCTCTTTGCCGCACCTGTTGGTGTGGAGGAGAACGAACCACCAAAACCACTTTTGCTAGTCAAGCTGCCATCTGATTTGCTCTTGAACCTTGAAAAGAACCCTTGGTTGGCTGTTTTTTGTTGGGCATACTGAGGCGACTGGCGCCAGGTATTGCGGTATCCCATAAGACCGCCATAGTTGCTGTAGGGAGTGTAATAGCGGCCACCCCAACTGTTCATCAAGTGCGACATTACCATCATTTGTACAAATGGATTATCAAGAATGCTGCGATGACCTTCATAGTACGGCCTGCCGTCATAACCAGCCACCCGGTATGGTAGCTCGTTGTTGACTACAGCTCCGGTTTGCTCAATTGCAAAGAGCTTTTCGTCGCCGCTTTGAAATCCGGGTTTTTGGTCTTTGTCGATATAACCAATCATGCTTAAGCGGTCGTTTTCATGAGTGGCGTCAAGGGCAACTACCCCTTCACCGTCATATATTTCGTTAACCCGTTTCTCAAAATCGGCCATCTTGCTTTTGAAGTCCTTGTCTCCTTTGGTCTCAAAGAAGGCTTTTTGTACTTCATCTAAATTGATTTTTTGGGAAACACCTTGAATTTCAGGTGAGACATAATGCTCTTTAACTCCCCCAGACGAGCAGCCCGTCAGGCTTACTGGGGCGATCACGAGCGCCAGACTCAACAAGATAGTGAGTGATTGCCAGCGTTTCATGCTTTAAGACCTCCAGCGGTAGTAATAGTTACTATAACAACTCTGTCAGTCGAGTCTGCTGATATACATGATATTTTCGTAGTTGAAGCTAACACTGAGATATGGCGATTCTTGATGTTTTTTTGATAACTATCAATAAAGGTGCACAATGCTATTTGCTGCTATAGCTAACGGATATAATTAGGCATAGATTTACAGTTCAGGAGTGTCATGAAAATTCTTGCCGCAATAGATGGTTCATTTCAGTCAGAAGCCGCCATCGATGCTCTTGGTAGTTTTAAGTGGGCCGCTGGTACCGAAATAGTTTTGTTTACCGTTCTGAAAGGGCCTGACACTGGTCTGGTTTTTGGCCGCAAAAGTACTGAGCAGTCTTCCCTCATGGCTGAAATGATTGCTGCTACTACCGAAACCCTTAAAGGAATGGCCGTTGAGCTGGAGAAGAACCTGCCTGGCAGCAGAGTAACTTTTAAAATTGCCCAAGGTGACGCCAAGGGTGAAATCTTGGATGCGGCCAAAGAGAATGCTGTAGATATGATTATCATGGGCTCTCGCGGTCACAAAGGCGTGGAGTTAATACTACTCGGTAGTGTCTCCCAGGGGGTCTTGATGCAGGCTCAATGCCCTGTAGTGATTGTCAAAAGTGAAGCGAGCAGTGATGCGCCAAACCTTCAGGAAGGTTTCAAAAACGTTCTCCTGACAGTAGATAATTCGCCATACTCTCGTGCTGCTCTGGCATGGGTCAAGACTCTTAATTGGTCTGCTGCCACTCGTTTCAAGCTCGTTACCGTGGTGCAGGCCTTAACCGATTCGTTTGCATCAGAAGAAAGTGCGGTTCGTGCCACCAGTCTCACCCGGCAGCATGATTCGCTTCATGCTATGGCCCGAGCGGAAATGGAAGCAATGGCACAAGATCTAATTGCCCATGTGGGCCCCGGTCGTGTCACTACTCAGGTCGGAGAGGGCGATCCCCGCGAGGTGATTTTGCATGTAGCCGCTAATTGGTCCGCTGATTTAATCGTTATGGGTTCCCATGGTCGCACTGGATTAACAAAGCTTTTGCTAGGTAGTGTTTCTCATGCTGTTGCTGTGCATGGTTATTGTTCTGTGGCCATAGTCAAGGGCGTGGTTCCCAAAGGTCAAGGTGCAAGGCAGCAGCAGACCGGTATGTTCAAGGTGCCTGAGGTGAAAGAGATTGTCGATCGCTTGCCACCACCGCCACCTAATGGTCCTACCGACACGCCTCACATCCAACCTGGCGGCATGTAGTTCATTGTTTGCTTATGATTTGGTAAACCAGCACAAAAGCAACAATCAAAATCAAAATTAGAGCTTTCGCTATGGACAGTAAACGTTCCATTAGTTTAGCAATGCTCGCTTTTGCTGCGATACCGCTAGTAGTGGCATAGTCTTTGCTCCTAGGCTGGTGGATGTTTTCGCAAAACTACTTCTCTGACGATTATGTCAATGCGATCCATCAACTGAATGTCTTTTTCTTTGTCATTAGGAAAGAGGTCGGCATTGAGCTGGTGCAGGCGTTGCAAGAGATGGAGTTGGGGATAAGACTTGCCAAATAACTGCATTTCGCACCAGGCCACCCGTGACAAAGTTCTCTCATGGGATGTGGGAGCATTTGGTTTGGCTGCATCAATGAGCTGTTGTTCAATCATTTTTCGGTGCGCTTCTGCAGCTGGGTCTTCAGCGTCTTCGACCGATGAGTAACTAGTGGCAGGGGGCGAATTTCTGCTAGCAGCGGCAATAGAATTGACCGGATTTAAATCAGAAGCGATGCTGCGCAGTCCTCTAACAAATGGATTGGCTTCAAATGTGCCCAGGTTACCCGCTGCCACCCCAGGGGTCTGGCCTTCCATTTGCATGCGGGGATTAGTAGCTAGCGCGTTTTCTGGTTTGATATGCAGCTTAACCTCAGCGTATTGGTCAAGGGCATCAGTTCTTGCTGAAAGATCGCTGCTATGAGATTGGGCGCCGAAGGCTTTGAGCTCCATTCGATTGAGTCTGGCTGTGATTGGCTCGCTCTCATAGCTTTGTCCTAAAATGGCAGTCTCTAGGGCTGTAACTCTTGGGTAATGACCGGGTGATTGATCGGCGTTGCCACTAGTTTGATTGCCATAGGAGCCAGGGCTATAGGCTGCCGCTGGGCGGGTTGTTGCTGGTTCAGCCACCTTCGGTTGCAGTTCGGCAGGTAAGCCAATTGCGGCGACGATTTGGGCGGTGCGGTGGGCGGCATCACCACTATTAGTGGCGCCGAAAATAAAGTTCTCAAGCCGGTTGAGGCGCTGATCATCAGTTTCATTTTCGAAATTTCGCTCAAAATATTTGTGTTCATAGCCGCGAATCTCGCGGGTAATGTCGTCGGCTTTCTCTGGCTTAGCCGCAGGTGCACTTTTGCTTGTGGTTTTGGCCGCTGGCGTTACTGCTTGCGTATTGGCAAAAGTCGCGCAGTCAGCTGTAAATGTGGAGAAAACGACAATTAAGGCGGCTATTGAAATAATGCGAGGCACTCTACTATCTCCAGAACAATCGCATTTACTTTATAAGAAGTGGTTGCTTCCGAGTAAGCTAAATTGTTTAAGGTTCAGGAATACGCTTGAGATCGCAGCATTTTGAAGAGGCGCACTTGATCATCGCGACCGACTGCGTATGCATGGTTTAGGTGGAAGTCGATAACCTTCAGTGCGTCGAGGTTGGCGTGATTGCCTATACATGCCTGGGCTCGCAGCTTACCAAGGCTGAAACCCAGGTCTGAAGAAAGCTCATTGTGGTCAACCAGTCGCTCGGCCAGGTCTAACAGTTTCAGTGCCAGGCTGTAATTGCTTTCAGCTAGAGCTTCGTCAACGCTCAATATTAGTGATCGTAGTCTGTAATTGCGTCTCAGGGCAACGAGGGCAAGAAAGTCGGGCTTGAAATCTTGATTGCTGCCACGCTTCTCCCTCTGGTTCAGAGCATAAGAGAGCAGGTCTGTTACCTCAGGGTGGGCTAAACCTAAAGAAATCGCTTTTTCTAAGTCTTTCTGACAAAGTTCGAAAGCACATAGCCCAAGAAAGGCTTTAGCTCTCATAAATAGGTACTGAGCCTGACCAGGATGACGCTCGATTAGAATAGTAAAGTTGTTGACGGCCAGACCATAGTTGGCCAGTTCAAGAGCTTCTCGCCCATTGATAAAGGCAAGCGAATCAGTGTGGTCGCATCCAAATGATTCTGACTGTTCGAAGAACTGAGCCATTTTATGTTTTGCCTAAAGCTAAGATAAATTAGAAGGGATGCCAAGCGGTAATTTCATCTTAGCAAAAATCGCCTGAACCGGTGAGGGTTTGACTTTGGCTTAGGTAAATTATTACTCAGCTTTCAAGAGTTGTTGCACCCGAGTGTGGATAGCCGTTGGTCCAGGATCGCCCAGGCTATAGAGGAACACTTCATTGTTCTTCTTCAGATAGAGAATGGCTGGTAGTGGCTTGACGCCATATTCAGCCAGAAGAGGTTTATTCTTTTCTTCATCAGCGTCAATCCAAACCACATTAACTTTGTCGGCGTCGTTGCCGAGAGCAGTTGTGATATCGGCTGCAAGGTTTTTGCAGGCTTCAATCCAGGGGGCGCAGAAAACTAACATGGTTGGCTTAGTGTTGTCTTTTGCTTCACTCAACGAAATTTTGGCCAGCGAGTTTGGTGATGATGACCCCAGTGGTGGTGCAATAAACTTCTCCGGCAATTCTAATAACAGCTTGTGTGCTCTGGCTGCTAGAGCTGTTCCCCGTGCAATTTGCAAAGTTGTACTGAGGTGCTCTTCTGCTTGTTTGTAGTTGCCCAATAAAATTTCGCCTTCAGCTATTTTGAAGTGTCCAAGGCCCTGCTTGTAGCTGTTAGCCTCTTCATCGGTTTTATCTCGACTTGGCTCTTTCTTGCTGGTCGACTCAGTTTCTGCTTTGCCTGATATCTGTTTGCCTGTTACTACGTGCTTCTCGATCCAGTTAGAGACTAGATCAACCATGTCGTTAGCAAATTGGCCCTGCTCAAAGATCAGGTGTTCAGCTGAACCTACCATAACCAGGTTTTTGTCCGCTGACTGAATCTTGCTAAACAGTTCAAGGGTACCGGATGGTTTGATCAAGCGGTCGCTTGCTCCTTGGAGAAAGAGCACTGGAATATTAGCGATTTGCCTAGCTTTGTGTGGGTTTTGACTCATTAGCTGGCGGAAGCGATTTAAGTCTTTGGCAGAAAAACGACTACGACTAAGGGGATCTTGCTCCCATTCTTCCGCTACCTGAGGATTACTTGTTGCCCTGGCGATGACCTTGGGGCCGACCAAGAGTTCTTTGTTTGGAGTGTAAATGAAGCCCAAGGCGGCCTTGATATTGGTGGTCTTCTGTCCCTGACTCTGTTTTGCTGGAACGCTACAAATCAAGGCATCGACTAACTTCGGATTGTCAGCGGCAGTTTGCAAGGCTAGGGCACCGCCCATAGATTCACCCAGAATGATTATGGGTAATCCTGGATGGGCTTTGCGAATTGAGACTAGGGCGTTTTTTATATCTTCAAATGCCAGATCGAAATCGAGGTTGGTTGCTTCTTTCTGGTTCTGCCAAGAGCCAAAACCGCGTATATCAATAGCATAGGTGGGTATACCCAAGTGGCCCATTTGTTTTCCGAAAGAGGCATAGCTGCTGGCATGCAGGCTAAGGCCGTGGATGCACAATAGGGCCGCCCAGGGGGTAACAGTGAGGTCTCGCCAAGCTTCCATTGGCGCTTCATCGTTTGTAGCTTTTGCGTCAGCTTTTGCACTAGTACTTTGAATGGTAGACTTTTTTGACTTAGCCCAAGCGGTTTGGCTATCTAGTTTGCTAGTAGCCGAAAGAATTGTGATTGATAGGCTAAGGCTAAGGGCGAGGGCTTTAGTTGAGGTTGGATTTTGCATAGCTTTGTCTGTGTTTTCGGTTCCTGGTTAATTCTACTCTGAGAGCCCTCTAATGGAAGGCCTCATTCTCTGCGTCATACTGACTACTGCTACCCTGACATACGCCACACGCATAAATAATAGGTTATTGGCATTGACTCCCTCTAAACAGAATGCGGTTCTGGACCCAGAACTGAAAGCAACTAGTCTGGCAAAAGCGCAAGCTGCGGCAGACCTAGACTTAGATCTTGATTTAGATAGGCCCCTGGCTGAAGAAGAAGGTTGGCAAATAGCTCGGGCATCCTTTGCTCGTGAGGCTATTCACTATACAGTGCGCGGCGGTATTGCTTTACTGGTTCTCTCCGGCCTCGTTTTGGCAGGCTTTTGGCTCATACATAAAGTGCAGCACCTGCCGCCCCATGTAGTCACTGGCGCTCAGAAAATGATTGACCCGGTACTCAAGGCCAATCCGTTTAATTCTCCGGCTGATAATAAACCACCTGCCCCCTCTCCTGAAGTAAGCAAGAAAGTGGCTAGCTCTAGTGCTAGTCAGAGCCATGGGTCTAAGACCAACAGGCGGCCAAAGCGGCGCCGTCAGGTTGCATCGAGACCGGGTCATGGTCATGTTAGACCGGTTCAGGCTGGAGATGACCCCACGGGCGGTCGCGTTGTCTATTCTGATGGAATGATTACTGAGTATTCCTGGAAATAGTAGCCTTTATAGCTGTTCCTATAATTAGTTATGGTTTTGCCTATACCAGGTGAAACTTCCCATGGGCTAGCCTAGATTTATGCTCCAGCTAGATGGGAAATTGATGAACATAAATGGTTTTGCCGACTTCTTAAACAACCTCAAAGCGAAATTAACTTCAGACTCCCAGCACTCAGAGCAGGCTTGCCCAGCGGCAAGGCTTAAGCAAATTGAGGCGCGCTCTAAAGAGGTGGTAGAGGTTCGTTCTGACAGTATCAGTCGTCAGTGCACCACTGTTCGCGAGGTGGCAATTCGCTGGTCTAGCAATCCTGAAGGTTTTGTCCGTCAAGAAATCCGCAAACCTCATCAGATGGCCGGTAACCAAAGCAATTTTGAAATAGATCCGATGGCTAAACTCGATTAGTTATTGAAGCTTCAGTAGTTTTCATTTTCAAAATCGTTCAGCATCGACTTTGATGATCGATTGCGCTAGGGCGCACGTTAACTTTATTTGCAGGGAACCAAAAGCCTGCGAGTCAGTCTTTACAGTACGGGTGCATAAGTAGAGTAAACAAGCGGTTGTTTGCCTGGTATCCTGCATTGAAAGAGGTCTTTTAAATGCGTCGCCATACCCAAACTGCTCTCGTTTGTCTCACAGTATTTGCAGGTCTAGCTGCGAATGCTGATTTGGTCGGGGCTTGGGGGGCTACTAAGGCCAGTCCATACAGCAAGATTAGTCCTGAGTCAGATTCAGCGCTGCCTTCAGCAGCTCCTCTGAAGATTCCAGTGAAAGACCCCGTCAGCCTGCCGTCTGCTTTTGCAAAGCCAATTTTGCATAAACCTAGTAAAAGTGACAGCCAAGATCTGCACTATGGTGCCATTAATCGTACTGTCGATGCTCTCTCTCCTCCTGCCAATATTTCCGCCAGTGCCGATGCTGTTGAAGCTTTCAAAGAAACCAAACCACGCTTGATTTTGGCCCTTTCGGGTGGTGGCTGCAAGGCTGTCGCCGAAATTGGCGTATTGCGCAGCTTTGAGCAGCATGGCATAAAAATTGACGGCATCGTTGGCACCAGTATGGGCTCTACAGTTGGTGCTCTTTACTGCGCTGGGGTTTCGGTCGATGACATCGAAAAAATGTATCTTGATGACACCATGCAAAATGCCATGCTCAAGGGTGCGATTTTGAGTGTTGTCACTCGTCCAATTAAGCCCCTGATCTATCTCTTAAAAGGCCGGCCTTATGCTGGAATTACCAGTGGTGATGGTTATCTCAAACTACTTCAGAGTAAACTGCCAGCTAAATTTAGCGATCTTAAAATTCCCTTTGCCGCGGTGGTGACTAACTTAACCGACGGCGAAACTACTGCATTAGCCAGTGGCGATTTACCCCGTTCGGTACTGGCTAGCAACTGTGTTCCTACTCTCTATCGGCCCATGATGTTAAATGGCAAACTCTATGTCGACGGGGGCTTAAAGGCCAATCTACCTTCTACCATCGCTCAGGGAATGGGAGCTGATATCGTTGTGGCCGCCCTGGTTGATACTGCCATTAAGCCGGTAGCCAATAGGCAATTTAAGTCCAAGAAGAATTTGATGATGCGCGTGATGGACATCATGCTCGCCAATGCCGACAAGCAACAGGCTCATGCTTCTGACATTCTGATCTATCCCGATGTCGATTTTGTGCCGGGCATGACTAAAGACAGAGATATTTTGAAGCGTGGCATTGCCGCGGGGCAGAAAGCGGCTGACACGGTGGCATCACGTATTAAGTCTGAATTGTTGGCTCTTGATAGAAGCAAAGGGGTAAACCAAAATCAGTTGGTGGAAATACCAAGTAAGCAGGTTGATAGTGAAGACAGCAAGGCCAGTCCCGAGTAAAATTAGGGCGATTTTGCTATTGGTTTAGGCAGGTGTGAAATGGTCGCAAGAGTCGATAAGGTCGAAGAGTCTAGTTTGGATAATCTGGATAGCAAGACTGAAAGCAGAGCTCCCAATACCGGGCGCACACTGAAAGATCTCATTGATGGCTTTAGTGAATATGGTCCCCAAGATGCCATCGTCAGCTTTGTCAAAGATGGCTCTGTCACCCTGAATTATCAGGGTTTTCTCTCAGAGATTCGCAATGTCTCCGCGGCTATGCTTAGTCAGGGAATTAAGAAAGGTGATAACGTTGTTTTCTTTGCCCCTAATTCAGCTGCTTGGATCATCTCTGCCCTTGCCACTATTTACACTGGTGCAACAGTGGTGCCAATTGATTCTCAACAAAATGACGATGTTCTCAAACATATTCTTGAAGATAGCTCGGCCGGCTGGATTTTTACTGACGAAAAAGGCTCTAAACGTCTTGATAAGATATTGCCAAAGTCTGGAGCAAAAGCTAAGTCTAGTCATCGTATTGTTCGCCTTGATAATGATGAAATAGCCGAGAGCTGGAAGAAAATTGCAGTATCTTCCAAAGACAAGGCTGAGGCTATTAACCCTCAGCTGCTTAAGTTAGCACCAGACAATATTGCGGTTTTGTTTTATACATCTGGCACCACCGGCACGCCAAAAGGTGTTCCTTTAACTCACACCAATATGCTTTTGCAGCTTGATGAAGTGATTTCCAAAATTGATTTGCTCAAGCCGAAAGACCGTGTCATGTTGCCATTGCCTCTTTTTCACGTTTATCCACTTAACACTGGTTTGATGGCACCACTTTTGATGGGCCTAACAATTGTTTTGCCCCGTTCGCTAACTGGCCCCGAGATAATGCGGGCTCTAAACGATGGCAAAGTAACCGTAATTGTCGGTGTACCAAGGCTTTTGCGTTCACTCTATCAGGCCATTGAAACCAAATTTCATAAGAATGAAATTGTCGGGGCTGCCTTTGATGCTGCTATAAACTACTGCATTGGCATGGATAGATTTTTCAATTTACGCCCAGGAAAAACACTATTTGCTCCCGTGCGTCAGAAGTTTGGACCAACTTTGCGACTGTTTACCTGTGGTGGTGCACCACTGGCTAGTGAGTTAGCTTACAAGCTGAGAGCAATTGGTTGGGAGATTGGTGTCGGTTACGGCCTAACAGAAACGGCACCACTAGTTACATTCCGCGTTCCTGAAGATCGCGATCTCGAAGGTGTTGGTCAGGCCATTAAAGGTGTAAAAGTACGGATTGATCCTTTAGCCGAGCCAGACGCAAGACTTGATAAAGATGCCGGCGAAATTGTGGTCACCGGACCCAACGTTTTTGCTGGCTATAAGAATCTTCCCGAATTGACCAAAGAAGTTTTTACCGCTGATGGCTGGTTTAGAACCGGTGATCTTGGGGTGATGAAGCATGGCAAGTTGCATGTAATTGGTCGGGCTTCTTCCACTATTGTCATGGAAGGTGGCGAGAAGATTCAACCTGAAGACGTTGAAGATCGCATCGCTAAACAACCGGCTATTGCTGAAATTGGCTTATTGCAAGTTGACCATAAACTTGTTGCTTTGGTTATGCCTGATATGAAGGAAGTGGGTGACAAAGACCCTAGAGCCGCGGTCGCAGCTGCTCTTAAGGTGGCATCAGCCAGTTTGGCCTCCTATCTGCAAGTGACTAATTTTGCTATCACCAAAGACACTTTGCCTCGCACTAATTTAGGCAAAATCAAGCGCCATGAGTTGCGGGCTCGTTACGATTTGGCTTTGAACGAAGATAAAGCTGGAACTAAAAGTAGTGCTAAATCTGGTACTAAGAATGGTGCGAGTGCCGAGAATCTTGATTCTAATGACCAAATTTTGGTGGAAGAGCCCGCCGCCGCCGCTTGTCTCAAATGGCTAAAGGAGCGCTTTCCTGAGCAAGAAATCAGACTTGATACCAGTCCGCAACTTGATCTTAATATCGACTCTCTTGAATGGATGCACCTTACTTTAGAGCTGGTTGAACATACTGGAGTAGAACTTACTGGTGATGCTGTTGCCAGAGTGACGACAGTGCGCGAGCTGCTCAGTGAGATAGTGGCATCATCTGAAGGGGGAGAGGGGGCCGTCTCTCCAATCGATGACCCTGATCACTACTTGACCTCTGAGCAAAAGGAGTTTGTGCAGCCTCTAACTGGCTGGCGTATTGGGGCTGCTGAGGCTCTCTATAATTTCACCATGATGGTGATGAGCCCTTTTAGAGTGGTGGCGGTGCATCCAGAAAATATCAAAGATGTGCCACAGCTTGTCTTCGTGCCCAATCATGCCAGCTATATTGATGCTTTTGTAATCGCTGCCGCTTTGCCCAAAGAACGAGTGAAGAACACCCAGTGGGCTGGTTGGACTGGTATTGCCTTTGGTAACCCGGTGTTTTCATTCCTTAGTCGCTTGTCTCGGGTTATTCCGATTGAAGCTAAGCAATCTATTTTTTCAAGCTTGGCTCTATCTGTGTCAGTTTTGAAGCAAGGAAATAACCTGGTTTGGTTCCCTGAAGCTGAGCGCACACTCGATGGTCGTCTATTGCCCTTCAAGCAAGGCATTGGTCTTCTTTTAGAAAAGAGCGATGTGAAGGCTGTGCCAGTTTATCTTGATGGTACTCGTCAGGCTCTAGCCCCTGGTGCCTTCTTCCCTACTTACATTCCTATTCGGGTGATTTTTGGTGAGCCGGCTACTGGTCGTGAGTTAGCCAAAGAGGGTAAGGGTAAGGAAGCTCCTGAGCGCATTGCTAATGCCCTGCAGCAGCGAGTATTGGCACTGTCCAAAGAAGCAGTGAACAAACCACCAGAGCAAGAAAGCAAAAACTAATGCCGGTGCTGTCTCGCTGGGCAAAGGTTTTGATGATGGTTCAGTCTGCTATTTCTCTGGCTGTTAGCCTTACTGGCCGCGCGGGCTGTAAATATCTTATGATTGCTAGGTAGAACTAGTATTGTCAAGCGGTGCGTTGATGATTCGATTTGGAGAACTGCTAGTTAGGCTAAGCCTTGTCAGCGAGCGCGATTTAAACGACGCCCTGCAAGTCGCACCTCAATTCGGTCTACCCCTCGGTCGTACGCTGGTATTGTCTGGGCGCATCAGTGAAAGCGAACTGCAGTTAGCCGTGGAGCTGCAGCCTTTGATAGGACAAAACATTTGCAGCTTGGAGCGAGCTAAAGAGGCGGCCAAATTGGTGCGAGGCAAGGGCTTGTTGCCGGCTGAAGCCTTGAAAACGATTGGTGTTCAGGGTTCCACCGACAAGGCCACTCTCGGGTCTTTATTGGTCGATGCTGGTTTCATTTCGGCCGAGCAGGTCGACAATGCCCAGAAGATTAGCTACGAAACTGGCATGAGACTTGGCCGAGTGCTGATCCTCAATAACTTAATCAGTCATTCGCTTTTGACCCAGGCTCTAGATCTTCAAGGTATGGTGCGCCAGGGGCGTATGTCTTTGCCCCAGGCTGTTGAAATGTTAGTGGCGAGTGGACCCAAACACGCAAGTCCTGCCAATATTTCACCCAATATTTCGCTTAGATTAGAGGCTCACGGCTTAAGCCCTTCTCCGGCTAAAAAGCAAGTGCGCTTTGGCGAGTTTCTCGTAATGTCTGGGCTAGCCAGTGAGAATGAAATTCTCAATGCTATGGAAACAAGTTTAAGTAAGCAGCTCAGTCTTGGTGAGGCAATCGTAGCCCTGGGATTAATCTCCCAAAGCCTGTTTAAGAAAGCCGAAAGTCTCCATGAACAGGTCAGTCAAGGAGAGGTAACCTTGAAGCAAGCAACCGACGAGATTTATCGCTTGATTCACGGTGACAAAAGTGGCAGTAAGGTCGGCGGTGCCGATACTGATAGTCTGCCTTCGCCTGTTTTAGGCGAATTGCTTAAAATGACAGGATTCGTCAATGATACTGATATTACTGAAGCGATTGAACTGAGTAGCCGCTATCCCGCTCTGATTGGCAAAATGCTAGTGGTGTCTGGGGCTATCGATGAGGCCACATTGATTGCCTCATTGCGTTGTCAATACCTGCTTAAGCACCGTTATCTTGGAGTTGATCAGGCCGTTCAGGCCCTGCAATATACAAGGAAGAATAAGGTTAGTTTCGACGACGCCATGGAAGAATTGGGAATTGCAAAGCCGTCAGGTATCTAGGTCTGCCTTCTCAGCTGTTCTAAATGACTTTCATTTTTTTCTGGACAATGGTTTCGTCGTTGTCTGCACCAATGCATTTGACAGTAATGATGCGTTCGCCAGCTTGAGCATCTTCTACCATCTGCCATGACCAATTAACCGTTCCAGCGGCGTCGGCTCTCTTCTCGACCAGGTTTGGATGGCGACTGGCCCTGCCGTTTGGCTTCTGCACGGTGATCTGGCAAAAGGCACCTGGTTCGGTTTGTACGGTGACGCTGCAAAGTTGACCCGCTCTCACTACTCTCGTAAAGCCCACAATTTTAGCCTTAGCATGGAAAGGTAAGGCTTGAGCCGGGACTTCGGCAAATAACATGCAACTCAGTAAGGTTGTAATTAGTATCTTTTTGAGTAAGAACATTTTTTTTCTCCAGAGCGCTCTAGCATAATAACACGCTGTAGCTCCGGGTTTTGTGTCATAGTCGCGATACTGCTGTTGCTCATCCTGGCCGTGGAACTTATATAGGAAGTGCGCGTCATTAAAAACACGTAGTGATGACTCGCTAGCCCTTCTAATTTCTAAGTGAGGAAAATTGTGAATAATCCGATTTATAGCAGCAAATTCAAATCAGTTGCATTCGCAATCATGACACCTCTGCTTAGCGCCGCCATCTTAATTTCGGCGCAACCTGCTCAAGCTCAAAGCTTTCTTTTCGCTAGTAATAACAACGGTTTGAACGGCGCTCAGGCCGCATCAATAAATAACTTGAATACCAGTAGGGCACAGGCCAATGCTGCGATTTCTGCTGCTGTAGCTAATGGCACACTGAGTGTCGATCAAGCTAGTCTCTATCAAAATCAGTTGAATGCTAATGCCAATGAGCAAAACAATTATGTCAATTCTGGTAACTTCAATTTTGCGCAAATGCAGTCAGTCTTGACCAATTTTCAGAATATCAACACTAGTATCACGAGCTCTATTGCAGCTGGTGCTACCAATAATTTCAATACTAACAACGGTAACAGTAATGGTTGGAACAATGGCCGACGCAAGCGTGGCAATGGTCGCTGGAACAATGGCTACAATCAAGTGAATACAAGCTACTGGAGCGGTGTTGACAGCCAGTTAAGTGCTGCTCTGACCCGCATTCAAGATGGCCTCAATAACCACTCGCTCAGTCAATTTGAATATAACGACCTGAAGCGGCAATATGACTTAATTGTCAGCCGAGAAGCCCAGTATAAGACTAGCGGTGGGCGCTTCAGTAACAGTGAGCGCACGGCTTTAGAGCGTCAGATTGACGCTTTGAACAACTCAATCACTCGTGAGGTGACTGACCGAGAAAGGGCAAATAATCGCCATGGTCGTTGGCGCTAAGGTACAGATAGCACTCTTTCAGTGGTAGTGGCAAATATAGATTAGCAATATGACACTTTGACATCTCTTTTCAAAGTATCATGTTGGGCTAATTACAGTCTGCTTTTGGAGAGAGAATGTCAACAACAAAAACATTCCGTAGGAATTTTTTGATGGCCCTAGTAGCCTGTCTATCCTGTCTAGTAACGACCAGCGCTGCGGCACTTGCGGCTGACAAGAAGTTCTTTGGTAATGAGTACGATCCAGCTAAAGATCAAATTACCGCTTATACAGATGCAACTGGTGAAATGTATCCAGGTAAACCCGAACCACTAAAAGTTAAAGACATGTTCTCCTATTTGCAGCCATGGGACGGCTATTGCAATGAGAGCAAATTGCCTGAAGCCGACATCAAACGCCTTCCTTGTCAAACTTCAAACATCAAACCAACTTTGAAATACCATGGTGTTCAAGTTATTGGTAACAAGTGGATGCATAGAGCCTGTGCAGAGGCTTTGAAGTCTGTACAAAACGGCGGCGGACCTTTCAGTACTGTGATTGTGCAAATTGACAATGACACTAATAAAGTGATTCGTTATTGGGTTTCACACAACCACGTTACTGAGTGGGTTGATCCGACTGCGCACGGTGAAACTACTGCAATTAGACAAGCTTGCAGAGAATTGGGCGTCTTCAATCTGGGTGAGATCAATAAATCTAATCCCAATCTCAAGTTGCCCCAGACTTGTGCTACTTCGCACTGTGACCTCTATACTTCGGCTGAGCCATGCCCAATGTGCTATTCGGCCACCCGCTGGGCTCACATTGACAACATCTACTTTGCTGCCACCGTATACGATGCTGCAACTCAGGGTGTAAATTTCGGAGACGAGCCGCAGTATGCTGAGCTTTCACTCAACTACGAAGACAGAGTTAGACTAGGTGTAAACTGCTATCAGTGCACCACTGATAATTCCCTTGATGCTTTCAACCACTTTAAGCGTGGTGGCAGCATTAAGTACTAAATAAGTACTGCTTTTGAGAAAGGCGCGGAGTTATTCTCCGCGCTTTTTTTAGGATAATTATGGCAAAGCGAGAGCCCTTCGACCTGACCGGCCCAACCAATATAAATTTGCTAGAAGCCTGCACAATTGGCGTAGTGGCAGCCATCGGTGCTGTTTTGCTCAAGGATGGTGTGGGCTTTCTCGGTGCCTGGCGTATTGTTGGTGTTGATTATGCCAATGCTAATTGGGGCCAATGGCATTTCTTATTTTTGCCAGCAGCAGGATTATTGGGTGGCACAGTTGCTGGTGCTTTGATTCAGTTTGTGGCACCAGAAGCCACTGGCAGCGGCATCCCTCAAGTGAAAGCAGCGATTATGGGGGTGCCACAAGATCTTGGCTTGCGCACGGCAGCGGTTAAGTTAATTAGCTGCGTGGTGGCACTTGGTTCTGGTTTGTCTATGGGGCGCGAAGGCCCAACCGTGCAATTGTCGGCGGCCCTGTCAGCAAAGGCCAGCGAGCTGATTCGGTCTTCTCCGAAGCACCGGGCTCAGTTGATTGCTGCTGGTGCCGGTGCTGGTCTGGCTGCGGCCTTTAATGCACCACTCGCTGGCGCACTCTTCGTTCTAGAAGAGTTAATTGGTCGTATTTCGGGCTTCACCGTTGGTACTGCTGTTGTTGCTTGCTTTATGGCAGCAGTGCTTTCTCGTCTGGTGGGAGTGCACAGTCTAGACATTGAAATGGGCAAGTTGAACGGACTATCAACTTTCTTTCCAATCGATATTCCTTTTTATGTGCTTTTGGGTGTGGCGGCCGGTGTTGTCGGGGCAATCTTTAATAAAGCAATCATTGGTGGTCTTAGTTTTAATCGTGATTTTTTGAAATGGCCAGTGACCATAACCTGTGCTCTGGCCGGCTTGCTTTCAGGTGTCTTGGTAGCTTCAGTACCGCCGCTCTATAACGACTATAGCGGTTTGCGCGAAGCGCTTGTTGCTGGCAACCTTGGTTTAAACGCAATTGTGCTGGCTTTGGTATTACAGTTTGTCTTAACAATAATTGCCTATAGCTCTGGCGCCCCGGGTGGTTTGTTTGCCCCGAGTTTGACCATGGGGGCTTGTCTTGGCCTGTTAGTTGCTTTTGTTGAGCAACAGTTTTGCGGCTCTGCTAATTCTGTTGCTTTTGCCATAGTTGGTATGGGCGCTGTTTTCTGCGCTGTAGCGCGCGTGCCGATGACTGCAGTGGTGATAATTTTTGAGATGACCACTGACTTTAACGTGGTACTGCCACTGATGATTTGTTCAGTAGTTAGTTATCTTGTTGCAGAGAAACTAGATCCTGGCTCTATTTATGATCAATTGTTAGAGTGGGGTGGTATTGACGCTGAATCTCTTCAATCTCAGCCGTCAATAATGAAAACCATGACTGCTGGTCAAATCATGAAACATCCAGTCGAAACCATAGATGAGCTTGCTACTGTGACCGAGATTCAAGCTCAATTCGCTGCTTCTCGCCATCATGGCTTTCCCGTATTGGATCAAGACAAAAATATTGTGGGCATGCTAACGGAGCATGATTTGCTTACTTCTAATCAAGAGCAAGAAGAAGAGATCACGGCTCAGAAGATTATGGTGCCAAATCCGGTGACGATAGATGTAGAGCAGTCTTTGGCCGAGGCAGTTTTACTTTTTGACAATTATAAAATCAGTCGTATTCCTGTGGTAGATAATGGCCGCTTAGTCGGGATAGTAACTCGCGAAGATGTTGCCTCGGCAGAGAATTCGACTTTACCTGATCGCGCTGACCACAAGGTGGCTTCATTTGTCACCTACGAGACAAGAGCGTTAAGCGAGAGCAAATCACGCGTTTTAGTTGTCTTGCAAGAGGATAGTGAAGTCAATCGGCGCTCTCTTGTTTCTATGGCTGCCATAATTGCCAAGAATAAGTCTTTTGATCTTGAATGTTTGCATGTGCAGGCAAACACTAAAAGTGACTGCGACCACCGCCTCCTTGTGCAGCAGGCCGAAGCTGTGGCCCGTGAATTGGTTGTTACAGTCCATACCAGTGTTCGTTTGGCGAAACACCAAGCTACAGCAGTGGGGGAAATTATTGATAGGCGACCAGTAGAAATGGTGGTGCTGGCTCTCAACTCAGCCACCGACTTAATTGAGCTTGAACTTATAGTAGAGCAAACGACCTGTCCTATTTTGGCTAGTTCTTCTTCTTCTTTTTCTTCTTCTTGCCTTGGCAATGCTAGGGCAATAGTGCTCAGCACTGTGGGCTTAGATCAAAAGCAGACGGCCATTGCTCATGCCACTGGCCAGTTGTTTCAACAAAGCTTGGGCCCCAAAGATGCCACCCTAAAAGTGATCGCTATAGAGCATGAAAAAACTAGTAAAATCATTGAGCAGTTTAGTCAAAACGACCATGCCGATGAACTTGTTATCCTGGCGCTCTCACGGCAAAACTTCATCGCTTTGATAAAAGATGCAGGAGTGCGCGAGCTTCTAAAATGCCAAGAACCAATTTTATTTTCGGTAATTCAATGAATAAACAGTCTAGTCGAGTGGCACTTGTTGTATTTTCTTTTCTGGCCTTGCAGTCGTTTCCTATGGCGCAAGCAGCAGACTTTCATAAAGATGTTATCTATCAGGTCTTTACCGATAGATTTTTCAATGGTCGCAAAGACAATGATAATCCACCCCAGAGCCCAGGCCTGTTCGACGCTAGTCGTAAGAACTGGAAGGCTTATTGGGGCGGCGATCTCGCTGGGGTTAAAGAGAAGCTGCCTTATATTAAAGGTCTCGGTTGCTCAGCTATTTGGATTTCGCCTTGCATTGATAACATCAACAAGCCAGACAATGATGCTGCAGGCAATATGGTGGCACCTTACCATGGCTACCACGCTCGTGACTTTATGAGAGTCGATGAGCATTTTGGTGATAGTGATATGAGCTTTAAGGATTTTGATGCCTTGACCAAGGCTGCTCACGATCTTGATATGCGCGTGTTTGTCGATATGCCTTTCAATCATACGAGCCCATACAATCATGCTGAATACGGTGCTTTGTATGATGCTGGTCAGTACAGAAGCGACGTGGAGAACGATCGCAATAAATACTTCCATCACTTGCCGGCAGTGAGCGATTTCAATGATCCCTATCAACTGCAATATGGCACTATATTTTATCTTGGTGACCTCGATCAAGAGAATCAGTATGTTGATACTTATTTGAAACAAGCTGCCGCTAAGTTTCAGAGCCACGGGGCCGACGGCACCAGGCTTGATGCTGCTAAGCATATGAACTGGGGCTGGCAACACGTACTGGCCAATAGCTTATACAACCGCGCTGATCACTTGGTTCTGGGCGAGTGGTGGCTCACCGGTGTTGATGACCCTATGTATAAAGATGCTGTCAAATTTGCTAATAAGGGTGGTATTTCTCTTTACGATTTTCCTCTAGCCTTTGCTATTCGCAAAGCCTTTGCAGCGGGCGGCGACCTTGCTTTAGTTGATCAAGTGGTTAGCCAGGAGAACAAAGATTTTATCGATAGCAATGAGCTATTGACCTTTATCGATAATCACGATATGTCCCGCTTTCCTAATATTGTTAAAGACAAGAAGGTAACTCAGCTTGCTTTGGCAACTCTTCTTACAAGTCGTGGCATCCCCATAATCTATTATGGCACCGAGCAGGGCCTATACGATGATACTAAGGGCGGTGAAGACCCCTATGATCGCCCCATGATGCAAAGTTTTGATCAATCAACTGATAACTATAAATTGATTCAAAAACTTACCACCCTAAGAAGGAAAAGTCTTGCCCTCAGCTCTGGTAAGCAGCGAACACTTTTCTGCTCAAAAGACCTTTATGTCTTTGAACGTCGGGCTGGCGATGATGTTGCTGTCGTGGCGCTTTCTCTCAAGGCGAAAGAAGCTTTGCTTAATGCGCCTGAAGTCGCCACTAGCCTTGGACTGGCTGGCAATGATGCTCGGCACGACGCTTTAGCTAGTGCTCTCTCTGGTATCACGATTGAGGGCACTAAGCAACTGTCTTTGCCGCCTCAGTCGCTTTCGATTTGGCTATCTAGTTCTAATAAGTCTAGTGCTTTTATTGCCGCCATAAGACCACCAGCAGCCACCGCTGGAAAGGCAGTCACTGTCTATGGTAAGGGCTTCGGTACCGGTGGAAAGCTCAGTGTAGCTGGTGAAGCCCTGACCACCTCATCTTGGGCTGATGACAAAATTGTATTCAATGCCCCATTGCTCAAGCATGGTCGTCTTGGCTTAGAAGTCGAAGCTGCTAACTCAGGCAAGGCCAAATCAGAAATGGTAGTCGTAGAAAATAAGCTTGTACTCGTCCGTTTTGTAGTGCCCGATTTAAAGCTCGCTGCCGGCGAGCAGCTCTATATCAGCGGCAATACTAGTGCGTTAGGAGCAGGCTCTTTGCTGCCAAAGGATATCGCTGGGCCCATGCTAGTTAATCAAGATAGCGATGAGAGGCCCTACATATTAGCTGTGCCCATGCCTGCTGGAGAATCAGTAGAATTGAAATTAGCTGTTTATAACGGAGGCGGTCTGGTTAGAGCCGAGACTAAGTCGCATAACTTAAAGATGCCACAGTTAGGACCCAGTGTCATCAGGATGACCTGGCAATAGACCTAATTCACCTAAATTAGGCCTTCTTTCATGGCTTTCACTGCTGCTGCCGTGCGTCCTGTTACGGCTAGCTTCTCTAAAATGTGCTCTACATGGGTGCGTACTGTCGATAGGCTGATTATCAACTTGTCGCCTATTTCTTTATTGCTAGCACCGTCGACCATCAGTCGCAGGACATCTTTTTCTCTAGTGGAAAGAACATCTATTGGCTTCTCTTCCACCGCAATTTGCTTCCCAGACTGGCTATTGGCATGTTGTTCGAAAGCTTTTAGTACTTTCTGGGCAATGCGTGGATCGATCCAGGCTGCGCCATCGGCGACCGATGATAGGGCGACTTTTATGCAGTCAAAGGCCGCATCTTTAAGGCAGTAGCCGGCCGCTCCTGCCGATAATGCGGCGAAAATCTCGTCGTCGTTTTCATGGGCTGTGAGCATGACTATGCGCACATCAGGACGTGCTAGCTTGATTGCCCGGGTGGCATCAATGCCATTGAGTTCGGGCATGCCGATGTCCATGACTATTACGTCTGGCTGCAATTCGGCGGCCATTGCCACACCTAGGCGGCCATTATTGGCTTCTCCGACAATAGCAAACTTACTGGCACGTTCAAGAACAAGGCGCAGCCCTTGCCTCAAGATATCGTGATCTTCAACAATTAGTACGGTTATCTGTTTAGTCATAGAGTCTTAAACTATACCAAACAATGGCAGATAGAAACCTTAGTTTTGCTTTTGCCACTGCCCCTAGTGGCGTTTTAGGTTCTTTTTTTTGACCCTATTGATTTTTGGGTCTTCTTGTGGGACGGCCAAGTCAGGTTCTAGGCTAATCGTCATATCTGAATTTGTAGCTTTGTCTTTTTTCTTATCTTTGGCGCTGAAGGCGATAAGTTCATCAATAAATTGCGGTACTACATGATCCATAGCTTCACCTCATCTATGATCACCATAATCCCGATTTGCTCTGTGTGGAATCGGTCAAATGGCTGATCGTTGTAAAGTGACCTGCCGGTAATTTTTCAATTTTGCTGGCTTTAGCTAATGGATTGGCTAGAATAAATTGTCTTATACGCTAGATTCTGGAAGCAAGGGTTGCCATGACCGAAAAAAACAAAAAACAGAAGTTTGCCCAACTGGGTAAGACCAATAAGCAAATTTACGATGACCCGAAAGCCTCAATTTTGGAGTGCTTTCCTAACCCCTTTGCCGACCCAGAGCAAAATGTAAACGGTGTAATCGGCACTATTCACATTGAAGCGCCTGAGTTTACTACCCTCTGCCCAATCACCGGTCAGCCCGACTTCGCCACAATCGTGATCGACTATCGGCCGCGCCAACTGTGTGTTGAAAGTAAGTCTCTGAAGGTCTATCTTGGGGCCTTCCGCCAATTTAACGAATTTCACGAAGCCAGTGTCAACCGCATTGCTAACGATTTGATTAGCCTGCTCGATCCCCACTATCTCAAAGT
Source organism: Obscuribacteraceae bacterium (SeqCode) (assembly GCA_044378815.1). GTDB lineage: Bacteria > Cyanobacteriota > Vampirovibrionia > Obscuribacterales > Obscuribacteraceae. The sequence continues at coordinate 25,262 of JBIPOV010000032.1, read as the reverse complement.
CGAGGGGCGTTTTACCCCTAGGGGCGGGATTCCCTTTTGGCCCACAGCCGAGTACAGCCGCGCGAAAAAGGCAGCTAAGTAAAGCTATACGCTGTTGTCAACTGGTCTGTGTATAGGCCTATTTACGGGCTTTTTGGTACAATCCAAGTCCCCTTGGTTTAGTATCAATGCCTAAAGCACTAGTCGTTTTCTCTGGTGGTCAGGACAGTACCACCTGCCTTTACTGGGCCAAACAGCGTTTCGATGTTGTGCACGCTCTCACCTTTGATTATGGTCAGAGGCACCGGCTCGAGCTTGAGAGCGCTAAAACTATCGCCCAGATGGCAGGAATAGCTCAAGAAGTAATTAACCTGGGTCATATCTTTGCTGGTTTGAGCCCGCTTACTGATCTTTCCCGGCCCGTTGAGGCATATGATGACGTCGAGAATTTGCCTCAGGGGATAGCCTCAACTTTTGTGCCCGGTCGCAATATCTTGTTTCTATCGGTAGCCGCTAACCGAGCCTATGTCTTAGGTTGCGATACTGTTGTAATCGGTGTCGCCCAACAAGATTTTGGCGGATACCCCGATTGTCGCTTAGATTTCATTGAGAAAATGCAAAGTGCATTAGCCAGTGGTCTAGATGCCCCGCTGAATATTGAAACACCGCTGATGAATTTGACTAAAAAAGAAACTGTGATGCTCGCTCAGGCTTTGTCTGGCTGTCTTGATGCTCTCGCCTATTCGACTACTTGTTATAACGGTCAGTCTCCACCCTGCGGCCATTGCAATTCGTGTTTGTTGCGCGCTAAAGGTTTTGACCAGGCCGGTATAGTTGACCCTTTGCTCAGTCGTTGCGCGACAATCAAGAAATTGGCTGAGGAAGTGACTGGTGGATAACAACCAAGTTTCAGCGGTTCGTAAACTACAGTTTTGCGCTGGGCACCGCTTGTATAAGCATGAATCGAAGTGTCGTCATTTTCATGGCCATAATTATCAAGTCTTCCTTCATGCTCAATCTAGCTCGAATAGCCTTGATTCAGTCGGTCGGGTGATAGATTTCTCGATATTAAAGGGGCGATTTTTGCCCTGGATTGAAGAAAATTGGGATCATGGCTTTATTGTCTGGAAAGGTGATGAAGAAGCTATTTCGGCATTACAGGCGATACCAGAGCAAAAGTTATTCTTGCTTGACAGCAATCCGACTGCTGAAAATTTGGCTCTCTATCTACTCAACCAGGTAGCGCCCAAGCTCCTCGCTGATACTGGGGTGAACCTTACTAAGATAGTGCTCTGGGAAACAGAGAACTGTTTTGTTGAAGTCTCTCTGTCACTAGTAAAATGAGATTCGCATGAGAGGAGATAACCCCCTACGCCCCCAAGATTTAAGTGATGGCCAGCGGCTCTGGGTGCAAGAAGTTTTTTACACCCTCCAGGGCGAAGGCCCATTCGCTGGGCAACCAGCGGTATTTGTTAGATTGGCCGGTTGCAATCTCAGTTGCTTTTGGTGCGATACAGAGTTTGAGTCTTCTACCTGGTGGCCAGACTTAGCCGAGCTGATAGCTGCTGTAGAGAAAGTACGGCCGCCATTTTGTCAGCTTATTGTGCTCACTGGCGGCGAACCTTTTCGTCAAAACATTGCCCCTTTGCTTGAGAGCCTGCTTGCTTTGAGCGACCAGCTTGTGGTGCAAATTGAAACTAATGGCACTCTCTATGTTGAGCTACCGGAAAGTAAGCGCATTCATATTGTCTGTAGTCCTAAGACTGCGTCACTCAATCAAAGGCTTCTACCTAAGATAAATTCGTATAAATATCTAATCGCCGCCGGCCAGTATGATAGCGCCGACGGATTGCCCATAGAAAGTACCCAGAGAGCCGGAGAAATAACGCGTATTGCCAGACCGCCGACTGATTTCAATGATCCAGCTCTCGGTATTTTTGTTATGCCAATTGATGCTGGTTCCGCCGACGAAAGCTCTGCCAATACCCAAGCTGCAGTCAAGGTAGCCCTAGATTTTGGCTACCGCCTTACTCTGCAAACTCACAAGATAACTGGCATTCCCTAAAGTTAGGGCTTTCAACACCTTTGCGCTATCACTCTTTGGTTGTATATTTGACTCGGTCTCCACCTCTAAACCTAAGTGACTGACTGGCTTTTGCAGATACCAAAATTGACTGCTTTCAAGCAGGCATAATTTGCCACTTTCACCTTCGGCGAATTTGGCCCAGTAAAATCGGGGATAGCTTTGAGCTTTCTCTTTGGGAACGAACATCCTTACTGAATAGCGATTTACTTGGGGCAGACCTTTGATGCAAATTATGGGGAAGGCAGACTGTTCGGCTGCTTCTTGATAGCGAATTGGTTTTGCCGCACCACAGCTGTAGCCTTCCATCAGCACGGCGATTTGCTCATTGAAAAGCCAGAGCGCCGGGCGGTAAGTACCTGAAGGTAAGTAGAAGTCATGAAAGCTGGTTTGGATGCCGAAGGTCTCAAAAAAGATTTTCCAACTTATTTCTAAGCTTGGTTCATTTGGTTGCACTGCGCCTGCAAACATCTCTTTGCCTCTGAAGGTAATTTCGTCTTGCCGAGATTCTATTACCCTTGCTTTCGCTATGCACTGTGCTATTGCACAGAAGAGTCGGCAGAGCTAAACTAGGGTTCATTGATGAAGGTGCTTATGCTAGTCAAGTTCTTTTTGCTTACTGAGGTTCTGGCACTTTCTTGCCTGAGTGCCATGGCTTTTTCACTGTCTACACCGTCGGCTTTGGCGCAAGCAAGCGAACCGGCTCCTACAAGTACATCAAGTATTGACCGAACTGCTAAGGCTCTAGTTGTACTGGTTTACGATCAGCATTGTAAGGCCTGGTGTACCAAAGTAAGACCAATAATGAAAGAGCTGGGCGAAGAGCTTGGTGATGACGTTGTTGTGGTTGAAATAGATTCTTCTGCGGACGTTGGTAAGACAGCAATCAAAACAGCCGAAGACTTGGGCATCATTCGCTATTACAAAGATGTTGATATGGTGCCTGTGGTAATGATTTTTGATAGCAAGAAAAGACTGATGCATGAGTTAGGCGGCCCAAAGACAAAAGATACCTATAAGTCTGCCATTTTAAATGCCCTGAAAAATGCTAAGAACAAGTAGCTGTAAATATGAGTAGCGAAGACGATACGACTGTAGAAAGTGTTTCCGCTGTTGAAGACGCGGCCACTGTTATTTATCCAGAGGTTCAATCAAACAACGTAAGAAACATAGCTGATGCTGCTTCCGTTCGCTCTGGGCTGCAAGCGAGCAAGGTAATGACTCGTACTGAGAAATTTGATCGAGGTGATAGCGCTGCCATTTCTTTGCGTTCTGTCCGACTGATATCTTCTTTGGCCGATTTGAGTTTGATAGCCGCTGGTCTATTGTCTTTGTCGGTTATTGTTGGTTGGGTCTTTTCTCTAGATGTATTGAAAAGGTTGTTCTTTGGCCAATTGACCAGTTTTCCTACAGCCTTCTGGTTGTGTCTGCTGACGCTGGCGACACTACCGGTGGTGATGAAAATCAATGCCGGCAATAGAGTGTTGCAATTGTTTAGCCGCGGCCTTTTGCTGGTTTGTGCTGCCGGCGGTGCTGCTTTATGGTTAGAGCATTTGTTGGGGCAAGACTGGAACTTAGCGCGACCAATTTATCAACCTGTTGATTCTGGCTACTTGACCTTGCCTGGGCTTTTGTCTGTCGATACTTCGTTTTGCCTCTTGCTTGTGGCCCTCACGGCCATTGCTTTAGAATTCGTTGGCGCCACCCGCCCTCTTATTTATCAATCTCTTAGTTTGATATTGGGGTTACCCAGTCTAATTCTGGTGCTATCTTTTATTTTTGGTGCAGGTAGTGCCATTGATGGCTTCTGTGCTATGCAAGGTTGTGTTGTCTTTAAGTATCTTACTTATCTCATTCTTTGCTTACTCGAAATATCGATCTTCCTCTCCCGTCCTACTCTTGGTATTACTAGATTGCTTGCCATTGACACAGTTGGTGGCAAATTATTTCGCCTATTGATTCTAGGTTTTATCGGCATGGTGCCAATCAGCTGGGCCTTACAACAGGCAGTGATGCGTGAAATTGTCAATTTGCCGAGTGCACTTTTGTTGGCCTTTATTGCACTGTCGGTTATATTTGGTGCCATTTTTGCACATGGCGCTCGTAAGATTGACAAAATAGGCTCTGAGAAGCAAGAAACTGAAGATAGTCTTGCTGAGCTGAGTGCGGCCCAGGAAGAAGGCCTTAAGTACAAGATGGTCTGTCTTTCTTGTGCCAAAGAATTTCCGGAGGGTTGGGTTTCTTGTCCTTATGACGGTGCTGAACTTTCTCGTATTGCTGACCGCTTCGCCAAAGGTTCTATTTTCGCTGGTAAGTACGAAGTTAGTGATCGCCTAGGCTCTGGCGGTATGAGCACGGTTTATCTAGCTAAGCACCAGTTCTTGAATAAAAACGTCGCTATAAAAGTTCTGCATTCTAATCTCGCTTCTGATGCTAAGTCTGTGCAGCGTTTCCAGATGGAAGCCAAAGCCGCTTTTGATTTGACTCATCCAAATTTGCTCACCATCTACGATTTTGGTATCTCGCAAGATGGTCAGGCTTACATAGTCATGGATTACATTGAAGGCGAGAGCATGGCCGATTTGGTGCAACGGCAAGGGCGCATTGATATAACTCAGGCCTTGCCTCTGTTTTATGACATTTGTCAGGGCTTAGCCCATGCCCACGAAAAGCATGTTTTGCACCGCGACATTAAGCCCAGCAATGTCATGCTGCTCAAAGGCGATGGTCGCATCATCGCCAAAATTGTCGATTTTGGCTTGGCTAAGAGCTATGACGAATCAGCTATGAAATTGACTCAAACTGGCGAAATTTTTGGTAGCCCTCTCTACATGAGCCCTGAGCAGTGTCAGGGTGCCGCTTTAGACAAGCGCTCGGACATTTACTCACTGGGTTGTTTGTTCTATGAGACCCTATCGGGTGTTCCGCCAATTAAGGGCGATAGTGCCTACGATACTTTTAAGCGCAAATTCTCTGATACCCCTCCTGCTTTTGACCCAGCTCTCAATATTCCTGATTGGCTCTCGGCTCTGATCATGAGTATGCTCAGCGTGCGCAGAGAGGAGCGACCAGCCAGTGCTCAGTCTCTGGCCAAATCGTTTGCTGCTTATGTCAGGTGAGTTGAACTTCTGACTAGAAAGATTAAGTTCTAGCCTTCCCTGCAAGCTTGGCGCTTCTTTTGTCTGGATAGCAAGGCTAGTAAACGTCTTCGGGGCTTTTGTTCTAAGGTGGTTGATCTTGGGAAAAAGTCACCCTTTTGGGGTATATAGATGAGTGTTCTTAATACCCAGCTTTACCAGGCAGATTGAAGATTTTGGCAGACGATAAAGCTACTGTCGTTAAAGATAAGCCAAAAGAGGGCGAAAAGCCTGGTGAGAAAGAAACACATCTTGTGCCAGAACTGCTTGGCAAGGATAGCTTGGCGATACTGCGCAGCGCTGATAAGACTGGTAGTAAAGCAAAGACTGAGTTACACGCGGTAGAACTTTTTGACTCATCCAGAAACGGTGGACCAACTTCTAAGGTTGAGGGCGCCAAACCTGAGACTGTTAAGCATGAAGTCAAGAAGGGTGACACTCTCGGCCACATTGTTGAGAAGCACTTACCCAAGAATGAGGGTGAGAGCTCCCATGACTACAAAAAGCGCCTATATGGCACCGTTGCAGAAGTGGCTAAGAAAAACGGCATTGCCGACCCTGACAAGATTAAACCAGGGCAGCAGATTGAGATAACGGATCACCGCGAACCAGAAGTTAAACCCGCAGACCAGCCGCCAGTTAGACCCGCAGACCAGCCGGCGGTTAACCCCGCGGACCAGCCGCCAGTTAGACCCGCAGAACAAACAACAGTTAAGCCCGGGGAGCAGACAGTTAAGCCCCCAGACAAAACCACAGTTGAGCCCGAAGTGCCGGCTGAGCCAGTGAAGAAACCTGTTGATGTTGAGGCAATGCGCAAACAGGCAGATGTGCTCTACGATGCTACCCAGGGTAAGTGGTTCGGCGCCAACGAAGCTTTGGCCAAAGAAGTTTTGAAAAATCTCGATGAAGACCAGCGTAAAGTGCTGAACGATGTCTACAAAGAGAAGCACGGCAAAAGCATAGACGAAGTCTTGCGCTCAAAATTGAGCGGCAAAGATTTGACTGAGTCTCTTACTTACCTCAACGCCAAAGACAAAGTTACTGGTGCCGACCGTGGCAAAGCTGAGCGTGCCGCCGAAGCAATTGATCAGGCTGCCAATGGTGGCCTAGGCATCGGTACAGACAAAAAAGCCATTGAAGAACAGCTCAAAGGTAAAACTGCCGAAGAACTTAGGGCTATAGATGCGGCTTTCACCGCACGAACTGGCCATAGCTTGAAAGATGAGTTGAAAGACGAATTCTCTGGATCAGATTTGACCAGGCTCACGGCAATGGCTGAAGGCAAGAATGATGATGCGGCTCGTATCAACGCTACTCTTGAAGAGCATAAAGAGTGGGGCATTGGTGCTCGCTCTAATGCAAACTGCGAAAAAGATTTGCGCGATACTATTTCTACTTTGAATTCGCAACAAATCGAAGCTCTAGATAAGACCTATCAAGAGCGTTATGGTAAATCGCTGCGCGAAGTTTTAGAGAATGATTCAAATCTGCCTAAAGAAACTAAAGATGCTTTGAGCATCTACCTAAAGGGCACTGATAAAATGACCGCGGCTGACACTTTGGCCATATCTGATATTGCCATGAAGTCGCATAACCTCGAAATGTTCAAAGAAGCTTTCCGTGGTGCTTCTCCTGAGACAAGAGCTCAATTCTTGCAGAATGGTGGTGAGCAGAAGATTAATCAAGCCTTCGGCTCTGCTTATACCGATGAATATAGCGGTGAAACCACCTATAGTACAAACGGTGATACTAGTCGTGCCCTAGACTATGTTAAATCGGGCAAACTGGATGTTTCCACAAAGATTGCTGATAACACTAGTATCTTGGGTGATAACGAAGAAGCGATTGAGGCTTCATTAGCTCAGATGAGTGCTGCTGAACGGCAGTCTTATATGGTTGGTCAAAAGCTCGCTGGCGCTACTGATGCTTCTGCTCTGAATGCCGCTGATAAAGCTAATCTTGAATACTACAACAAGGTTCATACTGCTTTAGACAATGCTGGCGATGAGCGCGAAATTGCTAAGTGGGAAGACATCATTGCTAATGGCAAAGATGGCAGTCTCGTAACCAAGCTGGCTGCCCATGGTGGCATCATTGATGATGGCATGAACAAGGTGCTCGGCACCATTGAAGATATGCCTAAAGCCGATTGGGATAGACTGAAGTCTGATCCCGAGTTTCGCAAAAAAGTTGAAGCGACTCTTGCTATCGATTTGAGTGAGTCGGAGATGGCGAGAGCCCGCGAGGCGCTAGACAAGAAAATGGCGTCCGGCACCTATGAAGAGAGCAAAGCCGCTCAGCGCTCGGTAGTTGATGCTATCAAAGACGAAACTGGTTTCTTCAACAACAACGAAGACAATATCATTCGTGCCCTCGAAAAAATGACTGCCGATGAGCAAAAGCGCTATCGTGAAGACCCTGAATTCAAGAAACAGCTTAATGCCGAAGTGGCTAGTGCCATGGATTATGGTTCTGAACGCGATGCCGCTATGCGCATTCTCGATAAAGTAGCAAAAGGCGAAAAGCCAGAGTCTGACATTGTCTCCAAGTTGGAGATGCACTCTACTAATTTTAATGTTGACGAAGCTAAGGTTGTAGCTGATCTCGAAGAAAGTTTCCGCAAAGACCCAACTCTTCGTGAGCGTTTGCGTAACCCGCAAACCCCTGAAGATAAAGCTATGGCTGAGAAGTTCAATGCTGCGATTAACAAAGCACTTGATCAAGACGAATACGATAAATTTGCTAAGCCACTTCTCGAAACAGGTCGCATACCTTTTGCCGTGAAAGCGGAGCTCTACAAAGGCCTCTTTGATGATGATGAGAAAGGTGTCTATGAAGCCCTAAAGAAAGATAGAGCTACTCCTGAAGATTGGAAAGAACTGCTAGCCAATCCGGAGAAGACCCTCGGCTTCATGTCTGCCGATGAGCGGGAAGTAGCTCTAAGTATTGCGCGTCAGCAAGGCGAAATGAAGCCTGAAGACGAGCTGCGGGCCGCTATGCTCGGCGCTGGTACCGATGAAGCCAAAATCAAAGAAGTGCTTAGTGGCTTTACTCCTGAGCAGTTGCAAGCTTCTAAAGACGCTTATGAAGTTAAGTATGGCTCAAGTCTTACCGGCGACGCCATGGGTGAACTTGGCGGCAACGACAAAACCGAAGCTGCTCGGGCCCTGCGTGGCCCGCAGACTGCTCGCGAGTCATACAATGAAGCTCGTTCTGAAGTTTACGAGAGTGCTGACGGAGTTGGTAAGTTTATCGTCAAACACTGGGATGGCACCAGTGAAATGACTTCTGACCAGCTTGAGCAGTATTCGAAAGCCATGGGCGAATATTCCAAGTCATATCAAGAAATGCCTCTGGAAGGCCGTAAGCAGTTTGAAGAAAATCTCTATAAGTCGCTTGAACTCTATAAAAAATCAGAAGGCGCCGCTGCTGACACTCTTGTTGATGGTGCCATTATTGCCGCTGGTGTAGGCGGTGCGGCATTTACTGGTGGTGTCAGTCTTTCCCTTCTTGCTGCCACTAGTGTGGGCGGCGCGATGTTCAAGATCGGTGCTAAGTCGGCAATTCTCGGAGCCGATTACGATTTTGCCAGCGCTCAAGTAATTAGCGATGGTGCTACTGGTGCAATCGATGCTGCTACTATTTTCCTTGGGCCAGCTCAAGCGGCTCAAATGCTTAAACTTGGCGAGCGAAGTGCATTAACTGCCGCTAGAACTGTAATGTCGGAGGTTGATAATGTCGCTGTCTTGGGCGGCAAACAGCTTCTTAAAGAAGGTGCTGAAGGCACGATTAAAAAAGAGCTAGCGGAACAAGTGGCCTTTGCTATTTCAAACGGTGCCAAAGGTGTAGACGATAAGGCAATTGCTAAAATTGCAGAGAAAGTGGCTGCTGATGCTGCCGATGTTCCACAAATACAGCAAATTCTCAAGGCTAATCTGGCTAAAGCCATTGAGACTGAAGCTTCCGCTGGCCTCAAAGCTTCTATGCGTGAATATGCTCTCAATACCGGCGCTGGTGTCTTGGGAGGATCACTATCAGGTGGTGTGCGTGGTGGCGTTGATGGCGAATCTCTAGAGGCCATGGCGCAGCAGGCTGTGATGGGTGGTCTATCGGGCGGTGCCATGGCTGCTGCCTTCACCGCGGCATTCAAGGGACTGGGCAGAACAGCATCGGTGTTCCGCAATGCTGACGGTCCGGATATTCATACTGCTCCTGCAGGATCTTTGGAAGTTAAGGCTGCCAGTGCCGCTTCCGACGTTCATGCGCCAAAGTTGGATCGCCGTGGTCGTGTATCTGAAGTTGTTACTCCAGAAGGCACATTGTCCGTGGCCTATCACAGTGCGGGTGCTCTGGAAGGTAATGTCAAAAAGGTCACCTATCCTGATGGTGTTGTCTATAGCAGCGAAGACGGTCTTAAGTGGAAGGTTAAGGACCCAACTGCCCCTGGTGGCAAGTACGAAGTCAACGGCAAAATGAAAGTTGATGCCGACGGTACTGTTACCTGGCAGGCCGAAGGTGGCGATAAGTCAATATTACGCAGCGATGGCACGCGTATCAAACAAGACAAGAACACTGGTGAGCAAGTGACCACCGATGCGCTTGGCTATGTGCGCGAAGTGAAGAAAGAGAATGGCGGTGTCAAGTACGATTATAATCACGATGGTCATGTGCAGAAAGCTACCTTCGACAATGGCACTGTTATTGATATAAACGCCGAAGGCAAAGCCGTGCAGACCGGAGCTGATGGAACAGTCGCTGAGTTAGACGGCAAGCTCAAAGTCAATAACGATGGACAACTCAGTCTCACTTCCACCGATGGTCGTGCTCAAGTACTAACACCTGAGGGCGCCCGCGTTCAATTTGATGGTGATAGTAATCGTGTTAGCGACGTTTGGACTGCTAAGGGCGATCACTATCATTATGAATATAGCTCATCTGGCGAACTCGATATAGTGACATTGCCGGATGGCAAAGGCTTGAAACGAGATCCCTCAGTTGGATGGCAAAATATTGATTTAGATGGCAGGGTCAACGGCTCCACCTTCTCTGACTACAAGGTATTGAGTGATGGCGCTTTTAGTTACTCAGAGGGCGGCCGCAACGCGATCTATGGCTTGGATGGTCACAAAAGAGTTTACGATACAACCAACAACAAGTTATTGATTGAGCGTGGCCCAGACGGCGCAGAAATCAAATTGAAGTCTGAAGTTGGCGTTGATGGAAGGCCCCTTGAGTTTCAAGCGAAGGTCAACGAGAAGTTTGTTGTTCAGAGCGCTGAGACTAAAGAGCAGTCGTTGGCTCTGGTTGCTAGCGAATTGAAAGATGTTCGTGCCATTGATGCCAATGGTAAGCCCAGCAGTGCTTATGAAAGTCTTATGACTGACAAGACCTTAACAGATAGACAGAAGCAGAATATACTCGACAATATGTCTGAGATAAGAGAGCATTTCGCCTCTTATAGAGTCGGCGATCGCATGCATCCAGACCCTGAAGTGAATTGGATTCATACCCAGGGCGAAATGGCCAAGGTCTTGGAAGTCGGCCGCAAGGCTGGCCTTAAGCCTGACGAGCTAGAAGACGCTCTCTTAGCTTCTATGTATTCTGATTCTGTCAAATTCACCTTCCCTCCGCCAAAGGGAGCTGAGGCTAATTTCTTTACTCACCATCTAGATGGTGCCTTGGCTGCTCACGAGGCTCTAACGCGCAAGGGCTTCCCACCTGAGCGAGTTGACCGTATTGTTCAAGCTATCAAAGAGCACCAGATTGCCCCACCAGAATTTATGGGCAATCTCTATCTTAACTTCAAAATGAAGCCTGGTCTTGATGATTTACTGAAGAAAGGTACAATCACCCCTGAACGCCATGCTGAGCTTGCTGTAGTATTGAAAGAGATGACAGTGGTTGGCGAGGACGGTGTATCGAGACTAAGACCAATTGCTCAAGTCAATGACTGGCCAAAAGTTCGCAATGCTGATGGTAGCTGGGAAGTTGCCCTCACTCCCGATCAGCGAGAACTGTTTAAACTCGCTGGTATCGAACATTGGTCTACACCTGTAAATCCAGTTGATACGCCCGGATTTAAGCAACTATCGAAAGTTGAACAAGAAGCACTGCTTAGCAAATACAAGATCTCAAGCACTTTAATTGATGGTGATGGCGTTGATAACTATGCCACTCTTGGTGGTGCTAGTAAGATTGTTGCTATCAGAGGACCTGGCACAAACTTTAAAGACGGTAATGTCTGGCAGTCAATTGATTCAATTGATGCTAGCTATAAAGATACTTACTCGGTTCTCTCGCCTAAAGGTCGTGAAGTTGCCGACGCCAGTTTGGCTCAACGCAATGCCATGCTTCATGATGAGCAGAGTGGCATTAAGGCTCAGATGAATGAGTGGCTGCAGTCTAAAGGGTTGAAGCCAGAAGAAGTAGTATATTTGCAGAAGGATGGTGCACTTAAGTATCCTCGCCCACTTGATGATGCTGCGACATTGCGTGTTAGCGAAATAAATGCTCTTCTCAAAGATGGCAAGATTCCAGCTGCCGAAGTTGCCAATTTAAATAAAGAGCTTCGCACTCTAAAACATCCCGGTTTGAATGAAGAAGAGATCCGCCAGCTTGAATTGGCCGTTGAAGTTAGAGAGAAAATGGTTGACTTGCTACGCTCCGGCCATCGTACCGATGGTTCGCTTCCCGGTGAGTTTCCTCTAGGCAAGCCTGGGGGCAAGGCTCATCCAGAATGGTTAGAGTCTAAGCCTGCAGCTATTCCTGAGGCCACAGGGCCGGTGAGGGATTTCGGCGATGGAGCCCTAGTTAGTACGTATAAAGACGGCCTAATCGTCAAGCAGAATGGCACTACAGCAGTTATTGATAACACCAGGAACACTACGCTTGGCTATAATTCTACGGGACAGATTATTGAAGCCCATGGTGTTCAAGGGAAACGTGCTTTTACGTATGATGCTGATGGCAAGCTAAATACCCTGACTTTTGAAAACGGAGCTGTCATCCGCAATGAAAACGGTGTTTGGATGGGTCAGGTCAAACAAGAAGATGGAACTTTCAAGGATGATGTCTGGTTCCATGGCAGCATCGTTGCAGATGGTGACGGCAGCATTCGATATGTTCACGGCACCGACGAAAATGGATATGTCGTAATCAATTCGATCGATGGCTCAGAAATGAAGCTAAAAGGTGACAAGCTGGATTACACCAGTGCCAATCTAGCGGTAGAAGCTGCCAGCCTAAAACATCTTGCAAAAGAAGCTTTTCCTGATGCCGCGCGGGCAGAGCGCTTTGATAAGTTGCTCAAAGAGTTTGATGAAGAAGCGGCAAAGCGCGGTATTACAGACGAGAAGAAGGCACTGCTGTATTTGCAAGTAAATCGTTTGCTAGAAGCTAATCCTCTTGCTGTACTATCGCAAACAGAGCGCGCTGACCTTGCTGAGCAATTGATGTCACATGCCGTGCATCCAAGTACTGTTGATCAGGGCATGAATAGTACCTGCAACGTTACGACTTTGGAAGTACGTAACTATGCCAAGGACCCAGAGAAAAATGCGCAGCTTTTGGCTGACATTGCTATCAATGGTAAGTTCGTCACCGAGAGCGGCCATACTGTTGATATGACAGCCTTAGATAATGGTATAAAACCTGACTTTGAGGCCCGCCGAGCCCTTAGGCTCCAGCGCTCTGAAGGTGACAAGCTAAAGGCTGATGGTAGTCGTGATTGGTCCAGCCAACTAACTGAAAACGCCATGGTAAATGCTTATTGGCAAGGACGTCCACATGTCATTAGTGAAGGTCGTCGTTTGGATAGAACTGGTCTTGCTTTTGACAAAGACCGCAATTTGATCGGAAAAATTAAGAGCTCCGCTGAAGTGCAGATGTTGTATGACAAAGAAGGGGATCGCTTGGCTCAGTTCAAGCCCGGAGATCAGGCTTACACTAAAGATCATAAGCTGATCAAAAATGTTGATGCTGATAATTTGATTTACTCAGACAATGGTGCTCTATTCGGTGTGCTTCCAGAGAAGAAAATTGAAAAGGTATTTGATAGCGCTGGCAAGAAATTGCATAGTTTAGAGCCTGGCGCAACTGCCTACGATGCAGATGGCAAGTTGGTTCTGCGGGTAGCCAAGCCTGGTGAAATTAAGTACGAAAAGAACGTAGATAGTTTGATGGGTGGAGAAAAGGTCAAGTATTTCGACGGCGAGAATTGGGTGCAATTGCGCGATAGAAAAGGTTCAAAAATGGACGCTCCCAGTATCTTCACTAGTCAGTTAGAAGGAGTGAACAAAGAAGCAACTGGGGTGAGCGATAATAGCTTCGTCCTTACTGCCGGCGATAAAGCCAGGCAATGGACTGGTCAGCGCGATGTAAGCTCTGCCGATGAGCTTGCCGATGCTATTCTTGAGCTTGAGAAAGCTGGCAGTCTTCCTGCTGTGATGCAAGTGCATACTGCTAGGCCTCCTTTCTCTCCGCTCTTAGGCATAGAGTCTGCGGTGGGCATGGGTGGTGGCTGGCATGTGATTAACATCCACGGCTATGACCCTGTAACACGCAAAGTTAAGTTCACAAATCAGTGGGGCAGCAAAAGTGACTTCCTTGAGGAAGGCTACTCTGTTGATAAGCTCTTCCGTTCAATGAAGGAACCAGCAATGCACAAGTTTATGAGTTCAACTGGAGGAAAAGTAGTTAAGGGTGCAGTGGCTGCTGGAGTCGTAGTCTACTCTGGCGTGGTAGCGAAAGATAAGCTAGATAGCCGTTGATTGAATCGAGAGAACAATGAATAAGACTGCTTCGACATTGAAAAAACAAGGACAAATTAAGTCAATGGACCTGCCTGATGGCTGGGTAGAGTGTCTATCGGAGAAAAGAACAGCGTCTGATTTCCTTAGAGAGTTTCGCGCTCCAGAGAGTGCCGAAGTAAAATTGTCTTTCTATTATCGAGGTAAGCGTATTGCTCCTGGTGGTGCTGCTGATTTTTTGCAAGTACTGTCATTGCCAGACCACGAGCTTTCGCAAGAAGAGTTTGATTCCGTAGATCTAGTAATTCGCAATGCCTCCGATCCTGACTTCTTTTTGCTTAGTTCCAGTCGAACAGAGACCATCAATGGTAAGCGCGTCTTGCTTGTCGAAGGTATTTGGAAGAACGGGGGCTTAGTTGATATGGGAGTTTTTATAGATAGTGATAAAACTGGTTCTGCTGTGCAAGAAGTACACTATCAGGCCCCGCAGAAAGACTATGAACATTTTGTAGAAGAGGTGGAGAACTCGCTTAAGACTATAGTTTGGCTTTAAACAAAAATGGAATTGGAAAAATGCCGGTAAGTCCAGAACAAAATAATACTAAAAATAGTAAGGTCGAATTAGATTCGACAACTTCAGCGGCTGAGAATAATTCTCCGTTGTTGCAAGAATTCTGGCAGTCATTAAAGTACACTGCCATTCAGCAGCCTTTAGATGGGATATCTCAAGCGGTCAATCATTTTGGCGGCAATATTGGCAAGCACAATCTTGTTGACGCACCTGATGCAGCCGAAGTTGGTTCTTCTCAGTGGATTGCTCAGCAGGCTGGAGCTGGCTTGGCTAAGCTTGGTGGCGTTTTGCTGCTGCACCGAGGAATAAGCTTTGCTGGTGCTGCTATTGGTGCCAGAGCTAGCACAGTTGCTCTTGGTGAATCAGTGGCAACGGGCCGCGTCACAGTGGGTAGTTTAGCCACTGCTGGTGGTCTTTACGAAGGTCTTGTCACTAAATCAGGGGAGAATTTTTGGACAGACAGATTGACTAACGCCGGTATCGGCGGCTCCTCTATGTATCTTATGGGTAAGACTCAATTGGGCTTTCAGGGGCTCAGTGGTGTTAAGAGTTTGGCGGCACATCTTCCAGAAGGTCTGTCTAGTACTGTTGGAAGGCAATTGATAAATGGAACCGGTGGATTTCTATCTGGAGCTGCTGGTGGCGCATTTAGTGCTGAGGCCAGCTCTCTACTCAAGCATGGTAAGCTTGCAGACACTTCAGAGCTTGCCGAAAAGACATTTTCAAGTGCCGTTATGGGTGGGGTTTTTGGCATTGTTACTAAACCGTCTTTTGAGAATGTCGGTAGTACTCACCGCACGGGCGCTTTGCCGAACTTACATGTCGACAGGATACCGCTTCGCCCGGAACCAGCCGTTAGTAAAGGGCTTGAACTCGGGCCCGATGTTTCTCGACTTATGCCTGGCAATGCATCGAAAGGACATTCTCCGAATTTAGGAGAAGTCTTAAAATTGCGCAGCACTGAACCTTCGTTGGGCTTAGGTAATTCAGCTAGTATAAATAGACCTGTTCCGATTGAACCAATACCGACCGCCAAATCAAAGACTGCTTCGGTCGATCTTCCTCAGAAATTAGTCGATCAGCGCAAACCTGGAACTTGAAAAGAAACCTGATTTTGTAACTTGATTTTTAAAATTGAAAGGCCAGCACAAGTTGAAAAGTATGCATGAAGAGAGCACTGAATCTCTTCTGAAAAGAAAAGAAGCCCTCGATACCTTCCTTACCAATTGTGCTCTGGCTGGTATTGAGCCGCCAGAGGCTGACGCTGCTGACTTTGCTGAAGTGCAATCTGAGTTAGCTAAACGAGATCTCAGCTCTGTTCCAGCTAAAGCTAAGTCGTGGACCAACTGGCTGGGCACCAAAATTGATGGCTATATGCTTAATGGCCAGGTTTCCAGTGGCCGCTTTTGCTTTCTCTTTCATGCCGAAGATGAGGCTGGCAAAGAAAGAGTCTATAAGCTGGCTAAAGATCCTTGCGACATCGCTGAACCAGAAAAATACTCTACTCAAGCGCTAAAAGTTATTCCCTTTCAAACAGGTCCTATTACCCCTAGCCCTGACATGATGGTGCAAATGCAATTGATTCGCCTGCAAGAGCTGGCCGGGCCTCTGCTCGTGCCTGTCGAAAGTAGTGGCCTTTGTCTTGAGCGCTCTTATTATGCCATGCCTCTCTTGCGTGGCCTCACTTTGCGCAAGCAGTTGGGCGAAAGAGAAATGACACAGAAACAAATTTTGGCCTTGTTTCATTTACTCGCTAGCTTTATGGAAGCCATGCCCAATGCCTATCATGGCGACTTGACTCCTGATAATATATTTATTGAGTGTGATGACAACGGGGATGTTAGTGGTATCAGACTAATCGATCCTGGCTATTTTGGTCCGCTGCATTGCTTAGAGGGCGTCTTTGATACTTGCATGATTTCTACTCCGGCATATTACCCTTTGCTCGAGCCGGATGATTTGATGGCTGTTGGTATTTGTCTGTGGGAAGCCCTGACCGGTGTTCATCCCCTGGCCAGCATTACTTCTGGAGCGCCTGTTAGTGCGGCTCAAGATCTAATTGATTTGATCAACTTCAGAAATTCGCTGCTGCAGCCCTATCTCACACCGCTAATGAATGTGGTTTTGCCTTGTGATTTGAGCAGCGAAATCAGTGAGAAATTGCAATCGACAATTCTTTCATGTATGCATCTGCGCTTAGATGAAAACAGAAAGCTTTCTATTGATAATGGCTTTGAAGGCTTCGCTCAATTGCGAGTTGAACTAGAAACTTTGATTGGCGTTGATGAACAGCAGACTGATTTTTCAGTTTAGCTTAAAGCAGATCAAAGCGTAAGGTGCTGAGATCGTTGCGCACATTGCCGAGAAATCTGTTGATATCATCTTTGGACGCTCTTTCCCCGAGCTTTCTAATGCCTTGTTGCAGAACCTTAGCTGTTTCCATTGTCTCTTTGAATTCGTTACTAGCTGCTGCAAAATCATCGGCCCCAACCAGCGAAGCAGAAGCTGTACCACGCGGGTTGCCTTCTGTGGCCAGGCGCTTATCTTGTAAGAAAGACATCTGCAACGATGAATCGAAAGAGCGAAGTGAGAAATCTTTTGACTGGGTCACAGTGGTCAGTCCTTCGACGATCATGCGCTCTAGCCTTGCTCTCTCTAAAGTAGGGTTGCTCTTGGCCAATTCGTCGACACTTTCATTGAAGCGAGTGCCAAGTTCTCCTCCTCTGGTACTGAATGCCAGATTATCTGCTCGCTTCAGGACATCTTGCAAGAGAGCATCTGGTTCGCCACCAAAGCCCTGTCGCATTCTCAATAACTGCTCCTCCGGTGTCTGAGGGCTACTGGGGCGCTCCCTTGGCTCTAAGTCTTTGACCCCAGCGAGGAAGTTGCTGAACTGCAACTCAGTCATAATTTCACCGCTTAGATTTGCTCTCCGCCCAGATTCGGCTAGTGTCTGCGCTGTTTCAAATGCTGTTTGTGCTTTTGCACCTTCGGGGCTATTATCGCCAGAGAACACCGAAGCGATTACACCACCAGGGTTATCATCGCTTCTCTCCGCCGAGTCACTGAGCATTACTGAGTTACTGCTTAGTCTTGTGCTTAGAGTCTGAGAGCCCATTTGCCTGAACACTGTTTGCATCTCCCTGGTAAAAGTAGAGGCATCGACTCCAGGGTTATCTTTTTGAAAAGCTTTCACGGCCTCAACGAAAGTCTCTTTTCTTTCGTCTGAGCCCGGCGGCTGGCCCGCTATCTTGTTGGCTGTATCGACGGCGCTAGCGAGAACCTTATCTCGGTTCTCTGGTTTTATACCAGAAGCTAAGTCGAAGTCACCAACCACTTGGCGCAGCTGGTCAATTTGTTCTTGGCGGGTTTCTCTTTTGCCTGGTTGTGTTGTTTCGTTGTCGCTTACCGCCTGTGGCACACTTGCATTTTCGGGCGCAAATGTAATGGCGATTTCTGGCAAAGTGCCAGCTCTTACCATAGTTTGAGTATCAGCAGTACTTTGCCGAAATGCAGTGGCCCCGTCGCCTGGCTTAGCTGTTGATTCGTCAGCGGCATGGGTTACCTCTGGAGAGGTTTCCTGTGGCATTGCTGGCTTGTCGGCAGTTTCGAGTCTTGAATTGGTCATGTTGGTGCTAAGCGAGGTATGCCTAGTAATGTTGTACCCAAATAAAGAGATGAGCTATTAAAAACTGCGCACATAGCGCATTGTGATACTAACTGGTGCCACCAGCCCAAGATTGCGTTCGGGGTTGAAAGGCGCTGGTGTGGCGCCATTTGATGGCCCTGGTACCGCTGAGCGACTGGCATTGATATAGCGTGAAAAGACAATGGGCACGTCTATCATCAGTACATCTTTGCCGTTGGCATAGGTTAGACCCGGGCCAACCGACATGGCCCAGCCCGGTTGCCTGTAGCCACCGGCTGGTCCAAATAAATCGTGGGCTCTTACCCCTTCCCAGCGGCCCACAAGTCGCATTCTCAGCCCCTTTAGCTTGGGCTTGTTCCAGGTGCCTGGCACCTTCATTGAAAGGCCTGTTTGCAAACTATAGGCGTCAGCAACTGAGTTGGTAAGCTCATCTAAAAAGTTGGGAGTGAGGGGCACACCAGCGCTACCAATGATTGACGAGGTGCCGTTGGTGTTGCGTGGATTAGAGAGATAGGAGCCTGCTACAAAGAGTGTTTTGCCTCTAAGAAAGCGGTTTACGCGAAATGTTTTATAGGCATCAACTGTGGCGATAATGCCTGTGCCTCCATCGCCGGGCATGACTGCTGCGGGATAGACTGCTCGGCTAGCAAAATTTTGGCCGTTGAGGTTAGGAATCACTCGACGCTCATCCCAGTTGCCTGTGGGTATTTTCATACCGAGGCCGACTATGCAATTTTCAAATGGATGGTCTTTGGGATCGACCAGGGAAACTTGAGTAACTAAAGCTAGGTCGCCCACTCCATTGATGTCCCAACCGGCCCGCTGCCCTATACCAGGGCCTTTAGGAGGATAGATCATGCTGAAGTTGTTCATCGATACGGGAAGCGTACCAACAATCGCTACCCGTCGATTGATGTAATAGCGTGCTGAAACATCCAGCACACTCTGGCGCATATAGGGCTTCCAGCTATTGGTAAATGTCGAGTTGTAGTCTGTGCCATTGTATGACTTGTCGGCTCGCGCTGCACGCCAGCCAACTGATAACTGAAACTTACCTGACCCTGCTCCCAGACCTGGGACCACACCGCGTGCGGCTGCTCAGCCCTGGCCCCAAGCGGCACGCTCGCCCAGGCAAACAAAGAGTGCCAGCACTATCATTCTAAAAATAGGCTTGATATAGTTGCTTTTCAAATTCTCAAAATTGATCGTTTGACTTCGCTGTTAGATTGGCCAGACGATAAAGTAAGCGAGCACCAACATTGGCGTCCCATTCATCTTCATCACCAGGGGCAACTTCATTAACATCAAAGCCGATAATTGTCCGGCCACTTTCTGCTACCATCCGCACCAAATATAGTGCTTGCTCGTATTCTAAGCCGCCGGGTACTGGTGTACCAGTGTTAGGGCAGAGTTTAGGGTCTAGGCCATCGATGTCGAAGCTGACATAAACTTCGTCTGGTAGTTGGCTTACTATTTCCTGGCAAATATGCATCCAGCTCATGCCTTCGAACATTTTTGTTTTGATGTCGCGGTCATAGAAGCTGACGATTCTACCGTCTGATGATGCCACCAGATCTGATTCCATTTCACAATAATCACGAATGCCAACCTGCACTAGCTTGGTAAGAGTAGGCTCTTTGATGGCGTTGAACATAATTGAGGCGTGCGAGTAGGTGAAGCCTTCGTAGGCGTCACGCAGATCGGCGTGGGCATCGATGTGCAGAATGCCGAATGAATCGTGCCGCTTAGCCAACTCACGAATTAGCCCTAGAGGTGTGCTGTGGTCGCCACCTAGCACAGCAGCGATGGCACCGCGGTCTAGTTGTTCAGCGGCACGCTCTTGTACCCATTCGTTCATTTTTTCGCAGGAGGCATTGATTTTCTCTAGCATCTGTTTCATCAATGGGGAGTCTTCCGGGGTATGACCCTCTTCCAGCATGCCAATGTATTCTTCTGCAGTGGGACGGATTTCGTCATTGAGGTTGCGTAATTCGGTAGGAATTTCTTCCATAGCCAGACCAATTCTCCAGGCATCGACATAGTCTGGGTCATATAAGTCAACCTGGTAGGAAGCAGCAAGAATGGCTTCTGGCCCACTTGCAGTGCCTTCGCGGTAAGAGACGGTTACTTCCCAGGGCACTGGTATAACTGCTATTGCGGACTCGTCTGCGGTAAACGGCAGGCCGAAAATGTTTTCTGTTTTCTGGCCAACTGAGTTGGGATCGAAGGTGCGCAGGTCTGTCATGGTCAAAGATTCTCTCAGGTAAATGGCGGTAGTCAACAGGCGTTTGGAAACATCAAGCATAATAGCTTAAGCGGCGCCAGTTTGCCCTTCTTTATAGAAAAGCCATCACTATTTATGTATAGCCTTGTCAACGCTGCCGCACAGTTACTTGTGCTGTAAATTGGTCGCTAATGCCTTGGCGTTTGATTTTTATAGCTTTGAAATTCTTTTTGGCGGCATCGGGAATTTCTAATTTGATCCAATTGACGCCCTAGGGCAATTGGGGCTTATCTACCTGGCCTTGACTTGTTGGGCCCGTGAGGTTCTCGATCATTCTGAAAACGCTACCGACACACCATAGTTGTGGCAGGCAGGCCCGCAAGGATAAGGGCGTTGTCGCGGGGCCAGATTGAGCCGTTGTGATAGATGGCTTGATCGTAGACTTTTTCTTTTCTCGATAGGGTGCGGATACCCCAGCCGCTAAACATATCTCTCTTCAGTAAACGCTCAGTGATAGCCATTGCCTCGACAAAGTTGATCTTTAATTCGATGTCTTGGGCTTGAGCTGTCGGATTTTTCAGTGTTAGTCTTTCTGCTACTGACGAAGCACCATCGCTGTTGGCCGGAGCTATTACTATCTCTCGATCAATCGCTATCTTATTTCTGGTCTGATAGTTGAAGGTAGCTTTGTCGCCATCTTTTGTCTCTCTTGAGAGAGCCTGGATGCTCGCCAGAGGCCGAAATTGTTAGAGCGCTTAAGTAGCGTGTGTCATTGAAATATAGGCCGTAGGGGGCACTCAAGCCTGCACTCATAGTGCCGTTTGGGTCGAGCAACATGAAGATGCAGCCGTTTTTAATTACTAACCTAGGTCTGTCAAGCTCAGCTTGTTATGGCGTTTTCTGCTCAGCTTTTTTCTCTTCTGTAGCATTGACTGGAAGTGGCATGAAATTGCCAGCCAAAAAACTAATAACAATAGGCCTGGCAGAGAGATTGATAAGAGAGAGATTGATAAGAGAGAGAGAGAGAGAGAGAGAGAGAGAGAGAGAGGCGCACCATTACTCCAAAATTATTCGAGTGTTTCAATTAGCTCCAGGGCAAGAATCTTCCATCTCATAAATAGCGGGGCCCAGAGACCTTTGCCTGGGTCAGCATCATAGTTTTCGAACAGCGTATTTATAGTGGCCCAACTTATTTGTGGGGTGCTGCTTTCTCGGCTTTTGTTTTTAACTCTGCATAGTTTGAATCATTAGGATACTTTTGAGCTAGTTCCGAAAAGTCAGCTAAGGCCTTGTCAAATTGCTTCATGTCTTGGTAGCAGAGTCCGCGCTGGCAGCGTGCCCATTCAGCATATTTGTCTAGCTCTAAGACACGGGAGTAGTCTTTAATTGCCAAATCATTATGGTGCAAGTCTTGCTGTAGTTTTGCTCGATAGCCGAGTATTTCAGTGTCGTCAGGGCTGACTGCCAATGCCTGGTTGAAGTCAGACAAGGCTGCTATTTCGTTGTTCTTGACTCGCAATTGCAAGGCCCGGTGAAACAGGGCCTGGGCGTTTTTTGGATTCAGAGTAATGGCTTTGTCAAAATCAAGGCGAGCTAGACTTTCTTTTTCTAAGCGATTGAACACTTCCCCCCGACCTTCATAGGCGTCGGAGTTCTTCGGGTCTAGTGCTATCGCTTTGTTGAAGCAGTGCAGGGCCCGGCGCTCTTGGTCTCGCTTGAGATAGAGTTGGCCAATTTTTACGGCGCTGGCGGCTTTTTCAATTGCTGGGGCGGCAGATTTAAGCAGCGCTGCAAGTTCTTTGGGAGGTTTCGTAGCCTGGGAATTAATATAAATGATGCGTTTTTTCTGGGCTGCTGAGGCGGCGATTTTCTTTTGACGGCTTAAGAAATCACTGTAAGACTGCAATGAGTAAACCAGGGTTTGGCTTTCGTCCCCGGCTGTTTGTTCGCGGTCGGCGATTGCCTGTTTGTACATTGCTTCTGCTTGGGCCGGCTTTTGCCATTTTTCATAGATTTCGGCCAGTGCCAGTTGCTCGGTTTGTAAATCAAGGGCGAGGGCTTTTCTTTCGGCCATAACCTCAGTGAATATCTTGGCGGCCTCGTCGTAGTGCTTGGCCTCGGTAAGCTTTCGTCCTTTTAGCTCGCTTGCCATCCATGGTCCACTCTTTTTGCGCACAGCGCTGGTAATTTCGCTGTCTGTCAGGGCAAAAGCTGGGCTAACAGGGAATACCATCAATGTGATTAGGGCAGCGGCAGATAAATTGATTTTTCTTTTGTTGCTAACTAGCTGGTATGGGCCGTTCAAGTTGCGCTTCCTTTCTTTTTCTTGTCTTGTTTTGTCTTGAATCTATTAATAAGCACTCCATGCAAGCATAACTGTTGCGGCCACTGCTTTAGGGAGATCATATTTAAGGTTGCTGCGTAGATTCCCCATTCCCCTTCTGCTTGGCGGAGGGTTTAATAGATGTATAAGCGGTTCGGCGTCTTAAGAGGTATTGACCATGGGTGGTAGATGCAATGATTCATGCGACGACAGATCTGGTCGTAGATTTAACCCGGCAGACCCGCGTGACCTCGCAGATGAACTAGACCGCGGCAACGCCAAAACTGTATTGGAAGCCTTGCAGTATGACGCATACACAATGCAACCTCGGCAGTTTGAGCAGACCGTTAGACAGTTAGCTCAAATCGAAGACCCCAGAATTGGAGATAACTTAAGGGTAAGACAGAACGGCGAGATAGAGCTCAATCGTCTCGATGGTCGGATTGTGTGTATCGGCAATATTTATCGTCAAGAAGACATGGCCGCGGCCTTTGCTCGACGCCAAGATGGCAACTATTCACGTGATATTCCGCGTCATCCTGTGATTGACCAACGCTTCGATCCAGATCCCTATTATGGCCGTCCGCATCCTGGTGTTGATAATGACCCTCGTTTCCGTTATCCCGGCACTCCTCCGTTCTTCCCCGATGAGCGTCACGGACGCAATGGCAGAGTATATGATCCTTATTCTGACCCACGCTATGGTCGCGGATACGACAATAGACAGCTTGGTGGGCAGATAGTTCAAGATGCAATACAGGGCGCTATCGTTGGTGAACTGTCCGGCGGAAGAGCTGGTAGAGGTGCCTTAGCCAACGTTGGAATTGGCCTATTGTCCAACGGCCTATTGTTCGGAAACGGCCGCCCTCGCTGGTAATTGCCCCCCAACTGATAATTTTGAAGAGAAGAATGAGGTGCGGTGCACTTCATTCTTTTTTTTGTTTCGCGCCCATAAAACGCCAATAAACATCTTGTAATGTTGTTTTTGTGGTCGCAGTGGGGAGATTACCATGACTGAAGTGCTTAATGGCTGGCAGAAATTAGACAAAACCGTCGACTGCATGAAGACTGGTGACGTCAAATGCGTCCAAGAAACCCTCAACACAGTGCAAGACCAAAAAATCTTCATGGACTTACTTGGTTCAAAGGCCGAAGCAAAAGGTCTTCCAGGTCTTCAGATAGTCGACTTTGACAAAGATGGCCGTACTGATGCGGTTAAAGTTACCGGCGGCAAGAATAAGATGACCGTGGGCTTGGCTGACGGTAAGCTCACAGTCACTGATGATAGCCCAACAATTGGCAAAGCTATTGGCAATGCCTACGACTATGTCACTGGCAAAGTAAGTGCTGGAGTGCAAGCGGCTAAAGACGCTGTTAATGGCTCTTCTCCTGTAGAACAGATCAATCGAGCCAATACCAATGACAGCGAATTGAATCGTCGCTGGCAGGCTCAAGAAAGGAAAAATGGCATTTAGTTCACTGCGCAAATATCATTGCATTTGCGTTCTGAGTCTGCCAACTCAATCTGTATAGTGGTATGTCTGATTTTGAATTCTTTCGCCATCAGGGCATTGACCTGATTCAGCACTGCTTGCGAATTTGCTTTAGGTTCGACGGTAAGGTGACAGCTCATGGCGAGAAGGCCAGAGGTGATTGTCCAGACATGTAAGTCATGCACTTGTACTACACCGTCTACAGCTAAGAAGGCTTTGGTTAGTGCTTCTAAGTCAAACTCGCGCGGCGCACTCTCCATCAATATTTCAACAGATTCCTTTAGTAAGCCCCAGGTTCTGCTCACTATAAATATAGAGAGAATGGCGCTCAGTATTGGGTCAGCCAGGTACCAACCGGTAAACATTATGACTAGACCAGCCACAATCACCGCACACGAAGCGAGCATATCGGAAAAGACTTCAAGATAAGCAGCTTTGGCGTTTAGTGAGCCGTGACTGTGTGCTCCCAGGAGCTTCATCGATATTAAATTGACTATCAAGCCGAGCACTGCCACTACCAGCATCGGCGTGCTTTGAATTTCGGGGGGCAGGCTAAAGCGATGAATTGCTTCGCAGAAAATTGCTATAGATATCACCACAAGAAGCACCGAATTGGCCAGGGCCGCCAGAATCTCGCTGCGATGGAAGCCGTAGGTGCGTGAGCGCCCGGCCGGTTTGCTCGATAACCAGACAGCGAAGAGGGCCAACGCCAATGCGGCAACATCACCGAGCATGTGGCCAGCATCGGCAATGAGGGCAAGGCTTCCGCTGTACCAGCCTGCCACGGCCTCGACTAGCATAAAGCCACTGGTTAGAGTCAATACGATTGTCAGTTTGCTGCGGCTTTGTTGCCGCACGGCAAAATGGTCGTGGCCGTTTTTGTTTGGCTGAGTTTGCCCTGAGCTCTCTTGCTGGTTGTGCTGGTGTTCGCAGTTTGAGTGGGGCACAGATACTACCTAAGGGTTACTTTTGAAATGATACCAGCAGTAGTTCAAATGCAACAATTTGCGGGCTATCAATTCTTGAACATTGCCAAAACCAGCTTGAAGTAGGCTT
>JBIPOV010000098.1:0-21860 GCA_044378815.1 Obscuribacteraceae bacterium (SeqCode) | reverse complement strand
AGTTTTGCTCATTTTTAACCTCATTGCTTCAACCTCGAAAAGAACTAACGAAAGTTAGTTTTTAATTGAGGCAACGGTTAGTCAATGGTGTGTTTTTAGATGAGTCAATGCGGCACAAAGAATGTCCGATTTTCAGCCGAAAATCGGACATTTTCGAAACGCGTCCCTAAGCTTCCGGTGCCAAAAACCAGGGCACCTAAGACTTACTTGCAGCGGCACTGGCAGTGTCTTCTTCGACGCTCTTACCAAAGACACCGGCATCTTTTTTCTCAGGCACAAATTGCTGCAACCAAGAAAGCACTATGAATATTCCAGCTCTAAACCAAATGGCGGCGTAGACCATAACATTGAAGATAGGCCAGTACTGCTTAGCCATGTGCTTGCGATAAAAGACTTCCATGCCTTTGTGCAAATTGATGGTGGCACCAATGCGGCGAAAACGACTTGAGGCACCATGATAGTGATAGACAACAGATTTTGGATAGTAATTAACTGTCCAACCGTCTTGCTTCACACGCCAGCACCAGTCGATGTCTTCACCGAACATGAAGATGTCTTCGTCCATCAAACCAATCTTGTCGATCACTGATTTGCGCAGCATCATACAGGCACCAGATAGTGCGTCCACTTCAATTTCTTGGTCCGGATCTGCCCAGGTTAGGTTATAACGC
Organism: Obscuribacteraceae bacterium (SeqCode); assembly: GCA_044378815.1. Classification (GTDB taxonomy): domain Bacteria; phylum Cyanobacteriota; class Vampirovibrionia; order Obscuribacterales; family Obscuribacteraceae. Next base: position 21,189 of record JBIPOV010000098.1, on the reverse strand, counting down.
GCGAACTCAGGGTGTTTGGGGAAGAGTTTGCTCAAATAAGTAAGGCGGAAAAACGATGCCCGCACATCAGGAAAAGAGCGGCGGCATGAAAGTTGCAAGCTACCATCGGCATTAAGCATCTTTGGCCCAATTGCGCCGCACTTAGGATTAGCGTCCATGTATTCCATGAGCAAGCCAATGGCGTTTGGCCCAGCCACAGTATCTGGGTTAAGGAGAATTACATAATCTCCCGTGCAATCTGGAATTACTTGGTTACAAGCCCGGGCAAAACCAACGTTGTCGGTATTGGCCACAGTGATTACTGTAGGAAAATCTTGCCGCAGCATCTCCACTGAGCCGTCGCCTGAATTGTTATCCACAACCCAGATTTCGAACTTGTCAGCGTCTTTGTCGGCCAAAATCGACCGCAAAGCGCCAGCCAACAACTTTGGCGTCTTCCAGTTGACAATTACGATTGATACTCTAATCTTGCTCAAAAACCAACCTTAGCAACAGCTAGATGCAGCGGCAAATTTTATCACAGCTAAAGAGCCAACCGGCACCATGGCATAGCCAGGAAGGCAATCAAATAACCATAATTGCGGCAATTTCGGGCAGAAGAAGTCTAGAATCTAAATCTAATGCCAGTGTAGTACTTATCGTCTCTGCGGTCAGACTTAAGAGCAATGGCAGCTCCGGCGTACAAATCGGTATTGTCACTCAACTTCATGCTTAGTGAAGTGGTAGCGTATTCACCGGTTTTGTAACCTTCAACCTTAGAGACCTGGTAGCCGCCTGTTACAGTGACATCGTTGATTTTGTGAGCTACACCGATTTGGGCGTCAGCTTGCTTGGGATTGCTGGCATAGTCGGCCGAACCATAGAGAGTGGTTTTGCCTTCTTTGTCTAGTTGGTAGTAGCCATTGACGCCAAGGCGGGCTGCGGTGCCACCAAATATCGGCAACTTAGAGCCTTCGAGGGCGGCGCCTGTGTTTAAGACGACACCGGCTTCAACGTTGACGTTACCGCGTCTGACATTGCCAGCTTCGTCATATGGTGTAAGCAGCGAGTGGCCATACATGGCAGAAACGTTTCCGAGTTTGCCATGGGTCAAATCAGCGGTACCTTGCACATAGCCATAGTTTTGCTGATCGAAGAATTTGCCGACAGTGGCGGTGCCAACGGTGGTCTTGCTACCAGGAGAGTAGGAGACGCTGGCTTCGCCCCAGACATTGCTTCCTGTGCTTTGAGGTGGAGTAGTTGTAATCTCAGCAGCTGGAGCTTGAATTTTCTCAGCGGCAGCGGCAACAGGAACTACAGCTGGTATCACTTCGATTGCTGCGATTGGTTCAATATCAACCAAGGCGGCAATCGCTGGAGTGCTAACTTCTCTGGGGAGATGTTTGATCTTGCCTTCGCCAACCATAGAAGCCTGACCTTTTTGCTCAGGCTTAGCTATTGCAACTCTAGGCTTGGGAGGGGCATCTGAGCGAGGGCGCGGTTTGTGCTCAATAGGCTTATGCTCTGCAGCTCTATGCTCGGCCGGCTTGTGGTCTCTGGGCTTGGGCGCAACGTGTGGCTTGTCTTTATCGCCAGTTGGTTTAGGCGCAACGTGTGGCTTGTCTTTATCGCCACCATGCTTCTCCACCAACTTTTTATTGATGTGCGTATGGTTTTCAGACTCAGGTTTGCGAGCGACCGCTGGCACAATTTTCTTGTGCTCGCCTTCGTTGATTTTGACTACTGGTGGCAAACCAGGAGTTACAGTCTTCTCTGTTTTTACAACAGCGGGCACTTCCTTGACTTTAGTTTCTGGCGGAGTCTGGCGCTCAGGTAAGCGCGCTGGGCGAGTTGGTTCGGCCGGTGGGGAATAGCGAACAACTTCACGCGGTACAGGTGGCCGTTCTGGCGGACGCACCGGTGGATGCGGCTCAGTCGGTGGAACCACTGGTTTTGGCACATCTGGCGGCTTTGGAGCTGGAGGCGTTGGCAATTCCGGTGGCTTTGGAGCTGGGGGTTTCGGCAGTTCTGGTTTGTGTGGCTCAACTGGAGCAACCGGTTTTGGCAGCTCTGGAGCTTTCGGTAATTCAGGGGGCTTTGGCAGCTCAGGGGTTTTACCAACATGAGGCTCCACGGGGGTGGTGAGAGCGCGGGGGGCGAGAGGTTTATCGGCGAGAGGCTTGTCGGCCAGGGGGGCAGCTAACGCCACTTTCATCATTGGCGCTTTGATAGCTTGTTCGGCTAAGTGTTGCGGAAAAGATGGAGCCTTACCAGCGCCGCGCCCTTGAGTATCAAAGGCTTCATGGGAAAGTCTAAGAGCAGCGTTGTTCTCGGCTGGTCCTGAGCGCTCACGAGGGACATCTGGCTTCATAGTAAAGGTCTCCTAGCATCAAAGAAAATAAACGGCTCAACTGCTGCCGTGAAATTAGATTACAAGAGGTTTGTGGTCAAATTATGGGCGCGAAAAAGCCGAACAGATTAACCGTTCGGCTTCTCACTTCCACAATTGTCTGAACTGAACAGAGCGAAACGGCCAGAGCGAAAGGGCCAGAGCTAAAGAGCCACATCTACTAATTACAGTAACCGACTAAAGAAAATCAGTTACCGGCTTAGAATCTGCTATAGCTGGCTTATCTACAATATCGGCAACCTGCATCACTTTAGCGTCGTTACCAATAAATTTCACGCTAGCACCGGGACGAGCCGTGATTTCGCCACCGGCAGCAAATATTCTGCTGTTTGCTTCAGCAGAAACCGAGCCACCAAATACGAAGGCACGGGCACCGTTGCGTACAACAACATCGGCACCAGGACGAACGGTAACGAAGGCATTGTCAGAGACTTCCATACGATCACACATTCCCGCTTTAAGAACACCTTGATTATGTTGCACACGCGGGCGATCGACAAGACAATTGTCTTTATCAAAAACAGCCCGGCGTGGGGCATCGTCAGATGGTTTTGACGAGTAGGAAGATTCAATAACCTTTCCGGCGTTAGAGAATGCCTCAGACTTGCGCCCAATGTTGAGTACAGTATCTGGATGAATGGCGTGAACTGGCCGCCCTCTTGAGTCAAGCTTAATATCATTGAGAGCAGCGATGCGCCTTACTTCAGCAGCAATTTCGCGGGTGCTGGCGTCGGCATGACCCGACACTCCCAGCGCACGCCTGGCCACACGGGCCAGGGTATCGCCTTTCTCAACTTTATAAATACCTTGATCGAGCAGGTCATGCACCCAGGGATTGAGGTACATCTTAGCCGGCTGATTGATCCGCTCTTGCACTTTCATATCGGTGTAAGCAGATGTTGCTTCCAAAGATAAGCTTGTGCGAGTATCTGGACGACTGTCACCGCTATTAGTTAAGCGGCTATCAGCCTGGCTCTCTCTTACTGCAATTTCAACTCGATCAGCAGCTTTAGTAGCCACCGGAGTGCCAAAAGAATCATATGTTTCCATAGCTCTACCTTACTTTTTCTTGGCTTTGGTAGGATCTTCGCAATCATCATCCTTAGGCTTAGCTGCAGGTGGCTTGTGGCTTGGTGGGCGATGAGCAGGCTTAGGAGGAGCAGGAGGAGTGACATCGATTACGGCGACACCGACTTCAACCTTGTTCTGGATGACCACGGGACGATCTTGCAAGCCTTTGACAGCTTTGTCGATTTGATCAACCTTAGCTACCAGAGCTTCATCAAGAATGCGCTGGTCTCTTGCGTTGTTAGCGGGCTCAACAATGATTAATGGTCTATCTAGTCCAGCAGCCTTAAGGGTCTCAACGTTGGCAGCGGAGCCAGTTGCTAGAGTGGTGCAGACATTGTCTAGTTGCATCGAGCTTAGTGCTTTAGCATCTGAAATGCGGCTTACTCTGCGACCAACACTGGCAGCCATTGGGTTGCTGTCCATTTCGCGACCAGCTGCTAGTTCAAGCTGGAAGCTAGATAGAGCGACATTGGCATGATCGTCGCTGGCTTTACAGACAGTCTGCATTGTTTCTTGGAAGTCACGCATCTTCAGGCATGATTCATTAATAGTTGATTTGCCGCCGCTGATACCAATACCGAGTACATAGACTCCAGCACTGCCGCCTTCACTGCAAAAACCTGAAGCATAGACGTTTGGCGCACTTGCGCTGCCGCCATAATAGTTGGTGCGGCTGTTGTCGCTAATACTGGAACTGCCACCACGGGACGATGAATTAGATGTCGAATCGCCGGTGCGGTTGTTATTGGTGTTGGTTGAACTTGATGTAGAATCACCAGTTCGAACGTTATTGCTGACGTTATTGCGCACATCGCTGGTCACAGTATTGTTCGATCTAACATCGTTACGATTGGCATTGTTATTGGCGTTATCGTTGCGATTGGCATTGTGATTGGCATTATCGTTGCGATTAGCATTGTGATTGGCATTATCGTTGCGATTAGCATTGTTATTAGCGTTGTCGTTGCGCGAACGATTTGACATATCGACATCGTTGTAGTTGATGCCACCAGGCGGGGTAATAGGGCCGTGTGGTTCGACGGGTCTGTCGTTAGTCATAGTAGATTCCTCCAAGGGTGGGGTGTCGCATTTGCGCGAACATAGCTCTGCTGCTCGCAGCTGACACATCAGCCGCCGCAGTCAAAACAGTTGTGGTTACGAACGGTGGGCTTACTAAAAGTAGGAGCGCCGCGGTTCCTTGGTAGAACATTACAAGAAGCTTATTGGCATTTTAGGGGCAAAGAAAAAAAATCGCATAACAGTAGATATTGGGCATATTCAAAGTATGGTTACTGCCAGGTAATAGATGGCTATTCCCCAAAACAATCCTAATAGCAAGCCAGACAGCGAGCACACCCCTCCCAACCGAGGGCTGAATAGCAATTTGAATAGCAATCTGAGTAGCAATCAGAACAACGGCCAGAATAGCGGACAGAGCAGCGAAACTGGCCCGATCGCCCCCTCTTACAAACCAGGTCTATCAGAAACCTGGAGTACCATGCACATGCTCGCCCTCGACTCGACAAAGCTTTCTGGGCAAGCACAAACGGCTTCTCTACCCATGGGTAGAGGAATGACAAAAGTCTACTCAACGGGCGACATAGTCGATAACTCTTACCGCCTGCTCTCGCTGCTAGGCACTGGCGGCATGGGCGTAGTCTTTCACTGCCAGCATTTAATATTAGGCAAGGAATACGCCCTCAAGCTCCTTGCTGCCGACAAACTTAGCGCCGAAAGCTGGTCGCGCTTTCAGTCTGAAGCCAAAGCCCTAGCTCGCTTGCACCATCCCGGTGTAGTTGGCATTCACAATATGGGAATTGATGCCCAAGAATGCCCCTACTATGTAATGGATTTACTGGAAGGTCAATCGCTCTCCCAAATAGTTAATGACAATCGGCGCTTACCAGTAGCAAGGGCTCTTCCTATATTTATCCAGCTGGCAGACGCTCTAGATTCAGCGCACCAGCAAGGAATCATTCACCGCGATATCAAACCATCAAATGTGATGGTTCTCCAAGAAAAAAATGGCGACAAAGTAAAACTAGTTGATTTCGGTATTGCCAGGCTCTCCAATCGTGGCGTGGGAAGTGCCTTTGACAGCCAGAACAAAACAGCGGCAGGCACCGTATTTGGTACTCCTTATTACATGAGCCCAGAGCAAAGCTTAGGCAAACCAGTCGATCACCGCTCAGATATCTATTCACTCGGATGTGCGCTCTTTGAGGCTCTGACTGGCCTTCCACCTTTTTGTGGCAACAATGCCTTCGAGACAATCTTGATGCACCAAACCAACGAGGCACCATCACTTAATAGCGTTTATCCTCAAGGGAAATTCTCCAGCTCGCTCGAAACGGCCGTGGCTAAGATGCTCAAGAAAGATGTAGAGGAGCGCTACCAGAGCATGAAGCAAGTGGCTCATGATCTCAGCCGCATACAAGAAGGCAAATCGATTGGAATCACAAAAAAAACGAATAGCGATTTTGACAACGGGCAACTTAATGCAACAGACCAGGACGGCCTAGACCGCAAGCCATCGGCACATTTCATCTCAGTGGAGGCCTTAATAGCAATTGCACTTTTAGTGATAACTGCTAGCGCAATTGCTATCTGGACTATTGGTTACATCAAATCAAGAGACACAGCATCGGTAGCAGACAGCTCCCAAGCTTCGAATGACTTGAGATTCGAAGGTACTTCTGACACCGGTGAGCTAAAAAGGCACATGAAGGAAAATGCCACCTTCGTTACTCTAGGCAAAAATTCACAGGGGCAACCAGTCAAAATCTTCAACTTTCCAAGATTCTATCTGGGTTATATGCAATATGGAAACAATGAGCCCCAAAGAGCTGAAAACCGCAAGCTTGTGCCTATAAACGAAAAGTCTATCTTTTCCTTCAATGTGTCTGCACTGGCTTTCCTGAAATCATTAATAAATTCGGCAACGATGACATAGCGGGCCTAGAAATAGTCACCTATAACCCACCAAAAGTAATTGAATCACTCAAAAATTGGACTTCACTAGAACATCTGTCCTTCTTCAATTCACTTGAGCGATCTAAGGAAATAGATTGCTCGACGCTAGCGGCAGAGGATATAGCGTCTATAGATCAATTGACCCAGCTTAAGTCGCTCGGCTTATGTGGCGAAATCAATACCAAGAAGCCAGAGCATGGCAGAGAAATCACCGGTAGTGATATCACCAAACTAAAACTGCTAAATAAGTTAGAAGCGCTACAGCTGAAGGAAATCAAACACATCCAACCCATGCTCCAAGAAATCTCAAAGCACCCTAATTTGAAAGACATCACTCTTGTCGGGCTGAATATAGGAAATGACGATATGCAGGCCCTGGCTAAAGCCAAAAATATTGAAACACTGCGAATATATCAATGTCCAAATGTAAGCTACAAAAGCGCGTCAGTTTTTGGTCAAATGGCTGGTCTCAAAGTTTTGAGAATCGATCAAGCTTGGCCAGAGGAAGCAAAACGGAAACTCAAGGCTGCCGGAATCACATGGCAGTATGAAGACTATAAGAAGAACACTCGACATTAAGGGCAAAACAATCAACATGTTCTTCAAAAACAGCAAAATATATTCGTATTGTCGGATGGCCGAAGAATGGCACGTGCTGGCCATTGGCGTTAGCTATTCTAGACTTACATATTGAGTAAATGAACATCGAAACCGACATTCAGAAGCCTGCCAAGTACCAAAAATTGCCAATAAAAAACCCCGAGCTTTTGGCTCGAGGTTTCTTAGTTCACTTGGATAATAAAAGACCTACGCTATTCACGTGGGTCTTTTATAAATCCTGGCACCGGGCTATCTTTCCAGGCAGTCACCCACCAAGTATTGTCGCTGCTAACCGTCTTTACCGTCGTGTTCGGGATGGGAACGGGTGTGTTCCGGTCGCATTGGCACCAAGAACCTTTTAGGGTTATCGGAGTTTGCACTCCAATACCCTGAAAACTACATATTGAGGTTTTATTCGTATTTCACAAGCTTATTCAAAAGCTTCACGCTTTGTCATTTCAAATTACTTTGAGTGACTTATCTTTGTTGGATAAGCCCTCGACCGATTAGTAACGCTCAGCTACATGCTTGCCTTTCGGGGCATTTCTACCTGCGTCCTATCAACCCGGTGGTCTTCCGGGGGTCTTACTAGCTTAACGCTATGGGATTTCTCATCTTGAGGTGGGCTTCGTACTTATATGCTTTCAGCACTTATCCTCTCCGAGCACAGCTACGCTGCGTTTACCGCTGGCGCGATAACAGCCATACTGGCGGCTCGTTCGTCCTGGTCCTCTCGTACTAGGGACGACTCCTCTCAAAAATCCTACGGGCATGCCGGATATGGACCGAACTGTCTCACGACGTTCTGAACCCAGCTCACGTACCGCTTTAATGGGCGAACAGCCCAACCCTTGGAACGTACTACCGCTCCAGGATGCGATGAGCCGACATCGAGGTGCCAAACCTCCCCGTCGATGTGGACTCTTGGGGGAGATCAGCCTGTTATCCCTATGGTAACTTTTGTCCGATGAGCAACGACCCTTCCATGCGGAGTCGTGGGATCACTAAGCCCGACTTTCGTCCCTGATCGTGATGTCTCACTCTCAGTCAAGCTCCCTTCTACCTTTACGCTCGATGGCTGATTTCCGACCAGCCTGAGGGAACCATTGGGCGCCTCCGTTACTGTTTAGGAGGCGACCGCCCCAGTCAAACTGCCCAACTGAAACTGTCCCCGACCCAGATAATGGAATCAGGTTAGTATGCTAGCTACATCAGAGTGGTATCTCAACGTTGACTCCATCGGGACCAAAATCCCGACTTCAAAGTCTCCCACCTATCCTGCGCAGATATAGCCCGCAGACAATTTCAGCCTACAGTAAAGCTCAATAGGGTCTTTCTGTCCTGGCACGCCTAGTCCGTATCTTCACAGACAATCCTATTTCGCCGAGTCTCTCTCCGAGACAGCGCTCAAATCGTTACTCCATTCGTGCGGGTCGGAACTTACCCGACAAGGAATTTCGCTACCTTAGGACCGTTATAGTTACGGCCGCCGTTCACCGGGGCTTTGTTTTTCAGCTTCGCTTGCGCTAACCGATCCACTTAACCTTCCGGCACTGGGCAGGAGTCAGCCCCTATACATCACCTTACGGTTTAGCAGAGACCTGTGTTTTTGTTAAACAGTCGCTTGAGCCTCGTCGCTGCGATCATCTCAGGCTTCAGACGCGAAGTCTTACACCCTACCATGACACCTCTTCTTCCGAAGTTACGAGGTTATTTTGCCGAGTTCCTTAGAGAGAGTTATCTCGCGCACCTTGGTATTCTCTACCTGACTACCTGTGTCGGTTTAGGGTACGAGCACACATTATCCTGGCTTTCGCCGCTTTTCTCGGCAGCGTGGCATCTACACAATTTGCTCCTTAGAGCATTTCTTACTCGGCCTTACTTTGTAACGCCAGGGCGGATTTGCCTACCCTGACTAGCTACGCCTTTGGAGGTACAAAACCAAACTGTACCCTGTGTATAGCCTCCTGCGTCCCGACTTAGCTCCTAGCGGATAATAAGTGGCACGGGAATATTAACCCGTTGTGCATCGGCTACGCCTGTCGGCCTCGCCTTAGCTCCCGGCTAACCCCACGTGGACGAACCTTGCGTGGGAACCCTTAGTCTTTCGGTGCATTGGATTCTCACCAATGTTTTCGCTACTTAAGCCGACAGTCTCACTTGTGCTTCGTCCATAAGTGCTTACGCTCTTACTTCGACCTACAACACAACGCTCCCCTACCGATCAATTTTTAACGTTGATCCTACGATTTCGGTATCATGCTTAGCCCCATACGTTTTCGGCGCAGAATCGCTTGACTAGTGAGCTATTACGCTTTCTTTAAATGGTGGCTGCTTCTAAGCCAACATCCTAGTTGTCAATGCAACTCCACCTCCTTAATCACTTAGCATGAATTTTGGGACCTTAGTCGGTAGTCTGGGCTGTTTCCCTCTTGAGTACGGAACTTATCTCTCGCACTCTCACTGCCAGATAATGACGCTACAGGTATTCGGAGTTTAACTCGATTTGGTACGGATTTTCTCCGCCCGCACCGAACTAGTGCTCTACCCCCTGTAGGATAAATCTGACGCGGTGCCTCAACGCCTTTCGGGGAGAACCAGCTAGCTCCGGGTTCGATTGGCATTTCACCCCTAAACACAGCTCATCCACTGATTTTTCAACATCAGTTGGTTCGGACCTCTACGCAATGTTACTTGCGCTTCATCCTGGCCATGCCTAGATCACCCGGGTTCGGGTCTACCACATGTAATTATCAACGCCCTTATCAGACTCGCTTTCGCTATGGCTTCGCATATTAACTGCTTAACCAACTACATACGGTAACTCGCCGGCTCATTCTTCAACAGGCACACTGTCACCCTATAAATAGGGCTCCAATTGCTTGTAAGCACACGGTTTCATGTTCTATTTCACTCCCTCTCACGGGTTCTTTTCACCTTTCCCTCGCGGTACTTGTTCACTATCGGTCGTCAGTCAGTATTTAGCCTTACCAGATGGTCCTGGCAGATTCGTACAAGATTTCTCGTGTCCCGTACTACTTGGGATACTCCCAGATGTCGAAAGTTTTCGTCTACCGGACTGTCACCGTCTTTGGTAGCCCTTTCCAGAGCTCTTCAACTAACTTTCTTCAATTCTTTATAGAGTCCCGCAACCCCAATAAGACTTACGTCCTACTGGTTTGGGCTGTTCCCCGTTCACTCGCCGCTACTTAGGGAATCACTGTTTTGTTTTATTTTCCTCTCGGTACTAAGATGTTTCAGTTCCCGAGCTTACCTCGTCACACCCTATGTATTCAGATGTGCGTCGCTGACATTACTCAGCGGGGTTGCCCCATTCGGAGACCCACGGATCTTAGTCTATAACGACTCCCCGTGGAATTTCGCAGTTTATTGCGTCCTTCATCGGCTGCTGACGCCAAGGTATCCACCGTGCGCTCTTAGTAGCTTAACCAACGTCTAGAAGATCTTGTGTTTATGATAACAAGCTTGCTTGGCGTGCGTCTTCTAGACTGCTGCTGTGATTGATTGCTCAACCACAACTACTTGGTGGAATACGGACCTCAATATGTAGTTTTCAGGGTACGGAACTGGAATTATTAGCCTCGCAGCCGGCTGTCGGACTTGGTGTCCGACTGAGTGGATAACTATATCACACCAATCGGACTTTTGAAGAGTGTTTTGTTTAGAACAAACTCACTCTTCGGAATCGGCCGCTAGAGCGCTTCTTAGGCACTTAGCTTCGTTTCGAGAAGCATAACACATCAATTTGATGGTTGTCTTCTCTCCGTATCAGCTTTGGTTACTTTCGTTACCATCACTAATTCTTCGAGACGCTTACTTACTCACATCATACAACCGATGTTCGTTTTCTGCGGCGCTGTTCACTTTTTTTTTCAATCATTCAAATGACTGATGAACAGCAGATTTCTGGAGGCTAGCGGAGTCGAACCGCTGACCTTCTCCGTGCAAAGGAGACGCTCTACCAACTGAGCCAAGCCCCCGGGCTTTTGCAAACTGCTTATAGCGTTCAGCGATTATTGACGTTCCATTTGGTGGGGAACAAATCGCGTAACAAGCAGCTCGCTTGAGCATCTTTCTGCTCTGCGCTGTCTCTGTATCTCATACTATCAAGAACGAGATTCGTGCGACAGCTTTGTTGCAGAAAGTGTTACTTACTGGGCCATCCTGGACTCGAACCAGGGACCTCACCCTTATCAGGGGTGCGCTCTAGCCACCTGAGCTAATAGCCCGCAGCCAAAAAAGAATACCATTGGCTCACTCTCTTGTCCCAACCTCCGTGCTGTTGTTTCAAGGATCTTCACAATGCGAGGCTAGACTCGGTCAGGCAGCACATCTTGCAACTTCACCTAGTTGTACATTTCTCGCTCTTTAAATACTGTTCCCAGCGCCAAGCGATTTTTATCAGGCACCCTCAACTTTTCCTCAATTAATGACAACCGTGTAACCAAGCCAACATAAGGGAACTTATAGTGCAATATATACTTGCCATCTCCGAGATCTACAAATCCCCTCCTCCGCCCCGCTAATAAACGTACTTATATATAGATATTGACCAGAGCATTCAAAAGAGACTCCTTATATGGACATTGAAATCGACCCCCAGGCCCAGACCGTAATCTTTCGGGGCGAGGGCCAGGCCGAGCGCCACTACCACAGCGGCGATGTGATTGGCGGCTCATATCAATTACTTGATTTGATTGGTCAAGGCGGAATGGGTGTTGTCTATCGCGTCAAGCATTTGATTCTCGAAAAGCAATTCGCTCTAAAACTGCTAGCCCCCAATCAAATCAACAGCCAAAATTGGCGTCGCTTCGAATTAGAAGGACGCTCACTAGCCAAACTCAACCACGCCAATATTGTCTCTATTCACAATATGGGAATCGACAAAGGCTGCCCCTACTTTGTTATGGATTTGCTGACCGGAGTTTCGCTAGCCGAAAAGATCAAGAATTCCGGCCCACTGAGCGAGAAAGAGAACCTAGACGTTTACTTGCAAGTTTGCGCTGGCCTTTCTTGCGCCCATAGAAATGGCATCATCCACCGCGATATCAAACCAGCCAATATCATGCTGGTGCCTTCGACTGACGGCGTAATTGTCAAAATCGTCGACTTTGGCTTAGTCCGCTTGCAATCATCGGGCAGCTCTACTAGTCAAGCGCTGACTGCCAGCGGCGAAGTATTCGGCAGCCCTTACTACATGAGCCCAGAACAAACACTGGGCGAAGAAATCGATTCTCGCAGCGATATCTATTCGCTGGGCTGCTCTTTATTTGAATCACTTACTGGTCGAGTGCCGTTTGCTGGCAGCACGGCCATACAGACACTGATGATGCATCAAGAAGATCTGCCCCCAGTGCCTTCAAGTTTGCTGTCTAGCAGCAATGGTGCTCGTTCTATTGGAACCAATAGCAAAATATTACCGGCCATTGATGCAGTAGTGGCACGGTGCCTCAAAAAAGAGGCAAAGCAACGCTACCAATCAGCTGACCAACTCGCTATTGATCTACAACGCATCATTGACGGCAAGCCAATCGGCAAGGCCTCCTTTGATTTAGGCAGCCACCGGCTAGCAAGCTCAAGTCCCGAATTAGATGAAGATGCAGATTTAGAGCTAGCCGATGACGAAGAAGGTGATGATGAGTCAAAACAACGAGAAAAGGCTTCGTCATCTTTGTTTGGCATCCCCAAATTGGCACTCTCCCTATTTGCAATCACCGCACTCTTGTTGACAACGACAGCGGCCGTAGTTGTGATTTCAGAAACAACAAAGCAAGCACAAGAACAAGCAGTTCAACTAGATTCAGCATTCTCGGCAAGGAAGCTCGACAGTGCCACCATAGAGAAAGTGGCCTCCGGTATCGAAAAAGCTGGTAACTCAAAAGGCTCATTGCTCAAGAACCTTGTCGACGGTGCAATCGAAGAAGAAAAATCACTTCGCTCTAAAGCAGCAGCAGACACAGGGACAACTGACAACCCTCTACAGCAGCCGAACCGCAGCCTATTGCTGACAAAGCCATCCCAACTCAAAGACCTGAATGACGCGCCCAATATCTCCGAGGGCGTAAGGACAATCAACGGTCAAAGTATGCGCTGTTTCAATTTTCCCACAACGGTGAGAATCGGTAGAATTCACACGAATGACATCAACGACCAAGATGCTAGAGGCCAGGTGTTTTTACCGGCCGAAGAGAAGATTGACCTGCACCTAGACTCAGTTGTCGATGATTGCCCCTCACTAATTGACAAGCTTGCCGCAGAAGATATTTACAGCTTGCGCCTGGAGAGCCTAGAAAAAGCTGGAGAAGTAACCAAGCGCCTAAGCAACTGGACCAATCTACACACACTTACAATTGACGGCGGGCAAATAAGCGACTCAGAGCTAGAGACTCTTGACCAACTCAAAACCCTCAAACATCTTTGGCTCAAGAAGCTCTCTTTTGATTGGAAAGTTTTTGTGCGATTGAAACTATTAAAGCAGCTAGACATACTAGAAATTGAAGATTACAAGCAGTTCAATGAGCTTCTGCTCAATCTACCCAGCATGCCCAAACTTGAGCAGCTACGCCTGGAGGGCAGTGGAAAAAATTGGCTAACGGAAAAAAGCATCGCCTCTCTGGCCAGGCAACCAAATCTGAGAGCAATCAGACTCAAGAACAAAGACATCATGGAAAAAATTGCGGCTCTCAGCGGAACCAAGTCAAAACCAGGCAGCTCCGAAGATGAGCTGCCCATATATGACTGGCGCAAAGGCTTTGCTAAGCTCAAGCAGGTTGAAAGTATTACTTTTGAAGAACCAAACTGGAGCAAGGAGCAAATTGCAGAATTCTTGCGCACTGTTCCGGCTGCCCGCGTTAACAAGTGGGCGGCAAAACGAAATGCTTACTGAACAAAACGATAGTCGAACAAAATGACCATTGAAATAGACAAGCAAGCCCAGACAGTAGTCTTTCGCACTGGCGAAAACGCCGAACACCGCTATAGCAGTGGTGACATTATTGGTGAATCATACAAACTCATTGACTTGATCGGTCAAGGAGGAATGGGTGTCGTCTATCGCGTACAGCATCTAATTCTCGATAGGCAATTCGCCCTCAAACTCCTCGCACCAGCCCAGATCAACAACCTCAGTTGGCGGCGTTTCGAACTAGAGGGGCGCTCTCTAGCTAAGCTCAATCATGCAAACATAGTTTCAATTTACAACATGGGTGTCGACAGAGGCTGTCCTTACTTTGTTATGGACTGGCTAGATGGAGTTTCACTAGCTGAACGAATCGACGAATCAGGACCTTTAACGGAAAGAGAAAGCCTAGAGATATTTCTGCAAGTCTGCAGCGGTCTCAGTTGCGCTCACGCAAATGGCATTATTCACCGCGATATAAAGCCTGCCAACATCATGCTGATTGGCAAAGGCCAGGACACTAAAGTAAAAATAGTTGATTTCGGCATAGCTAGATTACAGTCGCAAAACGCCAACAGTATGCAAGCGCTTACTAAAAATGGCGAAGTGTTTGGCTCACCTCTATATATGAGTCCAGAACAGAGTCGTGGCGAAGAAATAGATGAACGTAGCGATCTCTATTCAGTGGGCTGCTCTCTTTTTGAAACCCTAACTGGCAAGCCACCATTTCGCGGAGCAAGTGCCATTGCCACCTTGATGATGCATCAAGAAGCAGCGCCACCTGGGCTTTCAAGTGTATCTTCGGCGAACATTTTCAATCCTTCCTTGGACGTATTAATGGCACGGTGCCTAAGCAAATATGCAGAAAAACGCTACAAATCAGCAGACCAAATGGCCATCGATTTGCAACGAATATTAGACAGCAAGCCAATTGGCGGTAGCGCAGCAACGATGCAAACGAAAGGCACCGTGGCTCGGCAAGAGACTAAAGAGGGCAACGGGGATCCAATCAGCTCGCAAGAAATCACAACCCAGAAGCCGACTTTTCGGTTCAGTAAAGTTACACTGGCCACTACTTTGAGTATCACTATAGCTATTGCATGCCTGATTGGCTTTGCTACCCACAGTCAAGTAAGCGAAATAACCAAGCCAGCGACCAGTAGCGCAAAACATGTTCAAGAACAAAAAAGCAATAGAAACGATTTAGCCGTCTTTAGTCAGCTCAAACCAATGCTGGCTAACGTAAATAAGTTAAGCGACTTGACAGACCCGGCCACGATTAAGGCCCTGACGGATAGCCCCAACTTCTCTAGTAAAGTTAGAAAAATAGATGGCAGAGAAATGCGGTGCTTCAAATTTCCGACCTTAGCAGTTATCGGCGAAATTAAAGGCGACAAAACCGAACTCGTTGAAGTAAAGGGAGAGGTTAAAATTCCAGCCAATGAAAATATCTATCTGCGTTTAAACCATTACCTAAACAAATGCCCATCACTCCTAGACAAGTTTCAGCCAAATGATGTTTTCACTCTCCATCTTGACTCCTTAGATGATGTGGGAGAGGCGACTAGGCGCTTAGGCCGCTGGAGCAAACTCCAGGTGCTTAACCTAGATGGAGGAGAAATCAAAGACTCAGACCTGACCAGCCTAGATAAAATAGAAAATTTAAAATCACTCTGGCTCAAGAGGCTAAGTTTTAACAGTAAGCCTTTCAGCAGGCTAAACACACTGTCACGCTTACACGAGCTCCGCCTAGAAAAGTGCGCCAATATAGACGAAACAATACAAGACCTGCCGCCAATGCCCACGCTGAACACACTAATTCTGGTCAACTATGGCGACGACTGGATTAGCGAAAATGGCATTAGAGCATTGGCTAAACACAAGAACCTGAGAACACTAAAGCTAAAAAGCGCACGCCCACCGTATATCGATGATGCTTCAAGCAGCACTCAAGATAGCGACTTTGAAAGGAACTACAAACAGCTTCCTTTGTGTGATTGGACTAATGCCCTAAAGCAGCTCCCCAGCCTTGAAAGACTTGAAACCACCCCACCTAGCAATACAAATGAGGAAATTGAAGAATTTCTGCGCCAAATTCCTGCCGCCCGGCAAAATGAATGGGCCGCTAAATTTGGATACCCTCCAAATCAGTCAGATAAATAGAATTTGGAGATAAGGGGATTCGAACCCCTGGCCTCACGGGTGCGATCCGTGCGCTCTACCAACTGAGCTATATCCCCTTCTGTGTCGCAGCTATCTACGACAGATTCAATTATAGCGAGATTTGGAAAAAGAGCTCCACTTGTCAATCGCAAATAAAGGCCTAGTCATACTTTCCAATGATATGTTCAAAGCTTTGACAATGCCTAAAGAGCGCAATAAAGCTAAAGTCATTATTAAATGGCGCCAATCTAGAATGATCGGTTAGTATAAAGGACTCTTATCTTATGACAGGTGAGCAATGAACGTCTCTTCCAAAATTACTCAAAAGCTAGCCGCTCTGCTAATTTTGACTGCGGGCGTATACATGTCTTCCGAGTTCGCCGATGGCAAATTCGTACGGGCTGCGTCCGAAAATAGCACTGCCGCAAAAGTCGGCAAAGCCGCACCAGATTTCACGTTGACCGATACCAACGGCAAGAAGCAAACCCTATCGTCCTATAAGGGTAAGTTGGTTGTACTTGAGTGGCTCAATCATGGCTGCCCCTTCGTCAAGAAACACTATAGCTCTGGCAACATGCAAGCTTTGCAAAAAGAATACACCGCTAAAGATGTAATCTGGCTGTCGATTGTCAGCTCTGCTGAAGGCAAACAAGGCTTCCAGAGCAATGCCGAGCACAACGCCGCCATGAAAGCTACTGGTGCTGCACCAACGGCGATACTAATAGATAGCGACGGTTCTGTTGGACATCTTTATGGTGCCAAGACCACACCGCATATGTTTGTCATCAACAAGAAAGGCGAGCTAGCCTATGCTGGCGCCATTGACGATAAAACCAGTACCGACGCTGAAGAAGTCAAAACTGCCAAGAACTATGTTCGCGCCGCACTTGATTCTTTGCTTAAAAACCAAACACCTAAAGTTGCTTCGACTCAGTCATACGGCTGCTCCGTTAAATACGCTCAGTAGACTCTGACTGCCTAGAATGAAACAAACAAACTTTGAACCCAGCAAATTAGTAAGCTGGGCCTTCATTGTGTGTTTTTGTCTGGCCAATTTGTACTTTGGCTTCATGAGTGGTCAGACAGCACTGAGCGATCCCGACACCTGCTGGCTGGTGGCCTTAGGCCAGCACATCTATCAACACTCTAGTCTTCCAACTGTAGATCCCTTTTCGTGGACATTGACTTCTGAGCATGCCGATAAACAGCCCTATATTGCCTACCAGTGGCTCAGTGCTCTAATATTTGCGGCAATCAATAAAGTAGCCGGGGCGGCCGCACTTCTCTACTTTACAGCTATAACAATTGTAATTAGCTTCATCATGGTGCCACTGGCCGCCGCCAAAGTTTTGCGCATTCCCCCACTGCTTGTGGCTTTAGCAGCCAGTCTAGCCATTAGCGCTGGCTGCTTTCACTTTCCCTGCCGCCCTGAAATATTTTCATACTTATTCCTGGCTGTACTGATTGCCACCGCGGTCAAACTCAGTGAAAGCAAAGGCAATCTGCCATTCTTCGCCTACGGTTTTAGCGCTGCATTGTTTTTTACCATCTGGGCCAATCTTCACACTGGTTTTGTTCTTGGCTTGATGGTGCTGGCGGTTACATCCTTACTAATTCCTCGTGTGCCACTTTTAGCAAGCTTTATCGGGGGCTTGATTGGAAGTTTGCTCACCCCCTATGGTGTAAACCTCTGGCAATATTTGCCCCATCTCTTTTTTTCCCAGGCAAATAAGTACAACCTAGAGTTGTTTCCCCTTACAACTTATGAGCTACTTTCTTTCGACTTCCTCGCCTTTGACATCATAGGTTTGGCTCTTTTAGCTGGTCTTGTCACTGACATAGTGATTCAAATCAAGCACAAGCTAAAACATCAACACTTTTCGCAGGCAACATTCAACCATTTACCCTGGCTAATTCTTGCCCTAGCAAGTTTTTTTGCAGCATTGCAAAGCCGACGCCTGGTGCCCTTCGCCGCCATACTAGCCATGGGCTATGTCTACCAATTCTTAGTGACACACAGAGCAGCTCTTGCTCACTGGAATCTACCGACAGTTAGAACTCGCTACTATTTACTTCCACTAGCTCTGGCTATTTTGGGTGTTAACACAGCAATCTCGCTCTTTCACGCCACTTTGCCCAGTAGCAGTTTTGGCTTTATCGTGCCCGAAGAAGCACTCAAACTAATAAACAAGACAAGACCTGCCGGTCGTCTTCTCAATGATCCCCAGTATGGTGACCTTATGGTGTTGAGCGACGGAGAAAAGGCTAAAGTGTTCATTGACACACGCTTTGATGTCTACGGCGATAAAATCACACTAGACTACTGGCAAATGGCAAATTGTCGCGGCCCCTGGCAAAATCTATTAGAGCAATATCAAATTAGCTGGGTATTTTTTCCGTTAAGAGCGCCAATAGTCTCCAGATTAAGTCGCGACGGGGCTTGGCAAGCTCTTTTTAAAGACGATAACGCTGTAATTTTGATCAAGCGCTAAAAGCAACGCTAAAGGCTCAATGAATAACACAGAGAAACCAGAAGGTGCAAAAGCGGAGGACGACCCAAGCAAGCGCTTTCGATGGCTCCCTTACGCGCTTATCTACGGCCTCTCTCTGGCGTTAATTTATAGCGAAAAAATTGTACATGGATTTATTTTTGCCGCTGAAGACGGGCGGGTGCAAAACTATCCGGCTTTTGCCTCGCCTGGATTCTTCTGGACACCACTTTTACTGACAGGCTTTCCAGTGTTAGCGGATCCCCAGACTTGTCTTCTCTATCCAATTTGTTTTCTTTCTAAGCACCT
This sequence comes from Obscuribacteraceae bacterium (SeqCode), assembly GCA_044378815.1. Classification (GTDB taxonomy): domain Bacteria; phylum Cyanobacteriota; class Vampirovibrionia; order Obscuribacterales; family Obscuribacteraceae. The sequence goes on along the minus strand of JBIPOV010000098.1, from coordinate 2,276 downwards.
AATTCCAGGCTACCAGGGATGGAATCTCTATCTGCTCAGCGCCTATTTTCTCAGTGCCTTGTTTGCTGCACTATTTGCCTACCGCCTAACAAAATCAAACCTAGCGGCACTGTTGGCCGGGTTTATCTATGGCTTTGGTGGTTACCAAATTTCAGAATTACGACACGTACAAATAATTCAAACAGCTGCCTGGCTGCCGCTCTTGCTCTACTTCGTCGAAGTTCTGCGCCAGAGAACAAAGTGGGCAACGCTGCAGCTCACACTAATGGCAGCCACTAGCGCCCTGACAATTCTTGCTGGTCATCCCCAGACTGCCGCTTATATATTTGTCGCGACCTTGGCCTATGCAGCTTTTGCTGGCTCTAAAAAAAGAGAGTTTGGCGCAAGAAATGCAGGCGAAAGAGAGTCTGGCAAAAACGATTCTGGCGAAAGAAATTCAGGAGAAAAAGATACTGGAAAAGAAGCCAATCTAAAAAACGCCCTGATTGTTACGGCTCTAAGCAGTGCTGCAATTTTGTTTGGTGCCGGCATCGCTGCAGTGCAGCTACTGCCGTCCTATGAACTATCGCAACAAAGTGTGAGAACAACTTTCGGCTACAAAGACTTTTTAGTTGGCGAACTTGAACCAATGCAGATACTTGGTTTCATCATGCCGTACCTACTTGGTGGCAAGTTTGGCAGCCTTGAAGGTTTGCCGTTCTCAGAGCAAGGTCCGCCACCGGGGCTGCTCTTCTTTGGTTTCGCCCCAATAATACTGGCGCTATATGCCATTGTTCGCCTTCGAGGCCAGGCCGTGGTGACCTATTTAATTGCCACCATAGTACTGTCGTTTCTCTTTGCTCTCGGTGCCCATACTCCTCTGGCACAGCTCTTTCATGCCATTCCGATTTTGGGCTCTTTTCGTGGCCTCTATCGAGTATTGCTACTCCCTGCTTTTGCTATCAGTATTCTCAGCGCTCTGGCCATCGCCCAAATTGAAACTAAAGAAGTGGCGCCAAGGACAACACTAAAAGAAGAAGTGCTAACGAACTTTCAAAAACTGGGTAAGTGGAAGCACTTTCTGCTCTGTTTATACGTGCTCGTCGGCGCTCTAGTACCGACCTTTTTATTCGGCACTCTGCCCCTGATGTTATACAAATCAAGGCCTGAGCAATTCTGGCGCAAATTATTCTTGGTGCTAAGTACCTTTTCAGTAATTCTTATCTATGCCATTAATTCACAGTGGTATAGACAGTCTCCAAAGATTTCACAGTTCAATCCACCCGCCGGTTGCGAACAACTAAAAGAGAAGCTCAAAGAACACAACCAACGCATTTTTACATTGCGGGGGCTAGCAGCTGATGCTGGCGAATATCCACCGAACTTGAGCCGACTCTGGGGAGTGGACAATGCTTCTGGCTACGAGCCCCTGATGCCGAGGCGCTATATGAAGCTTTTAGGCATTGCTGAAGGGGGATTTCTCCAACCGCCTTGGCGCATCAAGGCCCAAGACCGTTCTTTTGATATTTGCGCCGTGCGCTATTTATTGGCGCCAGCCGATGCCTTTGGTGGGCGGGCCTTTGTTGAAGGTGCCTGGAAATTCTGGAAGCTAACCAGTCAAGAAAATGGTGTTCTCTGCTACGAAAATACTCGCGCTAGACCACGCTTTTATATCGTGCCGGATCATAGAGAAGTAAGCGAAAAAGAAGCTTTTGTCGCTATCAAAACCAGCGCACTTAGAAGCGGTGAATTATTCGATCCAGAATCAATGGTTCTAATTGAAAGTGAAAGTGAACGCGCAAGCGAGAGTGAAAGCAAAACTAAAAGCAAGAGAGAAAATTCACCGAGTCTTGCAGTCGCGACAGTAGAAACTATACGCAATCCTGATTCCATCAGCACCATTACCATAGACAAACTAGAAGATGAGCAGATTGAGCTTTCTACCGAATCAGATTTTAACGGCTATCTTGTCGTGGCAGATCAGTACTATCCGGGTTGGCATGCTTCGCTAGACGGGCTAGATATGCCAATTCTCAGAGCTAACTACATTCAGAGAGCAATGGCACTACCAGCAGGAAAACACAAAGTAGTTTTCTCATACAAACCAGAGTCGTATCGCATTGGTTTATTGATTAGCTCAATAGCTCTCGCTCTTTTGGCTCTGACTGCCCTTATTGGCATATTCGTTGCAAGGAAAAAGAGTTAACTAAGACGGAGCATGGGGCGAACCTTTCTGTCTCCGTTCGGTTGAGCAGCAGGTTTCTATTGCCTCAGAGCAGTTCCAAAAATGTCCGATT
>JBIPOV010000147.1:0-6609 GCA_044378815.1 Obscuribacteraceae bacterium (SeqCode) | reverse complement strand
TCTGGCCTGGGCGGTGGCTCTGGCCTGGGTGGCTCTGGCCTGGGCGGTGGCTCTGGCCTGGGTGGCTCTGGCCTGGGCGGTGGCTCTGGCCTGGGTGGCTCTGGCCTGGGCGGTGGCTCAATTGGTGGCTTAGGTGGTTCTGGTCTAGGCTCAAGTGGGTTTGACCCAGACCTAGGCTCAAGTGGGCCAGATGATGAACCGATAGGTATAGGTATCAATTGTGCAACTTCTACCGGCTTATGTCTGGGATCGTATGCAGCTGCTGCGGCACCCTCCCATGAATTTGATGATACATTTACTGACGATGCATCAGACCTTTCAGGAATCTCTCTTCCTGCTGCTTCAAAAGTCATAGTGGTTCTCCTTGAGGAAGCATGCTTGCATAATTTGCTGTAACTAAGCTTCTTCCAATATCAGCCGGTAGTAATATAAATTGCAGGCTAGGCACTGAAGCTCGTTCGTAGAAAGAAAACTAAAGCGATTCAGAGCACAATCGATTTACATTTAAATCGTTCGTGAATTGCAGCTTATACTTTAATTTGTGTCGATTCCATATCGAACTACGCTCAGGTTATGCCTTATCTGGGCTAGGCAAAATCTGAAAGCCGTTGATCAATTAGGCTAAATCATTTAACTAGTATAGACTTGTCACAGAGATAGACATATGCTCGTCAAACCCAGAGGTTCAATACGCCTATGAGCAATTGCTCGTCGACTATTCCATCGATAAGCCGCCGGCAAGCGACACCCCCTATACGATCCTTGTTTTATCGGAGTTACTCGATATGAGTCAGAAAGCAGAGCAAACCAGCGCAGCTGGAGATAGTTGGAAGCAAGTAGATAAAGGCACAGCTTCGCAGCAAGATATTGAAGCTATATACAAATCCATATGGAGCGACAGAAAACCAGCTGCTGGTGCCAATCTCACCGATATGGAGCGCATGCAATACGGTCGCCAAAACTCAGCAGGTCTTGGTGCCCAAGGCGATGGCCAGCACAAAGAAGCAAAAAGCAACTCAGGACGTGCTGGGTACGACCTACCCAATGTCACAATCAATACTTGTAAGAACAACGAGCGAGAATCTACTCGAGTAGTACCAAATTTCAGAGATCAAGCTAGTGAATTCTCAGATAGAGCCTATCACCATGCCGCAAACAGCATGACTAACTGTAGGTCTAACCATGAACAATACCAGCGGAGACCAAATGGTTACTCAGAAAACAATCAACAACCATACAAAATGTTTGAAGCACCTAACTATTATGAGAACCCAACCTTCAAGCTCCATGAGGGAAAAGAACGTTTCACAACATATCAACCAATAGAATCTCTTACCGACAGACATGACGAACTACGCATCCAGGCAGACCGGTCTGGCGAAGCGCGCTGGCATCGGCCTGGCAAAGAATCAATAGAAGAGAGAACCCAGAAAGTTTGTTATCCAGACGGCAGCTCTCGTGTAGTGCTGCGCGATCAGAATGGGAAAATATCTGCAGTAGTAAACCCTGATGGCTCCCGTCTTGAACGTCTACCGGCCAAACCCGGAGAAGCACCTTCATGGAGAGCGTTTAGCCTCCAAGGCACACCAATAATAGCTGACAATTTCCGCGGCAGCGTAGAAATGAGCGAAGATGGTACCTTCAAAATGACTAAAACTTATCCAGTGCCGCAACAATATGAACAAAAGCCAGATGGCAGCTATCGCAAGGCGTACAAAGGTGGAGCCGCCGAGCAATGGACGGCAATGACACAAACAAAAACAGTTCTCTATCCTAACGGTAAAGTAAGAGAACTAAAATTCTCGCCTGACGAAAAAGGTATCTTAGAACAGACCGCTGTAACTGACAGATAAATTTTGGAAAGTTTACCGGGGGGTAAAGGTGGGAGGCGGTCTGTTGGACCGCCTCTCGTTCTTTAAGCTCGATTAAGCAGCCCGGCGCCGCAAGATACTAAACTTGGTCTTCTCTACTTGATGCGCACAATAGGGAATGTGTACGACTTACGAAAAGCGATTTTACCATCCTTAAGAAATGCGGTATTGAAAAAGGCAAGCACACCAAAAGGCAAAGTAACTTGCGTCTCAGTGCTCACCTGAACGAACGGTGAAGTCTGAGCTGGTGGCTTACCGCCGAAGTCTTGGTAAACTAATGGACTGATTATCTTCGGCGCACTGAGAAAACTGCTATCTCGATAACCTTTGATCACTGTTGTTGCCAGTTTTGTTGACTCAGTAAGATCTTTACCTTGAGCGGCATTTCTGCAGGCATCTCGGCAGGCCCTATCGTTAACGTAGGCACCAAAAATTCCTATACCGAGATGCAAACCAAGGAGCACAAAGAGAACCATAAAGAAACTTCCACAAGCCAGCTCAACCGAAAGAGAAGCACGAGATGCCCTCCTTTTGCAACCTCTACTAAAGGCAGTGAATTTTGTAGACATTGGTGCAAACCTCAAAAACTCATTTACTGATTGGACACAAGCCGGACTAGCTGTCTGGCAATTTTGGCAAAAGTACTATTTAACTCGGAGCTATCGGTGACAAGGTTAAAGGTGCTGCCATGTCCAGCAATACCTGCCATTCCTCCCGTTGTTGGGTCAGAATTCTTGTCGTTGAGAATGTCTTCTTGCTCAGGAATAATCAAAGGATTCTGCGCTAGACCAATAGTGTAGACAGCTATTCCGGCATCCCGGGCTTCTACTGCAGCCATGCGAGCATTGGCTTTAGGATCAGAGCTGAGTGGCCCCGAAGGAACAGTAGGCGTGCCATCAGTGAAAAGTATAATGGCTTTGACGCTGCCTGCTCGACTATTACTCTTTAGGTCTTGAACGGCCGCATGCACAGAAGCACCAATATTGGTGGAACCCATTGCCACGCAACTATTTATAGACGTATTGACTAAATCAAACTGGGTGGCGCCGGCAGCTTTGTCTATCACCACTCGAGGCAGTGGAAAGCCACGCTTAGTGCCGTATTTTGAGGCATCGTCAACACTGTTCCACTCTTCTGTACTATTAGGAGCAGAGCCAATGTTGCCATCAAAAGCGACAAAGCCAAAGTGAGTTTCAGCCGCAGTATTGAGCAGCTCAGTCATAGCCAAAACGGCAACTTTAGCTTCATTTATCGGTTTGAGTTGCTTGCCGGCAGCTTCATAGTAAGCCTTTTGGTAGCCAGCTTTCGGACTAACAGAGACGGAAGTATTTGCCTTGCTGCTGTTAAACACAGCCGATGACTCAAGATTTCCCCGAGCAGCCTCGACAAGAGTAGCCTTGTCAGGGAAAGCAAAGCCATCATAAGTAAAACCGGAGAAAGTATTGTTGCCGTCAATATTGACTACCACATCGGTGAATGTCTTGAAGCCGTCAAAGGTGGGAGCCGTGCCTGGTGGATAGTTGCCTGGTGGGGCACCAGCTTCTGGGTAAACGCCAGCAGAGCGTAAGCCCTGAACACCGTAATAGCTGGCCAGATACTCAGAGAAATAAGTGTTTGCACTCCAATAAGACTCAGTTAAAAACTGCGGCAGAGAGCCATTAAAGCTTGTTCCAGTAATAGCAGGTTTGAGAATATCGAAGATCTTACCTCTCGCAGGGCCATTGGTACCAATGAGGTCAGAGTAAGTAATTTTGCCACCACCAAGAGTGTCATCCCAGACCCTCTTGGTAAATGTCACTGGGGTCTGGTCGTCCATAGAGCCAGAGACATCGAAGCAGATTACAAGATCAAGCTTTGGCACTACGCTAGTGGATACAGCATTGACGTTCCAAGACTTAACGCCAATGTATTGACCAAAAGCCAAGTCGTAGCCAGTACAAGCGCTTAGTCTCACAAGCTTACCGTTTGGACTGGTGATCGGCTCTGGCTTCAACGTAACAGGGTTGAGAAATTCGAAAAATAACTTTGACTCACCACTATTACATGAGAGTGAAGAAGCAGAAGGTACACTAGAAGAGTTGGTAAAAGGCTGACCAAGAGCGCTATTCGCCTTGAAAATTTTAAGTGCACTTTCGATAGCGTCATTGTGAGCTTGAGTAGGACTGCTGTTGATGGAACCAGCCAAAGTCGCAGCCCCAGTTAATGCGGCAGCATCACATGCATTCTGTAGCTCCTGTTTTGCTAAATATAGACGAGCAAACTCAAAAGATAGAACCATAAGCAAAGGGAAAAAGATAAGACCAAATAGAATCATAAGAATCACTAGTCCTTGACCCTTTTTACTTCTTACTAAATTCCTGTTACTCGCAAAATGACTTAGCTGTGGGGTTTGCTTTTTCATTGATTTACTCACGGATTTTGGGCTGGTAAAAGATTTGAAGAGAAAGAACCAAGAAGTTTAGACGGCTCTTCCGCGTCAGTAAGACAAACCTTGAGGATTTTCGCAGTACTGCCTGGCATTCAAGTTAAATACCAAAGGGGCATTTAGACCGGCAACGGCAAGCGGTAGTGGAATAGTAATTAGCGGTTCGGCTGAACAAACTGCACTTACCTGAATCTGGTAGCTATTAATGGCAACATCAGCTTGTTTAGTTAGCGGCACAGAACTAGAAGAAACAGCCTGAGTATCGTTATTAGTAATTAGTATTTCAGTTTTGACATCCTGGACATCGAGACCGGAGAAGGCACTCTTAACCTGCGTAAGCTTACTACTTGCCTCATTGATGGCAGAAGGTTTACCATCCAAAGGCACTAAAAATGTGTTTGCTCTAGCTGCAGCTATGCTGCTCAGGTGAACTCCGGCATAGAGAAATGTCACCCGCAAGAAAGCAGTACCAAGATCTATAAGAGGAAAGACTATTACTATAAGGAGAACCCAGAGCACAAGCGGCAGTTCGGCTATCATCGAGCCCTTGCATCGTTTTCTTTTGCGATTTTCTTTCATTTTGATTTCCTCCTAGCGCTCAGTCAAAGCCCGCGGTGTAGTCAAGCTAGACCGGCTAAGATCCATCTGCGGCTCTGACTTTGAACAAATAGAAGCAAGCACGCGCAACTTTTGCTTAGCCCAATCACTTTTAACGTTGCTGATAGCAGCTTGACAGGATGATGCTGCCGCTTCTCGGTTATGGCTTGAAAAAAGCGACTCGGCATAGCGCACATTCAATTTATCGTTTGTAGGATCAAGCCTCAAACCGTCGGCAAAGGCCTTGGCGGCAGCGGCATAATCTTGACAGTGAGCGCAGCTCTCACCAAGCCAATAAAAGTCATTGGCATTGGCTTCTTGAGAAGTGCAGATTTGCTGATATAAGGTACGAGCAAAAGTGAACTGGCTCGATTGATATGAGCTCTGCGCGCGCACTCTTATTTCATTATTGTAATTGACAGAGTAACTTGACAGCGGCTGATTGTAAGCTATGGTCCGCCCCGTTGACTGGGCAAGGGCAACTTGCCCAGTCCCAAGAAAAGTCACGAGACTAGAAGCGAGAACAAAGCAATATCTGTATTTGAAAATGGTTTCCATTAAGAGAACTTCCTTCAGCGCAGTGCGATTACTCCCAAGTTAGAGATTCGATTGTGACTATTCCATAGCTACCAATGGGAGAAATACGAAAGAAAGCTAGAGTCTAGATTCAGCCGCAAGTATCACTATAAAGGGATTGCAAAAGTGACAAAGCCAAACCCTCACCAAACCATTGGCGTCCGGCGGCAAGGCTTTAACTGCGACTAAGGCTAGAAGTAATTATAAGTGTAGAGCGCAAGGCATCATTTTCTTGATTACATTCTTTCGTATAGAGTTGTCACATTGACCGCCTTATATTGAAATACACGGTTTTGGTCAGACCTGTTGAATAGGCACTCTGGGACAGCTCAGAGTAGCAATGCTTTTACAAACAGGAGCGATCAATGGTGACTCTAGATTCAGCTAAAGCTGATGACGAATTACGTCGTCAGAAACTTACTAACAGCTTCCACATTGAACTTTGTTTTAGAACGAGCTTCAAAAAGAGATTTGTCATTTTCGACAATTGGTTGCGCACATCAAGCTTCTCGGCGCTTTTTGCCACCTTGGCAATTTTAGCCACAATGTTCACCTTACCGTGCTACTCACAACCCCAGTCGCTATCTCAACCCGCAACTCTAGTACAGCAAGCTGGCGAACAGGGCATTTCGACTGGGTTCATGAGCGACCTAGAGTACTCACCACCAAGCACTGAACTATTTCCTGATTACAGAAACGGTAATCAGATATATAAGGAGCTTTACGTTGATGGGCTCGAACCAGGCGGTGGAGTTTTCCAGCCAGTGATTGATTGGATGGATAACAATCTCAACCCATTCAAGGTGATGGCGAAGAACAACGATAGACTCGTAGCCGAATCGGACAATCTATTAGATCAAAGTTTGAACTATGTAAGCTTAGGCCTAATCAATATGCTCAAGCTCTTCATTTACAACCCGAACGTAGCAGTTGATACACCTGGCGATCAGACAGCATTCGGTCAGGCTGTAGCAGGCATGAGTTTCTATATTCGCAAATTGGCAGAAGTAGTCTATGCCATAGCTCTTGACCTGAGCTTATTATTTTTCATTCTCTCAATCTGGCGTTACTGGGCTAATGCCGCAATCAGAGGTCGTTAATCATGATGGGAGCCGTTGGCCGTCTAATTTTTGTCATGGG
>JBIPOV010000097.1:0-22163 GCA_044378815.1 Obscuribacteraceae bacterium (SeqCode) | reverse complement strand
TTTTCAGACTCGATGATCTGGTGGACACGCTGATGACTCAAGTTCAAGAGCTTAGCTATTTCTCTCATGGACTTGCCAGCTACGTGCATCTGCCTAATAGCGCTGTGATATTCCTCCTTGGCTTGCTCAAGGTCACGCTCAAGCTCCTTCATGCGGGCTTCTTTTTCCTGAATCAGCGTCAATTCGTTCTTGTTTGGCATTTAGTTCACGAGGCAACTGTCTAGTGTCTATAGATACTAGACAAAAGAATAGCGCGCAGTTGACACATAGGGCAAGCACTTAATCTTGTCAGTAACATTACCTAGTAAGGATGGCTAAGCGGTGTCTGGCAAGCTGCCGCAAATGGCACTTTTACTGGACCTCCTCTTGCCAACATTACCGAAAAGGGTTGTTTTAGAGAAAGTTTAAACTCTCCAATTTAGAAGCTAGGAACTAGTCTGTGCAGCCGACTTCTGAACTTTTGTGCAATCGACTTCTGAATCTGACAATTTCTCAGCAAAAGGCATTGTCAAGAAACTACAATAGTTAGCGGTGGAGAATATACAAATTTTTCGAATTTTGGGAACAAAAAAATCCGGCTCAGGAAGTGCTTCTTGCTACTTCTAAAACCGGTAAGTAAGCGATCTATTTCAGTACCGCATACAGTGCCTTTATTCTAGCACCAATGAACCAAAGAAAAAAGATCTAGCTGCAAAAAAGTGGTGGCTCTGGTCCATGGGACCGCGAGCTTAATTCACGCCTTATCCTCGAAATGAAGCCCTGGAGCGGCAAAGCATCCTCCTCGCAAGGTGCCAGACTTAGATAATTAGCCAGCACAAGCAGATAAGATTTCAATTTAGGGACAGGCATATCGAAAGAAACCTCTCCTGTAAGAGAAGCCACTTTGTCCCTCCACTCCTTATCAGCCCCCTCAAAAGAAACACGGCTGACCTTCTTCTTAGTCTGTATATCTCTTTTGGTCCTCATGGACAGCTCATACACTATCCGACGAGCAGCCAGAAGCCCCGGCGGCGTAATTTTTTGAGAGACAGTGGAAGGAGGCTTGCTTTCCGAACAAGCAGCCTCCACCACAGCGTTATATTCGTCCGTACAGATTGCAAAGAAGCCAGCGGCAAGATCCTCATAATCGGCGCGCCATAGGTCCTGGTGGGCATATAGCGTCTCTCGGGAGCACTTAGCTGCCTTCTGTAATTCAACAGTAGTGAAGGAGCGCTGGAGCTTTTTGATACCAGCCAGGGCGTCCTGAATTCTCTTTCTAGCGTCAGATTTGCGGTTGGCATTTTCGCGCACCCATGAGATTGGCCGAACTGCCGAATACCTTTTAGGCTCAACTGATTTCTTGTGCGCTGGCCGCCAGTTGGTGGCCCTGTCGACCTGGGCGGTAGCGTCAGTTCGCCCCCGGTTTATATCCGACGAATATCCGTTATGCCTAGCTTCGAGATACTCTTTGATAGCCCAATTGCGTTCCTCCTCAAAGCCGTAGCCCAAGGCTGGCAAGTTCCGGCTGGGGTCGCCATAGAAGAAATAGTGCCCCAAGCAGAAGATGGCTTCAGCCCGCTGCGATGGGCCGGTCAGTCCGTCTTTGTGAAATGTGCGGCCTTTGTTCCAGTTCTCAGCGTTCATGCCAGACGGGATGTGCCCAAATACTGAACCAACAAAAACGCTGTATTCACTTTCTAGTGCTACTTTAGCGGACTTCCTAATCTGGACAACGTTATCCGGTTTGTCGTTTATTCCATGGGCGCGGGCTGCCGACTTGCGCTTCTCTAACTCCCCGATGCGAGCGACCATCTGCTTAAAAGCGGCAGTAGGATTGGCATCAGAGTCGAGCAGATCAAGAAACCATTCGAGCGCTTTGGTGGCGGTCATCTCATATCGCTCGTGCTCTACTTCCAGGTCGCGCTTGCTCAGCCAGGCCCACCCGTGCTGGAGAGGTAGTCTCAGCCCCATGCCCTTGGACGCAGTGCCAGGGTGCGGGAATACTTCGAGGGTTCCTTTGGCGACTTCAAAGTCGCTGAGCTTGAGCAGGCTTACTAGCTGTCGATGCAGCAGGGCGCTGTTTATGTGCTCCTCAAAGAATATATAGAGGTGCCAGCCGCCACTAGAACTTGAGCGAAATAGTGACGACCTGGTCAGACCAGCTTTTGATAAAGCATGCAAAAGGCGGTCCAACTGGGGCTTGTTGTGATACTTGCTACTGGCGTCAATGTCGAGCACCGCGTAGCGAGTTCTCTTGCCTGACCTTGTTCCAATATAGAAGGACTCGTTGGCACAAGCGATAGCTTTGATTATCTCTGTATCGGTGAGCTTCCACTTCTCATTGGCTGAGGCCCAGGTGCCACCACTAACCGGCCGATAAATATAGTCATAAGGGTGGAACAGCTCGACAAACTGCGCCAAGCAAGACTCCCACCCTTTCGGGAAGTAATTTTCGCGCGCAAATTTAGTCCGCGTGCTCGAGGTCGAGCGCGCTTGAATCTGTCCGGTAATAGCTGGTCACCCCTAAATTGGGACGTATTGACCTAACCGGATCATTCGACTATTCTGGAGTCATCTTCGGTGGAATCGCCAAAAACCCCGGAAACGACAACTGAATAAAGAGATCCGTCAAAAGGTCTCAGAAGACATCGCCTCAAAGCGATGTTTTTTTGGCTTGATTTAAGACTCTTTCTAGCCGGGGCAACCCCGGATATATACTTTAAACATCTGGTGGCACATCAAAGCCGAAGCACTGACGGTAGTATCACCGCAGAAAACTATAACCGGCAATTAATCTATCCGCAACACTTGACGATCTCGAAATTGCCACCGGATCAAAGCCCCCGGACTTCCGGAAATACCGGAGATTGAGCGCCGGTACACCCGCTATTCCCCGGAGATTAAAGCTCTGTTTGCCCCCGGATCTTTCCGGCAATTCCGGAAATGGATCGTTCAACAGGCACCAGATTAAATACCAATTTCTGCAATTTCAATAGAATTGGCTCAATAAGCGCAACCCCATATTCGCCGCATTACGCTTTCACAATTTCCGGAAGTTCCGGCGAACAGTCCCCGCATCCTCCGGAACTTCCGGAACCTCCGGAATCCCACCCTCCGCTATCGCCGCAGAAGTCCGGCGATAGCGCGCCTGTCTCAATCCCCGCAATTATTCGGCGGCTGATAAACAATCGGGCGGACCCACCGGCGGTATCACCAAAAATCGCTATGCCCCGCCGTATCGGCATCTCCAATTTCCGGAAATTGCGGGGAGCATATGTGGAAATTGCGGGGACTTACCCTATAATAAATCCGCTTAGCCCAAACGGGCGCACTATATCGGATGCATATCCAGATGGAGCACCACATGCAAAAACACCCTATGCTTTCTGTCAAAGAAGCTGCCGAAGCTTTGAGAATCGATGAGCGCTCAGTACGTGATCGCCTGGCGAACGGTACGCTCAAGGGTGAGAAGAAGCAAATAGGTCTCCGCGACAAATGGTTCGTCTACGCCAGCGCCATCAGCAGCGCCCTGGCAAAACAAGACGGCATGAACTTTATCGGAAACTCAGTAGCGGTTCAGGAATCAAACGACCCCCAGGCCGTTGATGCCACAACCGTGTCCATGGCAGACGAGCAAGACACGATCGACGCCACCTATGGGGACCTGGACGAAGTTGCCTACACCCAGGCTCCCCCCACCCTCTCCAGAGGCGATTGGCACCCCGAAAACAAAGCCAACCTGGAATCACTAGTCGAAACCTTCATGAAGCCCCTAGTGGACAAGGTAGCCACCCAGGAAAGAGCTTTGATGGAGCAGGCGGCTTTAGTAGCACAGCAAGAAAAGATAATCGAAGAACAGAAAGTACAACTTCGTCTCCTTCCCGATCTCCAGCGCCGGGCAGAGCAAGAAGCCGAAGCTGCGAAAGCAGCGGAGCTGAAACTCCACGAGGCGGCCGCCTTGCAAAAGCAAGCCGACATGCTTGCTGAACGCGCCGCCAAAGAGCTTGCTGAAAAAGAATCTCAAATGGTCGAACTGCAAGTCCAAGTTGCCTCGGTCAAAGAAGAAAAAAAAGTTTTAGAAGCTAAAGCAACTGAGGCGCAAAAGCTGAGCGAAAGCCTTCAGGCTCTTGAGAAGAGAGTAGAAGAACTACAAAGACCGTGGTGGAAAAAATTTGGGAATAGAAGCCGAGACTAATCATTAGCTTGCTTGCAGTCAATCTTTCCACTTTTGAAGACAAGCGACCAAACAGGGTAATTAGTAAGTGCTGTAAAGCGGTAAAAGTAGCTTGTTGCATTTCAGAGGATAGATGAGTGTTTGTTGAACGAATCGAAGTAGAGGAAGGTTTTTTAGACAACCTCGATATATCGTTCAAGCCTGGTCTCAATGTTATTATTGGACCGCGCGGTTCGGGCAAGACCTCCGTAATCGAACTTATACGTTTTTGCCTTGGTGCCACAGGCGTTACAAAAAGATCGTCTGAGTATGCATTACAACAGGCCTTGGCTGTTTTAGGATCTGGTCAGGTAACAGTAACCCTGAATGACGAAATTTTTGGACAAATTGTTGTTACGCGAACTGCTGAAGATGATGAGCCAAGATGTTCATATTCATTTGACAAACCCCTAATTTTTTCGCAGAACGAAATTGAATCTATCGGCCTTCAACCCAAAAATAGACTGAATTTAATTGATGGATTTACTGATTCTATTGCTAGCTCTGAAGGTAAGGAGCAGCAACTGCTAGCACAGATAAGATCGCTTACTGTAGAAATGCGAGATTCGAGCCAGGAACTGGATGCTTTAGCGGAGCAAATCAGCCAGCTTGAGATAGCGCCTGAAGAGCTTAAACAACTTGAGACAGAAGAGGCAACCATTCTAAAAACGGTTGCTGCTACTGAGACTGATCAAAAACGATTGGCAGAATTGGGCGGGATTCTGGCTGCACTTTCAGTGCGGGCATCGGTATTTACTCGTACGAACACTATTATCGAGAAGTGGTTACAACGTCTCGACGAATTGGTAGATTCAGCACCGGTGTTTGAGGAATGGCCAAGCGCGGCAAGAGCAAAAAGCGATTTATTGAGCAATCTTAGAAAAAGCATCACGGAGTCATTTGAAAAACTTGAGGGCAGTAAAGCAAGCGCCGAAGAGGCTCTCGAAGAACTTGAGAAACAAATTCAAAATAATAAAACGACAATCACCAAATATGACACAGAAGCGAGAGGCCTGAGGAAACAATTAGAACACCTTCAAAGCGGTGCTGGTGACGTCGCGAGAAAAGTAGCGCAAGCCCGGGAAAAAGTTGGACAGTTGTCGGCCTTACAAGCGCTGAAAGAGGGTAAGGTTAAGCAGTTGCACGCGCTGCAGAAAAAACGTAAGGCCCATTTAGCAGCATTGGATCTCTCTCGCAACGATAGGTATAGCGCTCGGGTTGCAATTGCGAAGACTCTTAATTCTGAGTTAAATCCGGGAATTGAAGTTAAGGTACAACGCTCGGCTCTTAGTGCCGACTATTCGAACGCTCTTTCTTCGCTCCTAAGAGGCAGTGGACTTCACTATGCAACATTGGCACCACTATTAGCGCAACGAATGAGCCCTCGCGAATTAGCAGAGGCTGTCGAACTTGATGATGCTGCGTCGATTTCTGAACATGGCGAAATACCGATTATCAGAGCTAATAAACTGATCACACATCTGAAGAGTCAAGGACTTGAAAATATTCTGACGTGCACCATAGAAGACGGTGTAGATTTTCGCCTGATGGACGGTACTGATTACAAGAGCAGTGAGCATGCGTCCATGGGACAACGGTGCACAATTGTACTGCCGATCCTTTTAAGACGATATACACAACCACTGATTCTTGACCAACCAGAAGACCATCTCGACAATGCATTTGTGGTCGGCACTCTCATTAGGGCAATTCAACAGCGAAAGGAAAATGCGCAGCTAATTCTGGCAACGCACAATGCCAATATTCCAATTCTTGGGGAAGCCGATCTGGTAGTTCTAATGGGCTCTGACGGAGAATCAGGATACGTGGAACATGCTGGCGAGCTGGACGATGTAGCTAGCGTAGAAGCAATTACTAGTGTAATGGAGGGTGGAATAGAGGCCTTCAATAGACGGGCTTTATTCTACTCAGGAGAAGCGGAAATATAACCTATGGATCGTGAAAGTGCGCTCGAAGATATGACTTCTGCTTCTACGGAAGATCGTCTCGCTGCGATAAGGTTTCTTGTAAAAGCGGCTAGAGATGAGGATTTGCCCGTATTGGTCGATGCTCTAAAGAAGGAAACAGTTCCTTGGATCAAGCATGCACTTTCGAAGGCTATAACCAGATTATCCGGGAGTACCGATGGTGCTATTAACTCGGTTACTGCCAATTCGCAAGATACTGAATATGAGTTAATCGACGAGGTAAGGGACCATGCACTTGAGACAACAACTCGAACACTAACGCACGAGATTGAACCTGTTCTGGGGGTAGTTCGTTACTACGCTGAAAAAGAAATCCCGGAATATAAAGAAAGTCAGACAAAAAAGCATCTTGACCGAATTAAGCGATTACTAGACGGTATTAAAACGCTGGGTAAAGTGGCTGGTGCTCCCCACTTGGAACAATTTGACTTAAAAAACACGGTCGAAGAATCTGTGGCATCTGAATCTACGCATGTCAAATTAGAAGTGCAAATAGCAAGAGATGAGCCATTGCCAGTGGTAGCAGATAGAAGTTATATAGAACTCGCATTAATTAATGGGTTGCGTAATGCAATTGAATCATCGGAAAGCATGGCGCCTGAAAACAAGGACGCAATAACAATCAACTTTGGGAAAACTGCTACAGACTATTGGATAACCGTACTTGATAGAGGTATCGGACTTAAAGTATCCGGACCGGGCATCTTCGAATTGGGAAACAGCGGTAAAGAAGGACATGAAGGTATGGGACTAGCATTGTCACAGAGAGCAATGAAATCCTTAAAAGGTTCAGTGAAAGTTGTTCCGAGGGAAGGCGGCGGGGTTCGCTATGAGATTAGATGGCCTTTGTCGATCGGAGTTAGTGATGAAACTGCTAGTCGTTGAAGACAAAATAGAGGAAGCGAAAGTCCTCCAAGAGTCTGTCCAGGACGTCGATAATATACAAGCACACTTTGCAATCTCGCGCGATTCAGCGTTAGTAAAGATAAACTCTGACGAATTCGACTTAGTCATTCTAGACCTTCAGATTCCTCCAAATGATGGTTCTTTAGCGGCCCACGTGGACCATGGCATGATGGTGCTCGAAACCTTGCAACAAATTCAGCCTTGGTCAGCAGTTTACTTTTTTTCAGCGTTCGGAACCGTAACCCGGGTAAGGGACATATTGGACAGAAACCGACAGGAAGATATATTTGGTTCAGGTGACCCCCAGTCCATGATCCGTTTTATAGAAAAATCGGAACTCACTGAATGCACAAATGCTATCAAGGCTTACGCAGCTATGCTTTCGGAGCTGGAAAAAATTGTTTATGAAGGCTCAGACATAAATTCTTTATCAAACGAGCATATAAGGCTTTTGAAACTCTTTGCTAGAGGTCTAAAAGGAACCAAGGTTAATGCTGAGATTCTTACTGGTGGAAAGTCTGCAACAAAGACCATGAAGATACTAGTCCGCGATGAATGTGACTCAGTCAAATCCGTTGCAGTTGCGAAGCTCGGCAAATCTCTAAAAGTAAAAGATGAATTGGACGGGTTTAAGGAGCACGTGTCTCCGATACTACCAGTAGGATCATTTGCTCACCACATTAGTTCCATTAATGTGGGTGCAAGGAGCTACGGTGGTAACTTCTTCGGGCTCGCGAACCAATACCCAAGTAATGTCTATCAAGTTCTTGCAACTGATGAAGCTCTTGCATGCAAGGTTGTTAGTAAGCTATCTGAATATGAAGCGAATTGGCTTAAAAACGCTCCAAGCAAACATTTCAGTGTTGCCTCTCTTCGCAATTTTTTCATGCCTGACGATAAATTTGCCCCTTATCGATCATTATTTGATACTGATTGGCTAACAAAAATGGAAGCGAAGGAATTTGAGCTGACATGGTGTCCACAGCATGGTGATTTGCACGGCTTCAATGTACTCGTAGATGATAGTTCTACTCCCTTATTAATTGACTATGTCGAAACTCGCCAAGCACCAGCAGCACTCGACCCGATTGTTCTAGAACTTTCAATTTGGTTTCATCCGGATGCACTTTTCATGAGGCAGCACTTCGCGCCAGATTTTGAAAAATGGAGTGATTTAGCAAATTACAAGCATACAACCGGCTATCCTAATTTCACCAATGAATGCAGGCAATGGTCATTTGGTGGATCCAAGAACGATGCAATTGGAGCTTGTGTTACCGCTTTCGCTTTTTGCTGTAAACAATTGAAGTACATGGATGCAGACAAAAGAATAGCGACCAAAATTGCTGTCTCAGCTCTTCGAGAAGCTGAACATTTGGGACTATGAGTAAAGTCGGCGTATGTCAGTTTCAGAAGTTCTCTTCAGCAGATTTCAATACTCATCTTCAGCCGCGCTCTAGCTGCGGCACTTGCTGGCTTTTAGCAGTGCGACACAAGCACTTCGTAATTTACCGGGCAGCCACAATCAGCCCATGCATAGCTTTGGGCTCTGTTGCACAAGCTACCTAAATATCTAAGTTGCGAACAGCTTTTTGGTAGTCGTCCTCAATGGCAGCCAGTGAAAGGTGTTGGTAGAGTTCAAGGCTCTTTCTATTACCATGGCCGGATATAAGCTGTATCTTTGCGTCAGTAATTCCCTGCGCAGTTAAGAACGTGAGCATTTGATGTCGCAATAAATGGGGATGAACAGTGCGCTTGAGACCAGCTTCGTCTGCATACTTGCGCATAATCTGCTGGATTCGTCTCGGTGTGTAAGGTTGCTTCAGTCTGGATTCGAAGAGAAAGACATTGTCTTCATGGGCATCCAAGTAGGTTTGCAAGGCAAGTCGGAAATCTGATGGGAAAAGAATGTATCGGTCTTTGCTGCCCTTCCCGTTATCAATGAAGATCTTGCAGCCTTCAAAATCAACGTCGCCGACTTGAATGTTGACTAGCTCGCTCACTCGCACTGCCGAGTAGAGCATGAGTTTGAGCATTAGCTCATGCTGTGTATCGCCACACTTTTGCACCGTCTTGAAGAACTTCTTGAGCTCTGTCAGTGACAATATCTCTGGCAACTTCTTCTCTTTTTTTGGCTTTTCCATCTTTAATTTGATGCGCACCTGCTGACAGACGGCGATGAAGGCATCATACGAAAGGCGATGCTGCCGAACCACGCGAACAATTTTCTTGACCGCCTCGGATTTCGTGATCTGTTTTGATACTGCGAAACTGGTGGACTTTTTAGCTTTGGCCTTGATCATAAGTTATCTCTTTTGGCACAGTTAGTTCGCATATCCGACATTCTACGAAATTGACAGGTTGAATCGACAAACTTATTTGGCACTGCGCTCATTGAAGTGCTCTTTCAAATGTTCGTCGACGCTCTGCTGGCGATTGGTAGTCTGCCAGTTTGAATATCTTCGCGCTCATTCGCTCTTCGCCTGATTTTACGGCAGTTATCGCTGCTGTAACAAGAAGTTTAGAGATTTCTCCGATACTACCATCAGTGCGGGCAAGTATGTATTTAGCCATCTCTTCAGTTGCAATTCTGGATGGCCTTTTCAAGGGAAGGACCGCTTCGAAACTGGCTAATAGACACAATAATTCATCTCCTTCCTCCCACTTTGGTAACAGAATCGGCTCAAAGCGATTCTCTAGCTGATCGTCAGATTTTATTGTCAAATAGGCATCTCTAATCCCAACGCCCACAATGGGAATCTTCAGCTCATTGCCCAGAAATCGAAGCATATTCAAGAACTCTCTCCTGACGTCAGACTGCCCTGATAGCACATTATGCAGCTCGTCTATTACCAACATCTTCGCCTGAACTGATCGCATTCGGTTCAGTGCGGCTTGCTCTAAGTCAGAAACACGCACCTGTCTTACAACTGCTCCTGCACTTTTTAGAAGCATTGAATAGAATCTAGTGGCTGATGGATCTGGTGGCATCTGCATTGTGACCACCGGCATGTACAAGTCATCAAAGTCCTTTTTGGTGTCCTTTGCCGGGTACTTTCGTCGAAACTTCTCCACGATCATGGTTTTACCGTTGTTGGTTGGCCCGATAATGAGAAGGTTTGGCATTCGCTGTTTACTCGGCCAAGTAATAAGCTCCTCCAACCGGCCCAGCGCGCCCTTGGCGCGAGAGTAACCAATCCATTTCTCTGATCTGATTCTTGAAACGCGCTCTTCGGCGGAGAGTAGTGCCACAGCCCTGCTGTCTTTTGTGAGGTGTGCGAAGTCTGATTCTTTCTTGCCCATAACTCACCATTCCTCGATGTCGTCAAATCTTTTTGTACAGACAGGCTCTTTCTTTCTTGACTCAGGGGGCTGCAAACATTCAGTTTTTTGATGGCTGCCAGTAAGATGCTCGCGCCGTACTTTGTCTAGACGTGCGCGCTTGCTTTCCGCTCCAGCAACATTCACTATCTCGCGCATCTTTTCTATCATTCTAAAAATGGTGGCTTCGTCGACAGAATCTCGCCCATCCTCTCTGAGCTTCTCTAGTGCTTTTCGATGCTCCCAGAGTGTCACTGCAGGATTCGACAAGGAGCGATATGAAATCTCCAGATATTGCTTGCTCGAAGGATCTAAGACCCAGATACGGCTTAAATCCCGAGGATCTCTTCGGATTATAAATTTTTGGAAGCGTTGCCGATTGGCAATCCAAGGCTTCAATATATCGGAGTAGTATGCAATATGGTCTAAAACGAAGCCAGTTCGACCGATGCGTCTTTCAAGAACCGGCAAGAAATCAACTAAAAATCCCTTTCCATCTTGAACCCGACAGCTGGTTTCATTAAGCAGGGAGCGGCTTTGAAGCCAACAAGCACCTGGCGTCATCGTTAGAGCGGTGTGAACGGTTCCATGATACGTGGCTATAGCTAGAGTTAGCCATTTCTCAAGCTCCTGCAAGGTCAACGACGCATTAGACTCTGACTTATAGGTTCCTCTGTCTTTGACGTTCGAGAAGGTAGTGCCAGGAAGCTCATGCACGCGCTGCATAGCTGTTCCGATAACACGTTCAATAATTCCACCAAAGTGAGGCTGCTTCTTAGGTCGTTAATCTTGCTCGATTCCGTGTTGTTCGCAGCCACGCTTCAGAGCGTCACTTCTAAATTCAGACGCATTGTCTGTATGAATTTTTTCTGGCTTTCCGTGCATTGGCCACAGATCTTTTTCGAGCCCAATCGTCTCTAGCCAAGCGCTCTTGTCTATCACTGCGTGCGCTAGGCATAAGCCCACAGATGTTGCACTCGGCGCCTCCAACGTTACCAACATCCCCAGTATGCAACGGGTGTAGACATCGATAGCAAGCGTTAGCGATGGTCGACCAATAGGCTGCCTGGACTTGGGTTCTACCACGATTACATCAATTGGTGAATGATCTATCTGTACAAGAGAGAGCGGCCTTGACTGAACTGGTGTCTTTCCGGCCGCCGGGCGTAAAGTTCTCGTCGCTTCAAAACCCTGCCGCTTCTGAACAACCTTAATTGGATCGAGCAGCTCGATTCTTGCCTGCACAGTATTTCTCGATGCTGCTGGGTATCCGGCCTGTCGGCACCGCATCCTTATCTCTCGAACAATCACGGACACGGCTCGTCTCTGGCGGCACAAGTAAAGAGATTTGATAACATCCTGAATTATTGTCTCTACCTGAGCAGAAATTCGCGCTCTTCCCTTCCCGCCAGAAGAAACTCTCGGAGCAAGATCAGTCAATAGACCTTTGCCTGCCCTGTACCGTTTGATAAGGTTATAAACTTGTCTGCTGGAAATTCCCAGCTTCTTCGCCGCTTTCGCTGCTGCGTTGCGGTCCACTTGTTCCATGCTCGCAAGCGGAACGATGACTTCTGCACGCCGCTTGGTTTCAGCCCAGACATTTTCTGGGAGGGTCAACAAACCACTTTCTTCCAACGTGCGCCAGTCTTTCTAGAATTCTTTGACCAACATCCAGTGAACAGGAGTTCTGAAAAACTGTCAAGAAGAATTAGTGCAAAAAGTAGCACCTAGTCAAGCTTCTGATAATTGCTGAACAGCACTTTCGAAATCTGCTGAAGAGAACTTCTGAAACTGACAAAAAGGACAAAGAAACCGCCAGGACCACCTCTTAAAGTCCCTAATCTTGAGAAGCGTTCACGAGAGTATTTGACAGTGGCCGAGGTTAACAAGCTCATCAAGGCAGCCAAAAGTTTAGGGCGCCATGGGGAGCGAGACTCTCTTATGATCCTGGTCGCCTACCGTCACGCCCTCAGAGTCACTGAGCTGATTGAGCTACGGTGGGATCAATTTGACCTTAATCGAGCCAGGATGCACGTGAACCGCCTCAAAAACGGCGACCCATCTGTTCACTACCTGGAAGGTGATGAAATACGGGCTCTCCGCAAGCTTCGGAGGGACTATCCAGTCTCGGATTTCGTCTTTCTGTCCGAGCGACAAGGCCCCCTCTCATCAAACGCCTTCCACAAGATGGTCGCCAGGGCAGGCATTGAAGCCGATCTCGAATTGAGCGTTCATCCCCATATGCTTCGACATGCGCTCGGCTATTCTCTTGCATCAAACGGCGTTGACACCAGGGCCATACAGGGCTACATGGGGCACAAAAATATTCAGCATACTGTCCTGTACACCCAGCTCAATCCAAAGCGGTTTAAGGGCTTTGGGAAGGATGTGAGGCTCTGAGGGCAGATGTACCAGAAACCCTGGTCAGACTCACAAGCAAAAACACCAACCGTGTGGGCTTTTCAGAAATTGCACTTGCTGGTCTAGAAACCTAATGCTTTCTGACACAGTGCTTGGCGGGCTTGCCAACAGAATTAGAAATTCCGTTGATCGTCAGAGGGGTCGATAACGCTGCTGGAGAAAATTTTGGATCGCCGCCAAGGTCTATTGAGAAACACTACCCATAGCGTTTGGCCAAATCCACCACTTTGCAGCCATTTCCAACAAACACAGACCACAGGTAGCGCCAGCCCGTGATTCCAAGAGTAAAATTCCCGAGCCCTTCATTCTACCCAATAGGCAAATCACCCTTCCTGAGCCAATCTAGAAACTATGAGACATAAGATATATTATCCACATCATTTATCACGCCTGTTTGCAGTAGACCGGTCTATTAACGCTGTGGAAGAAAAAAGGGCTCCGTAGCCCCAATGGTTTTGCATCGCGTAGCAAGTTGGCAGGCATTAACTCATAGAGTATGGCTGTCTATGACTATTCGTCATCGCCGATAGGAGTCAAATGTTCGCCCCAAGCCGTTCCGAAAAGGTATGCCCCCTTTCCAGTTGTTAGAGCTTTAAATTGGTCCTTTGTATCTTTGTAACCGAGAATAAGAGCAAAGGGGACTGGAAGAATTCCCAGCGCTGTGCCTGACCAAAAGGAGCCACCGGTAACCCGTGCGAAAACCCCGCCGACTAAACCAAAAACCACTACCGCCCCAATGGTTACGGGACCGCGGACGAGCGCTGTGTTTGCAACAAGCTTTGCTAGTAACACTTGACGATTCCTAGACATAGATAATCTCCCAAAATTACAGAATTGAACACAGCCCCATGGCTGGGTTTGACCCGATGATCTCCCCTTCGATTTCTCGAACGCACACCACCCACATGCCGGTCAAGCATATGGACTAGCCCAGCCCTTTGTACTTAGGGTTTGGGGGATTTTAAAATTAAGAAGAAAGAGCAGGAGGCTGCCACCACCAAAGGTGATAAGCAGCCCTCCCGGCTTAGGAACTTAAAACTGATTCAGTTAGACTTACGCCTTGATCATTGAAACTTCTGCTTCACAGCGCTTTAGGATTGTCTCGATCAGCTCTAGCTGCCGAGCCATATCCTTAGTAACCGCGGGAAGAACAAGGTTCTTTGATACACCAAACTGCTCGCAAAGTGTATCCAAAAGCTGGGTGACAAGATCGGACAAACCAGAGAAAAAGTCGTCCTCATTGTCTTCAGCTTTGGGAGATTCCTCCAATGTGATTGCATTCAGTGTGCTTTGCGCTGTCTCAAGTAAATGCTCAAGCAGCTTCAAATCACTAAATGCAAGCAGAAAAGCTTCCTGAGCTTCGTCCGAAAGATTCGAAACGGGAATTGCAGCTTGCAGTCCATAGGCGGCTTCTTTGGCACGGGCTTGCAGACCTTCAAATTGACCCTTCATTTCGATTGCGTTTGTCATTGGTCTTTTCCTTGTGTAATTGAATCGGTCTCAATCACTCACGCAACTCGCACAAGTCATAACATACAAGAACCAGATACCAAGCCAGGTTTCAACACACGAGGTGAAGAAAGATGGTTCTGGAGATGGAAAAGGTGTCTGGGTTTCGGTGGTTCGGAGTTGCTTGAATTGAGTTGAGTTAAAGAGATGTTTTCACCCTGTCAAAAGTTCTAGCAGCGAGTCAATCATTACTTTAGAGCATCTATTCATAAGGATTTTGAGCGCCTGATTGTTTCAAAACCGATATACTCAATAGCTTTCGGGGCACCCCAAAAGCTATTATTCATCTAGCTTTAGAGATATAGCGAGGTTAGCAACGCGTAGTTCCCGCACGCAGTCGCGTGGCTTAACTCACGCTAGCATTAAGCCGCCAACGTAGGCTCCGTAAGCTTTTTAGCTTTTAAAATTCGTCAAAACAAGCAAAAATAGTGATACTGGATTCAGTATCACTGCAAATTGGTATTATTCCGAGAGATTTCGGAAGTGCCTTGTTGGGCTGATTGTTAGATGACGGTGGCGGGCAGATGGAGCAAAAACGGACCAGATTGCCGCTAACCTGATGTTGTCATGAATCAATTTAACTGAATGATTGTGACAAAGACATTCCAGGATTGGGCACAGCTGGGGGCGAGTCTGATAATGCCTATTCAGTTTCATGCCTAATTAAGAAACCCCGAGACCAATCTTGGCGTGAGTTCTCGGGGTTTTCATTTTCTACTGGCTCTCAAAGTCTGCGAGCGTTACACAACGCCAGCTTCTTATGTCACGACCCTGATTTTGCTTTGGCTTTGGCTCTTTCTCGCCTTACCCTCGTTCTTTCCTCTCGCTGTTTTCTGGTTTTGTCTCCGGTTATTTCCCGACTTGCCTGCCACGGCTTTCCATACTTGATCTGATATAAGGTCAGGTACTTTGCCGCCATAACAAAGAAGTCCTTTGGATGACTCGTTAACACCACATCCCAAAGCTCTGCATCGGCCCTCTCGCTCTCATCCCCTTCCGTCCCAAATCGCCTCAGAACCTCAGCCTTCTTATCATAATCCAGCCTTCTCAAGAAGCTCACCACACCTTTTCCGTCGGCTATGTCTATCCGCGCATTTTGAGTCAGGTAATGGCTTAGCGCTTTGTTTATCGCTGTGCCCCTCCACGATGATTCAATGAGGGAGAGATAAAGTTCGTTTTCCGGCTCGGGTGTAAACCTGCATTCATTCACAACTTTCATCCGATTTCATTCCTTTATTTTTTGATCGGCTTGCTCTATCAGACATGGGGAGCGAAACTGTCGAATCACTTTGTTGTGTGTAATCATCGCAACTCCTGTTACTTCACGGCTAGTCAAGCAATTGTTCCCGAACCAGTATCCGGTGAATAGTATTACGACTAAGTTTGAGTCTTCTGGCAATTTCGCTTTGCGAAACCCCCTTGCAGAAGAGCGAAAGAACTTTTTTCTCAAGAATTAAAGGTGTCTTCAATTTTGAGCAAGCTAGCTTCATGACTTCAGAGCGGCGTTCTTTCCAGCACTCTGTGCAACCACGCTGACGCACTGATCGGTCATGTACTCTCGTAGTAAAGGAGTGGCTACACTTTGCGCAAAGCCACCAAACACGACTACCCGATGTGGCGGATACCATATCCGGCGATAGTTGGCCGTTGAGCTTCGGGTGCCATTCTTTCGATAATTTCGGGTGAAGCTTGGCGAGGTTATTGGTTTTTGATACTTGCCTATTGCTGCAAAATGGACAGAATCGTTTCGCGGAGCACTTCTTTGTAAATGTCTGGCACCAGAGGTGATCTCGACCTTTAGGGCAGCGCCAGTGTATTTTTAAGTGCATGGTGAGCCAAGTGGGATCAAGACCCTTGTTGCGTTTCTTGTCAAAGTAAGTAAGAGCGTGAGGATAGTTGCGAAGATCCAGGACATTTTTTGCGCAGCGGTAGCAGTTATTGCCAATGCTGGTTCGATTGCCGATGGCGGTCTTCCACTCGTAGCCACAAGTTGCACAAAGCCACCAAGCTTTATGGTTGCTGTGAGCAGCAAAGTCGCTAGGTTGGAGCTTTTTATTTTTGGTCGGATGCCATTGACGAGCTATTTGTGGGAAGCAAGCTGCTAGGCTGTTTTCAGGTGACAATCGCCTGGAAGTGCAGTATGGGCAAAGAAAGCCCCTTGAGGCTCGAAGTTGTATTGCAGCTTGCCAAATATGCTTTTTATTACTTAGGCAGCGCCACCAAGGAGAAACATCGGAGCCATAACTGAAGTCTTCTGGTCCAAAGCCACAGTTCTTTTTGTAGTACCACTCGGCAGTGAGATGCGGATGAGTGACAGAAATAGGTGCCCTTCTGCGGTTGTGAGGGTGGGGTTCGACGACTTCCTCTATTGGAATTGATCTGCCCATGGACTCCAAGCTCGACTAAAATACACTGTCATGAGTATTGTACAGCTTAGAGTTAAGCAACAAAATAGGCAGCGTGCGCTCAGATGACGTTGGTCTGGCATGGCCCTGTACTCACGCTACGTCAGGGCGTTTATTAGCTCTTCTGTTGTCTTCTCCACCACCTTATTTACCTGACCTCTATTAAGCGGCGAATGCAAGTCCCACTCTAAATGCACCTGAGTCGTAGAGTCTTCATTAGGTATGAACGTTATAGTCAAAACCACTTCTCTATCCAACTCTCCCACCTGATCGCCAAAGTACTCACGCCACTTCATTATCGCCATTATGCGCCCGGCTTCTGGCTCTATCGTCTTTATCCCCCACCAGTTTTGACCGAAATGGCTCTGAGCCAATATGGTTTTGACAGTGCCAAAAGCCTGCTCCAACCCTATGCTTGTGACTATAGGTCCGGGTCCAGCCTTCTTCGCTGCTCTTAAAGCCTTGCCCTTTTCGCCTGCATTTTCTTTGTAATAGAAATAACCAAATACGAGAAAGCCAGCTATTGTTGCCGGTCCAAATGACTGCGACACGTCCTTCGTGATGCTGTTTATTATCGCCCCAACAATAATCCAGGTGACCACACCCAACACAGCTCCCATTTCCATACGTAACCCCCTTGCTGCTTTCAGCCGGTCTTCTCTGCTGTGTACTCTTAGGTTTCCTGGTTCTTACTTTGCTGGCGTGCCAAAGATGTCGTCATCATCTGGCTCTCTTTGTGGCTCTGGCTGTTTTGTTGGCTTGGGCGTATTAGTTTCTTCTTTTCGCTTCTCTTGTTGCTTTCTGTACTGTTGTGGCTTCTGCTCAGGTTTTCTTGCTCGGTCTTGATTCGGCTGCCCTTTTGGTTTCTGCTGTTGCGGTTTTTCCTCTTGTGGTTTTTGCCAAGCTGCTGGCTGCTTTAAATCAGCACACTCTTTGACCAACCGCTCATCTACCACTATCTCAATTTTAGGCAGTGCTCTGAAGCATGTGGCGTCCTCGTACTCTTGCCAGGTGAACCTGGGCAGTTTTAACGGCGGTGTCCTGGGCGTGAAGACGATCATACTGTCGTCGTCCATGGCTAAAATCTCACCAGGGTCTATCAGCGGCCGCCCACTCTCACGCTCTGTTATTTGCCCGCTGCTGCTCAGTTTACGGTCATAGATTGTCTGTTGCCCGCCCATTTCTGATATGCCTTTTGCTACATCAAAAGTCCTCGGACGGAAGAATATTTTGCAACCAGGCTGGCTCCGCATCAGCATGGCGTCATCTTTGCCGTAGACTTGCTGCAACTGAATGAAGTCCTGGACGCCTAACAGCGCGGCTATTTTCTTGTGCCTGATTATGCTCAACTTCTGCGCTATCGCCGGTATCATGCCGAAGTTCGTAAACTCATCGAGGCTCAGATATATCGGGTGCTTAAACTCGTGCTTGAGCGCCTGGTCAAGAATGAAATTGAAAACCAGGGCTGCCACTGGCTTTAAGTGGGTCTTCTGTGCTGGCACGGCTAGGTAAAAAGTGAATAGCTGATCCTTCAAGCCGTCTAGATTAAAGTCTGTTTTCTCTGTCAGGGCGCATATTTTGGGGTTCACCCAGAGCCCTAACCGCTGCATTAAGCTGGCAACTACTCCGTACTTAAAGCCGTCTCTGGCAGTGTTTGAAAACCCTTTATACTCTTCCCGGGCTTCTTCTACTGGGCTTTGCTCCAATATCGGCACTAGCCCATCTGGTCCTTCTCTGAGGATTCTTCGAATAAAACCAAAGTTCTCTTTCTGCGATGCTGCGTGCGCTATCAGTATTGCTAGCAGGTTAGCTTCGCTTTTGGGCCATACGTCATCGCCGTAATTATTCTTACTGGTCGTGTTCTCAATCACTAGCTGGGCTAAGGCTTGTGCGTCGCCATAGCCTTTGACCATGTCTATTGGGTTGATGCGATCCGATCTCAAATCATCGGGATTAAAGTAGTAAATTCGCTGCTTGCCTTGGCTTTGCCGCCACCCTGCCGTCTTCAGGTACAAGTCCGGCGGCTCGTTTCCGGCTGTCGCTTCTGTCACTATCGCGCTGGTCTTGAGCCTTTCTATCAAGTTCGGAATGAAGACGGCTGTTGTTTTTCCTGAGCCAGTCGGACCACATACAAGTGTGTGTTTAATGGTGTCTTCTGGCGTTAAAGTAACGTATTCCTCATCAACTCCGGGGCTTATTACAAAACGCCTGCTGTCCTCATAGCCGCCCCAGTACTCAGCCTTCTTTACGTCTTCTAAGTCTCCCCATCGAGCCGTGCCGTAGCGATTTGGCTTAGGTTGGGTCTTTTCTACAACCTTCAGCCTAGCCGCTCGGTCTATAACTCCTTGCATAATGGCTTGGCAGTGCTCCTTGCAGGCGCCTGCTGTCCAAGCATTCTTGTTCTCTTTTACGTCAATCGATACTTCTGTGCCAGGCTCTGCTGGGGTCCAGCTGGCGTAAAAGTGAAATTCATAGTTCCAGACGACTCCACTAATTCGCTCACTCTTGGCTAGATGGGCGGTTATTTCGCTCAACTCGTCATTTATCAGGTCTATCCTGAAGCCTCTTTGAGCCAAACTCGTGCGCAATAGCTCCGCCATACGGTTACTCGGAGCTTCTACCAGATTCTTGATTGTGGAATTAGTTGCCACAGTTACCGTTCCCCTCTAGCAAAATGATCCTCGCCGTCGTCTCGATTCAACTCTGGCGGCTCAAGCTTAGGCGTCTGCTCTTGGCTCATATGCATGTCTTGAAATTGTCTCATTTGTTGGGCGCTCTGGTCTTGCTCAAGACTTAGGTTTAGGCCGGGCTGGTCTCGTCCAAATCTCTCACCTAACATCGAATCTAGGCCCTTCCAGGGGCTGCTATCCCTTGCCGAGTCCAACTCCCTACCCCGTTCAAGATCTGGCCCTTCCTGGCGGTAATAAGCCCCGTCCTGCTGGTCCTGCCCCTTGTCATTCCCTAGTTCTTGCTCCTGGTCCTTGCGGTCCTGGCTGCTTGGTATTGGATGAGCGTGTGGCTTGAGTAACTCCGCCCGCTCCTTTTGCTCTCGCCCGTAGCGGTCACCTAGCATCGAGTCCAGGTCTTTCCAGCGGCTATCTGTTTGCCGCTGCTCCTGGTCCCACGCCTTGACCTCTTCTATTTCCTTGTCGAGTTCCTCTCTCTTATTTGGCTCAGCTTCTTGTAACTGCTTCAGTCTCTCGATTTCTTTGTTGGCTGTGGTGTGACCGTGTTCGGCTCCCATCCGGCCTTTCTGCTCGCGCTGCCGCTCCCTGTAACCTCGCCCTAGACCATCGTCTGAGCCCTCACGGTCTAATTCTTTTATGGACTTCTTGAGGTCTTTGTCTAATTTCTTAAACTCTCTCTCGTCCTCTCCTGGCTGCCTCTCTTTCTTCTTCTCCTTTTTCCGCTCCTTCTTGTCCCATTTCTCTCTTGCTTTTTTCTCGTAATAGTCTTCCCCTGACTTGCCTTTGGTCCCTATCCACTGGTATAGCTTCTGGTACTCTTCTTTCTCCAACCATGTCGCTTTACCGGTTTCTATCTTGTCAGCAAAGTCTTTTAAGTCTTCCAGCTTTGAGTACTTGGTGTAGGTATTGCCGTCCTGCCTGATTTTCTCGTTCTCCGGCAAATGCTCAATTGCTTTCTCTTTGTCCCACTCTTTCGCCTGGTAGCAAGTTTTCTGCTCTGGTTGCAGCTCGTCTCTTTTCGATAGGTCGTTTACAAGCCCTGTATATAGCCGGTCTCCTTCTGGCGAGTAGTCCGGTGCTTTTAGCACCCTCTCTATTTCTCGGTCCTTGTACCGGTCAAACTCGTGATGTCTAGCTAGATATCGGTCACCCGACTCTCTCATTGCTCGGCAATCATCTAGCCTCAGTTGCACTTCTCTGCCGTTTTGGTCTTTGCCCATAACAACAACGTGAGCATGTGGGTTGTCTGTATTTGTGTGCACGACCGCTGCCCAGTTCAGATCTAGCCCTTTCTCTCGCCCAAGGTCGTGCATGACTTGGCGCGTATAGGCTTTCACGTCGACACCTTCCACGCCTGGCGACAAAATCAGCTTATGCACAACCTTGCCGCTGTCCTTCTCTATGCCTTCTTTTACCTCTCGCCCTAGTATGCCTTCTCGCTTCTCGTCAAAAAATGCCCGGGGCTCTTTGCCTCGATCTTCGCCGTTTCTGTACTGGATGTAATTGACGTGAGCCTTCGCCCTCGCCACCTTTTGCATCCCTTTCATGTAGCTATGTTTAACTACCGATCTCATTTCAGGCTTCGCTTAGCTCTTGGGCTATCAGCTCTTTGACACCTTTCTCTTCGTCTTTGAGCTTCCTACTGACTCGCTCCGCCGAATACTTCCTGGCTTTATCCCAAAGCTTGTCTCGCTGCTCAAGATCTGACCTTATCCACAGCACTTGATAAATGGTCCCGACATCTAACGCCGTCCTTGCCATTAGACCGGCTAACCGGTCCTCCATTTTCTTCAGCCGCTCCGCTAGCTTGTCCTTTATCTCGGCCGCAATACCTTGCTCTTGCCTGTCCAGCATCTCCAGTATTGCCCGGCGCACTACTTCTGCCTGCGTCTTTCCTTCCAACTTGCAGATCTCGTCTAGCCTCGCTTGGTCATTCTTGTTTAGTCTCGTCCTGATTGGGTTTGGCTGCTTTGTTGCCATCACTTCTCCTCTCTACACAACATTGCCTCTTTAGCTGCCTCTTTGTGATAAATTAAACTCTAGGGCAGGCTTTATTACTGCAATATCTACCATACTCATAGTATAGAGCATTTTCAAAACCATTGCCACATCAGCAGGGCATACCCCTATCCCTAGCTCTGTCTTCTTCTTTGTCATTATAGGGCGTGGCCTTCATCCTGCCTTACTGGCCTTACTGGCGTAAGGCGCTTCGCGGTCGATTGTCTTGGCTCGTTTCCAACTCGCCGCCGGACCGCGCTGCGCACTAGCTAGTCGCCATACCTCCAGCCTAGCCCCTTCATTACTTTTGAGCCCTTGAGCCCCACACAGCTAAGGGGATTGGCGGGTATGAATTTCAGCACCCAGGCAGGGTGCGCACATCTCAACCTTTCTGGCTGTCGTTTTCAGAAGTTGACTGCACAACTTTTCAGAAGAAGACTGCACAAAAACGACCTCAATGGCCCGTGGAGCTTGTATCGCCCCTCGGGAAGGTGTGGCAAAGCCACATAATTTAATGTCAACATAGCGTCGTGAAAATCATTGTCCAACCTCAAAGACCATTTCCGCCATTTGGGCGTTTCCGGCATCGAAAATTGGTCAAGTGTGTCTTTCATTTTCAGAAGTTGACTGCACAATTTTTCAGAAGTAGACCGCACGAGCCACCTCTTTTTCACTCTCCCAGTTGTGCTCAGAAAATACATACCCTTCATCGCCCAGTGGCGTTACTTCTCCCTTT
>JBIPOV010000031.1:0-76907 GCA_044378815.1 Obscuribacteraceae bacterium (SeqCode) | reverse complement strand
GCCAACCGAAGATTCGGACAAGCACGAATTTGGCAAAGCCTCATCCGTGCTTGTTCTTTTGCAAAAACTGTCACTTTAGCTGAACTAAGGTGATAGGCAGGGACCAGCAAAAGAAATCGCCGCCAGTCTAAAACCGCAGTGCCATAAGCTCTTCATCATAATATTCACCATCAATCTTCAAGGCTCTTTTTTCTAAACCATAGACGGCAAAGCCCAAAGATTGATAAAGCCGCTTAGCTGAATCATTGCTGGTAACAACGCTCAGTGTCACTTCCTCAAGACCATCAATGGTGCGGCACTGTTCCAACAATCGTTCCATTAACTGGCGGGCAATTCCAGTACCACGCGCTGACGGCACGACATAAACGCCCCAGATATAAGCCTTGTGTCTGACTTTCGCACCAGAATGACGGGCCAAGCCAGCAATGCCAAGCAAATCAGTGTCGAAGGCACCCAGTACAAAACCACCGTCTTTCGGACTAAGTCGACCTATGGCTTCGTGCTCAGGCATAGCCAGGCTCTCTTCGTAAGAAGCGCCAAAAGCTTGAGGGCTCTCTTGCAAGGCCAAAAGACGCACTGGCCAAAAAGCAGAGAAATCAGCAGGGTTGAGCTGACGAATGTTCAGTATGGGGCTGTCGCACTTGTTATTGGGTTTTGATTTGGTCATGGCTACTTTAATATGCCACAATATGCCACTGCATTCTAGCCAACATCAAGATGCGGCGAGAACTTATCAGGAAACGCTTTGAAAAACGCTTTAGTACTCGCCCTGGCACTGTTATCTATTGCTCTGTCGGCAGTCTCACTGGCAGCCTACTTTAGCGCGGCCAGTGAGGCTCTAGAGCTAATCAGCCATGGCCGCATTTTGTTTGCCTTTCTCGGTGCCGTTCTGGTGCTTGCCACCCTTCCCCTGAAAAACACAAAAGTCATTATTCTTGCCGCCATGGCCTTTATCTTGAACGCCGCTGCCATCGCACCGCTCTACTTGCCTGCGGCAAAAGAGAGCCAGGCCAGCAATGCTGATGACCTTCATCACATCAGGCTGATGCAATTCAACCTCTGGGGCGGTAAGAACAAAAAATACGTGGCCGTGGTGCAAACAATTATTCAGACCAATCCTGATGTAATTGGCTTCTCTGAAGTAACACCAGTGTGGCTGATTGCCTTAAAAGCTGGCTTAGCTAACTACCCATACATGATCGCCGATACTACTGGCGGTGGCGTTGCCGTTTTCAGCCGCATCCCCCTCGAAAGCAAAGAAAAAAGATACTACAGCCCTCTTAAACGCCCGCGAGCCATTGTAAAAGTCAAACTGGCCAGTGGTCACTTCACCCTCATTTTCGCTCATCCGTTTACACCAAAAAAGAGTTTGGCAATGAGAAATGAAGAGTTTGCAATTTATGCCAAGGAGGCCTTAGAAGCGAGCAAGAGCGGCCCTGTTGTCCTAGCCGGTGATTTGAACTGCACCCCCTGGTCAAGCGACTTTAGCACGCTGCTCGCCGACAGCCACTTGGTCGACACTGAGCAAGGCTTTGGACCTCAGCCCAGCTGGAGCACCCATCAAAAAATAACTATTTTTCCTATTGATCACTGCCTGGTCAGCAAAGATGTTGTTACCCTCAAGCGCTACACTGGCGAAGAAATTGGCAGCGATCACCTACCAGTGGTGGTTGATTTAGCCATGCGCACTGGTAACACGAGCACAAGCAAGTAGAGAGATCACCTCGATAGCACTGAGTGCACAACTTTCTGCACTAATTTTTATAACATTTACTCATTAGATACCTATGCCTATTGAGGCAGGAGAATCTTGCGAATGGCTTTCTTTAAACCCAGAAGCAACCTTTCAACAATAATGAGCCTTAGTTTCTTTCCCCATCACCTTCGGCCATGGGCTGACCAGCAAGGAGATCAGGAAAAAATTAAGCGGCAATAAGTAGCAATTGGCTACAGCTCGAAATTAAGCTCACTCTTTGCCATTCTGGGGGTAAGATGTCGATAGGAAGCAATGGCTCAGACTTGCTATTGCCGCTGACAGGGAGATTTATTACTGATGGCGGACAAAGTCTACAAAGAGCCAATGCAGGCCACTAAGAATGTCAGCCCCGAGCTGGTGGAAGTCGCTGAAGCAGAACCGCAAGAACTCCTAGAAGAGCAAAAAAAACTCTGCACCTGCGGTGGTCGCGAGAACTCACCTACTCTGGCCGAGACAATCCGCAAAAAAGTGGCCGCAGCTCAAGCTGAGGAACTACCCCAAGAGCATGGCAGTGAGATCTCCAACGAGAAGATCTGGACTTCAGTCTACGATTTTAATGGTCCGGGAAAGTTTGCCGATGACCACCGTTTTCGCAAATGGTGGGATAGATCAGGCAGACAGCTGTTCAACCTAATCTATTTTGCCCTCGGTGGCGTGGCTTGTTATGTAATCTCCCAGACCAGCGGATACCTCTACAAAACATCGATGGTGGGCCTCTGCTTGTTTGCAGCCATAGTAACGGCTGCAGCCATCTATGCCATATGCCAGCGCCGTCCCAGTCAAGAATCAGACGTTTTCTCTGAGCGAACAAAAAAAATAATCCGCGGTACAGCCCTCTCGGCTCCACTCTTAGCGATGGTGGTAGCGGGATGGAACTGTCTCACCTATGGCGTTGACTATCTTTGGACCGAAGGCCTCTACCCAGGCTACAACAGCCACATGAGCCAGGCCAGCTACGATATCTTGAAAAAAGAGCAAGTTGAAGTGGCAGCGAGCATTTCACCACTCAACACCGAAGTGGCCAAAAGACATTTTGAGAGAACAAAATTAGTGGGCTCCTATGAGCTTGCGGTGAAAATGGCAGACAAAGTGATTCGCTTTAATCGCCACGATAGCCGCTGGAAAATCAGGAGACTCGGGGTTCTCGGCCGCCTACCTGAGAGAGAACAAGAATTTCAAACTCTCACGAACAAATACAAGAAGCGCTATGGCCGCGATGGTTATTTGTGGAACACCTTAGCCGATACTGCCGTTTACAACAAAGATTGGCCACTAGCCCTCGATATGGCAAACGAACATGTAAAAAGACATGAACGTGAAGCTATCGCCTACGAACAGAGAGCTTCTATTTTCAAAAACCTTGGTATGGAGCAAGAAGCAGAAGAAGACCTAGTCACTGCTAACTCATTTTCTAACTCGGGAAATCATTAGGAAGAACGGCAGTAAACCACAATTTTGGCGGCAAACTAGGTGGAAGATTTAAAATATTGCGCTGCAAAGACTGAGAATGGGATACATGTTAATCTATTTCATCACGCTCATGACATACTGTAGTAGAACATCTTGAAAACAAAAAGGGTGAGAGCTGAAAGCCACATAGAGTGGACATTTCAACTCTCACCCGATGCTTTACTTGGCCGTTGCCGGAGCTCCATGATGCTCATGCACATGGCCAGCTGAGGTGTCCTGAGCCGGTGCAGCCGAATCACTGCCAATAGCCGGAGCCGGAGCAGGGCTGCTGCAGATGGGTTCGCTCATATCATGTGCGGGCATAGCCGACATGCTGTGCTGATGACCCATGAACGTAGCCGGAAACACCATCATCAAGGCCATAACCACAGCCATGACAAAGTGGGCGATGTCCTGACCAAAAGAGAGCCAGTGAGGCTTCTTGAAGTCGTTGTAGAGGCGCATCGCGTAGTACGAGCCAAACCAGGTCCAGTAAGCAGTGAAGACGACCGTAACGACGATACCACTGACCGGCGCAGCGAACATCCACCACATGCCAAACATCATGGCGGCATGGGCGAAGTCGTACCACTGCTTGTTGTAGGGCAAGGATCGACCGTAAGTGAAGGCGCGAACGAGATACCAGGCAGTGCCGACAGCAAAGGCGATTTGCCAGAACAAGTCAGGGATGCCGAACCAGGTAGGAGCCAGACAGCTCACCATTCCAACCATGCAAGCGCCGTGCCAGACTTCGTTTTCACGGTCCAGATAGCCGTTGACCTTGGTCAGATACTTGGTGTTGAAGAAGCGGAAGCCGTAGTAAACCGCGCCCAGCAAGAAGAATCCAGCCAGGAGCGAGAGAAAGGGGAAGGATGCGGCATGCTCGTGCATATGCTGCATGTGTTCCATGTGGTCATGATTCATGTTTTTACTCCAAGGTTGAAGCTTTCAGGGACAGGAAGGGTGTTGGAAATACAAAAGTCCGCAAACACTAATCAGTGGCGCTGTCAGCTCTCAAGACCGGTGTCTCAAGAAAGAGCTAGAAAGAAAGCGGCAAGTGATGGTTGTTTGCGAAAGGCCTTGAAATTTTTAGAAGTTGAAATAGAGAAATACAGCACAGAACATAACCGGTCGGGACAACCGCAAACAACCGCCAACAATCATTTCCAACAATAAAAGCCCCAAAACTGCCTAATAGACAGCTCATCTACTAGGGATTCCCTTAGCGCAGTGGCATGACCCCTACCAGGGGATGGCCTGCCCAGTGTTTAAGCTTCTAACCCAAAAGATATACACTGAAAAGCCCAATCATTGCCAAGAGCTAGTCGCCAATTTCAATTTTGGTAGGCAATTTCGGATTTTTAAATTGAGCCGTGCGAATATCCTCGGCAGCCAAAGCGCGCATACCTTGCTTGGCATAACAGAAGGCCCGGGCCAGACGATAGTGTTCGTTGTTAGGGTCGTCAACTAGAACATCTGTCAACTGCTGCATGGCCTTGCCAAATTTGCCCATTTGAATCAGCAGTGCGGCCTTGCGATAGTAGAGGTCGGTATTGTTGAAATTGGCTCCCGATGCCTCACAGGCATACTGATATGACTTTTCTGGTGTAGGGTCATTGGAGAAATAGGCCCGAGTCAATACCAGCTTTTTATCGCTGTCTTCTGACGCCGCCCCTTCGGCACTATATCTTGGCGCATAAGAGCCAGTATTGGCGCGCGAACCAGAGGTAGCAGGGGCAAAATCTTCCGGGTTTTTCTCCGGATTTTTCACTGGCTTAGATGCTTTCTTCACTGGAGCAGCCCCGGTAGCCACATCGGTGCTGTCTAAATCTAGGTCTTCGAAAACAGTAGGCGGAATGCGCTCGGGAGCAGCTGGTTTAATCGCCAGTAGAAGCTCATTTCCAGACCACTTGCTGTGCAGTACTGGTGTTTGTCTAGCACCAGGGTGATCTTCCTTTACTTCGTTTTGAATCGATGACTGAGCTGTCTCGAACGCCTTAGCAATAGATGTAGATGAGCCACCAGAGCGCAAACCATCCAACAGATTTTTGGTGAAGACCCCGTTTTGATAACGCTTAGACTCCCACGACTGCTCGTCAGGTTTACTTGAACAAATAACCATCTGCCCTGAACCTGCAGCCAAAACTTCTGCGTCAAAGTTACCGGTGCGAGCAATGCCCTTGCCTTCGCCACTAACACTGCCGCTGTGGCAGGCATCCATCACCAACAAAACCCTGTCGGAAAGCACCCGGCTCTGAATTGATTCCAGAACCTTCTGCATTTCAATGCCAGTAGCAAACAAATCTTCTGGGTCAGAATCAGCAGCAACAATATAATTGCGGCCGCGAATATCCATTTGTGAAGGGCTACCGTGGGTGGAGAAGAAAAGCACAATCATATCGTCGGGTCTAGCCAGGCGAGCCAAGAATTTGCTGCCCAACTCAGACATAATGCGTCGTTGAGTAGCCTTACCGTCGAGCAATATACGCACGTGGTCAGGGGCAAAGTTGGCTTCTTTGACCAAATAGTTATAGAAATCACGGGCATCTTTAGTGGCATATTTAAGTTTGGGAATTTTGTCACTATTGAAATTACCGATACCGACAATCAGAGCCCATTTGTCACGCACCGGCTTATTAACGATTTCAGAGAGAGCCTGACCAGAGGTCGGTGAAGAAGAAGAAGTAGTAGTACTAGTAGTCGTCGTCGTAGAGGCAGCGGCAGCAGCAGCCCCTGCTGGCGAAGATACACTCTCAGCAGCAAAACCCGGAAGACCTGAGAGAAGTAAGGAGATGGCGACCAATGCCTTGATTGAACTATTCACTGCTTATCCTTCTTGTTAGTTCAAGTGAAATCGAGAGAAACCTGTAGCTCTTATACCTCATTTGTGCCCATTGGCTCACGACCGCAAAGCAAAATCGATACGCCTGCAACACTCGTCGTAATCGGTGTCCCTTGTATTGACTTTTGCCCCCGCGCGTGACAAGCTGTCAATATGTTTTGCTGGAGGTTTGCTTGCCAGAAAATCGCTACCGAAACGTCCGCTCAGGAGGTATAACCTTCGTTTTCAAATATGAAATCGCCCCTCCAGACATGCTTCATATCTTTGCCCGTCATCGCAAAGAACCTGATGATGCTATTTACATATTTTTCAACGGCACCACTTCCTGGAACTCCAGCCAAGAACTCTGGGAAACTCTCCTCAACGAGGAAGGTCTCTGGTGGTACTGGATAAATGAACCACAAAAAGTACTCATGGTCGTATCGTGTTTCGACCAATACAACAGGTAGCTCCATATGGAAAAAAGAAAATCGAAAAGAGGAAATTTCGAGATCGAAGATCTTGGGGATGTTGAATTGTCCCCGGAGCAGCACGAAAAAGCAGAACGAATGATCAAAGCTGCTGACGCTGAGCTCAATGCCACCAGAGTCAACTTTCGTTGGCACAAAGAACCTCTAACCCTAATAAAAAAGGTGGCTGAAGCTATGGGTGTGCCATATCAAACTTACATGAAGCAAGTGCTTTATCGCCAAGCTATGGAAGACTTCAGCAGAATTCAGAATAACAGGATGCCACCAACAACTTACACATCTCCAGCTGCATCTCAGACCCGAGTGAGAGAAACAGAATGAAGCCTGTCGCCTGACAGCTAACGAAGACAGCAAACATTAAACGTGGTGCCAAGAGGTGCTGACAACGTTTAGGCCTCGTTGTCATTATGGCAAACACTAAACAGCAAGGCATCCATATCACACATGCAATTCGTCGAGGTACTGTCCAATGAGCTCGCCATCTTTTAGCGCCCCTGCAACTGAAAACGCCTCTGCCAAAAGCTTTCTCGCATTACCAAGTGCAGAGATGATGAGTCTAGAATTCGACAACATCTGCGCCAGCCAAATACAGCGCCTCCAATCTCTAACCAGCGAGCAGCCACCTTTCGGCCAACTACTAGAGTTCCACGCCGGCTCTATGTCTTCTAATGAAGCCCTGCGCACCATGTACGCCGACAGCAGCGTAGTGCGCCTGAAGAGAACCGCCAGAGTCTTAGCATCACTCGACAACGACAACGAGCAAAACCTTGTAACCAGCGACAAATTACCATCCATTTCTGCACCCTTAGTATTGGCTGTCGGCGCATCTCAAACCAAAATACAAGCTCTTCCAATCATGCCTGCCCCAGCACGCAAGCGCAATTTACTACCAGCTGCCAAAACCGGCATGTTACCAGTTAGCTCAGCAACCGAACTGCGCGCTCTTGTTGAAGTAACTCACTCTAAGCGCCAAGAACAAATTGCGCACAAAAAGACCCACCAAAAATTGCTGAGCGCCTCTACTTGCCGCAAGAATCAACAAGCCAAGAGTGGTCTTGCTCTTGTTTGGAAGAGCGTTAAGAATGTCGTTGCCCAACAAATACGGCAAATCTCCAGCCTTCTTGACCAGTTGGCCCTAGCCTAAGGGCCTGAAAATCAACATATTTAAACAGTTATAGCCAAACGCGCTAAACTCAAGGGCGTTGAAGCCACTACAAGACCACATTGGAGGCACCATGCTGAAATCTGAAGCCACAAGAATTATCAAAAACATTGTGGAAGATACAAACGCAAAGTTCACAGACGAGCAGATTGAGGCTCTCACCCAAATGTTTCTGCGCATCACCCAAACTACTGTAGATGAATCTTTAGCAAACTTCAGGCCAAGTTCTGGCGGTCGCGGCCAATACTAACACTTGTTGCCATCAGCAAAATCGTAGTAAAGTTCGAAGTCTTCGAAGCCGAAAGGCAGCGAAGACTTTAACGCCATAATGCTTACAGAAAGAGAGTTACAGACTTAAATTCAGGAATAGGACATGCCGACCACCGAAAAAGCTGAGAGCGACAAGTACTTTCTTACCAATGCCAAGAGATTAGAGCGCGAAACTATTGAGATGCGCCGGCATTTGCATGAACATCCAGAGCTAAGTTTTCATGAGATTGAAACAGCCCAGTTAATGAACGACAAACTTGAATCTCTTGGCTACAAAACAAAAAAAGGTGTCGGTAAAACTGGTGTTATTGGCGACCTTGGCAAACAAGGGCCAATTATTGCCATTCGTGCCGACATGGACGGCTTGCCAATTGATGAAGACAACAAAGCTGGTTATGTCTCTAAAAACCAGGGAGTGATGCATGCCTGCGGCCACGATGGTCACATGGCTTGTGGCCTCACTGCTGCAAAAATGCTTTCTGAAACCGAAGTACCCGGACGCATTCGCATGGTATTGCAACCAGCCGAAGAATTTGGCGATGAAGAAGGCAAATCTGGTGCCTTCAGAATGCTAGAAGACAATGCTCTCGATGGCGTTTCCGCAATCATCGGCCTGCACATGGATGCCAGCTTGCCGGCTGGGAAAGTAGGCATTATTCCCGGGCCAATCATGGCCGCTGCCGACAGTTTCGTCATTCATATCATTGGCAAAGGTGGCCATGGTGCCTATCCTGAAAGCACTGTTGATGCTGTGGTCTTGGGCTCACAGGTGGTGCAGGCCATTCAACAAATTATTTCACGGCGTATCTCGGCTCTTGACCCAGCCATTGTCACCATTGGCTCCTTCCACAGCTCTAGCACCAGGGGTAATATCATTTCTGAAAGCGTCAAGCTGGAAGGAACTTTCCGCTCCTTCAGCCAGGCCGTGCGCGAACAAATCATGGAAGAACTCGACAAAGCCTGCCAGCTTGCAAGAATTTTAGGCGGCGACTACAAAATCGAATACGAACTGGGCTACCCCACCACAGTCAATCATCCAGAAGTGACAGAAGTAATGCGCCAAGCGGCCATAGACTTAATTGGCGAAGACAACGTCATAGCAATTCAACCCAAGACCTGGAGCGAAGATTTCTCTATGTTTGCCGAAAAAGTACCCGGAGCCTTTATGTTCTTAGGCGCCGAAATCAAGGGCAGCACGCGCAGTCACCACAGCCCCACTTTCGACTTAGATGAATCAGGCCTCTACAT
This sequence comes from Obscuribacteraceae bacterium (SeqCode), assembly GCA_044378815.1. GTDB lineage: Bacteria > Cyanobacteriota > Vampirovibrionia > Obscuribacterales > Obscuribacteraceae. Next base: position 67,710 of record JBIPOV010000031.1, on the reverse strand, counting down.
TGGCTCAGCGGTGTTGGCAGAAGCAGCGCGCAGACTGGCACTACACTACAAGGGCAAGTGAGCGATTGAACCCCCACCTGGCTGAATTACAACCATATCCTTTTGAGCGCTTAGCTAAATTGCTAGCCGATACAAAGGCAGCCCCGAAGAGCGCAATTCTCTGGTCTATTGGTGAACCAAAACACGCGGCACCGCCATTTATTGCTGATATTATCGCCAAAGAAATCAGCGGTCTAAGCAGCTACCCCCTAACTATTGGCGAGGGCGATCTTAGAGAAGCTATCTGCGACTGGCTCAAAGTGCGCTTTAAACTAAGCCCCGATTCAATTTCAAAAGAGAAGAACATATTGCCATGTAATGGCAGCCGCGAAGCCCTTTTTGCCTTTATTCAGGCCGCAGTGAAACCAGGCCCCGAAGCCTTGGTTTTAATGCCCAACCCCTTCTACCAAATTTATGAAGGGGCAGCCCTGCTAGCCGGTGCTCGACCATATTTTCTCAACATTGACACTGAGACACTTTTACCTGACTTCGACAGCGTTCCTGAAGCTATCTGGCAGCAATGCCAGGTCTTGATTATTTGCACGCCAGGCAATCCGACCGGGGCTGTAATGCCGGCAGCGCAGATAGAAAAGCTCGTTAACTTAGCCGATCAATATGACTTTATCCTCGCCTCAGATGAATGTTATTCCGAGCTATACCATGATGAAAACCAGCCACCAGCCGGACTTCTAGAAGTATGTGCCGGCATGGGCAGAGCCGACTACAAGCGCTGCATTGTTTTTCACAGCCTATCGAAACGCTCTAATTTACCAGGGATGCGCTCAGGCTTTATTGCTGGAGACGCCGATATAATTGCCCAATTTAAGCTCTACCGCACCTACCACGGTTGCGCTATGTCCCCACCCTTCCAAAAAGCAAGCACAGCGGCCTGGCGCGACGAAGAACACGTCATAGCTAACCGGGTTTTGTATCGGCAAAAATTCACAGCCGTACTTGCTACCATTGCCCCGGTAATGAAAGTAGCCCCAGCCCAAGGGGCCTTTTATCTCTGGCCTGAGACCAATATTGACGACACAGAATTTACTCGCCTGTTATTTGCCCGCGAAAATTTGACTGTTGTTCCTGGCACCTACTTGTCACGCCCGGCCCACGGCACAAACCCTGGAGCTAATCGCGTGCGTATGGCGCTGGTAGCGCCGCTAGAAGAATGTATTGAAGGGGCCCAGCGCCTGAGAAATTTTGTTGAAAGTTTGTAGAAAAGGAAACGAGCACTAATGGAAACGAAGAACGCCCAGGCAGAACAAACCGCATTAAACGCACTCAAAGCCACAATTGAAGAGGCTTTTGAAAAACGCGCTGAAATCAATGCCAAAAATGCCGACGCCAAAGTACGTCAGGCAGTGAGCGAGGTCATCGACGGTCTCGATAACGGTTCTTTGCGGGTGGCAGAAAAGAAAGAAGGCCAATGGCAAGTCAACGAATGGATTAAAAAAGCAGTCTTACTCTCTTTTCGAACCCACGACAATGTAGTCATGCCAGGCCAGTCGACTAACTTTTACGACAAAGTGCCAAGCAAATTTGAAAACTACACCGAAGCCGATTTTTGCGCTGGCGGCTTTCGCATAGTGCCACCAGCAGCAGTGCGCAAAGGCGCCTACATTGGCAGCGATGTCATCTGCATGCCCGCTTTCGTTAACATAGGCGCCTACGTTGACTCAGGCACAATGATTGATACTTGGGCCACAGTAGGTTCTTGCGCCCAAATTGGCAAAAACGTTCACCTCTCGGGCGGAGCTGGTATCGGCGGGGTGCTTGAGCCTTTGCAAGCAAGCCCGACTATCATCGAAGACAACTGCTTTATCGGTGCTCGCTCTGAAGTGGTAGAAGGAGTAATTGTCGAAGAAGGCTCAGTTATTTCAATGGGTGTCTTCCTCGGCCAGAGTACTCGCATTTACAACCGCATGACCGGTGAAATAACCTACGGTCGAATTCCAGCAGGCTCGGTGGTAGTATCAGGCAATCTGCCCTCGGCAGATGGGAAATATAGCCTCTATTGCGCCGTCATAGTCAAACAAGTCGATGCAAAAACCCGTGGCAAGGTCAGCATCAACGAACTACTCAGAGCGGGAACCGAAAGCGAAACCAACGCTTAGAAAGACATCGGAGAAAGGCAATAAACGAAACTGACACCCTTGAATTGACCAAAGAGCTGGTGCGATTGCCGTCAATCACACCAGAAGACGCGGGCTGTCAAAATCTAATTGCCGCTAGGCTCAATGCTCTTGGCTTTAGTAGCGAAAATATGCCATTTGGCGAGGTAAAAAACCTTTGGTGCAAAAAAGGTAGCAGCCAACCTTTACTAGTCTTTCTTGGTCATACCGATGTCGTCCCTCCTGGTCCGGAAAACCAGTGGCAGAGCCCGCCCTTTGAACCTAGCGAAAGAAACGGCTATTTGTATGGCCGCGGCACTGCTGATATGAAAGCCAACATTGCCGCTTTCGTCACCGCCCTTGAGCGTTATTGCCGGGCAAATCCGCAGAGCTTCAGCAGCTCCGAAGAAGGGTCACCGAAAGGCTCTATTGCCATACTGCTAACTAGCGACGAAGAAGGCCCGAGTGTTGACGGAACGATTAAGGCCGTAGAAGCATTGTTGAAACGGCAAGAAAAAATCGACTACTGCATAGTAGGAGAACCAAGTTCGGTAAAAGCAGTCGGTGACATGGTTAAAAACGGCCGCAGAGGTTCTCTCAATGGCCGCATTTACGTCAATGGAGTACAAGGGCACGCCGCCTATCCCCACAAGGCAATCAACCCCATTCACACCTTCGCTGCGGCTCTGTCCGAACTGTGCCAAGCGCAATGGGACAGCGGCAATCAGTTTTTTCCAGCCACGACCTTCCAAGTTACCAATCTCAATGCCGGAACAGGGGCTGAAAACGTCACTCCTGGTCAACTTGAAGCCTGGATCAACTTTCGCTACTCAACCGAATCAACGGCAGAGAGTCTAAAAGCTGCTGTAATAGCCATTTTAGACAAACACAATGTCGATTATAAAATCGACTGGCGTCTCTCCGGCGAGCCCTTTCTCACAGCGACAGGCAAGCTACTGCAAGCCGTGCAAGAATCAATCTTGGCCGAAACTGGCCTGAATACAGAACTCTCCACCAGTGGTGGCACATCAGACGGCCGCTTCATTGCACCCAGTGGGGCCGAAGTAATCGAGCTAGGCCTCGTTAATGACACCATTCACAAAGTTGACGAATGTTGCTCAATAGACGACCTGAATAAATTGAGCCGCATCTATGAACGGACAATAGAACGCCTGTTTGGTGGTGAATAGTAATGAGTTACCTCAACCTACTCAATTTACTAAATTCACTAAATTACTTATTCGCGCATGATGTTGCTGACAAAGTTGGAAACCCAGGGGTAATTGGTGCCATAGCTGCTGGTTTGGCCATGTTTGCGCTCTTATCTGGTGTAGCAAAAATTCAGCGCAAGAGTTTGCCTAAAGAATTTCCTGCTGACCCTGAGGCTCTACAGGCCAAGTATTTACTGGCCTATAGACAACTTCAAGATGCTAGCGAAGAAAGCCCAGAAGGCGTTAAGGGCTTGCTCACAGCACTCAAAGGCAATCCTGCTGCCTATATGGCCCTAGAGGCCTTTGGCAAATACCAGAGCAAGCGAGACGGCAAGCAGGCCTCAAAGATCAATCCCGCAAAGGGAGGTAAGGCTTGAGCGCAGAAGGACAAGTCAACTCTTGGGGAACTGTGCCTTTTGGCACTAGTCGACTGCAAGTACGTCATATCGTGCTCTGGCTTGGTGTCGCTCTGTGGCTGGTGCCAACCCTGGTGGTCACTGGCATCCAAGGCATTGCCTGGTTTGCCTTCAACCTTGCCTTTGTCTTGATACTGACGATCATCGCCACACCATTTCGCAGCATCACCATCCAAAAAATTGGCACCTTTTTCTTTGCTGGCGGCCTCACCATGGGCCTGACTGTTCTTGCCTGCCTTCCCTTGATGAAAATACTTGGTGCCTCTCCCCTGAGACCATTTATCACGGTGCCATTAGAGGAAATTTTCAAGCTAATACCACTTTTGTTTTTACTGTGGCGGGGTCGAAAATTTAGCAGCTTCACCTTAGGGGCCACCGACATACTGCTCATGGGTGCCATCAGCGGAGCTGGATTTGCCTTCGTCGAAGATGCCTATGCCCATGCAGCCAACCACGCCACATTGAACAACTTATCAGTCTGGCTGCCATCTTCAGAGCTTATCAACGGTCGAATAGTCTCTGGCCATGCCATCTGGACTGGTCTAGCAGCAGCGACAATTGGCCTGGGTTGGCTATTTCGGCATCTCGGCAAAGTCTTTCTACTGGTCACTTGTTGCCTTGGTCTAGTTATATCTACCACTGACCACCTCGCCCTCAATTACAATCAGACCGAGGGCGCCTTGCCCTGGGGTGCTTCATTTTTCAATTTGATCTCAGTAAGCGGCTGGCTTCCCCTGGTACTTTTCTTACTTTGCCTGGCTGCTTCACTAGGTGCTGATTTCTTTGTGCAGTTGCGGAGCCTACCAAGCGCCAAAGAGTTCAAATTGCCAGCCCGCAAGGGCCGCAAAGACTCGCTAGAATCGCTCTGGGATAGCGTTTTAGATTTACGGCGGCTGGCTTACGCCCATTTTCGCTACAAGCACTATGACGATGACAGCTGCCCAGCCTCGCTCTCACTCACTGTTGCTCTCTTGGCTAAAAGGCTAATTAATCGCGCCGTGGCTGCCCTAGATGAACCTGAACTGATTGTTAGCAGCAAACTAAGCCAAGCTGAAGCCTCAGAGAGCCAAGCCACTTCAACACAGCCTGGTTCACCATTGACCATCAGAGGCCCAGGGGAAGCTCCTTCTATGCCCAGAGCGGCTGGTCAAGCCGCACCACCAAACTTTGGCAAACTCTCGCCTTCGCCCCAGTTTAATTCAGCCAACTCGGCTAACGGTCCTGATTTGTCTGGCGCCACCCAAGTAACTGGCATGGGACCTATCGCAGGCAGACCCACTGGCGACCGACCCTTCATCATGCCGTTTGACCAGCGACCCCTAATAGACATCATTGACCTGCCTGAACAGTACGAGATTTTTGAGCAAGTAAGTGAAGGCGGAATGGGTGTGATTTTCCGCGGCCGCCACAAGAGAACCGAAGCGCGGCTGGCAATTAAGGTGATGCACCCACACCTATCGACCAACGAATTGCACTTGCGCCGCTTCGAGCAAGAAGCTCGCACAGCTAGCACACTGCACCACCCTAACATTGTCGTAGTGCATGACTTTGGTATCACTCCCAAATCAATTGCTTATCTGGTTATGGAATGGCTGGACGGTTCAAACCTTGACCCAGTCATTAGAATTGGCGGCACCATAAGTCTGGCGCGCTTCCTCCATATTTTCATACAGGCGACCAGTGCCCTCGCCCATGCCCATAGAAAGGGCGTTATTCACCGCGACATCAAACCCAGTAATTTAATTCTTGCCACCACTCCGGAAAGACCAGATTTCGTCAAGATCGTCGACTTTGGCATAGCCAAGGTGCTCAGCGAAGAAGACGATTCTATGAACCTGACACGTACTGGAGACATTCTCGGCAGCCCGCTCTACATGAGCCCAGAACAGTGCATGGGAAATAAAATGGACGCCCGTTCAGACATCTACTCACTTGGTTGCGTCATGTATCAAGCCCTGGTGGGCATTACACCTCTAAAAGGCGAGAATGCCGTGCAAGTGATTTTTAGACACGTACACGACATGCCGCCGAGACCAAGTTCAATCAAGACAGACATTGAACTTCCAGACTTAATGGAGCCTTTGCTATTCAAATGTCTGCAAAAAGATCCAGCCAAACGATTTAGCACCATGGAAGAGTTGGAAGCCGAGCTTAAACGAGTTCAAGATATCCTCAAGAACATAACGTAAGCTCGCGCTAATCAAAATCCATCCGAACAAGAACATGAACTGGTGGTCATTTAGCCGATTCATTTCGACCTTACGCTAGCCGCGCCATATAATAGTAACAATTGTAAAGAGCTTACTATACAAATCTTAGGTTGTTACCTCGATCTTTCTCTTGATATCTAATCAAGTATGTCCGTTCTTACTTAAAAAACAAAAAAAACAAAAAACACCAAAACACTCCCCAGAACGAACTCTGACTAAACTAAAGCTGCAGCAAGGCAAGCGTGTGTGTGTCCGCCCCTGCAGCCCCGCCGACAGAAGAGACAATCACGTCTCTCAGAAACCTTTAGCGGGGGCACTCATATGAGAAAGCTTCTCCCCCTAGCAGCAGCATTGACTGTTGCAGCAAGTCTCTTATCAGCAACTTACGTGAACGGAATGTTCGACAAAGACATCTCGATTCCGTTTGAGTCTGACGAAGATGAAATGCAAAAACTCTTCCTTCCTCCCCCAGAGAGCGAACAGTGTCAACGCATACGAACAGTGGACAATTCTGGTGGAGCAATAGACACCATCAACATGAAAGATGGCTCGACCCAAGTAATCACCTACGAACGTCTGCCATTCGTCAGCACGTATATCACCTACCACCCATCTGAAGGCTACACAGACTGCGATTCCTTCGCCAAAGACGGCCCAAACAATCCCAACAAACTCGGCCAAATTGCGACATGGAACGAACTGGAAGGCACTGCTGAACCTAAATCGGTGCGTTTTCGTCAATACGACCCACAAGGGAAGCTGGTCAGAGAATCGAACTTAATCGAGGGGGGCACAAAGTCTCAGACCGATTACTACAACGCAGAAGGGTTGATTACTCGCTCCGAGACCTACGACCTCGTCTATAACGTGACGGAGAGTGAGACCAGTTATCGGGCCGATGGCACACGCCTGATGCGGCAATCTTACTTGTCATCGGAAGAAAACTTCGAGCGGGAACACTTCTCGAGCGACGGCAAGACTGTGGTGATGAAAGAAGCCCGCGGTCACAAACGCTACGCTATCAGCCTCATGTATGACAACGGCCACACACGGGTCGAAGCCAGGCAGAAACGCGGTCACAGCGAAATGACGTTTTACCGAAGCGACGGAACAGTCGAGCTGCAGGTGCATCTAAGTCCGGAACAACTCGGATCGGCTCGCATGGTGCGGTTCAAGCACTTCGATAGAGCCGGTAAAAAAGACCTTGAGAGCATCTGGCTGGAAGGTACCCTCGGTGAGATTGACGCCAATGGCTACCGCCCCTTGGTGCTTTGGCGCGTCAACGAAGTCGACTCAAACGGGCTACCAACCCGCGAACTGAACTACAGTCCAGACGGCACGCTAATACGAGTGACCCTGTTCAAGTACACAAGATATCTCGAGATTGAAGGGCAATACGAGTGCGAAGACCGAGATAAGCTCTTGCCGGTCTGCAGAGCACCCGACTTCTTTCGCAATCAGCCTCAGTTCACCGTACCAGCTGGGCTGACCAAGTACGAAAAATAGAGCGCCCAGAAGCAACCCAACATCCAAACCAAGTAACTACTCTAGAGGAGTACAGAAATGAGAACGCTTATTTTGTCTGCGGCAGCCCTGGCTGTCGTGGCAGGCTTGGCTTCGACAGCTTACGTCAGCGGCGTGTTCAACAAGGACATCACCGTTTCGTTTGACTCTGCCGAAGTCGCCATGCCGAAAATTCTTCTACTTCCCGCCGAAAGCAACGAATGCCAGCGCCGTCGTGTACTCGACGACTTTGGCGGTGCCATCGACAACATCGACATGGTCGACGGCAAGACCAAGGTGGTGGTTTACCAGCGCCTGCCGCTGATTCACAGCGAGACCATCTACTATCCTGTCAGCGACCGCAAAGACTGCGAATCGTTCGCCAAGGATGGGCCGGTGACGGCGAGCAAGCATGGCCAAATTGCCATCTTCTCTGAGCGTGACGCCACCGGCTTCAAGCCTGTTCGCGAACGCAAGTACAGCCCTGACGGCACGCTGCTCTCGGCTGGCAACCTGGTGGATGGTGGCAACAAGTTCCAGACCGACTTCTTCAGCACTGCTGGTCTGAGCACCCGCTCGGAGACCTACAACCTCACCAGCAAAACCCTCGAAAGCGAAACCCTCTATCGCCCCGATGGCACTGCTCTCGTGCGCCAGGGCTTCAACCAGAGCGAAACCAGCTTCAACCGTGAGCACTTCTCCGCCGACGGCAAAGTCGTGGTCAGCAAAGAAGACCGCAGCTACGGCCGCTACGGCTTGAGCGAGCTGTACCCCAACGGCAAGACGCGCTTGGAAGCAGCCCGCAGCATCGACTACAGCTACCTCAAGCTCTTCCGGCCCGATGGCACGGAGGAGCTCCGGGTGCAAATGTGGTCGGACCGCTCGATCACTGTCAACCACTACGACAGTGCTGGCAAACCTCACCTGGAGACCCGCTGGCGCGAGAGCAAGAGCGGCCCGGTCGACAGCAATGGTTACCGCCCCATGGTGCTCTGGCGCTTCGTCGAGACCAACGACCAAGGCAAGCCGGTGCGTGAGGTCGACGTGCGCCCGGACCGCACCATCGCAAAGTTCACTGTCTACAAGAACTTTGAATACGTCAACGGTCGCCAGGAGTACACCTTCAACACCAGCGGCCAGGCGGTCTCGTACAAGGCTCGCGACGACAACGGCAAGGAATTGCCGGAAGTCATCCTCACGCCCGGGGCCGGCCCGACCTTCACCGTGCCCGATTCGTACTTCGTGCTCAAGCCCTTCAGCTTGCCGGCAGGCCTCTACAAGTACGACGACAAGATCTCGAAAGAGATTCAGTACCACGGCGGTCATTGAGCTCAAGCTCAGTGCACACAGCAAGGAAAGAGGCGGACGTTTACGTTCGCCTCTTTCCGCCCTCAACAACAAACACCTAAACTATCGGGAGAGATAATGCCTCTGATACTAGCCACAGCAGCGACCTTTGTCGGCATCATCATCGCTGTTGGATTCTTGTTTTCACACCTGTTCCAGGGCAGCTCCTCGCTCGACTTCGAATCGAACGAGGCGTACTGGGCCAACCACATGAAAAAGCAGCTGCTCTGCCGTGAACTGCACCTTATCGCCGCTCTCGCTGCGGGTCTGGGCACTGGCCTTGTGCAGTGCTACTGGAACGGTGTCTCGGCCACTCCGCTGCTGCTCGCCCTGGGCACAGTCGAAGCGGTCTGGCTGCTGGTCATGTTCGTTGTGCTGCCGCAAAAAGAGCAGCGCTACACCGACCTGCCGCGTTTCCTCCTGGCCGTGCTTGCCGGAGCTGCCGTCGGCACCTTCGCCTGCATCAGCCTGGGCGTTGTTACCACACCACTGACCGTTGGTGGTGTGCTCTTCCTGCTTGCCTGGGTGCTGCTCACACCGCTGTAAACCGCAGCCCTTCAGACAAGCCCTTTTCTTGAACCAAACCTGTTCTCAATCACTTCACTGCAACCAAAGGACCATATGAACACCATCACACTCTCTCCCGCCGAAGCGGCCCTGCAAACCCGTCTCGCCACCCTGCGCCAGCGCATCGCTAGCCTGGAAGTGGACTCGCGCATCACCGCCGAAATGCGGCCGTCGCTGGCCTGGCAGTTCGGCTTTGCCCGGCAGCAGGTCAATGGCCTGGACAGCCAGTTCGGCACCTTCAGCCCGGAGGAACTGGTCACCGTCGAACGCCTGATCGGCGAGGCCGAGAGCGCCGTCAACACGGCCGCCACGGTCATCGGCGACTGACAAGCCCTGGGCTGGAAACAGCTCGTCAATCGAAGGGGCACACAGTGCCCCTTTTCTCTCATCAACAGCAAAGTTTGAGGTCAATCATGAACGCTTCCAATACCCGGACCCATGTCCGCTGCCAGCGCCCACCCATCCCGGCGGCCCTGCTCTGCGCGTTTTCTGTCGGCGAAATCATCAGCCACGCATCGGTGATCAAGCTCGACGACGGCGAACCGTCTGCGCTGGCCTTCCGCCCCTTCGGCAACCTCTCCATGGAAGGCGAAGTCGCCCGCGCACTGCCGGCGGTGCTGGCCTGGATCAACCCCGAAGCAATGGTGATCGGCACCGGCTGGTCGTGGCGTGATGCCATCAGCGAACAGCTGCTGCGCGGCGACAGCGTCAACATCGACGAACTGCCCGAAGGCGTGCTGCTCAACACCGCGATACCGGTCAGCTGATTTCCCTTCAGCGGCGAACACAGTAAAGCATAAGCATTACTTGCCTCAGGGCTGCCAGTCAACACAATAGACTGGCAGCCCCTGTGGTTTTTCTACAATTTCTTCAATCTCGATTCTCAATTTTTGCCCCGCATCTACTCATTTATATAGTTGTCAAGAGTGACTTTTGACGAAATCGCGTCTCTGGCTGGTTGTAAGAAAGCATTGTAGTTGCCAGACATACACTGAGAAACTTAGTATTACCAGTGGTGCAAAATGCGATGGCAAAGCTGATCAAAATCTGCGCATTTTCAATGGGACAAACAGGTATAGATAACCATCCCCAATCAAGTTAGCGCAGCCTGGGTAGCCAAGCACCGGGCTATCAAGAACTACTCTTGTGTGGTTCTACGGCAATATTTCCAAATCTTAAGATCTGTTGCGCTTGTAATGGTTTGTCTACCTGTGTAAATGTCAGGGTCAATTACCTGCTTTAGCCAACATCTGGAAACAATAACTTACCCCCCGTCTTACCAAGCTCTGTGCAATCAATCGACGCATAAACTCACTTTCAGTGAGCCTAGCATCGCAGAGCATCAAACCAGATTTTCCCCGCGCTAAAACAACAAGGTAACCACCAGACTTTTCCGCACGTATGCTGGAAACAGGCACATTATTGGCCTGGTAGTTCGGTCTGATGCACGGGTGGCACTTGCTTGCAGCAAACGGCCACTCTAATGCTTTTCCTGAAGGTCAAGCAAATGAAATACGCAAAACTCTTCCTCCTAGCTCTCTGTCTATCACTAGCAGGGGCAAATGTAGACAACTTCATTTCCTCCCCGGCCAAGTCTCTGGCCGCCGAAATAACTAAATCTGACAGCCAGAGCAATGCCTTAGTCTCGAGCACCAAGACTGCCGAAGTAGCAGTTAGTATCATTGCCGAGAGTGACAAGATCGCTGCAGGTAGCAAAACCTATGTCGGCATCAAGTTCACAATGTCTCCGGGATGGCACATCTACTATCGTGAACCTGGCGAAACTGGCCGTGCCACATCAATAAAGCTCAATCTGCCGCCGGGTTTCATCGCTGAAGAACCAATCTGGCTCAAGCCAGAAATCAATCAGGAGGCTGGATTTACATCAAGTGTCTATAGTCACGAGACAATCATCGCCATACCAATTCAAGCCCCAGGCAACCTTGCTCTAGGCAGCAAATTGACATTGAGTGCCGATCTTACCTGGTTAGCCTGTAACAACTCCTGCATTCCTGGAGAGGCTTCGATTGCAGTTGAGTTGAACGTGGTCGACGCTAAAACCGCTGCCAACGCTACCCAGACCAAAGAATTCCAACAATTCCCAGCACTAAAGCGCAAGGTAGACAACAACAATTCTGTCTTCAATCAAGACTTCAACCTGGCTGAAACGTCGGACGACTGGATAACCTACCTGCAGTATCTGTCACTAGCATTTGTTGGCGGCTTGATCCTCAACTTCATGCCATGTGTACTACCAGTGGTATCACTGAAAATTCTCAGCTTCGTCAAAGAAGCTGGTGAAAGCAGAGCGAAAGTGCTCATGCTTGGCTTGGCCTATGCCGCTGGCACAGTCTCGACCTGTCTCGTTCTTGGCGGCGCAGTGATTGCCATGCAAGCGGCTGGCTTAACGGTGGGTTGGGGCTTCCAGTTTCAGCAACCATTGTTTGTTCTGGGCATGGCAGCCTTACTCACAGTGATGTCTCTAGGGCTCTTTGGAGTCTTCATGGTCAACATCAATACCGGGCGAAACTTAGAGCAGCTGAGCCGTCGCAAAGGCCTGGTAGGATCGTTCTTCACCGGTGTGATTGCCACCATTCTCTCCACTCCCTGTACAGCTCCGTTTTTAGGTGCCGCGATTGGCTTCGCCTTCGCCCAGCCCTGGTGGGGCATTCTTGCAGTATTTTCTGCAATTGGCTCTGGCCTAGCTTCGCCCTATGTGCTTCTCAGCTTCAATCCGAGCTGGCAAAAGCTACTGCCAAAACCAGGCATGTGGATGGAGCACTTCAAACAAGGCATGGGCTTCATCCTGCTCTTCAGTGCAGTTTGGCTGCTGTCGATACTGGGCTCGGTTACCGGTACAGATGGGCTTATCGGTGGCTTGATTTTCATAGTTGCCACAAGCTTTAGTGCCTGGTTGGTGGGCACATTTGCCAACTTTATGGCATCGCAGCGGCAAAAAATTGTTGTCTGGCTAATTGCCTGCCTGATAAGCGCTACAACCCTCTATGCCTTTGCCTGGAAAGCCGTGACCGAATTGAAGGCGGCAAATCCTGTTACAGCAGCCCAGCTGAGCAATGTTATCGACTGGCAGCCATTTATCAAAGAACAAGTGGATCAAAGCCTCAGTGAAGGACATGTGGTCTTCCTCAACTTTACCGCCGAGTGGTGCCAAACCTGCAAGCTCAACGAAAAAACGACTTTTGCCAGCAAGGCAGTTGTCGATAAATTCAAAGCCGCAGGAGTAGTCGCATACAAAGGAGATTGGACCAGCAGCAATGCCGAGATTACCAAGATCCTACAGAAGTTTGGACGCTCTGGTGTGCCTCTATATGTGGTTTTCAGCCCCCACCGGCCCAATCAGCCAATGGTTCTCAGTGAGATACCAAGCCAGACTGAAGTAATTGCTGCAATCGAAAAAGCCACTCAGGCTGTTACTGAGTAATCCAAATACGTTCACAAAATGAGAAATGAGGTACGCCATGAAAGGCTACTCAATCGCAGTTGCAGCAGGTCTAGCACTGGCTATGACAGCCTTAGCAGCGTGTTCAGAAACAGCACAATCAACCAACAATTCTCCCGCTACGGCCCCATCGGCCAACCAAACAGCAAAACCGAACGCAGTAAAAGCCCCGGAGCAAAAGCCCATGGAAATCAAAATGTTAGACGACAGTAACTTTCGCACTATTCTGAAAGATGCGAAAACCATCGTCGTGGTTGACTTCTACGCCGATTGGTGTGGACCTTGCAAGGCCGTCAAGCCACTAATCGAAAAGCTGGCAAAAGAATACGAAGGTCGCATCGTGGTGGTGAAGGTCAATATCGAAAAGGCGCCAACAGTTAGTAAGGAGGAGGGGATTAGGTCGATTCCCACCGTCATGGTATTCAGCTCCGAAGGCAAGACCATGCTGGAAAGCCTTGCCGGAGCTAGACCTTATCGCGAGTACAAAGAGCTGGTTGAAAGGCATCTGGCCAAACAAGAAAACGGCACGACTGCAGTCAGCCCTGTTGCCACAACTCCTTCAGCACCCGATAAGAAATAGAAACTGACCAGTACCAGTAATTGACTTGTAGGGAGGTGCTCAAGGAAGGGCACCTCTCTTTTATCGCCAACGCAGCTATGCTGGATGAAAGCAGCCCCAAAACATTCTCACAAACCTGAAGCCGCAAGAGCTTTACTGATTCTCAAATCTAAAATTTGAACCCTTACAACTATAAAGTATAATATACATACGATACCTCTGGTGCGTAACATCGAACTCTGGACAATTTGCATCGCCAAATACGATTGCCAAAAAAGCAACTGTGAGCATAACAATTGCTGAAGCAGTAGTTTATTTTCAAAAAACGGGTAAAAATTAGCAGTAATACCCGCCCGGTTGCACTTTCATGAATTTTAAAAGAAATGGTGTCATTCTTGCGGCTCTAACAGCATCTTCTATGGCCTTGAACTCTAGTAATCGGTGTTTTGCTTCAGACGACGCAAGAGCAGGATTGACGAACAGCAACCAATCAATTAACAAAACTGCGACACCGCCCGACTGCAAATCAGAAAAAAAATCTGACCAAAAACCAATTTTTTTGTGGAGGTGCACCAAGGGTAATCACACAATTTATTTGCTCGGCACAATTCACGTTGCTAAACCGGGTTTCTATCCCCTCCCGCTAGAGATGCAAAAAGCGCTGGCTGCAAGCAAAATACTATTCGTTGAAGCCGACGCCTTGCAATTAAATCAGGAGAAATTGACCGAGAATTTGAAACGTGTCGGTCTTTATCCGCCTGGAACCTCCCTTTCCGAGCATATATCAGCAGCAACGAAAGACGCACTTAACCAGTTTGTGGAATGGTCCGGTGAATCACTATCGATGTACCAGCCCTACAAGCCCTGGGTCGTGTCGCAAATCTTAACCAGTGCAGCGCTTAGACGAGCGGGCTATAAGAGCGAGCTCGGTATCGATCGAAATCTACTCGCTACAGCCCATGACAGCGGCAAGAAGATTATCCCTCTAGAATCAATCGAATCTCAGCTAAAACTTATGAGCAGCTTTGACGACTCTACGCAAGAGAAGCAGCTGCTGGGAAGCATTCTCTCCCTGCGCGAGGTCAAAGATCAGTTAGAGAAACTTGATAATTGCTGGAAGAATGGAGACTCTGACTCACTGGAAAAGTTCTGCACTGGGGCAGGCGGCAAAGAAAGCGACGACAAAGACTTAGAAAAAGTGCGAGTTGCTATTCTAGACAAAAGAAATCAATCGATGCTAAGCGAAGTAAAAAAGAACTTACCAGACAGCGGCACAGTTATGATCGCTGTGGGCGCAGCTCATTTAGTAGGGCCCGAAGGTCTAATAGCAAAACTTAAAGAAGAACAATACTCGGTGCAGCAGGAAAGCACACCGATCAAAAAGCAAGCAAACAGTATCAATTTCGGTGGCAGTAACCTCAAGTCACTCTATTTTCCCGAAGGTTTGTTTCGCATCATGCTTCCATCTGAGCCGGAAGTTAAGTACGAAACTGTCAACGGCATTCGCATGGTTGATTACGCCTACTCAAACCTAGGCGGAGTGATGACCATATCCTATATCGTCCTCCCGGCTGCCCTTCCGAGCGCCGACCGACAAAAACAATTTATGCAATTGATTGCTTCGGCAATAGTCAAAAAAATGAACGGTACAAATATTGGCTTTGTCCCACTGGCTAATGCAGGAAATCAGACGATGCAACTCAGCTGCAAGTTACCAACAAAAAATGGCATCACCAATCAAGAAACATTTTTTCGCAGCCGCATGATTGCCAGTGGTCGTCGACTCTATCTTGTTGGCGGTCAGGGCAGTGCTGACTTTTTCAAATCTAAACTCTTCAGTCAATTCGAAAATTCTCTGCAAATAGTCCCAGAAGCAGGCTATGCCTCAACAGCAAGCTCAAGAAGCTCTAATTTTGGGCAGAGCTTTAGCCAGGAAAGCCAGCCTTCTTCTTTTGGCACGAGCTCTAGGTCGACCGGGTTAAACTCCAGTAATTCAAGCACTTCAAACACTAAATTTGATTTTGAAGCCGCTAGGAAAGATCACCTGCGTCAAGCAGAAGAATTACGACGCAAAGTTCGCAACGATTTCGAGCGCACAAGGCAAGCTATTGAAAATAACCGCTAATTGGAAGTAAGGAACGAGCCAGGTAATACGAATGAAACTGATAATTTTGCTGGTTTTTCTAGCTATTTCGGCCTACGCTTGCATCAATATCAACGCCATAACTTCGACCATAAACAATGGTCTCTTTTCTTTTGAACAGGTTGACGCCGAAAACCTACAAGGAAAACAGCTCATACCTTTTGCCTTGCCCCATTCAAGCTGCAAAGCTTCGTTTCCGGGAAATCCTCACGCGCCAGGATTTTCGCAGCAACTATTTATGTCTGGACTGCAGTCTGGAGAAAATCGTGTCATGGCCGACCGTGAACAAGTCTACTATTTGAGTGAATTCAGCGCTCCGGCAATGACAATTGGCAGTCTTGGCTCGTCACCGCTAGGACTGGCAGCAAGTAGCTCCACCACCTTTGACTCAAAGAAAAATATCTGGAATTCGCAAAGTAGCACTCCAGCGGGTAATAATAGCCTAGCTGGCAACGCTAACTTTGACTCAGAACCCCTTAAAATTCAAAACTGTCTTGACTTATTTTTGCAAAACTGGCTCACCGACAGAGGAGCAATAGCCGACCGTAAAACCCCAATTGCCCTTAAAGGTGGCCTGTTTAGCGGCAGAGAACTAATTGCCCACTCAAAAGACAACAAGAATCATTTCAAACTAAGGTTCTATTGCAACTACCCTAAGAAAAAGATTGTAGTTATTGGTGTGGCAGGCAACCCTACTAGAGTTAGCTCGGCCGACTCAGAAAAGTTTCTCAATTCAGTCGACATGTGGTAACAAAGCAAAAGAGAAAGTCTTTGTCTAGGCCAGTCTACTTACCATTCACTTGGTCGATCGCTTGGGTTAATTCGTCTCCAGGGAGACTGCCAGCCTGATTGAACAGCACTTTACCTCTACCATCGATCATAACGATAGTAGGATAAGCTTGAACAGCAAACCGTTTTACTAGAGCAGCGTTGGCGGGATCTTCAGCATCATAACGCTTAAAGGAAATCGATGTATAGCGGCTTTTGGCAGCCTCAAAGGCAGGCTCCATCTGTTTGCATGGCCCGCACCAGGTGGTGTAAAAATCTAACACCATCTTCACCTGTCCGCCAACTGACGGTTTGCCGCCAGAAAGTTG
Source organism: Obscuribacteraceae bacterium (SeqCode) (assembly GCA_044378815.1). Lineage (GTDB taxonomy): Bacteria > Cyanobacteriota > Vampirovibrionia > Obscuribacterales > Obscuribacteraceae. The sequence continues at coordinate 51,047 of JBIPOV010000031.1, read as the reverse complement.
ATTCAAACCACTAGCAGCTTGGCGGGAGAGACTACCTCTATCATTGTCCATTACCCATTGATACTCTCGCTTGGCCTCAGCTACTCGCGCGAGACACTGATTGCACAGGGCCATGTAGTAATGACAAAGAGCATTGTTTGGGTATTTAGCAGAAAGTGCTTTGAAGTCGTTAAGCGCACCTTGATAGTCTTTTTTCTCATACTTGCTTTTAGCGGCAGAAAAATTATCAGGAGCCGCTAATGCTGGCAGAAAAGATCCGGCGACAACAGCTCCGGCAGAGCCAACTAATGCAGCCACAAAGCAGGCCGACAAACGCACTTTCCAGTTAGCTCTCAAACTACTTCTCATTCTCGGCCTCATAGCTACTTTGGATGAAATCGGGGAATTTTAACTACTGATACATCATGCGCATGGTTGCCTTGTCTCGATCACTGAGCTTAAGCACCGGCGCCTTAAAATACATTGCATCTAGCCCGGACGGCGAATGCCCCCCGATTCCTAGTGCATGCCCAGTTTCGTGCAACGCCAAGTTGTAAAGCTTGTTCTTATCGACCTGAGACATGTTGTTGCTATTGTAGCTAGGACTTGTCAATCGCACAAAACTCTTGGTCATAATGTCTTGCCCGGCGGCGTTGACGCTATCCTGGTTATTTGTTTGCCCACCGGCGCCAAAACCAATTTGCCCAGGAGCATTGGCTCTTTGCACAATGATGTTGGCGCCCTCAGGTGTTGACCATTGCTCCATGCGGATGGGCGAACCAGAGAAACTGCACCACTGATACATGGCCTGAAAAATCAAATAGCGTAAATCATAAGAAAAACCCGATTGCTCAGTGGTGTCGACATAAACTTTGACGCTACCAGGAGTGGCAAAACGCTTCATCGGACCACACTCCATGTAGTTAGGAGTATTGGGGTTTTCAGTGGAGCGCCAATTGATCATGCGCTGCAGATCATCGGCGTATTCTTTGTCGTAGGCAACATTAGTACCAGGATTGTACTGAGCTTGATCTACACACTTTTGAAAATTGTCATGGGAGGCCTGCCAATCGCGGGTGGCTCTGTCGTACTGACCCGCAGCGTCAGTAGCAATAGCGCGCACATAGTAGAGATCAGCCAAATTCTGAGCGGCATCATAAGGGCAGCAATTAATAGCACTAGTGAAGTAATTAATTGCCATATCGTAGTTCTGTGCTTGTTGAGCAGCTTCACCTTGCTGCTTGTACGCCTCAGCCTGCTGGTTGTAACCAAAGAAAAGCGCATGAGCTGGCTGCACAGTAATCAATGCAGCGACAATAGTTGCAAGCGCTAGGGATAAACGGGAAATTCGCAACGAATCCTGAGTGGCGGCTTTAGGTTTAATCATGACTCTTCTTCTTCAATCTCGACACTTATCAGTGCAAAAGTCTAGCATGACCCTTCTCTAGAGCCCACAGTTAACAAGTCGGCAATGACCTAAGAGTTTGTAGTAGAGGGCGAATCAGTGTTCAGCATGGTGGCACCGCGGAACTCAAAACAGAGAAAAGGTCGGTCCATCAGTTGCTTTTGGCGATTGAGTTAGAACGCTTTTTCGATCAAGCATGAGCTTGAGTTGAATATAGTTATCTAACGTCAATCGCCTTCTTAGGTGAGATTCACTGGCAAAGCAACAACATCTAGGTTTTATTGCGATGTTGTGAACGCTTTTCCATCTCTAGCAAAGCGCGAAAGGAGCATGCGTTGCAAAGCAGCTAGATATAGCCAATCACATCTCTAAAATGCTATAAAAACTGAACTTTCTGATGGGAACTCGCCAACCCTTGGCAGGCAACTCTCTTTCTGGATTCCAGTACCCGTTTTGCACGCTCCAAAGCGAAGGTCTAATGTCGTCAAGCAATTCAAAAAACTATTTCGGGCTTTCCGAAGACTACTCTAGTAGAGACAACTCAAGAGTAGCGATTGTGCCAGTTCCTTACGAGGCCACCACTAGCTACGGTAAGGGCACAAAAGATGGTCCTAAAGCAATGCTTGAAGCCAGCCAACAAGTAGAATTATTTGACGATGAGCTCTGGATTGAACCGTTCAAAATAGGTATTCATACCATGGAAGCGGTGCAGGTAGAAGCACTAACAAGTGAAAGTGAAAATGCCTTCAGTGGCCTAGCAGACTCAATCAAGCCCCTTGTACATAGCGATAAGTTTCCCATCTTACTGGGTGGCGAACATTCGCTTACCCTGGGCGGAGTCAAAGGCTGCATAGAGAGATATCCCAATCTTTCAGTCTTACAAATTGCTGCTCACAGCAACCTTCGCTCATCATATGACGGCAATTCTCATAGCCATGCCTCAGTTGGATTCCAGGTCTACAAAGCTCTTAGCAATCCGTCGATGACCCAAGTTGGTATTCGCAATATCAGCTGGGAAGAAGTGGCCTGGATGGAAGAAGAAGAACCCAACATCAGCATTTTCTGGGCAAGAAATCAAAACAAGTGGGACGTCAGCGAAATCATAAATACCCTATCCAGTGATGTTTACCTCTCCATTTCGGTAGATGCACTCGATTGCGGTATCATGCCAGCCACAGGCGCTCCTGAGCCAGGCGGTATGGACTGGTATCAATTGATGGAAGTAATCAAACTTGTTTGCGTTCGCAAAAATGTTGTAGCAGCTGATATTACAGAACTCTCGCCAATTAAAGATATGCACGCACCTAATTTCTTGGCGGCTAAACTACTGTACAAGCTCATCGGCTATCGCTTCGCCTTAGACCTGGGCGTAACCAAGAAATACCTCTAAACTAAAGATGCGAGCAACTTGTTTGTCGCTCGCATCTTTAGTTCGAATATTAAAAGAAAAAATCGGTTAAGTAGCGCTTCTCCTTTTTTTAGCTCCGCTCACTGCCGTACACCCCTGCTTGGCTAGTTTGCGTTCTTCCTTCACTAACGGTTGCTTCTTCAGCAGGGACACCCCTGACCTTGCTGCTTCCACGGTCTAAATCTTGATACACCCCTGCTCTTGATTTAGCGCTTCCGTTGTTTGACATACGCATATATACTGGGCCCAAAATTTCTCGACAGATTTTCAGAAAAAAAATCAAAATAATTATGGAAATTCTCAAAACCGACCAAGAATGGATGCTTTTGGCGCTAGAGGCGGCAAAAGAAAACCACAATATTAAACAGAACCAGAATATAGAGCAGAATCAGAAAACTGCTGATAATTCTGACAAAGCCGCAAAAGACATTCCGGTTGGAGCCGTGATTATCGAAAACGGCAAACTTATCTGTTCTGGCCAAAACCGCAAAGAACTTCTCAACGATGTAACCGGACACGCCGAAATAGTTGCACTACGGCAGGCTGCTGCTATCAAGGGCACCTGGCGATTAGCTGGCATGACCCTTTATACGACCTTAGAGCCATGCCCAATGTGCGCCGAGGCAATTATCCAGAGCCGTGTTTCTAAAGTCGTTTTCGGAGCCTATGACCCGCTTTCAGGAGCCCTTGGTTCGGCCTTCAATCTTTATACTGGCAAGCGCATCTATCCCATTCCAGAAGTACTGGGTGGAATATTAGAAGCCGAGTGCAGCGATTTACTAAAACAGTTCTTTGCTAAGGGCCGCCCAAACTAATTCCGGTTCCAGCAAACATACCGCTGCTGTACCCTTGTGCCAGCTGCCCACTGCTCCACAAGTAGGAAGCCTCTGCTTCTTGGCCAGGGGTAAGGCCATAAGCACCCCGCGACCAGTCATAGAGATTGCCACCAGGTGGAATGTAGCCCATATAATCGCCTGAGTGTGTATTGGTCATACCCACGTAGCCTGGGGGTAGAGCCGGGGCAGGAGTAATAGTGTGACCGCCTGAGCTACCGCTTCCACCGGAGCCGCTTCCAGAGCTGCTTGGGAAAGCGCCTGAGCCACCAGCACTGCGCAAGAATGGCATGTCGCAGGTATTAATATCAACCGAACCAGTTGATACAACGGGCAAAGGCTGTCGACCAGTGGTCAGGCCCAAGCCTTGAGCCGCAGCACTGAGAATCGAACCCGTATCGAACGGAGCGCCCTGAGCAAGAGCAGCATTACCGGAATGGCCAGCCAGATTAATGCAAACGATAGCGATAGACGAGATAGCGATCTTTAAATTGATACTCATTGCTCAGGCCCCAAATACTCTAGTAACGTCATCGACAAAGGCAATCTAAACCAAAGTCTTGGCGGAATAAGGTCAAAGTTTTGGCAGATTTTTGGCACTTGCTCCTGAACTGCAGTTTGATCGGTTCTAGCTGACCGTCATGGAATCGTCACAATTTAAGGCTTATATTGTCTAAGCCAGGCAATGAAGTTTGACCAATTCGGACTTGGTCCGTTTTCACCTCATCTCATCGCTTGCGTCATCCAGCAACCTCTGCTCTATTCAACAGCAACACAATTTTTTGGTGATACTGAATCCAGTATCACCTTTTGAGCTTAACTTGACGACCACCAACCTGATGAATACAGCTCCCACTATGGCTTTTGCACAATTTTAATCTGCATAAATTGAACTTTTTTCTTGTTGTTGCCGTTTTAAAGAATACATACGCGAAAGCGGTTATTTTTTCGACGAAAAACAAGGAAATTTCTAATGAAAATACTCAATAGGCAGAAAGTGATCATCATAAATCTAACAGTTATTGCTGTTTTGACATCAATAGCAACAGAAGCGCAAGCGCGCGGTCGTGCGTCAGGCAGAGGTTGGGCCCGCGGCAATGGCGCAGTACAAGGTAGCGGTGCTGTTTATGGCAATGGCTCTGCAGCGGGCTCCGGCATAGCCGTGACGCGTCGAAATGGACGATTCAAAGTACGCCGTGGTACCGGCACTGTTCAAGGAAATGGTTTCGTATACGGCACTGGTGGAGCAACCGGCAACGCTGGTGCTTTCGGTAGAGGAATTGCTACCGGTAATGGTTCTGTAGGTCACTAACCCAATTGGCGTTTCTTAGAGGGCGCCAGACATTGAGAGGATAAAACATGAATATAGAAATCTCGAAAGGCAATGATGGGCAGATCGAAGCGAGCATAGATAGAAACAGTCTGCATCTTAACTGTATAAAAGATTGGAATAACAAATTGTTCACGCGAATCTTTGACGACAATGCGCAATTGACGGCACAAGGATTTCCCCATGCAGTGATTGAAGGTAATGGTTCCATCTCGGGGCGTGGACACGCGCGCGGAACTGGTACTTTTGATGGTACCGGTGCTGTGTTTGGTGATGGAACTGTTACCGGAACTGGAATTGTCATACGCAGAAACCGCAACGGCAATTTCGAGGTCCAACACGGCACTGGAACAGTAACCGGAGGTGGTTTTGTATTCGGCACAGGACATGGCTCAGGTACAATTGAGCATTCGCGAGGCTCAGGAACTGTTTCAGGCACTGGGCGAGTTAGACACCGTCGCTTTTAGCTATTGAACTTTTAAGAAGAAAAAGAAGAGAGGAAGTCGCTTATGCAATTTCCTCTCTTTTTTTCGAACGTCAACCGAAAGAGAGTCAGAAAAACAGCAAAAACTCTGACCATCCCACAACTTGACAAAGTGTCAGGCAAACACTATATTAGTGTCATTAAGACACCAACAAAAAAACAATCGCCAAAACTAAAAAGAGGGCTGCGCCATGTTAGGAATCAGCTATCGCAAATCGAAACCAACCGACTATGTTCTGCACTTCTCCCAGGGGCATCTTGCACGAGAGGGCGCTGGTCTATCATTCTTTTACTTTAAACCAGCATCCACTATTGCCCTGGTTTCGCAAGCCAGTGCCAATATTCCATTTGTATTCAATGAGCCCACAGCTGACTTTCAGACAATTACAGTGCAAGGACAACTAACCTACCGCATTGCCGATGCCAAAAAAGCAGCGACCATGCTCGACTTCACCATCGATACCAAAGGACGCTATCTAAGTGATCAATATCAGAAGTTGCCCGAACGTCTAATCTACGATTTGCAAACGCAAATTCGTGCCGAAATTCAGCATCTACAACTGCGCCAGGGCTTGGTGTATTCAGATCAGCTGACGAGCGTCGTGCTCGACAAACTCAAGACCAGCCCAGAGGTTCTCCAGCTCGGAGTAGAAATTCTCAACCTCGCTATACTTTCGCTCAAGCCAACACCAGAAATGGCCAAAGCATTAGAGGCCGAAGCAAGAGAGGCGCTCAATCGCAAAGCTGACGAAGCAATTTACACCAGGCGCAATTCGGCCATAGAACAAGAGCGCAAACTGAAAGAAAATGAATTGCAGACCGACCTTTTAGTGCAAAGCAAGCAAAGAGAGCTGCATGAGCGCAAAATGGAAGGCGAGATAGCACTGGAAGAACAACGCTCTAGACTAACCGATCAAAAGACTGACAATGAGCGCAAAGAAGCCGACAGTCGAGCCTATGCGCTGAAAGCAGTGATCACTCCAGTGCAAGACCTTGATTGGCGCCTATTGATGATGCTAAATCCCCACGGCGGAGAGGCAAAAAACACTATCGCCATGGCCTTTCACGAGCTAGCTAACAATGCTGAAAAAATTGGAGAACTAAATATCTCTCCCGACCTCTTGCGCAGCCTAATTAGCACTGGCGCCCAGAGAGGATAAAAAAATGTACGACAAAATCGTGCTAATAACTCGCAAAACGCGCCTTGATGAACTAGTCGATCGCTTCAACACCAGAGAACAGGCGAAGTTTTACATTGAACACAGCGGAGGTGATTTCAATTCATACGTAGTTGAGCATGACACCTACCAACGTTCTCTTTCTGTAGTAAGACGCACTGTTGAGTGTGGTTTAAAAATTCAATTGCTCGACCGTAGCCTCATTCCCACCTATGTTTTTGCGGCAACAGACATTGTTATCACCCTCGGCCAAGATGGGCTGGTCGCAAATGCCGCAAAATATGTGGGTGGGCAGCCAATTATTGCAGTCAATCCTGATTTCGAGCACTTTGACGGGATACTCATTCCATTCTTACCCGCTCAGCTCAAAACAGCTCTAGAGCTAACTTTGCAAGAGAAAGCGAAAGTCCGCGCCGTCAGTATGGCCGAAGCAAAACTGAAAGACGGCCAGAGACTCTTGGCCTTCAACGATATATTTATCGGTGCAAGTTCTCACATATCGGCTCGCTATCACATTGTTCACGGTCAGCGCCAAGAAAATCAATCCTCTAGCGGAATAATCGTCTCAACTGGAGCTGGCAGCACAGGCTGGATGTCTTCAGTTTTCAATGAAGCAAGCGGCATCATTTCATATCTTGGTGGCCAGCCAATTAAGCCCCAGCCTATGACATGGGAAGAAGAACGATTGCTATTTGTTGTGCGCGAGCCATTCGTCAGCCTCCATTCACAAGCAGCAATTGTAGTTGGCACAATTAAACAAAGAGAACCACTAAAATTGCAGTCGCAAATGCCCTGCGGCGGAGTAATCTTTTCTGACGGAATGGAATCTGACTACCTGGAATTCAATTCTGGCACTGATGCTACCATTGGCCTTGCCCGTGAAAAAGCCAATTTAGTGGTGTCCTAAAACTAGCATCCTGAAAAAGAAATGACGAAACTTCAAATCACAGTCGATATAGTGCTTTTCACTATCCGAGAGCGACAACTAAATGTGCTTTTAATTCGACGCCTGGCCGAACCATTTAGGGGCAGCTACGCTTTGCCTGGTGGTTTTGTCCTCGAAAACGAATCAGTGGATGAGGCCGCTCACAGAGAGCTGCAAGAAGAAACCGGCGTAGAAAAAGTATTTCTTGAACAGCTCTATACATTTGGAGAACCCAATCGCGATCCCCGTGGTCGGGTAATAACTGTGGCTTATTACGCCCTTGTCGCCAATAGCCATATTCTCAGGTCAAGTACTGATGCTGCCGATGCCGCCTGGTTTTCGCTAGATAAGCTGCCACCCTTAGCTTTTGACCATCAACACATAATTGAATACGCCCAACAAAGACTGCGCAACAAGCTTGATTACAGCAATGTTGGATTTGAGCTCCTGCCAGAAAAATTTACACTGACAGAATTGCAACTAGTTCACGAAGCAATTCTTGGTGGAAGTCTCGACAAGCGTAATTTCAGGCGCAAAATCTTACAACAGAACATTGTTGAGCCCAGTAAAGAATGGCAGAAAACTGGTCGCAAGCCCGCCCAGCTTTATCGCTTTGTTGATTGAGAACTATCTGCTATCGTGTTAGCAAACCATATAAGGCCTGCCGTGGCGATTGCTATATACCTAGAATACAAGTCCAATGTGGCTCTTTACAGGCGCCTATCAGACGCCCTGCGTAAAGCTATTATGGAAGGCCGCCTCAAACTCGGAGAGCCAATGCCCTCTATTAGAGAGCTATCCGAAACTTTGAAACTATCGCGCTCTACAATCCTCAAGGCCTACGAAGATTTAAAGACTCAGGGTTTGGTAGTAGCCCATTCTGGCTCAGGAACCTTCGTAGCTAGCACCTTACCCGGCGACCTGGGTGAGCTAGCGCCAGCTTTCTTATCAACAGCTAACCGTCCAGTAAGTTTCAAACCCCTGCCACTCTCCGATCGGGGCCGCACAATTTTTGAAATCGGCCAGAGACAAGCGACCGAACATGTGCACGTGCCGGCCCTAGAATACGGTGGCACGCCAATTGAGCTTTCACCCATGCGCGACTGGAAGACGCTGATGATCAAGCACTGCGATGTCAGCCGCGAAGAGCAAGTGGCTGAAATGATTGACCCCCTCGGCCTAGAAAAGCTCCGTGAAGCTATAGCAGCTTATGTATTACGTCGCCGTTCAATTTCAAGTGGCCCTCAGAACGTCTGCATCTTCGGCTCTAAACAACTACGCCTGGAGCTAATCGGCCGCCTGCTGCTCAACCCAGACGACATAGTTGCCTACGAAGAACCCGGCTATCCTGAAAACAGAAATACACTTGAATCGATGGGCGTAAAGATCACGCCGATTGCCGTCGATACAGAAGGTCTATCAGTAGCAGCCTTGAGGCGCTTACCAAAGCCGCCCAAACTAATTTATGTCTCACCCTCCCACCAGGACCCCCTTGGCCATGTGATGAGCATGCCTCGCCGTCATGAACTTCTAGAATATGCAGCCGCCACTGGCGCCTTCATAATCGAAGATGACTTTGACAACGAATTTCGTTATGGTCGACCGATATTGCCTTCCATAAAGGCCTTAGACCAGTACGACTGCGTCATCTACATGGCATCCTTTTGGAAAGTGTTGTACCAATCGCTGCGTCTAAGTTTTGTAGTGTTTCCTGATTGCCTGGTAAACATAGCAGCGCTTGGCAAAAGCTATTTAGAAAGACACCTACCCCTGTTGGAACAATTAGCACTTATAGACTTTGTAAACGACGGCTACTTAGAAAAGCACCTCAAACAAACCCAACGAGTGCTTGCCTTCCGCAGACAATCGCTAATCTTAGCGATTACACGCTATCTCAAAGATATGGTTGAGCCACTAACAGACGGCGGTGGCACCCATCTATTACTGAACTTCCAAGCAAGCTTTCTCGACAGCGCCATCGAACAAGCGGCCCAACAAAGTGGCTTCAATTTGATGAGCACCAAACCATACTATGCCAGCACAACAAAGAATGGCCAGTACATAGTGCCCTTCGCCTCAGTCGACCAAAACAGTATCGACAACGTCGTCAAAACTTTTGCCCTAGCTCTCCAGAAACAATCAGGTCGCAGCAACGATGCTAATTGATAGACTAGATTTAGCTCTAGACCCAACCTCAGGCGTTCCGGCATCAAGACAAATTGCCGAAGCACTGAAAGAAGCGATCATTGAAAAACTAGTTAGCCCAGGGGTAATTCTGCCCTCTGTGCGTGATATTGCTAAAGCCTTAGACATCTCACGCTCAACTGCCGCCAGAGCAATTGATGAACTTTCGGCTCAAGGTTATGTTGTCACCGAGATGGGCTCAGGCACACGCGTGTGCCCACACCTTCCCGGCCAGTCAGAAGAACTACCTCCTCGCGACAAAGTGCACAAAACCGTTCATCTATCTCAATTTGGCAATAGACTAAAAGAACGATTTGACGCTGGCTTAATTACTGCCAAGACTGCCTATGTCGGCCCCCTCTTGCGCGAATTGCCACTGAGCACTTGGCGTGAGCTTCTAGTTCGCCACTGCCATGCGGCCTCAAAAGAAGAATCTCAATATGTACCAGAACCCTTTGGTTATCAGCCTCTACGCGAGGCCTACGCCTCATATCTGACTAGGGCGCGCGCCGTCAAGGTCAGTCAAGATCGTCTAATTACTTTTGCATCACGCAATTTACGCCTCGACTTGATCGCTCGATTGCTTCTCAATGACGGCGATCTAGTAGCCATGGAAGAGCCTGGATTCTCTGCCGCGCGAGAGCAATTTTTAGCTAACGGTGCCCAAATAGCTCAAATCGGCGTAGATAACCAAGGTCTGATTGTAGAACAGTTGCAGGAGCTTAAAATAGCTCCACGCTTGATTTACGTCACACCATCACACCAAGCTCCAACCGGGGCAGTGATGTCAATGAATAGGCGCAAGCAACTTTTAGAATATGCTGCCAAAAATCAAGCCTATATTATCGAAGACGACTACGACAGCGAGTTTCGCTATGACGGTCGCCCGCTTCCATCACTACAAGGCATGGATAACAACGACCGAACCATCTATCTTTCCTGTTTGTGGAATGCCATGGCACCAGTGTCTAGAATAGGTTTTATGGTAGTTCCCGACCCCCTGGTTGAACCGCTCACAGCAGCTAAAGGCCTTGTAGAAAGAGACGTTTCTTTAGTTGAGCAGGCGGCCCTTGCCGATTTTATCAACGAAGGTCATCTGGAAAAACTAATCAGAAAGCAACGCTCTCGCTATGCAGTCCGCCGACAAAATTTATTGAGTCTTATAGCGAAGGCCTTAGACACAGCCTACATTGCACCAGAAAGTGCCGGCTTGGGCTTGCTTGTGCGCTTAAACAATCACTATGAGGCAGCTAAAATCGAACAAGCAATTGCTTCCAGTCAACTACCGATGACAAGCACCCGCAGCTATTATGCCGGCGTTGCAAGAGATCTTGAGTTCATTCTCTCTTTTGCCGCCATAAAAGAAAGCGAGCTTGCCCAGAGGCTAGAGCTGTTTACAGCCGCCTTAAACCCATAGCTAATAAATACTAATAGCTCATAAGTACTCACAACCGATGAACAATTACTGCAGAACAGCAACTTTGAGCTTAGCAATAGTGGCAGCCTCAATGGTTGTGGCAGCGCCATCAGCCCAATCGTTGGATTGCCTGCGCCTTGAACAAGACAGCCAAATCTACGGAGCAGGAACCATATTTTCGTTCGGAAAAGATGGCTTTCGCTGGTCCAATCCAGCCAATGGTGTGAGCATTATGGCCCACGCACCAGAATGGAAAGTACAAATATACAATGCCAAAACCAATAGAATTTTCGAAACGCCATTGAACAAATACGAGGGCCATATGCTCCGTATTTCCATTATATTTTGGGGCTTTTCCTTTCCCCGCATTCCCTTTGATGAAGGCCCTAAAGAGAACATTCTTGGCCTCCAGTGTCGCTCATTTAAAATGAAGAAACTGACCAAAGCTGAGAAAATCGAGAAAGGCATCGACACACTCTTTGACGCCAAACTGCTGACGACCAAAGACCTGCCATATCCGCCACAGGTACTTGCCTTCGTCAGACAACAGTACAATTTTCCCGCCTTGGGCGACCTGCCGCTTTCACTGATGATAGAGCGCAAAGGCAAGAACAAAAAATTCATGCTGCAAACAAAAAAGATCACCAAAGTAAACTTACCTCCTAGTGACTTTCAGGCACCAGCAGGCGCCACGCGGGCCCTTAACGACAAAGACGTACTTCGTGGCAGCGATGAAAACAGTTCACTAGATGGACTGATGCAAGACATCGACCGCAAGGGCTTCTAGAGCCGAACAGGCCGATTTGAATCCAAGCGCACGAGACTCTTGCAATTGCCTACACGTCCTGACAAGGCAAAACTCCACACATTTCTTTTCATCGTGACGCTTCGCCGCAGGCAATAGAGACACTAACACTACTGTCATTTGTAATCACATAACATGTGAGAGTAATTAGCTAAACAGCTCTATTTAAGCCAACCATCAGTTGTCCATTAGTCTTAGCTTTAGGCATATTGAAGAGTGTTTTTCTTTCTCATTTGCCCAGGGGCGTCAATAGAAAACAATCGCTTGGCTCTATATAACTACTTCTTGCACTCCAGTCATGGAGCTCAGGGAACACTAAGCATTTTTGAAGCACCGCAAAAGAAACTAAACATCAATCAACGAGACTTCCAACCGGTCTCAACCGCCTGCAACACGGCATTACCTTAACCTCAGCACAATCTGCTAGGACGGAAAAAATGGACACTAACGAAACAAGCCTGAAAGGCAAAGTAGTATTTATCAATGGTGCCTCACGCGGCATCGGTCTAGCCATTGCCCTTGAATTAGCAAAGCATGGCTGCAAAATAGTAATTACAGGCAAAACTGTAGAGGAACGCACTGAAGTATCAGGCACTATCTTCACCGCAGCAGCAGAAGTGATCGCAGCTGGTGGTGAATCTCTTGCTCTTCAAGTTGACGTGCGTGATGAAGCACAAGTAAAAGCTGCTATTGCCAAAACCGTCGAAACTTTCGGTGGAATAGACATCGTCATCAATAATGCTGGAGTGCTTAGCCTCACCGGCATTGAGTCAACTGAGATGAAACTGTTTGACCTCATGCATGCGGTCAACACCAGAGGGCCATTCATGGTAATCAAATATGCCTTGCCCTATTTGAGAAAGAGCTCAAACCCGCACATTCTCAACATCTCACCACCGCTAAACCTGGATCCAGAATGGTTCCAATTTACTTACACCTTGACTAAATATGCCATGAGCATGCTGACAATGGGCTTCGCTGATGAGTTTCGCCAAGATGGCATTGCTGTCAACTCACTCTGGCCAGAAACCACTGTCGATACAGCTGCAGTACGCAACAAACTTGGTGGTGCCACCACAGTTGCCCACTCACGCAAACCTGAAATTGTAGCGAAAGCAGCGCAATGGATTTTCAGTCAACCAGCGCGCTCAACCAGCGGCAACTTCTACACCGACTCGGTAGTAGTAACCATGCAAGCCGCAGGCATAAGCGACCCAGCTATGTATGCACTGCACCCACTGAACGACATGGCCACTATCAAAGCGGTACAAGTAGCCGGCAAAGTCGACCTCAGCTCTTACGCGATAGACCCCAGTCGGCCACTAATCACCGACTTCTTTATTGGCCCAGTACCAAAAGTAATTCCCGGGGTCTCAAAGGCAAAGCCTGAAGCTAACACCGCAGTAGTAGCGAAGGAATCGGTGGCAGCGAAAACAGGAGAAATGCCATGAACTCAGAAGAACACAAAGGCCCTGAAAGCCAAGACATCAATCTTCTCATCGGCACCGGCGGCTCCAGAGCAATTCTATTTGGCACGGGAGTTCTACTCGCTCTAGCCCAGGCTAACTTTCGCCGATTTCGTTCGATTACAGGAGTGAGCGGCGGTTCCATTCCAGCGGCCCTGATATGCGCTAATCCTGACGTCACTGAGCTACTGATGCAAGTGCTAGACACTGACTTCAACAAACTAGTGACCAGGCGAGTCTCCCTCGTTACATTCCTCACTCAGGCCTTGAGAGAACCCAAAGATATTGATCCACCACCATTGGTAGGCGCCCTTGATGCCAAGCTTATGGGCCAATACTTTGATGATCGCATCGAAGAATGGCCTGGTCTCTTTTGCACTGCCGCTTTGTCGCATCAACGCAAAGTAATTTTTACCAAAGACGGAATCTGGCAGGAACAGGAAGACGGGAAATTGGTGAAAGCGGCACAGAAACCAATAGCAATTGGAACGGCCGTGCGAGCCACTTGTGCCGTACCAATCTTGCTTGACCCGGTGGCCTGGAAAAGTGACAGCGGTGAAGAGCACCTGCTTATTGACGGCGGCTTGGGCCCTGAAGGTCGCTGCCCAATTTCGGTACCACAAGCACTCTTCCCCATGGAAAATTCATACCTGATTGTGGTCAATGTCGGTGAAGATAAAAGCCCACTGCATCAGCTTATCGACAAAGTCTATGGCATCATTAGCCATGACCGCGAAAGCCTGAGAATGGACGACATTGTCTTGCCAGACAATCACGACCGCATAGTGATCAGCCCACCAGCCCCTCTCTACGGCTCATTCAAATTCAGAATGACCAGGCGAGAAAAATGGCAAATGATTATGTCTGGCTACATGTCTGCCATTGAAGCGTTAGAAAAGCATGGACTGTTGAGCAACGAAGCCCTCAGCCAAGCTCGCAATAGAGGCGTAAAAGCCCTGCTGCTTCTAGCTGGTCGCCATCGGCCCTACGTCAAAGATATGCTACCAGCTGAACTAGATGCCCTGTTTACCGATCTCAAATTTGCAGAAGAAAAACTAGGCAAGGCGGCAACAGTAACAAGTGTCTCGCCGCCATTAGTCGAATCGTCCTCCGCTCGCTAGCTGGACACATACAGAAATACAGAAAGTAAGCAAATAAGTAAGAGTTTCTCTTTCTGTAGCAAAGAAGAGGATGTTAGGTTCAAACATATCCACTTTACATCTTCTTCTATTCGAGCAATTTTTTTTTACCGCAAAACAATCCATAGCTCTATTTAGCCTCAATATCTCCGCGCCTTTGCTGCGGAGATTTGAACTACCTAAGGGAAGCTCTACTGCTGTCACTGGATGTGGTGGCATTGCAATACCTTCGTGGCTGCCAGGGAGCGCGGTCATGAAAAATCCAATCTTCATTCAATCACGAGAGAATAAACCATGAAAAACTTTACTAACTTAGCGAGACTGCCAAACGAAATCAGATTTGCCACCTGGAGCGATTTAGCTACCTGGGGGATCGAACGCGTTGGCCCTGCTAACAAATACACTTGCGAAGTTAACTTGCCCGAAGGTTGGCAGGTAAAACAAAGCGATCATCCGCACTGGCAAGAACTGACCGACAACAATGGTCGCAATCGTGCCGATATCTACATCTGCACCGACGACTGCGGCACGCGAGCATTTTTTGCACCACGTCGGCGCTTTACCACCATCTTCGAAGTGGCTCACAACAACAAAGAGCTGCGAGTGTTGGTCATGGACGGCAAAGACGTGCTCTATCACACTCCCTGGGTACCGTTGAGACACGAGCTATGTGCGAGCGATCCCGATCAATACCACGACAAGCAAGCCCATGATCGCGCCGAGAACTTAGCCAAAAACTGGCTGATGCAAAATTTCCCGTACTGGCAAAACTGCCTTCAATACTGGGATTTCGACTTCTGAAACAGAATAAAACAACAGAGCCTGAAGCCAACTAGTTGATTCAAGGCTCTCAATTTGCCTTGGTGCTTGGCCTAGCCTGGCACCAAGCGCTTTTAGGAGCTAACTTTTTTTTGCACTCTGAGGACAAAAGCATGAACAAGCTATTCTCACTCTCTTTCATCAGCTTGCTCTTGGCCTTAGCTGGCTGTTCTTCGACCCCGAAGCACGGGTTAAGCAGCGAGAACAAAGAGCTAGGTCACGACATGAGTAAAATGCCTGGACATGACATGAGCAAAATGTCAGGACACCAGCATCAACACGATACCAATGCAGACGGTGACTTTCTAAAAACCGAACCAATGTTTTCAAACTTTGGTGGCCCTTATGAACGCATGACGGCCATTGGCTCTGGCACAAGCCTAATACCAGCTGATAGCCCAGCCTACATGTGGCACTTCAGTCTCTTTGAAGACAAAGCCAATTGTATGGCCCACGCTGAATTGAAAGCTAGCTTCAATAGCCAAGGTGGTCCGCGTGGTGTATCTGCATTGCAGTCACAAAACTGGCTCATGGCCTCATGCGAAGTACCTGTATGGGATAACTCAGCTTTCCAGTTTCGCGCCATGCTTACCGCTGAGCCCTTCACTACGCCACCTGGCGGCGTGCCTCAACTTTTTCAAACGGGAGAAACCTATCGCGGTCGTGAAATTGTCGATGCCCAGCACCCTCACAATCTATTCTCAGAACTGTCTGTCTCTTTTACTCAACGGCTATCAGAGAACTTCCGCTATTACCTCTACTTCGGCCTACCGGGCGACCGCGAAGAAGGCCCCACGGCCTTTATGCACCGAGCCTCCGCCTTAGAAAATCCAGCCGCACCACTGTGCCACCACTGCATGGACGCTGGCCACATCACTAACGGCGTCTTCAGCGCCGGTGTTGATATTGGCAAATTGCGTCTTGGTGCCTCGGTCTTTCGCGGTCAAGAACCAGGCGAAAATCGCTACATCATCGAAAGTGGTGGCTTTGACAGCTATTCCATTCGCGCCCAATATTCTGCCAATGAGAACTGGGTGTTGGGAGCCTCCTATGCAGCAGTGCACAACGCCGAAGTGCTCCACCCCGGTGACATGGAACGTTATACCGTTTTTGCTCAATACTCCAAACGCTTCGATGGAGGCTACACAGCAATATCTGCCGTAGTTGGTCACAATCAAGAAGCCCATGGCAGTTTAAGCGGTGGCCTACTGGAAGGAACAATCAATTTTCTTGATCGTAACTACCTTTACGGCAGAGGCGAATGTGTCAACAAGCCTGGGCTAACCGACATGAATATCTATGGCCGCCCAGGTCTAGAACACGAGCTTTCTGGATTCGCGGAACACGAAGGCGAGCACAGTAACAGCGCTGTAAGCATGGCTAACAGCACAGTCTGTGCACTGACAGCTGGCTATGCCCGAGATGTCTATGCTTCTTCCGTCATACGAATCGGTCTTGGCTTCGATGTCACAGGTTACCTCGTGCCAAACGAACTTGAACCTATTTACGGCTCAAATCCAATGAGCTTCATGCTCAACATACGTCTGCGACCTGGTCGCGTCTTTTAGCTTCCTAGCCTAGTTGCTGAATAGCTTAGTTGCTCTCTAGCTAAAGACCAAAATCTCAGACCAAACCATCTAACGGAGATCAACACATGAAAAGTAAAGACTATTTTTCCCAAACAAGAAAAGAACTAAGGCTGATACTAGTAGCTATCTTCGCTCTTTTCAGCATACTTAGTCTCGCAGACTGCGCAGCAAGCGCACAAGGCGAAACAGTTATCAACGCCTCATCCTTCAGCCAAGTCGACTACCGCTATGGACATGGTGGTAACCAATACAGACGCTGGCCCTATCAACAATATTACCAACGGCCCTATTACCCGCGGCAATATTATCGCCCCCCTTATTATCAACCCCCTTACTATCAACGCCCTCAATATCAATGTTGGTACGTTCCGGTTTATGGCCGCTACGGCTACGTGACGCACCACAGAAGAGTCTGTCGCTAGCTCTTGCTCAGTAAGACAGACAGACAGACAAACAAACCCATTAACGAAGTCAGGAAGAAACATATGAACAAGAGCAACTTTGCCAGAAACAAACTGATTCGCCCCCTAATAATTGCTTTCGGCCTTATCACCATACTCGCACTGAGTGGTTGCGCCACTCCTTTAGGACAACGGTATGGCACCATTGGTGCACTGGGCGGAGCTGCTATCGGTGCTGCTGCCGACGGACTGCCTGGTGCAGTTATCGGTGGTGCCGCCGGGGCAGCAGCAGGTGGCTTCATTGGCGACCAAGAGTCATTTGACCAAGAGCGCCAATACCAGAACCGACAACAGCAAAATTACCAACAAGAATGCTGGTACGAGTCAATTTATGACTACGATGGCTACGAAGTTGGCAGACAAAGATTTTGCCGCTAACAGAAAGAAATAAAGTAAGAAACATCACTCCCCACAGAACAAGAAATTTGCAAGTATCTCTGGAGATTCACATCAAATTCAGGAAAACCGCATGTACACAAGCATTCGCCACCGACACTCCAACGGTTCGGCTGCTAGCGGCTTCGAAGCGCGAGCATCGGCTCAGCCAAATCAGTCGATTTTGTTTCAAGTGACTGTTCCAGCAATTACTGCAGACAGTGCGCTTATGATCGACCTAAGCCACCTATCAAGAGCAGAAAGAGAACAAGATGTCGAGTTTATTGTGCAAGGAGCACTAACCAACATCAAGCGAGGACCGCATTGTCTCACAGTAGACTGTGCCAGCGATTCACTTATTAGCTCGCCCGCTGGCACAGTTATTGGCACGATTGAAATAAAGACAGTCGAATGCACTTTAATTAGCACCATCGTAACCGGGGACAAAGTCAAGTTTGACTTCCCCATCCGATAGATTGAGCTGAAGCAGCTAACTAAGAGCAAGCAGTCGGCCTTTGAACCACGGTTTAGAGGTCGACTACTTCGAATCAACATTCACCCAATAGGTTTACCTATGAACTTAAATAATCTCACAGAACCGTCCGGCCGAGCGGGTTATGCGCGAACTATCGCACGCTTTTTGTTTCTATCATTTGTCATAACTCTGCCACTATTCCAGCCTGGTCTAGGATGGATTGCAGTAATTGCCACCTTCGTCTACGGCACAAAAAAATGGGGCTTCTTCGCTGGCATAATCGCAGCCGCTGCCTATACAGGCCTCTATACGGCTATCGCAATCTACGCCCTGCCATTCATACACACCTATACAATCACAGCCTGGCAATATGTGATGCAGTGGGGCCCTGCAACTGCAGCCATTATTCTCAGTAGCGCCTTTTTACTGCAGGGAAAAGTCAGCAATTGGGGTAGCAAAACAAAAGCCACAGTTCATCTCACTGTTTGGGGCATTGCACTATTTATTGCAGCCTTCTCATGGCTAGATTCGAGCAATCAAGATGTCACAGAATGGACCATGGCAGAAGTGCTTGATCCTGAAGTGATCAGAACCCTGCCCAATGCTGAAAAGAAGAACTTCCGCATGCTGCCCCAAGCTACTGCCCTAGGTTATTTGCAAAACCTCAATGGCGACACCAGAACCTACGTCTCTGAACCGCATATGGCACCTTGTGACGCACAAGGAAACCAATGCTGGGAAGGAGCCATTCACCTAAAAGGAGCAGCCGATGGCATTTGGTACAACTTTCTTGGTGACACTATTATAAATGTCGCCACCGTCGACCCGACTCAGGTCAACATGAGAGGTAAAATTGCCGATGGCTATGACGGCTTTTTCTTGGCTGGACCCAAAAGTTGGGTAGTGCAAGCTGCATTTGCTGTGCACAACCCTTTTAGCGAACAGCAAGAAGCACTTTACTGGAGAGAAACAGACCACGATCCGTTGGTCATGCTCATCCCCTACATCTCTTATAGACCAACATTAACAGGAGTAATGTTGCCAGAATTAGCTGGAGTAATGAGCGTCAATCGCTTTGGCATCGTCAATGATATGAGCCCAGCTACGGCAAAAGCGAAATATCCCAACATGCCGTTTTATCCCACTAAGCTAGCTCGGCTCTATGCTGAGATTTACGCAAAATGGAATGGCGGCATGAAAGGGCGCATGATCACAAAAGAGCATGAGCTGCGTGTCAGCGAACCTGACGCCACAGGCAAACCACATTTCAACAAGGCACCCTACATCGAAGTCTACGACAGCAACTTTGGCTGGCAAGAAGTAATAACCTTAGAACCCAAAGGTGACGATAGTGCAAAGCTGGCAAAGATACTTTTCTTTGATGCCGCTTCCGGCTATTGCAAACAATACATAGTGCCTAACATTGCTCTAAATGGTCCTAGACAAGCCATTATTCAAGTGATGCAAGGCAACTGGAATGCCGACTGGTCACAATTCGAAAAAGTAGAACCGCGCCCACTCATAATCAACGGACATATTTACTATGTTGTTGCCGTTGTTTCTACAGCTGGGACAAAACACCCCTATGTTCACTCAGTGGTGATTGACGGTCAAACCTTGAAATCGTATGAAGTGGGCGATCACGCGGCGCTCTTCACTCTAATAGACAAACTAGAGCACGGCATTACGGTGCAACCAATAGCATTACCAATGGTGGCGCCAAACTCAAACCAATAAACCCTCACCCATATGAGTTGGCGTCAAGCTTTTTGCCGCCAACTTGTATGGCCCTTCTCATTGATATTCGAGGTGCTGATTATGCCCACACGCATTACTAAGTTTTTCATTGTCATTGGTCTAGTGCTGGGCTTCATGCTCTCTCGCGCTAGTCGGTGGCTGAAGAGAAAATATAATCGAAATCCTAACAGTCCAAGACCAATCCTGCTGCACTACGGCCCGATGCGCCTGATGCAAACGAATGCCCAAAAGCACCTAGAGTTGCAATCAGTCGATGTTTACTGGCGCTTTTCTGGAGCCAACACCGATGAGGTCATTAGCGTTCGGCCAGAAATAAGCTTTCAAGAAATTGTCGGCTTTGGCGGCGCTTTTACCGATGCTGCTTGCTACAACTTTGACCTACTCTCAGAAGATGCAAGAGCCGAACTATTTAGCAATCTCTTCGCTCCAGCATCAAAAGGCGGCCTAGGCCTAAATTTCTGTCGAGTCTGCATTGGCTCAAGTGATTATGCCACTCATCTCTACAGCTATGATGAAGGAGAGCCAGATCCTGAGCTAAAGCGCTTTTCTATCGCACACGACCAGAAATACATTCTGCCTTGTCTGCGTCAAGCGCTGGCACTTAACGCTGAGATGCTTTTTTACGGCTCACCCTGGAGCCCCCCAGGCTGGATGAAATCTAACGGCTCAATGCTTGGTGGTAGTTTTCAAAGGAAAAACTTTGGCAGTTATGCCAATTATTTTGTCAAATTTATTGATAGCTATAAAGCTGACGGAATCGACATCTATGCCATCACAGTGCAAAACGAAGTTGATACCGATCAAGATGGCCTAATGCCAGCTTGTCTCTGGCCCCAAGAGTACGAAGTCGACTTCGTTGGTCACCACCTGGGGCCACTCTTTGAAAAACGTGGTTTAGAGACACAAATTTGGATTATCGACCACAACTACAACTTGTGGGGCCGTGCTGTGGCATCACTAGAAAGTCCCGCCCTAGCCAAATACGCCTCGGCCATTGCCTGGCATGGTTATGTCGGCGACGCCTGGCGCATTGGCACAGTAAAAGAAGCCCACCCACAGGTTAGTCACTACTGGACAGAAGGCGGCCCTGACTATACAGACCCCAACTACCATAGCGACTACATCAAGTGGGCAAGAACTTTCACAAGCAATCTTACTCACTGGTGCCGCGGCATCACAGTCTGGAACCTGGCCCTTGATCAAAACGGCCGACCAAACATTGGACCATTCCCTTGTGGTGGTCTAGTGACCATTAACTCAACAACCAAAGAAGTTACTCACAGCGGCCAATATTATGCCCTGGCTCACTTTTCAAAATTCATTGAGCGCGGAGCAAAACGCATTGAATCTACGGCCTTGAAACCCAATCAAGAGATTTCGCATGTGGCATTCCTCAATCCAT
Organism: Obscuribacteraceae bacterium (SeqCode); assembly: GCA_044378815.1. Classification (GTDB taxonomy): domain Bacteria; phylum Cyanobacteriota; class Vampirovibrionia; order Obscuribacterales; family Obscuribacteraceae. The sequence continues at coordinate 29,615 of JBIPOV010000031.1, read as the reverse complement.
CAGGAGAGCGGGTGCTAGTGCTAACCAATCTAGGCCCAGAGAAAACAATTAGCATCGAGGAAGGAAAAAGTGTAGCGGAAATCACTCTGGCAAAAGCCTCGGTGACTACACTCGCCTGGCAATAACAAAGCCAAATTGAGCAGCTGCCTACCTGTGGCTAGCCTTCCCACTGCTATCAAATCACTCATATTTTTTGAACTTATCTAGTGGAGAACTGCCATGAACAACATCCTCACAGCAATGCCTTGGAGAAGGCTGGCAAAAATAGGTAAGCCTTTTTGGGTATCAGAAAAAAACTCGGTTGGCTTTACCAATCTTGGTTTAATTCTCACCCTTATGGCTGCCAAAGCTGGTGTAGCGGTTTGCATCAATGTTACTTCCGGTCATTTCATGACGGCAATGGAACAGAAAAGCTGGAGCGATTTCTGCCTCTATCTGTTCTTGTCTATTCTCGCCATCTTAATTACCGTGCCAATTGAAACTTACTACAACCTTTTAAGAACACGCCTGGCGCTCTACTGGCGCGATTGGCTTTCAAGGAGCTTAATACACAAATATTTCTCAAACGCTGCTGGCATAAAAGTCGAAAACTCCAGAGAAATTGATAATCCTGAGCAACGGATGACCCAAGACGTCGACTCGTTTTGTGGCTCATCTATACGCTTGGCCATATCGATTTTGGATGCCATCGTTACTGTCTGTACCTTCATGATAGTGCTGTGGAAAATTTCACCATCACTTTCATTCATCGTCATTGTCTACTCAACTCTAGGCCTGGTAATTGTTTCACATATTGGCAAAACGCTAATCAGTATTAGCGATCGCCAAATGAAAACAGAAGCTGACCTTAGAGCCAAACTAGCCGGCGCCCGCGATGAACTAGTAAAAACTAATAGCAGCAGTTCAACCACTGTCGCCGAAGCAGAACTGGCACTCACTGCAGTGATTTCGAACTTACTAGATATGACCCTGGTGCACAAAAATCTGCAGCTATTCACAGGAGTCTTCAATCATCTAGTACCCCTGATTCCACCTTTGATTGTGGCCCACCTTTACTTCAATGATCACATCCCTTTTGGCACAATCACCCAAGCCGTTATGGCTTTCACTTCGGTGTTTCAAGGGGCAACAATATTGATCGGACAATTCGCCGACCTCAGTCACTACGCTGCCATCATCAATCGCATTGGCACGCTGACAGAGGCCCTAGAAGCACCTAGCGAAGAAGTAAAGCTGACGCAAGACAACTACTTTCAACTCGACATGTTCTACGACTTTGAAGCGCCTGAGCTTAAAGCTGCGCTAGTCGGCGAAGGTAGTACCTTCTTCAACTCCAACTTACTAACGAGCAAACAAAAATGTTAAATCAAAAAGCCATTAAAAAAGCACGCGGCGCTTTAGTTGTCTACCTGCGCACATCACTAACAGAAAAAATGGACCAAATTCAAGCTCTTCTTGGTCAAATAGAAGAGCTTGAAAGCGAGGAGAAGCCCATTGTTGAACAAGCAGAAAAGTTTCTCAGCGAAGGCAACAAGCTTTGGAATATGACTGCCCTAAGAGAACTTTCCTCGCGCACAGATGCAATTAAAATATTCGACCAAACCTTGGCCAAAATAGCGGCAACAAAAGATGCTGCTGGAACAATAGAGGTTCTGCAGTTGTCGTTTGCTGATACAGATCAGTATAAGCGCTTAATTCCCATAACAGCTCAAGGCGACAGCGAAATCCCCATTGAAAACATAGTAGGGCAGCCTCGCTTGCTTTATGACGTACTGAAAGAAGCTGAGCTGAATCCACTGTTTATCCGCAGAGGCACATTAGAATCCTGCCTCTTGCAAATAAGTTGGTAATTAAAACCAGACCTTGCCGAATACAACCTTAAACTAAAACAATTGCTTGGGGTAGTACTCCTTATGACAGCGACAAACATGCATGCCTACAAACTCGCCACTAGTCAACTTCTCCAAGCATTGATTCAATGTCGCGGCAGCTCAGCAGAACAGGAGCGAACTGGAGCGGCAGTTGATTAACTACTCTTTCGCCCCCTTGGGTGAAAGCCAAACTATTCACTAGTTACTAACACTAGTCACAAACACTAGTCACAAACAGAGGAACGAATATGAAAGACGATTCGACAAACTCAGCCGTAAGCAACGGCTTAGGTACTTTTCGCTGGGCCACTAGCGCAACTCTTGCCCTGATAGTAGCGAGCCTCCTCGGCTCAGCTGTGGCTTTTCCAATAATCTACTCAATCGGGCACGTCAAGGTACTCCGACCATTTATGCCTTCAATTGCCGAAATACTTTTCACCCTCGGCACCACTGGCACGCCCCTGGCATTGAGCTATCTTTACTTCACAGGAAGAACCGCTTTTGTTACCGCTTGGTCGGAAAAGCTACATCCATTCTTCCATTTAGATAGCAATCTACCAAACTTTCCTGGGGTGCTTGGCTTGAACTACCGCCAGGTGGACATGACCTTCAAGAAGATTGCTCTTTGGGCCATAGGCGGCTTTGTCCTCACCTATCTCTTCGACTACCTGACAGGCTCTTTCATAGCAATCGGTGCCGCTGGTACTGAAGCAGCTGTCTCATCAAATGTCGGCGCACCAGCAGGCCCCAGAGGCATTGAGCAGGTACTCGCTCACATGACCATGACCAATTTCATCATTACCTCAGTACTAATGGCATTGCTAGCTGCCTTCATGGAGGAGATGGTTTTTCGTGGAGTAATATTCAACCTCTGGCGCACAAGCTTTGCCACCCAGGCAGAAGCCTTAAGCGACAATCAAAGTAAGATTGGCCGCGCTGCTCATAAGTTCTTCGAAATCTGCGGTAGCTCCATAGCGGTCGTCATAGCGGCAGCGCTGTTTGCCTTAGCTCACCTGAATATGGATGCCTTCTTCAGCCAGTTCTTCTTTGGACTAGTGGCAGGGACGCTCTATTTAGCAACCAGAACGATTTGGACGCCAGTGCTACTGCATGTGGTGACCAACTCAATTTTGCCGATAGTAATTTTAGTTGGTGGATTGACTGGCAATATGAACAGTGACACTAGCGGTCACAATCACTCTAGTGCCGGCACAAGGCAAGCTCAAAACCTGGGCATTCGTGTTCCTGGGGTAAGAGAAGCAATTATGCCAACGGACGGCAGCAAAGCTTCTCTATCGGCTAAACCACTAGTGGGTGAAATCGCCCAAGAAGACTTATACCGGGCCGACTTCAATGCTAGCGGCAACAGTTTTATCCAAGTCTGCATCCCCGAGCAATGTCCGACTGAACTTGCCTTCTTAGAAAGCCTGGCCAAGCAGTACCCCGATATTGAGTTCTATCAAGCGGACACATCAAAGAACGCAGGACTAGTACAAAAACTTGTCTCGGAACAAGCGGTAGTCGCGAAAGACAAAACTAGTAATGAAACTACCACGGTGTCTTACCCGGTCTATATCTACGCCAACAACAGCTTGCAAATAGCTCCTAGTGCGGCCAAAAGCGAAAAAGACCTGAAGACATTTATAGAGACCAACTACACTGTCTACGGCGAAGTCGCTGAAGACAAAGACGATCTCATGGCCCCCTATGTCAGCGCCGCCTGCAACCCTGAGAATACTGGCCCATTCAATGGTAAAACGCTCTACGCCTGCGCCTTTGACATGGTAGTAAAAACTGATCTTTCTATCATTGACCGAGAAAAACGTGCGGCATTTTCCCAAAAATGGCAGCACAAATTTGACGAAGGATCGGCTCTAGATAGCCAAGAAAGAACAGAAAAAGCTATTCGTGAAATGCTTGCTGACCTGAATGAAATGCATACCAATTTCTTCACAGCCAAGCAATTCGCCAATCTAGCACAAGCATTCGATTCAAGCTTGGCAGGCATTGGTGCACCAGTAACCCTCTTAAATATGGCCAACAAAGCCGAAGCTCTGAGCGTTGTACACTCGCAAGACACTGTAGCGCTGGCCCAAATAAGCGATGATACTCCCTTGATGTTCTTTCCTAGACCCAACCCAGGCAGCCCAGCAGAAGCAGCTGGAATTGCCGCTGGTGATCGCATTGCAGAAGTAAACGGTAAACCAAGCAGCGGACGCACTGTCAACGAAATAGTAGCTGACATTCGTGGACCTGCTGGCACAACAGTGACCATCAAAGTTCTGCGCCCAACTAGCGCTGGCTTCGAACCACTAACTTTCAACATCACCCGGGCTAAGGTGCACACAAAAGAAGCGACCTGGCAAAAACTCGACAATGGCTTCGCCAGCATAAAGGTCGGTATGTTTGGCAATTCTGTCTCCAGAGAATTCACAGAAGCTCTCTATGAGGCCTGCACCGGCAAGTCATTACCCGAAGGGAAAGCAGCTGTGGCAGCAATAGTAAACACATATAAGCCAGAGCAAGACTGCCAGCTGAAAGGCTTAGCCATCGACCTGCAAAACAACCCAGGAGGTCGCTTAGACCAGGTGGTTGAGATGCTGCAAGCGGTGATGAAAGAAGGCACTCTGGTGTCTTACATGTCACGAGAAGGCGATCAAATCATCCACATCAAAGAGTCGGTAAGCGCCGGTGAATTTCGCCGTGAAAAAATCGTGAACGGTAAATCAGAAAAAGTATTTACCCACCCACGCTTCTGGAGAGTGTTACCTGACAATATCCCAGTGGTGGTGATGATCAACGAAAATAGTGCTAGTGCTGCCGAACTGATGTCTGCTAGTTTGCAGAAAAATGGTCTGGCTGCCATCGTTGGCACACCTAGCTACGGCAAAGAAGTTGGCCAATCAGTTAACCCGCTTGATTTTGGTACCGGCGTGAAAATTACTACTTTCCGCTTCTTACCGGCTGGCTCTGACCTTGGCGTAGCAGTTTTGCCAGACTTTGAAGCAAGCCAAAGCACAGCCTATCTCAACGACCCACTAAGCGCACCAGACTTAGTGCTGAACAAAGCTCAAGAAGTTTTGGCCATGGGCAAAGACGCCTTAGCTGAAGCTCGCAGTACGGCTGTTACTAGCCACAAAGAAAACCTGGCAGCAAGCGCCAGTGCTGCTCACAAAGAGCGCGACAACGCTATTCTAGCCAGCCAAAAATCTGGCCTGCTCCAAGGCGAAGAATAGACCCGCTCTACTTATCCATTCAATTTAGCAAGGAATAATTATGACCACCCAACTCGTTTTACAAGCACTGATGCTTGCCATTGGTTACTTTGGCGTATCCAAATTGGTAGCGATTGAGCACAGAAAATATGGCATAGCAGTTTGCTTTGTCATCAACATCTTGCTCATTATGTTGCAATCTTATATCAGCCCCTGGCCCTTCGGCGTGCCCATAATGCTCTCGTCTTATGTCGCCCTAGGCGTGTGGTGCAAGGCTGTGTATAAACCCGATCAACCGTCAAACTCCTAACAAAACGAGCACCTGGAGTTCTTTCTTTTAGTCGAACTCTGTTCAAAACGATCGCTGGCTTGCTTACTCAAAAAGAGCAGGCAAGTCGGCAACCTCTCGCCTTAAAACAAGGAAATCGCATGAACAAACAGTTCGAGAAAATCATCTTTGGCGGCCGATTGTTGCTAATACCAATGTATTTTGGCCTAATCGTCACCTTACTTGTATACGCTATTCGCTTTTCAGTAGAAACATTTGAGCTAGTCTGGCATTCCTTTGCCATGTCTGAAACTGACATGCTCATAGCGGTGCTGCAACTGCTCGACATCATCATGATTAGTCACTTAATTGTGATGGTGATGATTGGGGGCTATGTACTGTTTATCAGCGGCAGTGACTATGACGATGATCAAGCGGCAGAAACACCGTCAGAACTACCAAAGTTAAAATGGCTTGGACACATTGACCCCGGCGCACTCAAAGTAAAAATGAGCATGTCGATACTTGGCGTGTCCACTATTCACTTGCTACACGCATTCATCAACGCCCAAGACGAAAGCATCGAATATTTGACGAAACTGGTCGTGGTGCACATGGTCTTTGTCGTCTCCACCTTGGCCATTGCCTGGGTCAGTCGCTTTGCCTTCAAGCATTAACCTCTAGATTCAATCACCGCTGTGCTTGGTTCTTCCAGGCACAGCCATTTCACATCAAAATTGAGAAGCATCCCTATGCAAACATCACAAACCAACTTTACTAGCCACTTCAAACAACGAATGATCCGCGGCGCCATGGTCTTCTTTCCCTTCGCCGCTCTCATTTACGGATTTAAACTAGCTCTCGGTATCGCTGATGGCTGGTTAGGCAGCCTGGTGGCAACTATTTGGGGTTCTTTCGACCCTGAGGCTGCTGGTATTTCGCATAATCCGGTCTTTAGTTTACTGCTAGTGATTATGTTGTTCTATTCCTTAGGAGCAATTGTCTCCTGGCGCATCGGCAACAGTGTCTTCAAATGGCTTGAACAGAAAATTCTCAAGATCCAGGGCGTCGGTAAAGTCTATGGTTCACTGCGAAAAATCATTGATCTGGTTGGCAGTTCAGACAGCACAAGCAAATTCAAAAGAGTAGTGTTCGTACCTTTTGTTGCGGGCGGTGGCTTGACCATTGCCTTCGTCACCAATGAAGTTACCAATATAACCAATGGTGCCAAATACGTCCTGGTCTTCATTCCGACGCCGCCCAATCCCATCAGCGGTCTAGTGGTAGCCTTCCCTGCTGAAGCAGTAAGTGACTCAGACATGACCCTTGAACAAGCAATTCAGCTATGCGTTTCCCTCGGCATGGCAGCACCAAGCGAACTGGCACTGACTGCACCAAGCTTCTGCCACTTCGCTCCCGATCAAGCTATGCCCTGTGCTCACGGCGCTCCCAAAGAACAGGCAGAACCGCCAACACAACCACCATCAAATTGAAGGTAAACAAATGAGCGAAACCGACCAAAAATCGGCTGCCACAAACAGCGAGGCAAGCAACGGTTCTGGCACAGAACTAGAACAGCTCAAAGCTCGACACGATGCTGTGCATCACATGCCCACGTCTACGAACACCGCTGGCGGTCTGGCAGCACGCGGCAAATCATTAGAAGATGACTGGATTAGACGCCATGAAAAAGAACAGGCTGAGGCCGCCAAAGCCAGAGAAGAGAAGGAAAAGAAAGGAAACAAGTAGTGAGCGGAATTACTGCTGCCATCGCCCTAGCTGCAAGTGACCCACGAAGAGCAGTGGCAAGCGTTTCACCCGCGCCAACTGAGCCAGAAGAATCTATCAGTTTCCAACAAGTTCTGATTGCCTCTGACCTCAAGGCTTCTATAAGGTGAGAACTAGCCATTCGTCTCTTCATTTTTTCTTAAAGAAGTCATCTCCATTTCAAACCCACTGAAATCTACCCTTTACCCCCAATAACAACTGCACCCAGGTGTGGTTGTTTCTGACGTAGAGAAGTTGAGAATGATGGCCCCACGATGCGTCACTGCCACTTTAGGCATTGGCGCGTTCCATTTTGCGCTTTTTTCAGCCCTCCTAGCCGAGCACATGCAAGCTTCGGAGGGCCCTAGAGGATACCAACATGAACGAGAATCAAGATCCAAACAAAGAACCAAACAAAGATCCGAACTCGCCTACAAACTGGCTGATCGGATTAGCAGGCGTTGCTGCACTGTATCTGTTTTTTCAGATCGCCGGGCCTTCAACGCCTTCAATGAACCCCCTGCTGGGCAGCTCCGTTGCCACCTATGACGCAGCTCTGAAAGCGGTTCAAAGCGACGACTCAGTTAATGCAGTGGTCTTCGGCTACGACACTTTCGGAAACGCTGTAGTCACCATCGAATTCAAAGGCAAAGCCTCAGTTACGGCAGGAACACCTCCAGGAGGCTATGACGAAATTAAACAAGCTGCCAAAGCTAAAAACATCGAAGTCGATGGCACCTATCAACCACCATTAAAACCTGACGAAGGCAATGGGGGCTTTGTCTCATTTCTGGCTAGTTACGGCGGCATGTTCATTATCATTGGCGTCTGGGTCTATATGATGACTCAAAACCCCATGGCCCAAAGTAAGAAGAAATCGCCCAAACACCGCATTTACCCCAAAGGCACAATAACTGAAAAGCTCGACAAATTCGCAGGCAACGATGAAGCCAAACTAGAAAGTGTTGAGATTATCGAGTACTTGCAAAATCCAACAGCATTGACCGAACATGGCGGTGTTATGCCTAGAGGCGCTCTAATGGTGGGTGAACCAGGTAACGGTAAAACTCTGCTGGCTCGCTGTATCGCAGGCGAAGCTGGCGTAACCTTCATAACCATTTCGGGTTCTGACTTTGTCGAAATGTTTGTTGGTATGGGTGCTAAAGCAGTTCGCGACCTGTTCAAAGATGCCGTTGAGCACGCGCCATGTATCATTTTCATTGATGAAATCGATGCTGTGGGCAGACAACGTGGCACTGGTATGGGTGGTGGCAACGATGAAAGAGAGCAAACTCTGAACCAATTGCTGGTCGAACTAGATGGCTTCGAAAGGAAGCTAGGCGTTTACGTCATTGCTGCCACCAACAGAGCAGACGTGCTAGACAAAGCTTTGCTGCGTGCGGGACGCTTGACTAAAAACATCACTGTCGAATCTCCTGACTTACACGCTAGAAAACTGATTCTGGCAATTCACCGCAAGGGCAAAAATTTCGGCAAAGATGTCGATTTCGATCACATCGCCAACAGTACCTATGGCTTTTCTGGTGCTGACATTGCTGAGTTGATGAACCGTTCAGTGATCTTGATGCTGCGTCGCGTTAATGCTGCCAAGAAATTAGGCACAAAGCTGCCTGAAGAAGTTACTTCGGCCGATGTCGAAGATGCCATCATAGAAGGAACTATGAAAGCTCTGGCAGCAAAAAGCAGCTCACGCAGACAAGACCCTGCAGTCAAAACCATGCTGGCTTACCACGAAGGTGGTCACGGCGTGGTGACAGAAGTTGGCTATCAACGCTATTTGGCTTCTGGTAGAGGTTGGGCAGAGCAATGGGGCAACGCCATGCGCCGTCTAACTATTGTTGGTGCCGCTGGTACCGGTGGCCATATGCAAGCCACTCCAGATTCAAACATCAACTTCAAAACTGAAGAGGCTCTGTTAGGTCAAATTGCTTGCGCTGCAGGGGCAACAATATCAGAACGTTTGTTTACTGGCACTGCCACCACCGGCAACAGCAACGACTTAGAAAAAGCCTACAGCTATGCCAAAATGATGGTAACCAAGTTCGCCATGTCTGACCTGGGTACTATCTCAGTTGGTGCCGATGAAGACAACCCTAACCTGGGTCGTCAAATGGGCATGGGCGCAGGTGCTTACGGTCTGTCAGACGAGTCAAGCAACCAAATCGACCAAGAAATTTTACGCAAGCTAGCTACCGCTTCTCGCATGGCACTGCGCGCTTTGCTAGAAAGAGAGCAATTCTTGCACGCCTTGGTGAAAAAGTTGGAAGTAGAAGAAACCATTGCTCGCGCCGAATGGCTAGAGCTGTGGAATCAATTCCAACCGGCTGTCATTAGCAATGAGCGCATCGAAGACGAATTGAGAAAATTCTGGCCTCGCTTTGCCGAACTTTCAGACGCAGTTGAAGTATAGGCAATCACAGCACCGCAAGTGCTAGCAGAAGGCAAGGACGCCGACTGTTAGCTCACAATCCACATCTTTCTTTTCACAGAAATCAATCACTTAGTAGGTAAACACAATGGCAATCTTTAACAAAGTAGATCCAAACGACCTGATGTTCGAAGGCAGCCCAGGCTATATCGCCGCTCATCAGAATGCACAAACAGTCGGCTTGCTAGTAGTAGCTCTGGCATTTGCCCTGGGCTACTGGCTTGGTGTCAAAGGTCCAAGTCTGTCCAAGCAAAATATAACTTGGACCATCGTGGGCATAGTTCTGGTCAGCATTTTTGCTGGCACTATCTTAGGTCTTCAAGGTGGCATGTTCATCGTCTTCTGGGCCGGTATTGCTCTGGGCATAAGCTTCTTCATGGGCAACCGCCGCTACAAGCGCAGCTTGACAGAGCAAGACAAGTAATACCTTTATCGATCTTATCGAACTTATCCATCTTATCAACCGTTCACCAATGAGCCTGAAGAGCTGCATAAGACCGCAGCTCTGATGGCATACGAGGAATTCTCATGAAAAAGCCTAACTTCCCCAAATTACCAGCTTGGCTAAAAACAATACCAAAATGGTTAATCATGGTCGGCGTGTTTTTGGTCATATTCTTTATCACCAATCTCTTCAGCGCTGGTCCTACCGAATACGATCCCCTGCAGTTTGCCAAACGAGGCGACGGCATCAGAAGCTTCGATACCGCTATCAGCCTAATCAAGAAAGACAGTAGCGACATAGAACGCATCACCTACGGCAAAGATACCTGGGGCAATCCAGTTATCACCATCGAAAGAACCGGCACAACACCAGTGACAGCCGGTCTTCCCCCTGGAGAATGGGCCACAATCAAAGCCCTGGCCGACGAGAAACATATTCCTGTAGACGGTACTTACCAATTGCCCGTAAAAGCTAAAACGGGTACCTGGCGTGAGGCCGTCTGGACAATCTTCGCAGCCTGGATTCCATACTTGATTATGGCTGGTGTGATGCTCTTCCTGTTCAAACGGTTCAACCCGATGAACGCGGGCAAGAATAAAACTCCTAAACATCGCATCTACCCCGCAGGAACAGTAACCGACAAGCTCGACAAATTTGCTGGCAATGACGAAGCGAAGCTAGAAAGTGTCGAGATCATCGAATTCTTGCAAAACCCGGCAGCTCTTGCCAAACATGGTGCTGTGGTGCCTAGAGGTGCGTTGATGGTGGGTGAACCCGGTAACGGTAAAACTCTTCTGGCTCGCTGTATAGCTGGTGAAGCCGGTGTTGCCTTTATCAGCATATCGGGCTCTGACTTTGTTGAAATGTTCGTTGGCATGGGCGCTAAAGCTGTACGTGACTTGTTTGAAGATGCCAGAAAACTAGCACCATGCATCATCTTCATTGATGAAATTGATGCAGTCGGTCGTCAACGTGGCACTGGTATGGGCGGCGGCAACGACGAGAGAGAACAAACTCTGAACCAATTATTGGTAGAGATGGACGGCTTTGACAAGATTCCCGGCGTCTATGTCATTGCCGCAACTAACAGAGCTGACGTGTTAGACAAAGCTTTGCTGCGTGCTGGTCGTTTTACGAAAAACATCACAGTTGAAGCACCAGACACACATGCTAGAAAACTGATTCTGGATGTTCACCGCAAAGGCAAAAACTTCGCTAAAGATGTAGATTTCGATCACATCGCCAACAGCACCTGGAACTTTTCTGGTGCTGACATTGCTGAGCTGATGAACCGTTCGGTTGTCTTAATGCTTCGCAGAATAGCTGCCGCCAAAAAACTAGGCGAAAAGCTCCCTGCTGAAATCAGTTCTGCCGACATAGAAGATGCCATCATCGAAGGTACGATGAAAGCATTAGCATCAAAAAGCAGTTCACGCAGACAAGACCCTGCGGTCAAAAGGATGCTGGCCTACCACGAAGGTGGCCATGGCTTGGTGACTGAAGCTGGCCATCAACGTTGGTTAGCAGCAAAGAAACATTGGGCTCAACAATGGGGCAACCCGCTGCGTCGTCTGACAATTGTTGGTGCAGCTGGCACTGGCGGTCATATGCAAGCAACCCCTGACCTCGCCAGCCCTGTGCAAACCGAAGAAGCTTTGCTTGGTAGAATCGCCTCGGCAGTCGGCGCAACCATCGCCGAACGCATGTTCACCGGCACTGCCACCACAGGCAACAGCAACGACTTAAAACAAGCCTACAACATCGCCAAAATAATGGTGACAAAAGTTGGCATGTCAAAACTTGGTGCCATCTCTGTTGGTGCAGACCAAGAGAACCCCAACCTGGGTAGACAAATGGGTATGGGCTCTGGCGCTTATGGATTGTCAAATGAGTCTAGCAACCAAATCGACCAAGAAATCTTGGGCAAACTGGCTACCGGCTGTCGCATGGCTATTCGTGCTCTGCTTGAAAGAGAAGAGTTCTTGCATGCCCTAGTTGAAGTGCTGATGGAAAAAGAAACCATTGCTCGGGCTGAATGGCTGGCGTTGTGGAACAAGTTCGAACCAGTCTATATTAGCGACTCTCAAGTAGAAGCAAAGCTGAAAGAGCTGTGGCCTCGGTTTGAAAGACTTTCGGTTCGCAGAGCTTAAATAGCGACCAGAACCAACAGCAAAAAAATTCAGGTGAGAACAAGGATGCTCTTGCCTGAAGCCACAAGACAAATCCGTTTCAACAAGAAACACACAACAATCAAAATCAATAGGTAAACACAATGGCCATGTTCAACAAAGTAGATCCAAACGACCTGATGTTCGAAGGCAGCGAAGGCTATATTGCCGCACATCAAAACGTTCAAACTGTCGGCACAATCGTAATCGCCGTCGCCTTCGCCATCGGTTACTGGCTTGGCGCTAAGGGTCCAAGTCTGTCAAAACAAGCTAAAACCTGGGCTATAGTTGGCGCAGTTGCGGCCTCCATATTTGCTGGCACACTGCTAGGTCTTCAAGGCGGCATAACAATTGTCTTCTGGGCTGGTATTGCTTTCGGTGGCAGCTTCTTTATGGGCAACCGCCACTACAAGCGCACCCAAGCTGAAAAAGATTCAAACGAAGACAAATAATCACTTAACTCTCAGAGAAGAGAACAGGGAAGTTCTCATTTTTACCCTCCCCGCTTGACTACCATCAAAAAAGGGGTTGCAATAACGATGAACAAACTGCGCGTCAAAATGACCAACATAGCCTTTGGCGCCTACCTGATGTTTTTACTGACCGCTGCTCCATTGATTGTTGGCATTCGCTCAGTCAGGCACGGAGTGATAGTCGACGAAATCAATATTGCCGAGCAATATCCCGAAAACAATTAAGTCACAGCCTCAGTTATGGAACCCAGCACAAACTCAAAGATGCCGGCAAAAGGAGTTGTCTATGCTCTTCTTGCCGCTGTCTTATTCGGCTTTACCACCCCCTTTGCTAAGAGCTTGCTGGTTGAAACTCAAATCCAACCGCTGCTCTTAGCCGGCCTCTTCTATCTTGGCTCTAGCATTGGCTTAGCCGTCTATCTGCTGGCCAAGAAGCTCTTCGGCCAAGCAAACAACGGCGAAGCCTCCTTGCAAAGGGCAGACTTCGGCTGGTTAGGTGGCGCCATTCTATTTGGTGGCATCATTGCCCCTGCCCTGCTAATGCTCGGATTGTCGACAACCAATGCCTCTTCAGCTTCACTCTTTCTCAATTTGGAAGGGGTATTTACGACTCTGATTGCCTGGTTTGTTTTTCACGAAAACTGTGACAAGCGCATTTTTCTCGGCATGGTAGCCGTCGTCTCTGGAGGAATCGTATTATCAGGAGCAGAACTAGATTCTAGCGCTACAAGTTCTAACTACAGTGGCCTGCTACTAATAGCCGGAGCTTGCTTAGGTTGGGCCGTCGACAACAATTTGACCAGAAAAGTATCCAACGCTAACCCAGCACAGATTACCTGTATCAAAGGACTATTTGCCGGCCTGGTAAACGTCACTTTGGCAATAAAATTCACAGCAGCAGCACTCACAGCTCCAGGGCCGATCTACATAGGCGCGGCTCTTCTGGTAGGATTTCTTGGCTACGGCGTAAGCCTGGTGTTATTCGTACTTGCTTTGCGCCATTTGGGCACAGCCCGCACCGGTGCTTACTTCGCCTTAGCTCCATTCGTCGGTGCACTGATTGCAATCGTACTAGTCAATGAACCGATAACTCCATCGTTCATTGCCGCCTCAGCACTGATGGCATTAGGCCTCTGGTTGCACCTGAGCGAAAGCCACAGTCACTGCCATGTGCACGAAGCTACAACTCATGCCCACAAGCACAGCCATGATGAGCATCACAATCACTCTGATTGGCATAGCAGCGATACGCCCCCGGGCGAACCGCATAACCATGTTCACAGTCACGAGCCCCTGGCCCATAACCATGCTCACTTTCCTGATGCACACCATCGGCACAAACATTTTTAGGAGCTACCTATGAAGCTGTCGTATTCAAAATCGGTATTCGCAGCTGGCCTTGCGTCAGTCGTGATTACCCTTGCACTGGTAGGGATAATCCTGCCATCTAGTCACTCCCCCGAGCCACAACCGCAAGCAGTCGCTGTCCCAAGCGAAATACCAATCGCTTGCAACAGTGAAAACAAAGAACCATTTAACGGCAAAGTTCTCTACGACTGCGTCTTTGGTCTGGTGGTCAAATCTGATCTCAGTCTAATGGACCCAGCCAAACGCAGTGCTTACATTGAGAAATGGCAGCACCGTTACGACCAAACTATGCTCGATGATCAAGAGCACACTTACATCGCCATCAAAAGAATGGTTAACGACTTGCATGAAATGCACACGGCCTTTCTGCCACCTAAAGAAGCCAGTGCGCTATTTCAATCAACCCAAGGTAATCTTGTCGGTATCGGCGCACCAATGATGCGCTTGGGTATGAAGAGCGCCTTAAAAGCACTGGGAGAAAACCCTTCAGCAGAAGCCTTGAAAAGCTTAAACCTGATCAGCGAAAGCACCCCAATCGTGGTCTACCCTGCTCCTGCAGCCAATACTCCGGCAGAAAAAGCAGGCCTACTAGGTGGAGATCAGATTGTAGCGGTTGATGGCAAAACTACCATAGGCAGAACCTTGAATGAAGTGGTTGACGCCATCAAAGGTCGCGGTGAAGAAGGTTCGCAGGTAGTTCTCTCTGTGAAACGACCAATTGATGGTTCTTTTACAGACACAGAAATTACCATAACTCGCCAAGCAGTGCACTTTCCTCAAGTTAGCACCAAACTACTGGACCATGACTTTCTTCAGGTCAAAGTGATGAACTTCACCCATGCCGTAGCTGCTGAATTCAGTGATGCGCTTTACTTAGCCTGTACCGGAAAAACACTGCCTTACGATACTCAACAACTGTTGGAAGTAATCAAAGCTTACGACCCCAATAGAGATTGCTCTCTCAAAGGGCTAGTGATTGACTTCAGAAACAATGGCGGTGGAGTGATGAACGAAGCCTTAGATATGGGTCAAACGCTCATGGCCAAAGGCACCACCATCACTATTCAACAACGGGACGGCGATCGCAGCATAGAGGTAAGGCAAAGACTAGAAGCAGACCATTACGTAGAAGAGATGCTGGAAAATGGCAACGTCGTGAAGAGCCGCAGCACACCTCGCGTCTTTCGCGTACTACCTGATGTGCCCATTGTTGTTTTAGTTAACGGCATGAGCGCTAGCGCCTCCGAAATACTGGCCGGCATGCTGCAAGTTAATGGGCTGGCAACAGTCGTTGGTACACCTAGTTTTGGCAAAGAAGTAGGGCAAGCCTTTAAGCCTATCGACTTTGGCTCAGCTGTAAAAATCACTACCTTTCGCTTCTTACCAGGAGGTGCCGCACTTGGTGCCGGTATTATCCCTGACTATGAAATACAGCTGCCTGATGCCTTCATTGATAATCCATTTATTGGCGAAGACACGCAGCTAACTAAAGCAATTGAAGTTTTGGCAAGAGGCCAAGCAGCTCTTGAAGAAGCACACAGCCAAGCTGCTATCGCCGCCAAAGAGAAGCGCAGCATCGAAGTGCAAGCTGAGCACGACAAGCGCGATCTCGACATCTTTGCTGGCCTAAGCGGCTCAAACGGAAACTAAGAGCGACCTTCAACAACCAGTAAGAGCAACACCAATACAGCGGTGTTGCTCTTGCTTTATTCATCAAAATCTCTGAGGAAAAATCATGACTATCAAAAAAACTTATCTTGTGGTTCCTGCATACTTAGCTGGAATCGCTTCCACAGCGGCAGCCTCTCAACTATTACCACAGCCCATTGGTTTGACTATAGCAGCAGTGCTTACTATTGCCATGCTCAGCTATTTCTCTCTGATGCACTGCACAATCAATGGAGAACTCGAAATTCACATAGTTATCTGGGCTATCGCTATCGCTATTGCCTGCGGGTTAGCCGCTACGGTCTTTGCTGCAATCCCGGGGCCTACAGTAAATTTCATGGATAACGTTACCTGGTGGCAGCTAGCTTTTGTTGTCACTCAGCAAGTCTTTTATTTCGGCATTCATGCCTTCACCTCAGATGACTAGGCCAATTACCGAACAATCTGAATACGAACCCGGAGAAACTATGGTTCAACTGCAACACCACTTTAGCCGCGACGAACTCACTTACTTACTCAACCTATCGCTGAGAAAGTGGAGCAATGGCGAAGCCAAATTTGAGTGTATCAATATCAACTGTGACGAACAGGGCCACGTGACAGGCTATATGTTCATGCGCCCCAGTGCTAGTTCTGCTGCCTTCGATAAGAAATCTACTACTGTCGCCCTAAGCACAGAACTTATCACAAAGGCCATATATCAAGCAGCCAATGATGAAGGTTCTCCCTTGGCATTGAATAGCCTGGTCTTCAGCAACAGCAAAGAAGCAGGGGCAACAGTCATTAGAGCAACCGCCTTAGCAGCTGCCGAAGCTAGCCAGAGAGAAGAAAATTGGCCCGCGGCACCACTCACTTCGCCAGGCATAGTGACATTTCCAGCCCCTGTAAGCGTCTTCTTCGACAACGAAGAACTGCTAGAACTGCTCAAGAGTTCAGGCAAGAGGGCAGGATATACCTTCACTGATGTATCGCTAACGAGCAACCAGCCTGAAGCCATCGGCGCCAACCTAAGCGTCAAAGCCGGCAGTAGCGAACACTCTAACGGCAGCGAAGTAACACTGTCACCACCAAGGCTGAATCAAACTCTAGCGGCAGAGCTAACAGCACGAGGCTACCTCGTCGCTGACGACGGCTTGCGCTTGGAACTGAACCCAGAACCAGGCAACGAAAACAAAGTCTGTGCCACGGTCTCAGTTCTTGCCATACCCAACCCTTAAAACCACCACAACCACACTAGACCATATGAAATTTATCGCCCACATTCTCCTTTCAGCAATTCTCTTTAGTTTCGTCTTTCCGGCTATCGTGCCTGGTATCGAAATGCATGGCAGCTTCCTACCTCAAGGCATTGTCTGCGGCTTTCTCTTCGCCGTAGCCGGTTGGTTTCTCGGCCTCTTTCTAAGCCTATTCGCCGTCACGACCCTAGGCCTTGGTGTTGTGATCATCTATGTCTTGCAGATGTTCATTCCTGTGCTGCAACTGCAACTGATGGCCTCCTGGTTCCCTGGTTATCTATCAGTAGATAGCTGGGAATCTGCCACCGTTGGCGGGCTCTGCATCTTCACCATCAACTGGCTCCTGACAAAACGCTAATTAGGCGCCTCAACTAAATAACTCAAATATGGAATTCATATGAATCTCGAATTACAGGATAGAAATCACGAAAATATTTTCCTTACTTTAGCGGCGGCATCATGCACATCAATTGCCGTGGTGCTCGCCTTTTCTCGCACAGCTCCAGTGCTAATGTTCACCATGGGCCTGGTGGTTTTCTGCCTAATTTTAGCCGTGGGCTGTAGAGCAGCAGGAGCCAAAGAATTGCTATCTTCTTACGCCTGGCCCATGGCAACTACTTGGCTCTGGCTCTCACTTTTCGGCTGGTTCGCCTACATATCAACTAGCTTCTGGCTCTGGCTAATAAGTGCAGCAGTGATAGCCGCCTGGCTCACCAGAAAACAACAACTTCAACCATCCATCAAAGGAAACCTATGAAAAACTGCAAATTTGCAACAGCAATAGTGGCACTATTTCTGCTGACAACAACCACACCACTCTTGGCTCAAGATAGCTGGCTGCCTTCATTCAAAGAAGGAACAAGAGTCTATCTTTCGCCCACATTATCGGCAGAAGAAGTTGAGGTCTTCAGCGCCCCGGGATACGCCGAAGAGCTACAAACAATCGGCAAATCCAATAACCTGCAAGTGTATGTTGTGGTGACGCGCAACGCTGCCAGCAAATTAGATGAAGAAAACAAAGGCCCTGCCTTAGTGCGCAAGCTGTGGGAGAGCTGGAATAGCAATCCAAGCTTCAGTGAATCAAGGGCATTAGTAATTCTAATGACCGCACCAAAAGACGGACCTCTACTTACCATTGGTGTCAGAGCAGGCAGCTATTTCAACGGCCTCGGTATAAATCGCAATACCATGAATGACCCAGAAGGCCCGGTGTTCACGGCCAGAAATCAGTATCTGAGCACGAGCCCAGCGCGAGTTCCGCTGGCCATAGCCGAGCAAATCAACACGTTGGTAACAGCAAACACAGAAGTTAAGCCTGTAATTGAGCCTGTAGCCACTCCAGAAACAAATAACACAACGGCGGTAGGAAATATGAACATCATTGTAAGTGTAGGCATGGGCCTCTTACTTCTGCTCGGCATTCTTTTCTTCGCCATTGCCAGCAGCAGCAAAAGTAACAGAAGAATCTCATCAACAAGATCTGAGTTCGAGAATCGTTTACGTGCGCACAATAATAGAAGCAACGACGCTCCAGACTCTGACACCGATGTACTAAATACTTCCGCTGCAGCGGCCGGCGGCTTCCTCTTATCGGAACAGTTGAGAAAGAAACCCGAGGAGCCGCGCAAAAGCGCAGGCAATACCAGCAGTAGTACCAGCGACTCATCCACAATTGTTCCTGCTGTCGTCAGTGACTCCACCACCACACCTAGCGGCGGCACTACTGGTTCAACTCCTAGCGGTGGCAGTAGCTGTGGCGGCGGTACTAGTTGTGGCGGCGGCGGCGGCGGTTGTGGCGGTGGCGGCGGTTGCGGCAGCTAAGGAACAGACAAGTGTAGCAATCATGTTTAGATTTTGGAAATTCCGCAAAAGAACAAAAAGCACTGATCTAATGGCAATCTGGAAACGCCTGCAAGACTTTTCTTTAGACGAAGAAAACGCACCCTATCCATTCTCGCTCCGTCTGGAAGAAGAGCAAGATTGGACGAGTGAATTTACCGCTAGAGCAATCGAAGAGTACAAACGCTTCATTTTCTTAGCGGCCTTTGCCGGTCACCAAGCAACGCCCTCCTTCGTCACCGACGAAGTCTGGCACTTGCATCTCATCTACAGCCGCTCTTACTGGGATGAAATGTGTATCGGCATCTTAGGTCGCTTGATTCATCACAATCCTGGCTCAGGCCTGGCCAGCCAGGAGCAAATATTCCATGGACAATATCAAAAAATGCTGCAATCGTATCGTCGTTTTTTTGACGAACCGCCAGCGCTAATATGGGGTCCAGAAAACGCCAAACAAGTTCGGCCCAAAGGCCGCAAGTGCCCCCTGCCCTAACACCGGGTTTTATATCCACATCAAGGCTAATCATTAGATTTAGCTGGAGGTTTTTATGTCTACTTTAATTGCAACAATCGGCCTGGTATGGCTATCTCTAACATTTATTGCTCCTAAAATTACCAAAGGCAACGTCACGGTCAGCGAGTTCTCGCTCTCAATGGTGCCACCAGCATTAATGGCATCACTCAGCATCATAATGCTGATCTGTGGCCTCGGCATTGCCACAATGTTTGCCATGAGCATACTCGGCATACCACTGAGCCTGGAAGTCGTTATTGCTAGCCCTGGGCAATATGCCATCAATGAATTAGCCACTAACCTGGTAGCAACAACAGCGGCCTTAGTGATGAGCAGCAAACTGATGCCATCACTAATTACTGTCACAAGCGGACGCTGGGCAGCAATTGCCAGCTTACCAATCGCCCTATTTATGACAGCAATCGGTCTAATAGCGGCAATACCTGTAATGGCTTAAGAAGCCACTCAAAGCAAAAATCCAAGACCTCAAATAGGTCTCAGTCCGCACAAAGAAAGAAAGGCAGAGTTTTAAGTCTAGACAATTCTCTGCTCTTTCTTTCGTGCGCCTATCAACCACAAATTAAAGGAAACTGATCATGTCTAATCAAGAGACAACAATCAATGGTTCCGACAATCGCAACCCCGGTGGCGATATCGACCTAATCAAAGACTCAATGGAAAAAGCTGGCAAGAACAAAGAAGAAGTTGGCAGCGTTGTCACCATCGACCAGGCTCAAATTGCAGCAGACAGTGGTCGCGCTAAACCAGGAGTGCTGCAACAAGCATTGCTGGCACCAAGCGTCGACTTGCGTCTGTTTGCTTGTCAGGCCAACAAAATTGAACTAACCGAATCCGAAGCTGCTGCTGTACTACTGGCAAGCATCGAGGTCGGCAAAAGACACCGAGATGCAGGCACAGTTATTGGCGCCGATGGTAAAGTCAATCCGCTGCTAATTGCCGAACTAGCCGAAGCTGGCTACTGGGGCTTACCTATTCCTAAAGAATACGGTGGCTCTGGGGCGACAAAGTTCTTTCTCGGTCGCACAATGACCCAAATGGGTGCAACTGTTGCCGAAATCATTGGCGGCTTGCTCTCAATTGAACGCTTAATCGGCACAGCCGGTCCACTAATTTGGAAAGGCAACCCAGAGCAAAAAGAGCGTCTATTGCGCCCTCTAGCTGCTGGCCATGTGCGCTCAGGCTTTGGTGGCACCGAGCCATCAGTCGGTTGCAACATCACCAAAGCCAGTACCTACGGAATTGTAGACGGTGACGACATTGTCGTCTATGGCGAAAAGTTATTCATTTCAAACGCCTGGTATGGTCACGAAATTGCGCTACTGCTGCTAATTGACAACAAGCTAAGGGTACTTATCACTACTTTGCCTCAAGAAGACAACGAAGAATTCTCTATAAACAACTACGGCATTCACGCTCTGCGCTATATCCACAACAAAGGCCTGAAGTTCAACGGCCTGCGCGTGCCCAAAGCTAACTTACTAGAAGGTGACGGCTTAGCCATCATTTTCCACGACTTAGACGAAGGTCGATTCGCAGTTGCCACCACTGGTGCGGCAAGAATGCGTAGAATTTTGGCCATGTGTGTACAGTGGGTAGACTACCGTGATACTTTCGGCGTCAAGCTAAAAGATCGCCAATACATCCGCTACAATCTGGCACTGCAAGCAGCTTATATCGCTGGTGCCGACGCCTTAGTCGACTGGTCATCCAGTTTGATCGATGCCGGCTATCAAGGCGATGTCAGTTCAATGATTGCAAAAACCAAAGCCACCGATTGGCTGCGCCAAGTATCAACTGACTTAGGCCTATTCACTATCGGCGGCCGCTTCACCTTGCACGGCAGCACCATCGGCGACAACTTAGCAGATGACCTAGTCACATCAGTGTACGAAGGGCCTAACCCCATGTTGGGCATGGCCTGTGTCAAAGCATTGATCAAAGCCTTTGGCGAACCCTACCTTGGGCCGGTGATGCAAGAGTTTAAAAACGCTGGTATCGATCCGAACAAGCTGGTCTTCAACGCCAAGAACTTTGGTCAAACTTGCAGTTACTTACTTGCCAATACAGCCAATCTTGTGAAGAACCGCAAGAAAATTCTGGCAGCGACAATCAAGCTAACCAGCTACCTTAAGCAGATTCGCAGCACGCCAAAAGCCAGAGCTCAATCTGTCTTCGAAGGTCTGGATAGCCGCTTCGAAGCCCACCGTAAATTTGCGGATAAAGCCTGGTTCAAATGGCGTAAGCAGTTTATTTTCAACGTCTTGAAATATCAAGAAAGATTGGGTGACAAGCAGCTGACCATGCTAGAAAGCATCTACGAACCGGTGGCAAACATCACTACAATGTTCTGCGCTATTGCCGCCTCTCGTGCAGCAGCAGCAAGTGGAGACAAAGCAACAGTTGCCGCGCTGAACTTACTCTGTCTAGAAATGCGCTGCAAGCTAGCTGGCGAAAAACACACAGCCAGTCAGTACGAAAGAGCTGTTGATGAAGTAGCGACCTATGTCCTAGCCGGAGAGTTTCATCAGTTAGATGGTGTTCCTGCTGGCGAAATTCAACAGCCTTACAAATAAAACGGTCTTTCTTCGGCATCGTAGCAGGCGATAAGCAATTTATTGCCTGCTATTTCTTTGCAAAAAAAACACTTCTACCCTCAATCACTAGGAGAAATATCATGTCGTCAGAAAACAGCAACAATCAAAGCGCTACCAAACGCAAAGTCGTTCTGGTCGCCACCAGTCGCACAGCGATTGGCAAAATGGGAGGAGCCCTACATCGCCATAGCCCCGCTGAAATGGGTGCCCATGTACTCAAGTGTGCAATACGCAAAGCCGGTATTACTAATCTCAGTCAAATAGACCAGATTGTCTTTGGCCATGCTGTGCAAAGCTACTATGAGCCCAACACTGCTCGTGTAGGACTACAAAATGCTGGTCTGCCAGAAAGCATCAACTGTTACACAGTGCATCAGCAGTGTGCCAGCGGTATGAACGCCGCCTTTCAGATCTGGTCTGAAATCGCCAGCGGCCGCAATGAACTTGGCATCGCTGTCGGTGTTGAATCAATGTCATCACCGCCGCTCATCGTCAACGGTGCTAAGCGCTACACCGGGCTCAACAAATGGTTGACTCAACAGGCCCCCAAGGCACTGCGTAAAATCTTCAAAGTCTTTGGCCCACTGCCCTTCTTTGGTCTAGCTGACAGCGGCCTAGGCCCTGCCTACTTAGCCAAAGACCCAGCCAAGCTAAATATGATGAAAACGGCACAGATTGTCGGCAATCTAGTTGATGTCAGCCGCGCTGAAGCCGACCAATTCGCCGCTCGCTCTCATGCCAATGCTCTCTCGGCAATAGCCTCTGGTCGCCTAACCCACGAAATTGACCCCGTGGTCATACCTGGCTATGGGGTCTTCGATACGGACGAGCATCCCCGGGTCACCAACTTAAAATCATTGAGCAAACTACCGGCCTTAGCTGGAACCGGCTTAATTACAGCTGGCAACGCTTCAGGTATGGGAGATGGCGCTTGTGCCCTGGTCATGTGCAGCGAAGCAATGGCTGAGAAGCTTGGCCTTGAGCCACTGGCAGAAATCGTCGATTTCTGCTTCACCGGTCGCGATGCCGTTTCGATGGGTCTTGGCCCGGTTGAAGCAGTGAGAGAACTGCTAATCGCCAACGGCTTAACAGTAGATGAAATTGACCGATGGGAGCTAAACGAAGCCTTCGGTCATCAAGCTCTATCCGTGATCAAATGCCTCGGAATTAACCCGAACAAAGTAAACAGCAATGGCGGCGGCATTTCACTAAGTCATCCACTAGGCATGACCGGAGCACGCATCATCGCAGCGGCGGCCTGGGAACTAGCCCTCAACGGCGGAAACTATGCCGTTGCTTCACTGTGCGTCGGTGGTGGCATGGCCGGTGCTGTCTTGATTAAACCTTATACAAAAAACTAGGAGACCAAAATGACTACCCCAGCAATCAACCACAGCAAATACTTTCGTATCCAAAGCAAAGCCTCAGGTGTAAAAATCTTGTGGCTGGAAGTACCGAAAGTGAATGTCTTACAGATGGCCGTCTTGCAAGAGCTAGATGGCATTCTTGACCAACTGGCTAACGACCCAAGCCTCAAAGGTCTGGTCATAGCCTCGACTAAACCTGACGTGTTCATCGCCGGTGCTGACATTAATGAAATTCGCGCTCTACAAAGCCAAGGCGAAGAAAAAACCTACCAGGTGACCATAGATGCCAAACGCATTCTGGCTAAACTGCGCACTCTTGGCGTACCTTCGCTAGCTGCTATCAATGGCGCCTGCAAAGGTGGTGGCCTGGAGCTTGCTCTATGGTGTACGCATCGTCTGGCAGCAGATAATCCAGCAGTAGCGCTGGCACTGCCAGAAGTCAGACTCGGTATCTTTCCAGGGTTCGGCGGTTGCGTCTTGTTGCCGCGCTTGATAGACACAATCAAAGCAGTAACAATGATTGCTACGGGCGCCGATGTTAGCGCTAAAGAGGCATGGCAAACCGGTTTGGTCGATGAAGTTGTCGCACCAGACCAACTGCTTGCCAGAGCAGAGGCTATCGCCCTCGGCGCGAAGAGCAAAAAAGCGCCAAGCGTTAGCAAAGACAAAAATGCTCCTTTCGCTGAACGAGCTGTGGCCGCGCTGTTAGATGTCACCGAATCGTTTAAAGCTGATCGCTTCTCTGGTATGCGCCACTTTGTTAGCGCCACAACCCATGGCTTTGCCAGCAAGCAAGTTTTAGCACAGATCAGCAAACGTTCCAGAGGCTACAAGGCGCCAGCTCAAGCAGCCGCCCTCACCCTGCGCACCTTGACGATGCCCCTCGACAAAGCGCTGGAGCTAGAATCAGCTCTGTTTGCTCAGCAGGTGCAATCGAAGGAGTCGGCCAATCTAGTTAGCATTTTCCTTGACCGCAGCAGAGCTAAGAAATTAGCCAGCGGCGCCACTCCTGCTCGGGTCTGCGAAATTGGAGTGATTGGTTCGGGCATCATGGGAGCAGAAATTGCCTTTGAAGCAATTTGTGCATGGCAAATTGAAAAAGTTGTGGTGATTGATATCAAGGACGAATTTTTGGCAAAAGCAAAAGCTAATATCGAAAAATTGATGGCAGGCCGCGTCAAATCTGGCAAGTACACGAAGTTAGAAGCCGATCTCAAGCTGGCTAAACTGACTTTCTCGACTTCATACAGCGACCTGGCCAGCTGCGATGCCATCATCGAAGCCGTGCCGGAAAAAGACGAAATCAAATTTGGCACATACAGGCAAGTTGATGAAGTTATGGCTAGCCGCAGCAAAGAATCACCCTGGTTCCTGTTCTCTAACACCTCAGCTCGCGATCTAGAAGTACTTAAGACTGGAGTAGCAAATCCTGCCAACTTCAGCGGCATGCACTTCTTCAACCCAGTGTCACAGATGGCCGGTGTGGAAATTCCAGGCACCTCTTCAACCTCAGAAGAAACAATGGCCACAGCAATTAGCTTGGTTAGTGCCCTGGGCAAAATTCCTCTGCCCTGCAAAAACTACCCTGGCTTCATTGTCAATGCCATCCTCGGGCCATACTTGGCTATGACAGCCCACCTACTTGCTATGGGAGTGGCGCCAGCAGCGATAGACAAAGCGATCTTGAACTTCGGTATGCCTATGGGCCCTGTAGAGCTTATGGACTATGTTGGCCTAGACGTAGTAGCCAGCGTTGCCAAAACGCTCTCAAGCGCCCACGGAGACCGCTTAGCTTTACCATCTCTCGACCTGGTAGGTAAGTTGGTTGAACAAGGTTTCTTGGGCCGCAAAGGAAGCTATGGTTTTTATGTCTGGGAAGATGGCAAAACTGTCAAAGACCCCAAAACACGCAAGCCCGTCTTAGGTGCGCCATACCGCGCCATGGCAGAGGCTCACAATTTGGGCAATACGCTAATGGCCGAAGAAGCCATCGTCAAGCTGCTGATTGGCACCATTGAAAACGAAGCCATGCGTGTTCTGGAAGCAGGGGTGGTCTCAGACCCGTTCTTGATTGACCTGGCCTTCGTCATCAGCACCGGTTTCACAGCTTCGCTGGGTGGCCCACTGCGCCATATCGACCAGTTAGGTGTGAAAACCTTCTCTGACCTCAGTCGCAACATTGCTAGTGGTGCAGAACAGCCCGGTCAGTCATGGCGTAAAAACTTTGAGCCTTGCGCTCTGCTCGCTGAGCACGCCGCTAACCGCACCAATATCTATTCTGCTCAAGAGCAGTAAGCGCCAATAAAGGATATTGGCAATTCTCAATCAGCTAGTGCCGGAAACAAGGAACGTTTCCAAGGCACTGTTTTGAGCGAACAAGAACCGCAAACGAAAGAACTAGTGAGGTCGATAATATGAGTAAAAACAACAATCAGCTATTAACAGCCGCCGAAATTCTCGAAAAGCTGAGTAGCCAAGCTGAGCAATGCGACCAGGCCCATGCGCTAATCAAGAGCAGCTACAGTGAGTCAGCGGGCTATCGCTATGCTAATATCGACGAAATAGTTGTCCAAGCTCTGAAAGTGCTGACGTTACAGCTACAAGAACTAGCAACGCTTCTAAAGGAACGAGCAGACAACTCAGTGATATACGAAAACCCAGGCTCTCTGGCATCTCTCAATGAAGTTTTCCATTACTGCAACAGCGGCGACTTTATCAACAAAATAGCCACTGATAAAAACTTCTGCGGCAGACATGATGGGGCCTTAGAACTATTCCGGGAACTGCTTGGTAGAGAAATCTCAGTATTGAAGGCAGAAGTGGCTCTAGACCAACTGAAAGTCAAGCGACTGCAAACAAGGGATAAAATCAAAGTAAAGAAGCTAGAGACCACACAATATGCCGTTCTAAAAGAAAACCCAGAGGTCGACAACGACGAATTGGCTGCCAAGCTGGCAGAATTTCAAGCTGGCCGGCACCACACCATCGACGGCCATTTAGAAGGCAGTATCTGGATTGGCAATGGCGGCATGTCCGTCCACTTCTACGACGCCGAATTTCAGGCAGTCTTTGATATTGTTGAAATGCCTATTATTCCGCCACCCGCGATCTGAGCACCCTGAGCAAGGAAATTTTATGAAAGAGTTACTAGCCATAGATATCGGCAATAGCAACACTAAATATGGTTACTTTGTTGACGGCGTGCTGCAAGAGCGACATTGCTATCCCACTGCTGAAATCAAACAGCGCACAGCAGAGCTAATTTGTCAGAAGACATTCCCAGTAGCAGTATCATCAGTGGTACCCGCAGCAGAAGCGACTCTACGCCAGTTACTGCACAGCCACGAAGTGACATTTATTAGGGCCACTGAGCAACCATTTCTGACAGGAATGGCCGCAGCCATGGGAGCTGACAGAGTAGCCGACGCTGTGGCCGCCTGGAAAATTCACGGTAAAGGCCGCAGAGCAGTGGTAGTAATAGGCTTGGGCACAGCAACAACCATGCTTGCCATTTCAGCTACTGGTCATGTAGAAGGCGGTTTCATTGCTCCTGGTCTCGGCCTTACCCTGGCTGCCATGCATCAACAAACAGCTCTGCTGCCTCTGCTCGATATGAAAGGCCAAACTCTCGAATTAGGCTATGACACCGAAACGCACATGCGCAATGGAGTCTTTGCCGGTCATATCGGACTAATTCGCGAATGGCAAGCAATTGCAAAACAGCAAATCGGCAAGAAAGCGCTAACTATTGTTACTGGGGGCTGGAGCGAAGCGATTTCAGCTGCCCATAATAGCAGCAAGAAATTCTTCGATATCGCTGACCCCAACCTTACCCTCAAGGGCATTAACCTTCTGGCCGCCGCCGATAATTCGGCCTTCAAACACCCAGTATGACCCTACCTTCTTTCTCTCAGGTTTGGCCGGCTTTACAGGAGTACTGCCTTACCTGATTCGCATGTATGTGGTCGCTAAAGTGAGCAAGATTCTGCTCACTGGCTGCGATCACGTCAAAGCACACATGCAAGAAAACTTGCAAGAAAAAACCAAATCAACAAATTCCCCGGAGAATTTATGAACACTTACGCCTCACGCACCAACAAAGCAACCACCTGCAGCAACAGCCTCATGGCCAAAGTTATGATGCTGCTTTCTGGCTCCTTGGTCATCAGTTCAATAGGCTCATACATGGGTCTTGGCATTACCTCAGGCTGGGTTATCTTTGGCCTGTTCGTCGTGCTGATTGTCGGTATATTTGGTGTAGCTGCTATGGCCGCGGCCTCACCTGCTCTTGGAGTGGCTGGCTTAGCAATATGGACATTCCTCAACGGTCTGACCATCGGGCCAGCCGTTAACTTCTATGCCGCCGAAATTGGCTGGCAAACAGTGACGTTCTCGTTTATGGGTACAGCGGCAATCATGGCAGCCTTAGGCTGCTGGGGAGCTTTCTCTGGACGCGACTTTAGCGCCTGGGGCAAATGGCTCTTCATAGGCTTGCTGGGCCTGATCATCGTCGGCGTCATTGGTATGTTCACAGGCTTTGGCCATTCCTTCAACCTGCTCTATTCAGTTGCCGGTATGGTGATTTTTGCTGGCTACTTTGTCTTTGACTTCTTCCGTCTTTCTCGCTCTGAAGACAATGACTTTAACGCGGTGATGATCACAATGAACATCTACCTAGACTTCGTCAACTTCTGGTTCTCGTTAATGCGCTTCATCGCAGAAACCAAAGAATAAGCTCAAGCTAGCTTCTAGAAGCGAGACAATGTACCACCAAAAGGATTTGGTGGTACAAAACAAATTGCTGACCACCTGACACATGAAACAACAACAACCAACAGCTCTCGAACTTGAGAGCGGAGGAGTCACCCTTGTAATCATCGACATGCAAGAGCCATTTCTGGCACACTGCGCCAGCCCGCAATTTATTGCCGCCGTTATTGATCAGGTTAAGCTGGCCAAAACACGAAACTGGGGCATAGTTATTGTCGAAGTTAAGCCCTGGGCTTATGGGCCAACAATCAAACCGATTATGGAATTGCTCGACGGCCAGTACGAGCGCTTGAGAATCGTACTAAAAGAAGGCGACGATGGCTCGCAACAGGTGCTCGAAATCTGTCAGGCCGCAAAACTGCCGGATCAGTTTTTTCGAGTTACCGGAGTGCTCATTGGCGCCTGTGTAAAAAGCACAGCCTGGGGTCTTAGCGCAAGAAAGCAAGACTGCTTCGTGCGTGTGATCAAAGAAGCATGTGCTACCAATGGCAATACTGCATCATCCTGGGCCACCTTCAAAGAAGGCCACCGGGTGGTGGTAAGTTCAAATTCTATTGATAAAAAACCAAGTTCGATCTTGCAGCAAATCAAACTGAAGATCACATTTTTACTTTCTCTATTAATGGAGACATTGTATGAAACGTTTAAATAACAAACTTCCAGGCAAGATATCAACAATCAGAAATCTAGCCTGCCCCGTCCGTCAGTTCGACCAAAGCAACATATCAATGCCGGAAGCCTGGCTTTCAGTATGGAACGAATTTGGCGTCTGGCAATTGGTTGATTCATTTTTCGGAGCGGCAAAATTCGCCGCCAACGAAGTTCAAGTAATAGAAGAAATTGCCGATATGGCGGCCCAAAACTGCCACGACAAGAAAGGTTGGTTGGCCATCGCTGCAAAAGTTCGCAGCACTATCAGCTCGGCCAAAGCAGCAGATCGAGAGGAAGAAGCGCTAGCTGCTCTTGTAGCTGCCTATGCTTTTGCCATGGCCTCAGCCACTGAAAAGAAACAATGGGCACTGCAAACTTGTGCCGCCGCCGCAGCCGCTAGAGCCTTCGGTTGGGCAGCATACGCTCGTGGTTTTTCAGTCGATTTGATTTACAAACAAGTCACTACTGATTCCATTTCAGCCCAAGCAGAAACGTTCCTTGCCTTGCTAGGCGACTTCAAAACTATCGAACAAAAATGTGCTGCTTAGCTCTCGTAAAGTCGGCTAGGAAAACGTCAGATTCATAATTCAAGCAACAATCTAAGACCCGAATTAAAACCGCTACTCCCCCCGGAAAAGAAGCGAATTAAACTGTTACTGCTTGCTTCTTTCCGGGCCGCTTCCTGTCATAACGCTACACTGTTACTGCTTGCTTCTTTCCGGGCCGCTTCCTGTCATAACGCTACGATGAAAGCACTTTCTCTAAAAAGCAAAATCGAAGTCAACCGGTCTACTATTTTGCCACAACTCTGCCTATCACCTTAGCTAAGCCGAAGTTTGGATTTTATATTAATGGGGTAGGTTAACTATAGAATACAGTGTCTTGATGAAAAAGCTTAGGAGGTAGGTATGAAGAGACGTATAGCACCAGCA
>JBIPOV010000096.1:0-22456 GCA_044378815.1 Obscuribacteraceae bacterium (SeqCode) | reverse complement strand
ATTTTCAGAATATGTATTCATCGGTTTTCCTCCAATTGCAGCCCATTGCTGCGCGAAGGAAAAAGCGATCCGCACCTCCGGCGGTCAAACCAATTGAGCCGACAAACACGGTTTGACGGCCGTTCACCGCGGATCGAAAATACGAAACCGCAGGAGAACGGCCCCACCAAAAGCCATCACTTCCATTGCTGAGTCACCACCAATTTTTGCTCTCAGCTCTGCTCGGACCGCTACTCGGACCGCTGCTCGTACCTCACCCACGACCATCGGCCCTAGCCCTACACAGCCCACAAAGCCCGGCCTCACACCAATAACCCGCCACAATCCAAGCGACGCATCCCTGCGACTGCTGCCTGCATAGCGAAGCAACGGGCCCCAAAGTCAAGGCCTTCAACGAAGCAGTACGGAGAAACGCTGCTTGCAAGACAAGCAGCGCCGCCTTGACTTAGGGCTTGCTAGCTAGGCTATTTGCCAGGCAGGAGTAAGGAGCGCTACCGCCGACCTTTATCCCTCAACATCCATCCACAACAATCACCAAGTACTCGCAAAACACTCTTAAGGTTTTCCCCTATTGCCTACATCAAATTCATTTGCTACAGTGTTCTCATGTCCCAACGGACAAATTTTTCTTCTAATTATCTGCTCTAATTCATTTGGATGTTCGCAAGCTGCTGAACGCCAGAGATTACTCGGCACACGGCTTAGGCAAACGCACTAAATAATTACACAGAAGAAAGCCAAATACTGCCACCAATGGCAGTGCACCGCTGTGGAGCAGCAAAAGCTTTATTATAACGAGGTCCATATCATGGACAAAATTCAAACACACTCATACGACGACGCCATCTGGGAGATCGAAGAAAATTTTCGCCTCTACCACTTCGAGGCTATCAACGAAATCTTGGAACGAGACAACGGTATCGCTAGCTACTTCGACCCTCTACCTAACTACCCACAAATCCAGTTACTGGAGAACATAGACGACTGCAGTCTCACCTTTGAAATCAATAACTCTGCCCTTAGCTACCGGTTCATTGGTAAAACCCTCCAGATCTTCCTCTACAACAAGAACAATTGGAAGGACAAAATCCTAGTAGGAGAGTACCTTCACACCAGAGCCTTCGAAAGCAATATCTGGTCGCCAGTATCAACCCGAACATTGCCAGCGATGGATGAGCCAAACCAGACAATAGTCTCAATCCCAAACCTCAATCCAATGCCCTCCGCAATGTTGGTGCAGCATTGGTACAAACAACTCATCAACCACGCAATCCAAGAATACCTAGAAGAAATTGATCAGTGGTATCAAGCCAAGGACAAATACAAGCGCAGAGAAATACCTGACTCACTAGCGTCATAAACCGGACAAGAGGCAGAGAGCATTAATACTCTCTGCCTCTCGATCCAATCATACAAACATTTTTACCGGCTCTCAGCTTGCCAGTGCAACAGCTAGCCGCTACTTCCAACTTGTCAAACAACCTTACCCACAAAGGAATACATCATGAACGAGCAAATAAACTGCTTCGAATCACGTCGTCAGTTCGAGAAAGTAATAGATCAAATCTACATTCTCGTAACCAAAAGAAGAATCTCAAGCTGGAACCATACCCCAGGCACTAGCGCCACTGTGGTACTCAACCACTCAATAATGGCACTCACGTTTAATGGCAAACAAATTGAAGTACAAATATGCCAAGCAAAAGCATATAAGCCCAATACACCGCCAGTCCTGTCCTACAAAATAGAATCCGAAGGCTATGCCTGCTCCTGGATTCTCTGCAATCCAGAGACCGGTAGAGAAGAGCCACAAGATGCAATCAACTGGCCCCCAAAACGCAACACTTCAAAGAATCTGGCAAAGTTCCTCTACCAACAACTCCAAGACCACATAACAGAAAACAGACGCCATGCTGTCGACTACTGGCTATTTGCCAAAGAAGACATCGAAGAACTCGAAGCCGCCAAGGACAACCTCATCAACTACCCAGATAACGAGCTAGCTTCCTAGCACCACAAGAAAAGCCAATACGAAAGGCAAGGAGGGCAGGCAACACCTGCCCTCCTGTGTGGCATCTTCTGCCGAAATTGCAACCTACTCATTACGGCTCTACTTGCTCTTCTTATCAACTGCTACAGCAAAGTCCTTACCGGCTTTGAATCTAGCGACTTTCTTTGCCGGTATGTCCAAAGGCTCATTGGTCTTGGGATTGCGGCCGGTGCGAGCACTTCTCTGACTGGCATCAAAAGTGCCAAATCCAACCAAGGTTACTTTCTCACCACGCGCCACTTCTCTTACAACAGTATCCATGAAGGCATTCACTACCGCCTCCGCCTCTTTCTTGGTGGTACCAACTTCATGTGCCAAGATATCCACTAGGTCTGCTTTGTTCATACCCAACCTCGATTTCGGGACTTAGGAGCCTCTTTCACCATAGCAGAAGTCAGCGATCCCGCTCGCAGCACCTACTACGCCATGTCACTTAAACCACGCAAGGGACAGAGAAAAAGACATCCAAAAGGGTGGTTTCGTGCATACAGGATACGCACAAAGGGATCTCTAGCAGATATGCGCCAAGAAAAAAGAGCTGTGAAACTAAATTTCCAAGGAAGTCTTTATCTCTACTTTCTCTGTTTCTCTAAAATCTTCTTGACTGGTGCCAAGTCAGCTTCATCAATTGCACCAAGATACGGCAAATTGGAGAACAGGCCATACTCATCGGCATCACGTAATTTAGTAAAAATGGCTGCCACCTCCGCCGGAGTCTTGCCTAGCCGTAGATGACTTCTGAGGCACAATATGGCAAGTGGCATGTACGCCGTATCCAAGAAGTCATCTGGTTCAGAAGGCTCAGAGAGGTTCTCTTCAAACTGAAGCGACCAGCCAAAAAGGTCTATCACCTGCTGGTATTGACCCTTGTCAAATATCCGCTCGACAATTGACTGGGCAGCGTATAGCTCAGGCTCATGATAGGAAGCATCGCGCGGGTCCAACGTTTCGCCATACGCTCTCTCAATGATCTGTTTGGCCAGACTGGATAATTCAATGCCACCATGGGCTGGAGCTGCAACCTTGGTCATCGCATCAAGATAAGTCCATAGACTCTGGTCATAAGGAACTCTTGCTAGAAGAATGTCAACTAGCTTCTCTGATGGAACAGCAAGCAACCTCTCTTTGAGAACCGCTAGATCCTGGTAACTTGTACCGACCATTGTTATCTCTCCAACGAAAACTGTGTCAATAAAAGGCAAACCAACAGTATAGACCACTTAGCAGCCGTTCTTGGACAACTCCGCTTCACCGCTCACTGCACAAAAGGAAAAGGGGAGACAAGATCCCCCTTAGGCTGGTGTTCGCTTTCAATTTGCGCCTAGCGATAGGAGGCCAATCGCTCTCGAAGCTTGCGTTTGCCATAATATATTCTTGAGCGCACGTTCCAATTGGCGCCCCAGTCAAAGTTGCAATCTGTTCATAGGGAAAGCCTTCCACATACCGATACATCGTTTGCTTCTGATGTGCATCTAGTTGAGCGAACTCTTGCACAATAGCTTCTTTGAAATCGAACTCCAGTACTTCCTTTCGAGGATTTGGAACAGAGGCAAGCCTGTAATCAGTCTCGTCGGCACTCGCGCTGGCTATTCCATCAAAATTCATAGAGTCAGCGTTCCTACTGACTACTTCAGCGCGCCTATACTGGCGACGATAGAAATCTGCCACTACGTTGCGCGCCACCACTGTCAACCAACTCATGTAATTTACGCGCACCCTGCAACCTATAAGTTTGATGCATACCTCTTGAGCTAAATCTTCTAGTTCAGGCATCACGACTCCCATTGAAGACAGGATCCGTCTGATCTTTGCCATCACATTGGTCCAATCAACGCCTGTGCCGAATTCGATGTTGCATTCAACATGGCCTCTCATTGCTTTATTCATAGCGTGCTTCCTCACTCTGTTCATGCAGCTCACTGCTGCGCGGCAGAAGAGGTGATTCGCGGCTCCAAGCAGTCAAGCCATTGCCGTCGCCCAAGGAGGCTTGACGGCCGGTGGCGCTACGAATCAAGAATAGGAAAGCAGCAGAGCCACGAACCTTAAGCTGCTCTGCAAGCCGCTTTTATTACAGCTGGTTACAGCTACGTATTTACACGATTGCCGCACTAGTCCCAGCCAAATATCCTTATGATCCCTACAAAAACAATGCGGTCCAGCACCATGAGATGTTCATATCGTTACCCTCTGCGGATATAGCCTGTAGTACTGCTTCTGTGAAGTCATATATTCCTGAAGTCGAAACCCTTTAGAGGCCTCGCCAGCGGATTACAACCTGAAGCAGTAACGTGATATAGCAACACACGACCCAACACTAGGGGCAGCGCCTGTGGCACTACCTATAGTGCTGGAAATAATAGGGATAGGTACCATTTATTGATAGCAGATTCATTGACATTGCCTGAGCTGGTGGCTGTGGCAGACAAGTTCTCAATTGGCACTGTAGATCTAACTAAAGAAGAGGCAGACTACCTCTTACTTTTACTTCAGTCTTACGCTCAGGACATATTGAGAAACGGCCAACGCGTGCGGCTTGGTTCTATAACAATGACAAAGAGCCTTCGAGGGCAGGTATTGTTGGGGCTAGTAAGCTTTAGTGCGAGAAATTAGACCGGTCTGACCGAGTAATTTTGGTTGCCAACCATCGAACGCATAAAAATTCAGGTCTGAGAACCTTGGCGCAGTAGGCGTTCTAAGCCTCGCAATTTGGGGACTGAGCATAATGCTTATTATGAGACGCTCGCAATAACGCAACAACTTGGTATCGCAAATGGTGCAATGTCTTGCTAACAGTATCTCAAACTGCGAATTCGCATCAATCAGACCAGTCATATTTGTGTCTCTTTGACCGAACAACATAATAGCGGGAGAGAGTGAGTGTCAACGGGAGATAGAACTTCGGCTTGAATAAAAAGCAGCTAGCCTTTCTTGATAAATGGTTACTGGGGCGGATTTCTGAGTGACTGACAACATTGCCGCCAAGGCGAAATCCCGCCGAGAACTAGAAAACCAGGGTACCCCAAAAATAAAAGATCAAAAAAAGAGAGGGTGCGATTTAATTCAATCCCGAAAGCCCTCTCCAAACAAGCCTCTACAGCCTCAGTAAGCACTGATAATACATAACATCAATTATCTTGCCTGTCACAACAAGCTACCACCAAACCGCTGATCTCTGCTGCAAAATCCCAGAAAAGTGATACCATCAGGAAGGTCGGAGGCGGCAACAAAAGCAGCCCAGAATCCGAGTGCGACACGCCCAAGTAATTTTTATTGGAATAGAAGGCTCACAGCCAAAGTACATCAGGTCTTCTGATGCGCCAGGCCGTGAGCCTTTTATAGCCATTCAACATCCTGCGAGCAGAAGCAGATGAACTGTACCAACCTATCTTGGTTGTCGAAAGTGTAATGCAATTTAAAACTTTCAGTTTCATACAAAAGCGAAAATTCTACAATGCCAGGCTTTATCGGAGAATCTTCGGGATAGCAAGTTCGCCCTCTCTTTTTCGGCTGACCAAGCTTAGCAAGTACGGATTCAGACGAATCTCCAAAATGAATTGAGTAAGGTAGTTCTCCCCGAAATCCGCTGTAGCCATCACGACCATCAGTGTAGAAAAAAATTGAAGAGACTGGGCGTCCTCCTCGTTTGAGTGCCCCTCGGCGTTTAGGTGTTTCTTTCGCAAGAAAGGATACTCCTTCAGCCTTAAAGCTCTTATATATAGCTCCAAGAAAGTCGTCTTCTACACATGGTCCTTGAAGGCGCTGTAGGGTATTCGTGACTTTCTTATCTACTAACCTTAGTCCTAATAATTCAACCAAAGTCAAAACATCGACAACCATTAAATCTCTCTCTTACAGGTTGTCTTATTTTAGCGCACGGAAAAGGCCGGAGCCAGACAAAATGGCTCCGACCTTCTTTGTTACTAAAGTTGCCCTACCTGACTACTCACCGAAAACTGAATTGGACCAAGTTTTTGTCCAATGGGGACCATGCTGATTCCAGTTCCCCCTCAAATCAGAACGTTCTCCCTCAGTGAGGGGTCGGCCCAATCTTTCTTCAATCTTATCGATCAACTTGGTCAAACCTTTTTCCGACTTTGGATCCGGTTTGTTTGTTGGTTGTGGTTTTTGACCAGCAAGACCCTTGGTGCCCTTAGTATTCTTGGTATCTTTCCCGCCTTTGTCCGGACACTCTTTACCTCCGCCTGGTGCTGGGCGCGGATTTGGTTTATTACGGCCAGGACCACCACGTTCGGTTTTTGTGCCGCTGCCTGCTTTAGCTCCGCCGCCGCCGCCTTTGCCAAATCGAAAGTCATCATTCCCCATTCCAAGCTTTCTGAACGTCTCAGCCGCCTCATGCAACATGGCTCTTGCCTTCTCTCCATCGCTTGGCTCTAGACCCAGAGGATCGGTGTACACCGTTGGACTGTTTCCTACATACGTGTAGAGATTCAAATCTCCACCATCGTAGCCAATCGGATCGGTTTGAAGAAATCTGCCCAGTTTTGGTGAGTAGTAGCGGTTCTTGTAGTAGTAAAGACCTGTCTCGGAATCGTATCTTTGTCCGTTAAATCCAAAGATAGTGCCACCAAGGGTAGTGATTTCACCAAACGGCGAAAACTTATTCTTGTTTGCGCTTGCGCCAGATGCATTACTGACTCCGACAATGCTGCCCATCTTGTCCGCGTGGTAGAAGGTCAACACACCAGCGCTGGTTACTCGAATGAGAGGCTCATCCATGTCATCACCGAACACGTAGCGGTTTTGCAGAGCACCTGAAGCACCGTTGTACTGAGCGATCATCTGCCAACCCGAGTAGACATAGCGGGACTTGGTAGTGCCAACGGTCTTTTGCGACTGCCTGTGCATGGGGTCATACACAAAGCTGGCGCTAGTGCCGGTTTTGTTGGCTGTCAGTAAGTGGTTTTCAGTATCAAAAGTGAATGTCCAAGTGCCATCACCGGTAAGGTTCTTGTTCGCATCATACGTTTGAGCAACGCCGCCAACAGTCGGATATTTGTTGACGTTATCGGCCAATCCGTATGCAATTGTTCCGGCAGGGCTAGGGTGCCACATGTAGAGACTGTCGCTAACGGTTTGTGTCAGCGGCTCATGGACATTGTTATATCCATAAGTAAACGAGACGCTTGAACCAACTAGGTTGTGCGTAATTCCAGTCACATCCTCATTGAGTTGAGGAGTGATGACCACGCTCGTGCCGTTGCTGAAGGTCATGCCTGTGCGCTGTGACAACTGATTGTAACTGAATACAACAGCGTTCGTCGCACTTCCATTTAGCTTGATATTCGCAAGCCGATCCATTTGATCGTAGGTCCGATCAATAAACCACGCATCTGGCCATGTCGTTTTTGTGGCATTTCCATTGCCATCGAGCACATGGACCACAGTCTTGCCGTCAGGATACTGCTCTTTGAAGGCTCTTCCTGCGCTATCAAAGAAGAACTGAGTATTTCCAGAGGACGGATCCCCTGCCACAACGGGCTTGCTCGTTTTGATCAGCCGTCCTGCCAGATCATAGGTATTCGTGACTGTTGGCTGTCCTGATGGGGCCTTTGTTGATAGCCGATTGAGCACGTCCCAGGTGTTGACCACCGTGCTTCCAGATCTGGCTACATAAGTGAGGGTATTTCCATTTGCGTCAAAGGAGCTGATCTGCTCAAACGTAGTGTCTGGATACGTTATTTTGTTGAAGCGATCAAACCCATCATACGCAACCTGCGTGGTGTTGTTTCGAGCATCCCGAATTGAAGCCACAAAGCCGTTATTAGTAAAGGTCCTGAAATCCGAGACTGTAGAAGTAGGGTCGGTCACTTGATTCACGCGATCAAGTTGATCGTATCCATACTGCCAAAGCCTGGACTGAGCGTCCAGAACGGTCTGGAGCCGATCATTTCCGTCATAAGTGAGAGTTGTTGTATTCGGGAACGGATCGACCGCTGTAAGCATTTTGTTAGTAGCGGCATAGGTCCAGCTATAGGTCTGCCATGCCGGAGCACCGCCGGTCTGCCTCTCAACTTTAGTCAGATTGTCGTTATCGTCATAAGTCCATTTTGTCAGGTAACTAAACGGTGCTGGCTCTGTTCTCTGAGTTAGGCGCCGCAGAGAATCAAACAAGAAAGTGACCTGGTTAGACCGGGGGTTCGTAACAGTATTGACGTTGCCAACAGAATCGTAACCATAAGAGGTGGTCAAGTTCAGGCCAGCCGCAAACGTCAATGTCGCTGTCGCTCCAGGGCTAGTACTGCCAGAGAACGTGGTTGTGTTTCCAGGTGCTGTTGAAAGCGAAGCAATGGCTGCGTCTGCAAATGCAACAATGCCCACACCGAATAGAGTGGTATCAGCATTTACAGCGTTAGCCAGTCCAGTAGCTATCTTGGCTAATGTGTCTCCAGCTACTACTGTGTAGGAAACTGACTTTGTTCCACCAGGTAGAGCCGCATCTGTCGCAGTAATCGTGAGAATATTTCCAACGGTAACAGTGCCACCAACTGTACATCTCCAGTTGGTATTGACTTTTTCAGTCAATCTTTTCTCAGTAGTGGCATCATAGGTCCACTGAGTCTGAATGCCAGTCTCATCAGTTAAGCTGAGGAGCTGACCACGACTGTTGTACTTCAGCCTGACAGTTGGAATCAGCCCACCAACACTAGGACTCTGAATCTTCAACAAATTGCCTGTGGTGGCATCCCATGTGTATGTTGTTGTATTTCCACGCCCATCCTGATAGGTCTTAACCTTTGCCCAGAGCGGATCATAGGTAAAGTTTTCAACAATGTTGCTTAAACCAGAACCTGCTTTTGCTACATAAGTAACTGAGAGCGGATTGTTGTTTGCATCATACACAGACTGTGTATAGTTGCCTTCGGGCATGGTCAGCTTGGTGAGTCTTCGCTTGCCATCAAAGACATAGCTAGTCGCAAAACCTAGCGGATCAACTTCCTTGATTGGGTCTCCTAGCTGAGAATAGTAGGTGATTTCTTTGTTGCCCAGTGGGTCCACAATCTCAGTGCGAGATCCGGCAAAGTAGAAGTTTGAAACCTGTCCTCGTGCGTTGGCCTGAGTTTGGACGCGCCCGAGCGAATCAAACGTGTTGGTTACGAACGCAGTAGCCGGAAATGCGGGATAGAAATACTTATTCATTAGTCCCGGCTGGACATACTGAAAGGTCGTATTCTTTGCATTTGCGTCGGTGAACGTGACGAGATTGTTGGATGCGTCTCGACCATAACTGATACTACGGCCAGTACCATCTGAAACGCCAGTCACAAAGTTGCCGGTGTACGTTAGCGTCAAAGTCCGACCCAAACCATTGGTAATAGATGTCAGCTTACCTGCGGTATAGGTCAGGGTGATTGTCACGCCATTGGGGTAGACAATACTTGCCAATTGACCAGCAGTGTTGAAGTTAACAACTTCTTTCTGTGCGGTGGTGATTTGATAGGCACTAGAAACAACCGCAAGGCTGGCAGCATAGGCTTCAACTGGATAAAATGTACCGTCTGCGAGTTTAGCGAACGAAATGCTTTCCTCGATAAACGATACTGAGACGGTATTGGAATACAACTGCCCTATCCACCAGTAAACAGCTTCGTTTACGGAAACCACCTTTTGCACTGGCAAGGTGTTGTCGGTCAACAGATCAACCATCGCATAGATCAATGCTATCGACTGAGCCGCTGGTATCGGACTTTTGGTGCCTAGTCCAATAAATCCATCACTCGACTGGCTAGCAGTATAGTCCCAGTTGTGCCGCCAACCAAGCCCCATAGTTCCAGCTACGTAGCGCTCACGAGAATCGTATTCGCTCTGAAATGATAGGCTGTAGGGAAATTCTCCACTCCCAATATTGATGTCTTCGCCACTGTAGACGAAGTCACCAGTTAGAGCCAAAATAGGATCTACTTTTTTCTTTGACTTCTTCCGGGGCTTTGGCTTCACTTTCTTCGGTTGCTTAGTCTGGTCACCAGCT
The DNA here is from genome assembly GCA_044378815.1 of Obscuribacteraceae bacterium (SeqCode). Taxonomy (GTDB): domain Bacteria; phylum Cyanobacteriota; class Vampirovibrionia; order Obscuribacterales; family Obscuribacteraceae. The sequence goes on along the minus strand of JBIPOV010000096.1, from coordinate 12,419 downwards.
CCACCCTTGAAATAGTTGATGATACCGGCAGCGCCACCATACTGACTTACAAGGCTCCAGCCCGTAGCTGTTCCAGTCGTCATTGTCTGGCTTGCGGTTTGTGGCAAGAAAGCAGACCATCCCCATGGCAGGTAATAGGTGGCGATGTCATTCAGGTCACTAGCGTTATAGCCAGACAAAGCCGGAACAACTGTGCCTACCCAGTTTGCCTGTGTGCCCTTGTAGATCTTTGTACCAGCTACGTTTGCAGCATGGATAACCTTAGTGTTTGACGCAGCAGAAAGTCCGTCATTGTACTGGCGGATAACAAGATCCTCCAGCGCATAGCCGATCATGCCGATCGCAATGCCACAAGCATATCCATAGTTGAATGGGTTCGCGCCGTTGACGTTGGAGATACCACCACGATAGCCTTGCAAATCAAATCCGTCGGCATTAAATGTTGAACTTGCGAAGTACGAAATCATGCCAACTTGGTGGTGGTTGCTCAAAGTTGTCTGGGTAATTCTTCCCAGAAGATCTGCCGCAGTGCTGTACTCAGAGGCATATGTGGCCCAGAGAATAGACAGCCGCTCACCCAGAATTGGCTCAGAAAGGTCGCTACCACCAGCAAAATCATTTGCTTGAGAAAGCTGGGTATGATAGTCAATCATGCCAGTGCCCATGCGCCCAAAGTTGAAGCCCAGCAGGTAACAGTACTCACCATTGCCAGAACCTGCTGCAAGCTTAGCGTTTACCCGCTGCCAAAAGCTTTGGTTGTTGTTGGTGCTGGTATAAGCACTGTGGGTGACTGTGACAAGAACAGAGTTCCAGCTTCCATAGAACTGAGCTGTTCCGGTTGCAATTACCGTACCATCCAAGGTCAGGACAGGCTGGTTTGTGCTGTTGTAAAACAGCGTCATGCGCTTGCCGTAGAGCTGATCGTTGGTATAAGTAAGTGGACTCCCAGAAGGGTTCAAGCCAATATCGCTACCGTCAATAGAGACGGTAATCTTGTAGTTGGTCGGGATGTCTGCGGTCCAAATAGTGGGAACATCGCCAGGCTTTTGATAAGAAAGCGCTGTCAGGTAGGTGAAAGGAGCGTAGATCTTATTGATAGTGCGACCACCTGTGACCTCATCAGTGGTGGCATCAGGCTTGTTAGTCTTTATGTAGTTGACCAGGTTCGTTGCCAGAGCTTGCATCTGACTATTAACGTTAGTCGAGTTGATGTTTTGCACCCAGTTACCGCTGCCGTCAATAGTGGCGCCAGTAGTAGCTTGAGTCAAGAAAGTAGACTGAGAATAACCAGTTGCCGTAGCAAGGTTCATGCCAGTAATTTCAGTGTAGGTCTTAAAAGAAGGGTCCATCACTTTGGTCGAGCCAGATATCACTACCTGAACCCAGCAATGCGATAACTCAAGCAGCTGGTTCGGGAAAGTACCGACTATCGCTACCGGAACACCACCGTTTGACAAGATTGAATAGGCCGTAAAGATATTGGCATCAGTACCCAGCCAAGCCTGGCATTGTGCAAGGTTCAGCTGTAAAGTGCCAAGGGCATACGAGGCAGTAAAGCCCGCTTGCCGCAAGAGAGCTGCCAGCAAAGCCGACTGGTCAAATGAGTTTCCGTAGCCATCGACTGCGACCATGTTTGCTGGTTTTTGGAGTCCATACGTCGGATAAAACTCGACGTTGTTATAAACCCACTCAAACATAAGTTGCGGATCATTCTTAAGCGCTCTGGCTAGTTCAACAATCGAGGATTGTCCTGGGACGATGTTACTGGCCGCGCCAGCAGCCAATGACATGACCTGCGACGATTTAGGCAGTGGAGTTAGAACTGGCACGGGCCGTGCGTCTATTATGGCTTTGGCTGTATCGGGGTCGACGCCGGGCATATCAAGGAAACGCCCGTTTTCTTTGTCGGGATTGAAGATAGAGCCGGGATTAGGAGTGTTTTGTGAATTTGGAGCTTGAACGTTCATATTTGTTCCTGCTTTGATTTGTGTTGGTTGAACATAAAGATGCTTTCGTGCTGAAAGCTGCCTTCATGTAGGGTTTCGCAATGGAGTGGAACTCCGCTGCGCTTCGAAAAGTTGATGCAGCCTGCTTTAACCTGGTACAATACGTTGCCAGGTGCATTTTTCAACACGTGCCAGATGGGCATGAAGTGACAATCGACGTGCGATTCCCAGCAGCATCGTAGCTGTAAGTAATTACCGTTCCGTTTGTGTAGGTCACGGTTTTAAGCCTTCCAAGGTTGTCATAAGTGTAGGTTGCTGTGTCTGCGGCCATGATGTTTATCCTTTGTCTGTGTGCGTTTTGCTACCCTGATAAATTCAGGAAAGCGTTTGATGCATTTAAATAGATAGCGGTTTTAAGTCAGAGACTGAGTTCCAACCGCTACCACTAATGGAATGTTGACCGGGAGTGCTTGTGCTCCTCTGCGGTCAATTTAGATTTGAGGCACAACTCAAACAAGCAGAACGAAAATCGCTCAGTTCGATGAGACAGTGCAATGCGAGCAAGCGTTCACGATCCAACCTTTATTAGTGCGCAATTGGCTCGATGAGCCAGCTTTCATAAAAGGACTTCTCGCTAATTACTGACAATTCAGCACTGGCCCGCGCAATTACTTCACCCAAACCAACATATAGAGCACCGAAGTACATCAGTTGATACCGACCTGAAGACTAGCCAGTACCCAGGAATAAGAGGAGTTCAAACTTACCGGTGATGCCAGTACTGTGAATCAATTATTTGGGTTGCGGGTTCAGGAGTTCGGGTAAGGGCTCATATATAAAGGAGAAAGAATAAATTGCTCCTTACCCTACAGGCGACCCATGCCAGAATTCGCCATATGACAGCTGAGCTTCTTTTTGTATTACAAAAATACATTATTAGGTACAGTAGCCTTCAAATAGCGAACCCAGGTGGCCTAACAATGAATTGCCACCTTGCAAAGAAGGTTTCACTGGGTAATTTGTTTTAGCATTGTTACTCAAGAAAACCGTAATTCAGCTAGTGCACCTTGGCTTCCAGAGCCATTCTTAGCGCACGGACATTAACAAAAGCCGTACATAGTCCGTTAACAATTCACCCCAAAGAAGTGCACTGGGAGCCATTGTAACGAACACTTCATTAGCCAGCTTAATAAGTTACAGCTCAGAATACCCTACTGGAAACAGCACTAAGACTAAGTTTATGAGCCATTAGTCACATTTACATTTCTACTTATTCTCTGGTTCTAGCTAGCTCGGTCTGCTATGGAAAACCAGACCAGTTCTACATCTTACGGTGACTCACTCACAAGAGAGAGAGAGAGAGAGAGAGAGAGAGAGAGAGAGAGTTGTAGCCCTGGGCTGCGGCTGGGCCAAGAGCAGTGAATGATCATTTCAATTGCCGACCATTGAACGCTGAAAAATTAGGTCTGAAGATCAGCACGCAGTAGGCATTCTAAGCCATGCGGATGATCGACAAAACAGAATGTTCCTTATCGGACGCTTGAATCAGCGCACCACTCCGGTATCACAAATGGTGCGCTTTTACTTAAATACGAGACGGCCCCTTCGGCACGGCCGTCTCGTATTTTAACTTTGCAAGAAGCCCAGGTCATTGAGTTTAATCAAAAAACCTGTCACTGTTATTCCCTAAAGTTTATTGAGTTTTAGAGAAAGTTCTGTATCGAGGTGGCCGTGAGTACAAATGAAGATATTGTCCGCGACTTCGAACTCCTCAAAGAGGAGTTGAAAGTAAAAACCGAAGAACAAAATATGGGACCACCCGAGTTAGTGACTATTGAGTATGACGATTATCATGCCAAATACGTTGGGTGCACAGCTGCGGGTGTACAGTTCTTCTTTCCTCCCATATTCGTTCCTGGTGGAGACGAATTTGTCGTTCTATTTTTGTTCAATGAGTCTGGAGACCTAATCGAATCGAAAATTGAAAACTTCGGACCACGCGCGACGTTCGATGCAGAAAAGGCTCGCGCGCTGAGAGCTGAATGGCTGGCGCAGCTTGAACCGTTTCAGTTCCAAGACATTCGAGTGAAGCCATTTTTTGTCGAGCATAGCGGTGAATTGCTTGGAATGATTCCTTGCAAATATGAAGACTATTGGGCCGTCGAAGTTTTGCCTGGCAATGTGATGTCATTTACTGAACCGTGGGATTCTGGCATGTACGACACCTAGTGTGCGCGTGCGATCACTCGTTTCTAAATAACCGGCCACTCCAACTCACACTTCAATGATTGACATTCTGCCGGGCCAAAACATCACTGATTCGTCTATCAATTCTTTCCTCATCAGCGCTATGTTTGGTTTGCTTGAGTAGCCGATAATCACCGTTATGTTCTGATCCACACATCGAAATCCCGCTATGCCAAGCCTATATGCGCTCTCCGGACCTTGATTTTTCAGCTACCATTGAATCAATCTCTTCAACTGAATTGAAGCAGCAGAGTATAAGTAAATGATCCGCTCCACCTTTCGGAACAGTTATTTCCAGTTTCCAATTCAGCCGGGCGAACAGTCAACTCATTTGAGCCCTATGTGAGCCCTTTAGATTAGCCAACCCTAACTACACCGCAACGAAGTAAAGCCCACCGATTCTTTCGGCGATTGCAAGGCCCTTCAGCTTGAGCCCTATGTGAGCCCTTTGGATAATCAGCGGTCATGCTTCTTTGCCAAACCACATACATATGCGATGGGCGTGAATATCGTGGAAGATAAACCTACGCTGAGAAAAGCTGTCGCATTTATTCAGTAAAGTCAACAAATGCACAGAGCAATTGGCACGGGTAAGAGAAGATCTTGACAAAAGCCAGTCCCAAAAGTAGACTGTTAGTACTACTAAGCGAAGAAAGGTTGATAGGGGCTTAAAATGGTAATTTCATTCAAGGATCAGTCGTTGGAGGAACAACTAAGGCTAAAGAGTCAAAACCAAAAGCTTTCACCATCCCTTATAGCCAGAAGAGATTTGCAACGCTTTTCTTGGCTATTGGCCGAACAACAGCCAATAGACCTAACTAGCGAGGAGTTCCATGCAATTTGTTCAATTATTAAAGCGATTGAATGGTTCGAACAGCCATATCAAATCAAGCGCCTGCCAGCCTTAGTAGAAGATTCAATTAGAAGCAGTACCGATGGAAATGGCCAATACACAAAAGTGAGCATGTGGGGAATTGACGTAGATCACGTTTGCAATAAATTGCAGAAAGCCACTCCTTTGCAGCTTTTAGCACTTTTAGATCGAGCTGAACAGTACTCAAAGGAAGCATTAGATCAGGCTTACATAAACCGGAAAAGAAAGCAATAAACGCGAAATACAGCCAAAAACTAAAAAGCCCCCAGCTTGCGCCGGGGGTGTACATATCTATAATACCCAAATTCTCAGACTTTGCAAGCATTTTCAGAGTGACTTAAACATTATGACACCGCACTTATGCAATTACCCCTTCACAGCCGCTATTTCCGCGTCCATTGAAAACGCGATTTCACCGGCCAGACTGGCTCTTTATCAAGAACAATCACACGGTTCAAAAGACGACGCTCTTGTTCTTTATTGCTGGAATATGTCCCTCTGCCAAGCTCTTTATTGGCCTCTACATGCGCTAGAAGTAGTTCTAAGAAACGCTATGGCAGAAAAGATCAAAAGTGCCCACGGAATTAGTTGGTATGAAGATTTGACGCAGTTCAGTACGGCTCGAAAAAACAAGGCCGTTAAAGAAAACGATCAAATAAGGAAAGCAAAGGAAAAATTAGACGACGGCAATCGTCCATACAATCACGACAATATAGTTGCGGCCTCAACACTAGGTTTTTGGCACGGTCTTCTAAAACTAGAATACGAGACTCACCTATGGAAGCCACTCTTCGAAGACTTGCTAGAAGTCAACGACAGAGAAGAGGCTTGGAAAAAGATCAACCAGCTGAAGCGCTTGCGTAACAATGTGGCGCACTATGAACCGATCTTTGTCTGGCAAAACAAAAACAAACGCGAACTTTATCGGGAATACAAAATGATGTTAAAAATCACTCGCTGGATATGCCCGGAGACAGCCGCATGGGTAGAAGCTCATTGCAGTGAAAACTTTTTCAATGCCTGGAATTGCGCTCCAGCATCAATCAACGTCTTACCTTTGACAGTCGTAGAAATAGGTACTGAAGCTAATTCAGCTGTATGGCAATTCCCCATTCAACCATGATAGGCCGACAAAGTGACCAAACGGAAGAACATTGCCTCATGTTCGTTTTGCACCAAGCAACGCCAATTGTGCAAATCACACATACAGCCGAGATGGCTTTATAGAGAACGAGGTACAAATTTCAAATTAATTGCGAGTGACGCAATATTTGAAAAGTCCTCACCAATTGGACCTTATGAGCATTTATTGTGTTTGGAATGCGAAGGCTTGATGGGCAAATTTGATGACTATTCGGCACTCTTCTTCAAGGGAAGTCGTTGGTGGCCAAGGGACGAACGGACCAATTGGCGAGCTATCTATCAGTACGACTACACCCCACTCAAGCTGTTCATGCTGAGCATGCTTTGGCGCGCAGGAGTGGCTAAAACAGACTATTTTGCAAATGTTGTTCTCAGTGAAGAGGTTATGAATGACTTACACTCGAGGATAGAGAAACGAGATCCAGGCACAGAGCAAGATTACACTGTAATGATTCAAATGCGTGAACCCCATGGTGGCTTGGAGAGGGTTGGCTGGAGTCCATTAATCACCAAACGATCAGACAAATTAGAATGGTGCAGATTCGACTTAAATGAATTTTCCTGCGATATCAAAATTAGTAGGGAACCTACGACCTTTGAACCGAGGGTTTTATTGACTGACAAACCACCACTTCTAGTTGTCACTGGACCAACCTACAATGAGCGCTTAATGCAGTTCAAAGAACAATCACTGGCGAGAAAAGAAAGAGAACGCTTGTTCAGAGAAGAGCAAGAAATAAAGCGGTCAAGTCCGAAACAGAATTAGGAATTAAAGACTATGCCTGAGGACGTACTGTGGCTTTCCTTTTTTTCGCGTTTGCGCAATTCCAGACTTCGCACTAGGCGCCGCATCGCTGCAAACTTTAAAACTACTTCGTCTTTGCGTGAATGCCCCGTTTGTTGCAGGGCAATCTTGTGCTAGGCTGGATTATGAGTCAACACACTGGACAGACACAGATCAGCAAAAAGGCGAAGGACGTCGCAGTCAAGGACACTTTGGATACTCCATGTCGGGAATGAATCTGAATGATTGGCAGGAGTTCTTCGCAGTTCTGTTTTTTGTCGGCTCCGTAACTATTATCTTCACCTGGTCTGCCAAGCTTGTACTGATCAGAGCTTTGTCAGCAAGTAAGCACCAGCCCGGAAAACCCTTGTCCAAGCAAGACAAAGTTGTACTCTCTCTTGGATTATTCGGCATCATCTGTGTAACCTACGGCTTTTTTGTAGAACCCTATTGGTTGTCCGTCACGCATGTCGAGCTAACAAGTAGCAAAATTCACAAGAACCAGAAAGTTCGAATTGTGCACATTTCAGATTTTCACTGCGACCCCAAGCCGAGGTTGGAAGAGCAGCTCCCAAGCATTATCGCCGCAGAGAAACCGGACGTCATACTTTTCACTGGGGATGCGATTAACTCAAGGGAAGGCTTGCCGGTCTTTCGAAAGTGCCTGACCGAATTGGCAGAAATAGCACCGACATTTGTGGTTAAGGGAAATTGGGACACCTGCTATTTTACGGAGGCGAATCTCTTCGGCGGCACAGGTGCCACCGAACTAGACGTTCAGCCCGTGCAGTTGAAAATTGAAGACAATGTTATTTGCGTTGCAGGCTTGCCAGCACCTAGCTCTAAAACCAAACGAACTGAGAAAAGGAAAAGCGTGCAAGACGTTATGCAGGACGTTCCCGAGAACATTTATCGAGTCTTTCTCTATCACTATCCAGACTTCATAGAAGAGATGGAGAAAAACAAAATCGACCTATATCTGGCGGGACATACTCATGGCGGGCAGGTTGCTTTGCCGTTCTATGGTGCGCTTGTTACGCTTTCCAACCGAGGCAAACAGTTCGAAGCGGGGCTCTATCAAAGAGGCGGCACTCATCTCTATGTAAATCGTGGCATAGGTATGGAGGGCGGCATAGCACCAAGAGTGCGATTTTGCGCCAGGCCAGAGGTGACTGTTATCGATGTAGTTGGACAGCAAGGAAATTAACGTGGCTCAAGTCGTGACCTGAAATGCTCTTGAAGTTTTCTCTACAAACGGGCCTGGCACAGATATCGTGAAAAGTAATAGCAGTTACCCCTCAAGCACCCGAGGAGTAGAATAGGATTTACTAAGCAAAGGGCAGCGCAACCGATTGAGCAATATTGAATTAGAGCGTTTCATGCAAACCATTGCGGAACTTGAGAGACAATATGGCCGCGTGCCTACTATTCGCGAAATTGCTAGCGAACTTGGCGTTAAACCAACGCAGGTGAGAAGTTTCATCAACAAAAATCTAGTGTCTGACAAAATCGACGGCACCTCTGTTTTTCACGCTAGCCTCCGAGAGGAACTACTGACTCCCTTAGAATCTTCATCGATCACTCGCCTCGTACCTCGTACGGAAAATTGCTTAGGCCATAAGCAAATTGATGCTGATGAAGGCGCTATAGCGAGCGAAGCACAATCAAGCATAGACAAAATGCAGGAAGATGATGAGCAAACATTCGAACCGACTCATCTGGCAGAAATAAAATTGCTTGACGGAATTGACGACGACTACCACACAAAACTTGCTAAAGCCGCCGAACTATTACTAGCTGGCACCAAAATCCAAGTTGTAGTGGAGCTTGAAGAAGGCGATCTTGAGCACGCACGCTCTGCTTTCGCCCTCATCAACAAATTTGCCAATGAGCTGGGCGCAATTGCGGTCTGGAATATAGAGCCAAAGCTCAAGGGGAAAGCCGCGTATCTATGGATATCGAGCGGATTGAGCCAAAAATATCACTCACAAAGGCGACATAAACTGAACATAGAAAATACAACGGACGAGTAGGCTAATGGTCATGAAGCATCAACATTAAAAGAGGCAAAAACTCGAGCAATTTCCAACACTTAAAACTTGTCAAGAAAATATAATTGAAATCCTGGAAAAGCATAGCTTCTCGCTGAAATTCCGGGAACCAAAAAAAGAACTTCTCGTGCGCTTCTTGCGCATTTTAAAGCCCTTACAGTTCTTCTAAATCCAGCTGCTAAATAAGCACCGTATGCAACACCAGAATAATAGCATGCTAACAAGTCCGATAATGCTCCTTATGTTTCATCAGTTTCAACGTTATCGACTGGCATTGGCTTTTGGTGTAGCTTTTGACAAGTCTTTGAGTTAATTAATTGAGACCTCCTTATTTGTCGCGTCACTGTTGACTCGGGAGACAAAGTCTTTGGTACTACGTTCAGAAGGCAAATATCGGGGCTGGCTTTGGCAATGTCCATTAATGTTGTCAAAAAATTAGCCGTAAGTTCCAATAGATTTGTCGCAACATCATGGTAAGAGTCAGAGTCAAAGCCAAATCTTAGAATCGCTTTTTGAATACGCTCTCTTTCTGCAGATTGAAAAGCGTCAATATTGTGAAAGTAGATAGATACTTGCTCAAGAGGAGTAAGATTCTCTAAGTGTGGCTTTAGCCACAATGGCGCAAATTTTCCTAAATCGGTGACGTCCTCCAAGGCCTGATTCAGCTCATCATCGGTAAGCCAATCAAGAGACAGATCGCTAAGCAGAAAGAATTCTCCACGAATCAAATCGCGCCGGTGACCTCGTCGCCAAGGCAAGTCTGAGTGCACAATAAATTTGTCGCGAAAAACTCGAAAGCTAGCGTAATGTTGCAGTAGCTCTCGACGGTGCCGTTGCCATACCAAACTTAGCTCGCTTGGAAAAGCTGGATCCTCTGATTCATTTTCGAAGAGCTTAACAAAACGAGAAAACCACACCATCTTCCTTCGTCCACCGACGTGCGATGCGATTGCAGCAAGTTGATCAAGTAAAATACTGCCAAAAAAATAGAGCGATTCGAAATCCATCTCCAATGTGGTGGCTAAATTCATGCGCTCTTTATCTAAAGCAATCATATGATCGCTGTAGGGCTCGCTATCATTCAATTTTCTTCGTAGAGTTTCAAATTCTGCGTCTAATTCAAAGAGACTACGACGCAGCTTCGCCATTCTCTTTAGTACGCGCTCTATGTCACCAATTCGTTTCTCTATCTGGGCAGAATGATAGAAAAAAGTGTAGGAGCCTGGCGAAATCTCCCGGATAGACTGAACCGTCGATACTAAAGACCTAATGCTTAGCTGAGCGCTGTCTGCAATGTCCGTAAAATCGTCGTTGCGCCATTCATCATAGGTATAAGGAGCTGGAACTACCATTTGTCTTAACCCCGAATAGCTCAATACGTTGCCAAATCAATAGCTACCATCAATACCAGAAACACACTCAAAGATTGATCCGATAGGTTTTAAGAATGACACGTCAGCCAATAAACGACATGGGTGTGCTGGTTATCTTGCCAAAATTTTTCTTCCCCCACTCTATTAGCGCGGGTTCAGTCGGCGGGGTTGCCGTCTTAAAATAACCAAGTTCGAAACCTTGGCCATCGCGATCTACAATCATAAATCCAACAGTTTTTTGGTAATGGGCCATCGCACTGTGAGTAGTTGGCGACAGCAATTCAATCAATATTTTTCTATCCGAATTTTTGGAAGACGCAAATACAAAAACATGGTCAGGCAAAGAATCTACTGAAGTGGCGGCAATAGTGAAGCCTTGAGGTTTGTCATCAAGGAATTCAATACGACCCCAAAAGGTGCGTCCGAGAGCAACTCGGTCCCGAAATAAAAGATTAGTCAGAACGTCCTGCATTTTAAGATAGCCGACCCTTTTATCAATTGGTTCGTACTGGGATTGTAACTGCTCCGGCAATTTCGGATCCCTTGTGGCAATCTCCTCGGCTACACGTTCAATTAATCGGCAGTATTTCATCACTTCATTCTTTTTTTGAACAAGCGAAACCAATTTTTCTTGATTGCTAGCGACTATGTTGCGCGCGGCTTCTCTGGAACTGCAACCATCAAAGGAGCCGTCGTTAAGCAGGTACAAGCTAAATAGGAGATTTTCATCGCCAATGCACAAGCGAACTTCCGGTGGTAGTGAATGCCTAGCAGTTAAATAAGCTGTAATTTCAGGAACGGTTCGCAGCTGAGCTGCAACATTCATAAAATCACTCAGTGAAAAATAGTGGATAGGCGTGCCTTGGTACTCAAGCGGCAAGTTTCCTGGACGGGATTCAACAAGATCAACAACTTGCGTAACCTCGACGACAACAATGCCATGATCAATCTTAGGCAACCCATCTGGAAAATCTACCCTGCCTCTACGGCTATGTTGACACCAAATCTCTTTGCTCGCAGACGTTCGCAACGCTCCCTGAATTTGCTTTGCAGCATCAGGAGCCTTCTTCATCGCCCACTTCTGGGTTTTGACTGCATCTCGGCTAGACGGCTCCTCCTGACACTTCTGTGAAATCAGCAAATTATATTGGCCGCATGTGACAAAGAAATCTACAACTTCTTTATCGTCTTTAAGATCTCTTGGACTGCGAAAAACAAACTCACGAATCAATGGCTCAGAAAGAAAATCAGCGACGTGCATTTCAGCCCAAGTCGTTCGCGCATTAGACGGTTGTTGTAGCTTCTCGTTCATAATCACCAGGGGCTGGAAAGGAGTCTATTCTCGCGTACGAGAGCGAAACAACTAGCAAAGTTTCATTCAACACTAACATTATTGGTCAGCTGCTGCAGTAGTTGCTTGTGAAAAGGCTTTGCACTCATAACAATTCTACGACTTTGAGCATGTTGAGCTCGATTGAGTATGGCTACCAAGTCAGAAGGAACGTGCATTGGTTTACCGTCAAGTTCTGACATGGCGTTAAAAACCCCATCGTCATACATCAAGAGAACCACAAAAGGTGACAACGGGAAAGTAACACAAGAGCCACGGTCAGCTAAAAATACATCTCTTGATTCCCCATCTTGGTTAATCAATACAACAGGATTGTCAGAAGTCCAAAACGGTTCATCTGTAGAGTTGATTCCAAAGCGCCAAATACGTTTATAAAACAGAGGTGCAAACGTTTCGAAGTCGAACATGGCCTCTATATGACGATACTTAACCCAGTTCTCATTCAATTGGTATTTAAAGTCCGCAGGATTTCTGCCTGGCGCAACTTTATTAACTGCCTCAGCAATCTCAAATTCAGCCATTAGAGGGGTGGCAACGATTCCTGCGTAATCCGCCATTTGCCACTTGGAAAGCGACTTGGTAGCCCAGTAGTTCTTGGATTGCGCCACCTTAACGCTTATTTATCAAAAGGCGACGAACAGAGGTTCTAC
>JBIPOV010000095.1:0-22572 GCA_044378815.1 Obscuribacteraceae bacterium (SeqCode) | reverse complement strand
CTACGACCAGGTCTTCTCTGGCAACGGTTCGGCTGGCAATCCGATCACCATTTCTGGTGGCTGGAACACCACTGACATGAGCACCCAGGATGGTCTGACCCTGATCGATCGCCGTGACTGGGCCGCATCTGGTATCAACCTCACTGGCGCCACGGGTCACATCACTGTCGACAAGTTCCTGTTCGGTCATGCGGCTTTCCCGCTTGGGCTGGTCGCAACCGCCTTTGGCTACACGGTCAACAACAGTGGCTTTGCTGGCACCGGCTCGTTCTCGACCATGCCAACGCGTGCAGTTACTGTGGCAGGTTCGAACTTCATCAACTGCACTGGCACGACGGCTATCCTGAACATTCCAGTTACCGGCAACTACAAATCGGATAACAAAAACTGGAGCATCACGAATACTCGTATTTGGGGTGCGGCAGTTGGTGGTATCAAAGTGCCGCTGTTCGTTGCTGCTGCTCCGGCAACTGTGACTGGTTGCGATTGCTCTGGCAGCACCGGCCTGGGCTTCGACATTCAGTCGCCTTGTAACTTCCGCTCGAACACGGCAGAAGGTAACAGTCTGGGCGGGATTAACTTCCAGGCAATCCAAGGCCAAGTTTCCTACGGCCTCACCGCACGTGGTAATACCGTCGGGGAAATCGTTCTGAATAACGCCGATGTTGAAATATACGGTCTCGATACTGCTACCGTGGGCGGCTCTGCTGTGCCTCAGATCATGATTCCGAGCAGCGTCAGCGGCCATGCAGTGGTTTCTGACTGGACCCAGTACACAGGCGGTGCCCCTGCTGCTGTTCTGACCTCTCTGGGCAGCCCCGGCACTGGACGCACGGCAGGCAACTCGGTCAATTCGCAGAGAGAAGGTGGCGTTGCGGCTAACAACACCACTTATACCGACTACGGCACGGTCACGACGACTGGTGTGGTCGGCCAGCCTGGTTCTGGCATCGCCTGGAAGCTCACTCCTGATACCGACGCGCTGTCGGGTGGTCCGTTGAGTATCCCGGTGGGCAAAGTAGCTTGTCCTGCCAACATGACCACTTACATCACCTACTGGGCCAAGTTGAGCGCGGCCGGTCCGAGTGCCCAGCTGCGTGTACCTGGTGGCCGCTACCCCGGTGTCGGTTCGCCTGGTGCAGACATCGTCGCTGCCATTTCGGCCACTGCCTTTACTCAGTACACAGTCTCGTTCACCCCAACTGAAAACTGTGTTGTCGACGTCTTTGCCGACATTTGGGGCAGTACCACTCAGAACCTCGTGGTCAGTGGCCCCGTGGTCGTCAGTCAATAACAAAGAGAAGGAGAAAACATTATGAACGCAGGATTTAGCGTCAACGCTGCTGACAAAGCAGCTCCATTCATTGGCGGGTCTTTGCAGGACGTCAGTGGCCTCACATTCGTATCTGGTGGCTTGCCATTTTTGGTGGCCAGTCAGCCACCTGGCCCGAAGTATGTCAACGACTCGCGAGGAAGGCTCACTCAGGTGAATTTTACCAACGGCACTCAGATCGTTTTCTCGTATGACGACATGGGCAACAGAACCTCAGTAGTGACCACAGCTGGGCCTCACGGCCTTTGATCAATTAAGCACATTAGACCCAGGAAAAGCGAAGCTTGCTGCATTTTGCAGTGAGCTTTTCTGCTTGAACCAGGTCGGCTTTAAATGTGCACGAAATTTTTCATTCAGCCCAAAGGCTAATCAAGCTCGAAGAACTGGTTATAGGCCTACTTCGGGTAACTCAATCAAATAGGAAATAGAAACAAATGTCTAACACACAAAACAATGATGCAGCGAACACAGTCGCCGCTCAACAAGCTGTACAAGCACCGCAGCCTCCCATTCCTCCGCAGCCCCCGGTTGTGGTGCCACTTCCGCTCCCTCCGCATCCAAAGCAGGCACCTTCGTCGGACAATCCGGTCGTAGCAGCGACACCGGGCTGGCGCTTTCAACCTGGTAATCCTGGCACTATGGCAGACGTCAGCAAGGTTGTGAACAGTCGCGTTATCGACGCTTCCAAAATCTACAAAGGTGGCAAGAGTCTCGAATTTCTTGCCTTCGAAAGCAAGAGTAACAATGGCGGCGCAAGGAGCTTCGCTAGCAACACCGTTCAAGGGCCAGCTTCAATAGTCGAACTTGCCCGCGCTCTCAGAAACGACCCGCAATTGATCTTTGAGTTTGTCTATAACAACATCGACTGGCAGCCGGGTTGGGGTGTAATGAAAGGCGGTCTTGGCTGTCTTTTGGATGGCAGCGGTAACTCATTCGACCAGAGTATGCTACTGGTGGCCCTCTTGAGAGAAGCTGGCTTCACCGCCAACTATGTTATGGGGCAGATCGAGCTGCCGGTGACTGAGTACGACGCTTGGTTCAATACCGACTCGGTGTCTGTGAGCTCCTACTGCTGCTACTGGTATTCCCAGTACGCCAACATTCCCGGCAATGCACCGACCTGGAACGGTACTGAGTGGACGATGGTGATGAGCCACGTTTGGGTAAACGTGGTCGTCTCTGGCACGACGTATGTGCTGGACCCGAGCCGCAAGACCTACACAGTGAAAGCCCCTGTTGCGAATCTGGGTACCATCCTGGGTTATAACCAGGCTACGTTCTTGGCCAATGCTCAGAGCGGTGCTACGGTTGATGGAAGTGGAAACTTTGTTCAGAACATGAACGCCACCAATATCAATGCCGATTTGACGACGATGACGTCAAATCTGATCACCTACATCCAGAACAACGCGGTTGGCTCAGCGCCGGCTGGCACTGCCACTATTGATGATGTGCTTGGTGGGCAAGAGATTGTTCCCATCACCTTGCCGTTCGCTTGGAGCACTTCTCTGTCGTACCAGGCGCCTGGTGACGTACCGACCATCTGGACTGGCGACGTTCCGCTGACTCACAAGACCACCTTGCAGGTGCAATATCCAGAACTCTGGCCTGGCACTGGTTGGGTGATTGATGAAACGTTCACGTCTGATCAGCTTGCAGGTACGCGCCTGACCTTGACTTTCGATGCAACTCTTCACCCGGTGCTGAGTCTGAATGGGACGGTAATCGCAACAGGAAGCGAAGCTCAGGGTGTGGGTTCTTGGAACTCCATACAGATCACTGTCGATCACAATGCTTTTGCTTGGCCGGTCTATCCCCGGCAGTGGTGGCAGCAGTATCTCTATGCTTCTGTCGACAATCTATATTTGATTGGCAATGCTTGGGGTAACTTGGGCCGAGGTCAGGCTCTTTATCACAGCAAGCTGGCAGCGGCTTACAGTGTTGGCTCGTTGGTTAATCCAGAACCATCGGTCGGTGAATTGATGTCAGTTATCTGGTTTAACTGGGCAGCGCAAGCAAGTCGGGTTAATGACCTTGTTGGCCGTATGGAGAAAACCTACTCGAACGGTTTCCACCAGGTCGGTATTGTTTCTAATACTTCAGACTCAGTCAATCATGTAGCAAGCTCGGCCACCGACATCGGAGGAGTTGTTGGCTTTACGTCGACCTTGAACTATGACTTTAGTCACTTCGGCAGAACCAATACTGTCATTGCCATGCATGGTGTGGCTTTGGAGGCAGCGACACTTGCTCAGTTCACTGGTCTGACTCCTGGTGTTTCGACTACCACCGTTATTAGTAAGGCCAATCGCACTGTAGCTGTGACTATTGGCGGCACAGTTACCGTCGGAAACACCCTAACTTTCACCGTGAATGACGCTGCATTAAGTGGAGGGACAAAGTCAAAGACTTACACAGTTGTTGGAGGAGACACGCTTACCACGATTGCAGCTGGCCTGAATAGTTTGATTAATGGTGATAGCAGTCTGGCGGATATCAAAGTTACGGCTACCACAAGTGGTCCACTGCTTCTAGTATCATCCGATTCTGTCAATCAAACTAGCTATTCTTCCTCCACTAGTGGTGGTGCGACTGAGACGATTACCATTGCGTTCCTGAAGATCTATAAAGGAACAAGTTCCAACTGGAATACTGGTGCAAATATCTCGGCAAATCTCGTAGCCAATGGCTTTGACTCCACCGAAATGGCGGATATCTACACCTATGATCTGGCTTCTGGTGTGAACACCGTTCTTATGCCTGATCGTCCCAGTTTGAAGCTGACCAATGTCTTTACTGGTTGGGGACATTGGATCTATCCAACCTACTCGAATAACGGTGGTGGCTACGGTCTGATTAATAATGTGGCTAAAGGTGGCGGGGGCTATCAATGCGGATTTGTACATTGCGATGAGCAATTTAACTGTTCCTTAGGCCCTCCGGTTTGTGTGACTTGGTCGGAATACGTTGAGGCAAAGCCAATATCAGAGACTGGCAAGGCAAGCCAAGACCAACCTACGGGAGGAGATCCGGTTGGTCTATTCAGCGGTGACTATTTTTACAGTCGAGCCGACATGACAGTTGGCAGTCAAAGCTTCCCGTACGGTCTGGAGTTCGGACGGTCATATAGCTCTGGCGGACAATATCTCAACGGCTCGCTTGGCTGGGGGTGGAAGCATAATCACTCCATTACCGCTAAGATTGGTAGTGATGGCATGCTTTCTTTGGGTGAAGAGTTCGCCCTCCAAGGCGCTGTTTCTCTGGCGGAGATCTTTGTCAGTATTGATCTTGCTACGGATACGACTCAGCCCGTAGTCAAGCTGGTAGCAGCAAACTTGGCCGATAAATGGTGGATTGACCAGATTGTCAGAAACAAAGTAACTGTAACCTTCTTGGACGGGACTCATGTTTTTGTGAAGCAACCAGATGGTACGTACACCGCACCAGCCAAGCATCCAGCTACCCTTTCCTTGATTTCTGGAACGTATAGGCTCACAACACCGCAAGGTGAGCAGTTCAATTTTGGTGCGAATGGAACGATCACCTCTTTTGTTACTCCAGCTGGAGTTTCCGTAACTTACACATACACAACTGGTTTGCTCACGAGCATTACTAACGGTTTGGGGCGCACACTAACTCTTAACTATACCAGTGGTAAATTGACGTCTGTTAGTGATGGGAACGGTCGGTCTGTGCAATACGGATTTGATGTGAATGGCAATCTCACGAGCTTTACTGATGCTGAGTCAAAAGCAACCACGTATGTTTATGATCAACCAGGTCGCATGACGCAGTATTTTAAACCAGCAAATCCAACCACTCCTGTGGTGACTAACGTTTACGATTCACTAGATCGAGTGAAAACGCAAGCCAACGCTCGGAATCAGATTACAACGATGTACTTTGCTGGCTCAAGGACTGAAACTGTTGATCCGCTAAGTCATAGCTCTGTGATGTACTTTAGTCGATTTGGTGATGTGATTCGGTCAGTAAACGCTCTGGGGTTATCCTCTACCGTTGTTTTTGATGGATTGCAGCGTGCTACCGAAATGACGCTGCCTGAAGGCAACAAAGTTCAGTTCACTTACAACGCGAACAATCAAACTTTGGTTCAAACGTTTGTAGCTAAGCCTGGTTCCGGTTTGTCGAATATTCAGATCAGCTTTACGTACGACGCGACATGGGCGAAAGTAAAAACAGCGGTGGATGCCAACGGAAACACAACTACCTTTGGTTATGATGTTGCTAACGGCAATCTGCTGACTGTCACTAGACCGGTTGTTGGCGGACTGACACCCGTTGTCACCAACACCTACAACAGCCGTGGGCAAATTCTCACTACCACTGATGAAACTGGCATAGTGACTAAGTTTACCTATGATGCTTCGACAGAAAAGTTGACTTCGTTAGTGGTCGACTATAGCATCGGAGGGGGCCATTTGAACTTGACTAGTTCATTCGGTTACGATTCTGTTGGGAATCTCACAACACTGACTGACTTTAACGGTAATCAATCAATCGTAAGTTTCGACAATGAACGTCGGCCGACTCAGAAAACGGATCCTGCTCCGTTTAGTTATATGACTAAGTTGGGTTATGATGCGAACAGTAATTTGACTTCTGTGCAGAAACAAGTAACGTCGCTTCCAACGTGGCAAACGGGCACTATTAGCTACTCTGCTACTGACAAGAAGACATCTAGTACTGACCCGCTTGGCAAAATAACTACTTGGGTTTATGACGGTGCAGACAGACTACAAGCTATAACTGATGCTCAAGGGCGAACCTATCAGTCTGGTTTTGATGCTCTAGATAGAAATATCACTGTCACAGATCCAAGCACGACAGTTTGCGATACGCGAACATTTACTGACAATGGTCTTTTGAAAACAAGAAAAGACGCAAGAAACAATGTTACTCAGTATACGTACGATGGTTTTGACCGCTTGAGTAAGGTTACCTACGCTGATTCAAGTACTGAGCAGTATTCCTCTTACGACGCTAATGGGAATGTTCTAACCTTTGTGACTCGCTCTGGCAATAGCATCACAGCGCAATATGATGCATTAAACAGAGTCAATCTAAGAACCCCCACGGGCCAGGCAACTGTAAGTTTCGCTTATGATTTGGCTGGCAGATTGACAAGTTCCAGTAAACCGACAGTAGTTGGGGATCCCTCAACAGGAACTTTCCAGTTCAACTTTGATTCTGCCGGACGTTTTTATCAAGAAGTCTATCCTGATAGTAAGTCAGTCACCCACGTACTTGATGCAAACGGCAATAGAACAAAAACGACCTGGCCTGATGGCTATTTCATCAACCGTTCCTTTGACCAGCTAAACAGGCTTACTAATATTTACCTAAATGGTTCTGGTTCTAGTTCTGTAGCGTTTACCTATGATCAGCTTTCAAGACGGGATTCGATCACTTTGGGCAATGGTGCAGTTACAACTTATAGCTATGCTGCCAATAACGATGTTGTTAGTCTGCAACAGGTTTTCGTTGGGTCTTCGGTGAACTTTTCCTATGGTTACGACAATGTTCATGAACTGACAAGCTCTAACGCAAGCGATAACTCATATACCTGGCACCCTGCAAGCGCTGGGACAGTATCATATGGAAGTGCTGATAGCGTTAACAAATACCCGTCAGTAGGTGGAGTTGGTTGTAGCTACGACGGTAACAAAAACCTCGCTGGAGATGGCACTTGGAGCTATACCTATGATACCGATAATCATCTTTTGAGCGCCACTACTACTGGTACTACTGCGAACTATGTTTATGACCCGATGCATAGGCAGGCTCAAAAGACGGTTGGTCCAGCTCTCACTCGCTTCATTTACGACGGGAATAACCGAATCGCAGACTACGACGGTTCTTCTGGTACTTTGTTAAACCGGTACGTTAATGTAGGTATTGACGAGCCGATTATCCAGATTGCTGCTGGCGGCACAGTCTCGTTTTTCCACCAGGATAGGCAAAACTCTGTTATCTCCCATACCAATAGTTCGGGTGCTATTGTCAACAAATATTCCTACTCACCATTTGGAGAGAGTGCATCAGTATCTAGTTCTGGCTTTGGCTATACTGGCCAAAGGTACGATTCCGAGACCGGACTTTATTACTACAAGGCACGTTACTACTCACCAAAGCTTGGAAGATTCTTGCAATGTGACCCAATTGGTTACGAAGGTGGTGACCTTAACTTGTATGCTTACGTAAGAAACGCACCTCTAAATTTTCGAGATCCGCTTGGTCTTGAACCCACATTTTCGGCAGGGACGGTATCTGGAATTCCTGTGAGTCGATTGACTGGTCTTGCTTCTAACACACCGGGTTACTACGATGGCTACAATCTTGCACA
Organism: Obscuribacteraceae bacterium (SeqCode); assembly: GCA_044378815.1. Taxonomy (GTDB): domain Bacteria; phylum Cyanobacteriota; class Vampirovibrionia; order Obscuribacterales; family Obscuribacteraceae. The sequence goes on along the minus strand of JBIPOV010000095.1, from coordinate 14,875 downwards.
AAGTGGTTTACCGCTACCTCAGGAGAGGGGAGGTATTGTAACAACTACTGGGCTTTTCCCGAATGCTCCTAGCGTATATCAAGGTGAAGTAAATGGAGATCACCAATTTCTTGGCGGTGGGCAGCTTGCCTATGCTGCTCTTCTTCTTGCAGCTTTAGCAGTAGGTAGTGCTTCAGGCACATATGCTAGCAAGAACATTGTAGTAGGCATTGGTGTTGGCTCAACAGTAGCTGTCTTTGCTGTTGGCTTTCCAGCTGTGTTAGTTCACACTCACCAGGTTGGAATACCTGGAACGGACCCATATCTCTTTAGCTCGTCAGATCTTGACACATCATCGAAAGCAGCAATTTTCGGTATTCCCAGTATCGTAGTTGTGCAAGCGAGTTCCACAACTTCGCGACCTGTCATAATGCTAAAACTGCCTGGCTCAAGCAACAGCCGATTTGCTGATGCTTATATGGACTATAGTGGAAACTGGCATCAAAGTTATGTTAGCGGAAAGGACTCTCATGGAAACGACCTTTATTCATCTGTGATTAAGCCAACCGCATACAAAGATATTAAGAAGGTCGGAGAGGCGAAAGGTCCTTGTAACTAGGTCTAAGTCAAAATTCGCAACTAAGGTTTCTCAAAGCTGCGGCAAGACGAATAGAGTTTTGCAGCTGCAGTATGAAGCCAGAAATACCAGCTCTCCCCTGATTGAAATAGGTTAGCTAGAAGGAACCTGCAGCAAATTCTCAAGCAAACTGTCCAACCATTCTCACTAAGTCAGCAACGCCGCAACTTGCAAGAAAAATAAGAGTTTCGACTGGTAGATAAAGTGCATAGTCGATGGTTTTTAACTATGGAGGAGGGCGATTCATCTTTGATGCAATCCTCCTCCTATTTTCTAACCTATGATTGAAACAAGTCTGTTAGGTGGTTAAAGTGAGTGTCGGTAAAATAAAAGTTGTCAATTGCACTGTACTGAGTGCTCTCCGCGTTTATAGCTTGTATTCAAAGCGGCAGAGAATAAGTTTCTCTTGGGACTGCTATGATTATATTACCTACGTCACAGTTGGTTGCACGTTGCTTTGATGTCCTCATTTCTATTGATTGCTCGAATATAACATCACCTAATTCAGTCATTCAGTAATCAATTCCGCCGTAAATAGTGATGGAGAGTAGCTTGTGGACAAAATTTTGAGCGCTAGCAGCGAAAATCAATTGGATGGACCCAGTGTAGAAACTCGTTCGCTGGTAGTAAAGGCTGCTTTTTTGGACGCAAGCATCATTACTATCATATTGGGGGTAATAGTTTTTTTTGTCTTGATTTTTGCATCAGGAGCTATAACTGCTATTCCTCTTGGTCCTGCATTTTGGTTTTATAGAAGCTGTCTTGCTTTTGGTAATGTGAACAACGTCAGTTTGATTCCACTCGGAGCTGTTGCTCTTTTCGCAGCTTTGCTCCCTTGCTTGTATGACCTACTATCCAGACGCCGGCAGAACGGTGTAAGTCTTGGTGAATTCCTTATGGCGTTGGGTGGTTTTTCTTTCGAAAATCATGAAACGCATACAAAGATTTCAAGGTCCAGTCTCTGCTACTTAATTCCTTCATTTTTGTCTGTTCTTACCGTTATTATGGTTTGGCAGAGTGGTCAGATAGAGTTGGTAAATCTAGAGGGGATATATTTATCAGCTATATTGGCGGCTGCTTCGATTGTTTTTTTTGCTAGTTTGATTTATGTTAGATTACAGGCTAAGTTGCTTGAACTAGCAATTCTTGGACCTAGGAAAGTAAGTAAAGTCGAGTATGCCTACTTTCTACATGTACGAGAAAAGCGGCGCAGAGATTTAATTGTTCTGTTTGCAATGCAAATTGGATTCGCATTGTTTCTGTATGTTTGGCAACCGGTATATTTCCCTGTTACTTTTCCAAGCATAAATCTATTGATAGTGCAACAGCTCATTTGGTTCCTTGTCGGAGTCCCCCTTCTAGGTGCGGTGAAATTTGAGAAAACATTATCTTTGGTTTTTCTGTTTCTTTTTGGTCTGCCACTTTCATTTACAGTTTTGCTGATTTCGACATACGTTTTAACCTTTACTCCTACGAGATAGCTAGACTCGCAGTTTAAGTTCAGTTTCCGGAGTTATTTTTCAAGTGCCACTTTCACCGGTGGCACTTTTTCTTTGCTTCTTGAAATTTTTCTACTATAGAATGTTTTAGGTTGAGCTGAACTATAACCGAAAATGAACGTTTTAGGCTATAACGCTGAAAATTGATATTGAACAATGGCTCAACCATGCTGGTTGTAATAGCTTTTGACGTGGGTGCCAATTTTTCATTTCGGCCATAAGTGAATTCTTGGGCTGATTGAAGTAGAACACATGGCTCAGTATCTTAAACTCAGTATGGCCTTGTGGCTGTCGGCCGGGTCGACGGCTAGATATTCTTGGAGCTGGCCGAGGTTACTGTGGCCCGAGATTTCTTGGATTGTGCGGAGCGGGATGCCAGCCCTGGACATGGTAGTCAAACAAGTCCGACGAAGCGAATGACTGGATGCACCGTCGATGCCGACGTTCTGGAAGGCCTCTGTGAGGATGTTGTGGGCGCGGATGCGGCCGATGTGGTCGCCTGGGTCGTCAGTTGACGGGAAGAGCCAAGGAGAGGCCTCTGGCATCTTGTCTAGAATTTTCTTGTAGCTGGTTAGTTGTTCGCGCAGCTTGGGGTGAATTGGTATGTTGCTGTAGACGGTATTTTTCTTTTTTAGCCGGGTGATTTTGAGAATATTGCGTATACCACCACTGGTGGTGAACACGTCGTTTTGTCCGATCGCTATGATCTCGGAGATTCTCAGGCCGGTGTAGAGGCCGGTGGCAAAAAGTGCTCGGTCTCGAGCATTTTTGAGTACTTTGAAGACAGTTTGTATTTCTTTGGGGCTTAAGACTTTGGCTTTGCCGGGCATATGAACAAAACTTCTATTGGAGGCTATTTTGTTTATTATACAGGCCTCACTTTGGGATGCAAGGCTGGAGATGCTGAACTGGTGGGAAAGAGACAGTAAACAAAACAAGCCCTTTGTTTACCCCATACTCATTCGATCAATTGTTTGCGAGCAGTTATAACTATTGGCGAAATAGTAATTACTGCGAGTCGATTTTTGACTGCAATAATTTGGCACTGAATACCAATCGCATGCTAAATCACTAGACCATTTGTTCTACAGGCATCAAACCTAAACTGACTTCGGCTCGCGCCAAAAATAAAAAGGAGGGGACGAGCCCCTCCCAGTTTCGACTACCCGGCTAATCGGATAAATCGTCTATCGTCTTGAGGAGTTCTTCGACGATCTCGTGGCGGAACTCCCAGGTGAAGTCTCCGGGCTCCATGTCTTCGTGGTTATCGATGAAGTTGTCTCGGTAGTTCTCGATCATCTCTCGGTACTCCGGTGTTCCCACTGACACGAACTTGCCAGCTTCGATCTCGAATTCGCGTTCTAGGCTCATTGTCTCTCTCCTTGTGTTGAGGCTCCGTGCCTCGTGTGGACAGGGGAGCAATTTGGCTCTGCAGTCAAGCCCGAAGAGCAAAGCGTGGCTTGTACTGTGGTGGTGCCATATTGCTACCCTGAGGGAACACAGGCGGCGAGCGCTATAGTGCTCCCAGCACGTAACCCTCAGCGGCTGAGCCGCGGGTTCTGCGAAAATCTCCAAATATCTGTTTTCAGTAAGGTAGCCAATGCGGCTTCAGACCTAGCAATACTGAGTCAAGATAATTGAAGCGAATGCTTTCTGCGGCTTTTCTTACTAAGCCTCCGAAGCCAAAGGAGCTGACTTCTCCCCAAGCCAAGTCGATCGCAGCTGGCCGCTCCATCGCTTGTTCTGTATCTCTGCCGCTCAAAACATTTGAGATAGATAGGCCTGCACCTTTGAGAAGTTGCCGATGATTGCTCACCGGCACTTCGAACCTATTTGCAGCTATCAGCTAGAACCTAAGCTGGGGGAACAAACCCCGGATGAGTTGGGCATCTTCGTCCTCTTCGTAGAAACCTTGGAAGCCGAGGCCATTGAAGGTTTGTTCCTTGACCTGATCTGGAACTTGGTCGTTAAGCTCGGGAGATAGATAGATTCCACCATGGCACGCTGTTGATAGGACGGAGATACCAGGGGCGATTGCTCTCACTTCTTGAACTTGTCCCCACGGGGTTGTGGTTGGTTGTCTGTCTTGCATTTCTTGACCCTCCATTGGGCTTCTGGGATGCGCCCAAAAGAACCATGAGACGCAGCTGACCAGAAATTCGCGCAGCGCCTCGTAGAGGTCGATTTCGCAGGCAGCAAGACTCGTGGTTAATGGACATACCAAAGCACCTGGACGGGTTAGAGCAAGCTAACTCCACATGACGAGGGACAAATAAAAAGTGAGTTAGTGCACCCAGTACGGCCGTCTGACACAGCGACAAAGAAGAAATCAACTACTGCCGAAGAAAAAACAAAGTTCAGACCAGCTAAAACAAATAGAACAAATACAACAAAGCCGCAGAACCAAGAACTAAGAAGTTCGAGCACCCAATAAATAACCGAGGAATGACCCCTAGCAAAGGTTGAAGCTAGATAAAAGAAAAAAGAGCAGAAGTAAGTAAGCAATCAACTAAATTGGACACCCCTTGCTCAATCTTTAAGGCGCTTACCTGTCCGGCGAATTTGCAGCAAGTTGCCATTGGTTGATTGATCGATTGCCCATATTCTGGCTTGTGTTCGTCCTAAAGAGTGTGGCGTATTTGTGTGCCGTGGTTTTTGTTGTAAGCTTGGGCTTGAAAGAGAACGGTCATGTAGTTAGCCCAGGCTGCGTCTTGTTCGGCCTTGTTCTTTGCTTCTACTGCTCTGTGGAATTCGGCCCGAGTTTGATCGAGTTTCTTCTGCATTTCTTCCATTTGCCTGCCCTCTTCTGGTGCTAACGCCAATCTCAAAGGGCATATCGAGCACGCAAAAAGGGGGCCGCAGGACCGAGCACCGTGAGGCTTGCCCCTTGGTGCGAGCGCAGGTCTGCTCTATTTTCGGCAGTTAGCTCCAGGAGGCAGTTAGCTCCAGGAGGCAGCAAACTGTGAAATCAAATTTGATTAGATTCGATTCGACTACTCGGCATCAATGCCACAGCAAAACAGGAAAACAAAAAAAAGGAAAAAACAAATTAGGCCTATGCTACTTATACAAGTCATCAAGGCTAAGTCAAAAAAATTGTAGTCAAAGGAACATCACTAGTGACTTTCAAGCACGTTAGGGCATCCTGAATCTGTGGCGCCCGGCGTCTCTAGATGCAAAAACTTCAATCAATTGTCCCTGCTCTAGCCCTCTCTGCCGGCCCCGGCTCTAAGTGTGCCAAAAGCTACGACTTCTGAGCCAGAAGTCACAACTGAAAAATTCACGCCTAATAAGTAAACCGCAACTCCCAATGGGAAGTTGCGGCCCTGGTCCTAAACGGCCAAGTCAAAGCAATATTATTTGAAAAGAGAGGCCTTTTGTCGCTCAATCACTCTCAATCAGATATTGATAGCCGCTCCGCGTATCCAAAATCTCAAAATCAAGATTTAAGGTGTCACACAGGTGTCGAAGATCACACAACAAATCAAATATCCCAGTCGCCGGGCACTGCTGCCAATCTGACCGGCTTGAATGATCGTAATATCCAGCCGCTAGACCGTGGGTTGGTGTTCCACGCAATGCAGCCAAGGCTCTAGCTGCCTTTCTCTTGTTCTCGTATTTCATAGTCTTTTGTCCTCGTATTCACAACTCCCAGACGTTCTCGGTGCAGCGCCCCATGCGGCAATGCCGGTAAAACCCGCACCAGGGTCCCAAAGTCCTGTCTGCGTACTGATGCCGCTTGCATAAGCGACATCACAACGCACCCGTAGGGCTTGGACATGGACTTTGGGGTGCGGGTTTAGGCTTGAAGCCGGGCATGGAAAGGCAGCTAGCAGCGATCGTTAGCCAGCTTCTCCTTAGGAAAGCAAATCAACAACTCTAAGAACAATAGAAAAAGCAGAGAAGAGAGAAGAAGAGAGGCAGAGTTACTGCCTCTCTCTTTTAATTTAGCCATTCACTGCAGCGAGCCTTTTGCGTCTGGCGGGCTTTTCTTCGGCTACCGTTTCGCTGACAGGAGTCGGCCGTGCCCCACAGAGATGGAAACTACTTAGTTTAATTACCGGTTTGGACATCTTAACTAGAACACCATCTTCTTCTTTAGTGAATTGGTTGATGGCTAGCCTTCCAGTAATTGCAACTTCTCGGCCCTTAGTGACATTCTCCATGACAAGGTCGCCCAGTTTGTTCCATGCATCAACATCAATCCACATAGTTTTCTTTTCGTTGTTGCTCGAGAACTCCTTGACTGCTACTGAGAATTTGACCACTTTGTCGTCGGCTACTGCGCGCTCAATTGGGTTTTGTCCGACGTGTCCGACGATGGTGATTTGGTTGTTCATTTGAAGGCACCTCCAGTGCTGTGTTTAAGTGCAATCCCAGAAGCACGGCTTTGCCGTGGTGCATGGTCGCAGCGAAGCTCGCGCCCTGAAAGGGTCTGCCATTGCGCTACTGCAAAGTTGTGCAACTCTCGCACTTAATTAACACCGCACGGAGAGACACATGAACAGCTACTTAATTCGACATCCGCTCCGGCGCGCAAAAAAATTACTGAGTGCATTAGCCGGCAACCCAAGTCAAAATACATTAGCGGCAAGAAACAGAGCTACACGAAATGAACAAAAGAGAAGTCAAAGCTAACGAATAAGGCAGCGCTTGATAGAAGAGAAATCGATAAGGCAATAGCGCAATGAAAGAAGCAAGACCAACATCAATTCACATTAGAAGCACATCCTGTAAATAGAAATGCAAACCGGATATGTGAAAGAGGCTTCAATCAACAAAGAGCTAGAGCCATCAAAGAATTTAGCCAAGAGATTCAACAAACAAACAAAATTCAGGCCTGCAATAAAGAGCAGGAAAGAGAGCAGTAACCACTCCCTCTCCACTATCTACGGCAAGCAAAAACTGCATATCTGACAAGGACGAGCCAAAGCAGAGTTGCTCTGTAGCTTGTACACACCAGTCACTGCAGGGCAAGTAGTGAGTACTTTGTCTCGAATCGGCTCAACATGATGACCACCACGGTGAACAGGGAAATGAACGATCTCTCCTAAAGGAACCGACTGCTTCAAAGACACAAGAACCTCAGGCAGCAGGTCTTTGTCTTGCATCAACGCTAATTTCCACACACCAACTGGTGTATTGCACTTAGCGAATATCGCCTGTGAAAAGTTCTCAGAGTCCACAGAAAGCCAGCCCTGGCAATTAGGCAAAGCAGCAAGCTCAGTTAGTGCCATTAGCATATCTAACTCAACAAAGCTCCTGGTATAAAACCAAAAAGCACAATCGACATATTTCCGAACCACTAAAACCCAGGCCAGCACATATTCTACAGAGAAAAAGTCGCCTACATCTTGAATTCTTAGGCAAAATGGAATCGTTGTTTTACTGCCAGTTATCCTGGCAGTGAGCCAATCTCGTGGCCTCGCCTGTTCGACTAACATAGAGAGATTCTCTGCCAATAACTCTGGGCCACCCTCTGCTAGAAGGAACTCTGCTGTTCGCAGATTGCGAGCTCTTTTCTCTTTCTGGCCCTTAGACTGATATCTAATACCATTGCCATAACAGACAGCGCGACATATTTTGGTGGCATTAATACAGGTCTCAGTCCTAGGCAAACTGAATGCCCAACCAACTTTACTGTTATTCGTTAGGGCCAATCCATACCCCAAGTCATTGTCATGATTTTCCATCGGTCCTCCTCATTGCTTGAGAGCAAGCGCTACTGAGGAGAACCAACCGGCGCGGCTCGACAGGGCAAGCCTTGAGAAAACGCACCAGCAAAAATACAGCCGCTTGCGCTGTGGTGGCGCCGCGACGGTAAAATTAGGAAACAGCGCAGAACGTCAAAAGAATCTGCGAAAAATGAAAACAAACACCACAGGCAGTATTGGGCTTCAAGCAATTAGCTCAAAGACACTACTAAACAGCCGAAGCAACAAAGGTTTAGCTGTTCTACTTGCCCTTTTTGTTGACTGCTATTGCAAAGTCTTTGCCAGCTTTGAATCTAGCGACCTTCTTTGCTGGGATGTCCAAAGGCTCATTTGTCTTCGGATTACGCCCAGTGCGAGCGCTTCTCTGACTAGCATCAAAGGTGCCAAAACCAACTAATGTCACCTTCTCTCCACGCGCCACTTCTCTCACAACAGTGTCCATGAAGGCATTCACCACCATCTCAGCCTCTTTCTTGGTAGTGCCAACTTCGTGAGCTAATATATCTACCAGATCCGCTTTGTTCATACCCAACCTCGATTTCGGGACTTAGGAGCCTCTTTCACAATAGCAGAAGTCAATGGATCTGGAGGCCCAGAACTACTACACCATGTCAGTTAAACAGACCCGCGCGAGAGAGAAACTACATCCAAAAGGAGAGTTTTGTATATACGAAGTGCGCCCAATCGAACGCCGTCGCATATGCAAATGCGAAAAACCTTGGATCTAAATTTCCAAAGAAGTCGGTCTCTCTACTTCCTGGGTTTCTCTAAAATCTTCTTGACCGGCGCCAAATCAGCTTCGTCATTTGGCCCTAGGTACGACAAATCGGAGAACAGGCCATACTCATCAGCATCGCGCAGTCTGGTAAAGATCTCAGCTACTTCTGCTGGAGTCTTGCCTAGCCGAAGGTGACTCCTCAGGGATAAAATGGCGAGTGGCATATACGCCGTATCCAAGAAGTCGTCTGGCTCACAAGGCTCAGAGAGGTTTTCTTCAAATTGGAGCGACCATTCAAAAAGATCTATCACCTGCTGGTATTGACCCTTGTCAAAAATCTGCTCGACAACTGACTGGGCAGCGTATAGCTCAGGCTCGTGATACGAAGCATCCGACAGATCTAACGCGTCGTCGCCGTATGCTTTCTCAATGAACTGTTTGGCTAGATCAAATAACTCAAAGCCGCCATTAACCTGGGCATCGATTTTGGTCATTGCCTCAAGATAAGTCCATAGGCTCTCATCATAGACAGCTCGTTCCAGAAGAATTTCAACAAGCTTTTCTGATGGAACAGCGAGCAAGCTCTCCTTAAGAACCGCTAGTCGCTCCTTGAAAGTTGTCACTGCCATTCTATCTCTCCTACTAAAACAGGCACGGTAACTCTGTGGCACCAGTATAAACCACACAGCTATTCTTCTTGCCTAATCCCTCAGCGACCGCAATAGCAAGAAGCAAAAAGGGGAGACAAGCTCCCCTCGACCTCGGCTATTCAATTGTTGGCAATCTAGCGAAATGCCGCTAGTCTCTCTCTGAGCTTGCGCTTACCATAGTGTATTCTTGAGCGCACGGTACCGCCTGAAACGCCTGTCAATGCTGCAATCTGGTCATAAGGAACCCCTTCGACATACAGGTACATCGTTTGCTTCTGATGTGCTTCTAACCCAGCGAACTCCCGCAATATTGCTTCTTTGAAATCGAACTCCAGAACATCTCTGACAGGATTTGGAACAGAAGAGAGCCTGCAATCAGTCTCTTCTTTGCTAGCACTACTTGCCTGATCAGATGATATGAACTCACTTTCTCTGCTGATTCCTTCAACGCGTCGATACTGACGGCGATAAAAATCTACAACTACATTGCGCGCCACCACTTTCAACCAACTCCTGTAGCGTACCCGCACCCTGCGACCTATGATTTTGATGCAGACCTCTTGAGCCAAATCTTCTAATTCAGGCATCACTACTCCCATAGAAGACAGAATCTGCTTAATCCGTACCGTTACGGCTTTCCAGTCAGCCTCCGTTCCAAATTCTATGCTGCAGTCAATCTGATTTTTCATCGCTGTATTCATAGCTTTCTCATCCTCACTCTGTTCATGCAGCTCATTGCTGCGCGGCAGAAGAGGTGATTCGCGGCTCCGGTCAGTCAAGCCATTGCCGTCGCCCAAGGCGGCTTGACAGCCGGTGGTGCTGCGAATCAAGAATAGGAAAGCAGCAGAGCCACGAAATATACTTAGAAAGCAATCAAATCAGAGAGTTGGAATTGCAGTCAGCGACATCTGAACGGCTAAAGATTCAGTCCTGAAAATCACTACACAGCAAGCGTTTTCAGCCTCAACCAACGGCGACAAGACAGAATGGCGAGAATCAGGCGCTAAAATCTGCAGCGCGGCCATCGATTGCCTTGAAGACAACAAATTCATCCGTCCATGGAACGTATTTGTAGAAAATCTTGAGCTGCCGCCCAGACATAGTCTGCCCATCAAACCATCGAGGCGCCTCTGACAATGCTAGTTGATGCCCATTTAAACAATCTGCTAGCTCGACTTGAGTAATAGGATTTTCTTGGCATAGCATGAAGGCCAAACCCTGTTCGTCAAAAACTAGTTTCGGCATACTTTCTCCAAAACCTACTCTATTAGCTGCAGTGAGTCTTTCCAGCATACTCTGAATCCGGGCTCTATAAATAATGCTCTTGGGGTTTTCATTTTCTACTGACTCTCAAAGTCAGCGAGCTTCGCATAAAGCCCGTTTCTCATGTCACAGCTCCGGCTTCGGCATTGCCTTTGCTTCTTCCTCGCCTTACCCTTGCTCTTTCCTCGCGCGCCTTTCGGGTTTTGTCTCCAGTTATTTCCCGACTTGCCTGCCATGGCTTTCCATACTTAATCTGGTATAGAGTCAGATACTTTGCCGCCATGACAAAGAAATCCATTGGTTGGCTCATTAACACCACATCCCAAAGCTCAGCGTCCGCCTTTTCGCTCTCATCCCCTTCTGCCCCAAAGCGCCTCAAGACCTCCGCCTTCTTATCAACATCCAATCTTCTCAAGAAGCTCACCGCCCCTTTTCCATCGGCTATATCTATCCGCGCGTTTTGAGTCAGGTATTGGCTCAGCGCTTTGTTGATTGCTGTGCCCCGCCATGCGGGTTCGAGAAGGGCGAGATAAAGTTCATTTTCCGGCTCGGGTGCAAACCTGCACTCAGTAACAACTTTCATCCGATTTCATCCCTTTGTCTTTTGATCGGCTTGATCTATCAGCCCGGCAGCTAGTTCACCAGATTCGACAATGTTAGCATCCCGCCCTAGTTGCTCTGTCAGAAATCGGAACGGACTGTCACTCTTCACGCTACTTGCATCACTTTTGGGCTCGAAATGGTGAGACTAAGACGGTTGGTATCACACAAAAAAATCAAAATGGCCACTTCCACTCTCACTGCTTTGCTAGAAGAAGGCTCTACAAAGCTTGCGCGATAGATTTGCCAGCAGTGCAAAGTCACACCTGACTAGCAGTCTTGGCAATCAAATCGCAGCTGGGGTGGCGGGCGGGTAGCCAGTGCGAGCCTTTGCTCGCGCCACAAGAGAATAAGTTGCTATTCCCTTGCTTTTCACATTCGACAAGTTGATATTACAGCCACCGACATTTGAACGCATAAAAATTCAGGTCTGAAAACCGCTGCGCAGTGGACGTTTTGAGCCTCGCAATTTGGGGACGAAACATAGTGCTTATTATCTGACGCTCGGAGAAACACAGTAATTTGGTATCGCAAATGGTGCATTATCTCTATAGCAGCATCTCTAACAGCCTATTCGCACCAATCGAGCCAGACACTTTTGTGTCGTTTCTGAACGAGCTAAGCAATAATCGAGGGAGTGCAGGTCAACCGAGAGCAACACAGCGGCTTGATTAAATGGCAGCTACTGTTTCTTGACAAAGTAAAGTAGCACTGGGGGCAGGCTTCGGGGTGACTGATAACTTTGACGCCAAGGCGAGATCCCGCCGAGAGCAGACAAAACAGGGTACCCCAAAAATAAAAGATCAAAAAAGAGAGAGAGGGCCGGATTTAAGTCAATCCCGAAAACCCTCTCCCGCCAACTGTCTCAAGCCCTCAAGAACGGCCATGAATCATTGTGAATTATCAGGACTGTCATATTCAGCCACCACCAAACCAGTGATCTCGGCTGCAAAATACAACAAAAGTGATACCATATTTGAGGTCGGAGGTGGCACCAACAACCACCCAGAATCCGAGTGCGACACGCCCAAGTAATATTTTATTGGAATGGCATGCAGGCTCATGCATTGTACAGGCCAGCAAAGGCATGTACGTTGACTGTGCCTGCCTGCCATCTTCCAAAGAAGTAGACATATGGCGAATACAGCCTTTAGCTGACCGGTCTACTGCTACATCGAAAGAGAAAAAGCGAAGGGGTAAGCCTTCGCCAACAACCTAAAACGAAGTTAGAAATTGGCAGGATAACTTTGTTAATGCCGTTATATCTTTGTTCAGTTGGTGAGAATAGGCCGCCGAAACCCTTGAGCGATAGACTGAACTCGTGCACCGCGACAATTGAGCGTAATCAAAAGTAGCCGTAGAGCCAAATGCGGCATTTTAATCGGTAAATCACATTGAAAACACCCATCTTGGTTGTGCTGGCTGTGACACCCGATGAGATTTCCGATACTTCAAGAGGCATAATGAGCAAAGCTGATAGAAGAGGAGCAACCCGATGTCACCAATCGATTTATCAAAAACGTTAGAGCTTTACCGCACGTGTTCAGAATACGCTGATAGCTGCGACATTATTGAATTAGTTACTTATTCTGACAGTAGTAAAAAACCGATGGAAGTTCGATCTTATTTAGAAACAACCTTTAGAAGAAATTGTTTGTATCAAGCGAAATCCTCCAAATGGTTACTACGAGAAGAGGAATGGAAAGAGGTTGAGAGGTTAGAGCTTTCATATGACTGGAAGGCAGTAAAAGTAACGAGAAGTTTTTGGGGAATAGCCTGCAAACCAAAGAAATTTGAAATTAACGATGCTTTGTATAGTCTCAATACATGTTCACTTGGCGCAGTATCTCTTTTACATGGATTATTACTAGGTGATCTCGGAGAAATCCAATTTGGTCAAGAAGTTAGATGTTGGCAAAATATGACTATCGATCCGAATGGAAACAACACCCTCTTATCAACCGATGTGGCCAAGTTACTCAAAATTATTGTTGATCCTATTAGCAAGCACTGCAAACAAATCAGCATTGAAAATATCAGAAACACCATTGATTCAGCGGAAATGCACGAACGTCTGAATATCCAGGAACAAGTATTTGAAGAGCAAGCAGTAAATTCACTAGTTCTTCAGGAATATAGGCAAAAACAGACTTCTTTGCCATCAAAACCAGAAATACAAAGTATCACAACGGAAATACTAGTAAAAAGTATCAGTTTTTCTTAGCCCATCACTATGACAGAAAGGGAGTGGTGAAACAGTCAAGTTCCCCACTCCCTGTAAATTGAGGAATTAAATGTCCCATTTTTTGAGGATTTATTTGTCTCATTAGACCGGTCTATTACGACCCCAGCAAATCATCGAAGATATCGATAAAGGGTAGTAAAATGCACCCCAAAAACATCTGCTGTATATCGGATTGATTTACCCTGCTTCAGTAGCCTTCTTGCAAGCTTAAGTTGTTCGTCAGTCATTTTTGCTGGTCTGCCAAACTTCACTCCTCTCTCCAAAGCGGCAGTGCGTCCAACATGTGTCCTGTCACGAATCAAGTCTCTTTCAAACTCTGCTAGGCCCGAGAAAAAGGTCATCACCAGGCGGCCAGTGGCAGATGTGGTATCAGCCCAAGGCTCTTCCAACGACTTGAAGGACGCGCCCTTTTCCTGTAACTGTTCGATCGTTTCGAGCAACACCTTAGTTGATCGAGCAAGTCTGTCGAGGCGCCAAATGATCAAAACATCATCCTTGCGAATCTGCTGCATCATCTTCTCAAACTCAGGCCTGGTACGACCCACACCAGAAACCTTTTCTTGATATATCTGCTTGCATCCAGCACGCTGGAGTGCCTTAATCTGTATATCCAGACTCTGATCTTTTGTAGATACTCTTGCATAGCCAATTTTCACGGCCGCACATTCACCTTTTTATTAGCAAATCTTATATCTTTAGTTTCAGGTTTCGCGTCAATCTTTTGCTAGTCTTTCCATGCCGCTTTCAAGCTGGTAACAGCTTCTAGTACAACTTAGGATTTTCGCTACTAACTCTACTACGGTTTTGTAGTTTTGACTGATATTCCAACTCCTGAAGAAGAGTACGTCCTTAAGCAGTATGAGCTTATCGCTCCGTGCATAGAAGAGGGTGTCAGCCACAAGACTAGAGCTACTGAAACTGGCGTCGACAGAAAAACAATTAGCCGCCTAGTCTCAAAATTCAAAGCAGGCGGTATAGATGCACTGTGCCGTAAGACCCGCAGTGACAAGGGCTGTGCTCGCGTTTCCTTCAACACCTTTAAGTTTATAAAAGGGAAACTACTCACTTATCCTTCGCTAAGTTTTGCCACCATCCAGCGACAGTTAAATAGGTTAGGCACTCACACAGAAGAATATGGTGCTAGCTACCAGCAGATTCGATCTATCAGAAAGAATCTGAGCGAGGACCTGGTTGTTCTCGCAAGAAGTGAACGTGAATTTGAAGAAACCCGTGAACTCCTGCTCCGGCATGAAGCTGAGTTCCCAAATGATATGTGGCAATGCGATCACAAGTTTCTAGATATATTTGTGTGGGATAGTGATGGCACTCCCGTCAAGCCTGTTCTCACAGTGGTTTTAGATGATTATAGTCGCGCCGTCATGGGCTACTATCTAGATTTAGATCCGCCTTCGGCACAGAGAACTGCTATTGCTCTTCGGCAAGCAATCTGGAAGAAGGAGAATCAGAAATGGCTTGTTTGCGGCATTCCTGATCACTTCTACACCGATCGTGGTACAGATTTCCGTTCACTCCGAATCCAACAAATTGCAGCAGATCTTACCATTCAGCT
>JBIPOV010000146.1:0-6839 GCA_044378815.1 Obscuribacteraceae bacterium (SeqCode) | reverse complement strand
ATTCGCGACCAACTGCCAATTTGTGCATGGCATCATGTCGAAGCTGTCCTGCGTCGTTGCAGTCTTCGTAACCCGCAGCAATTCCGTATATCCGCTGTTTCAGCATATTGCCGACACTGTGCTGAACCTACTCGGGACGCCGCTTGTCGCCGACTGCAAACGAAGCAAGTTCAGTCAAACCTAGACGCAGGTCAGCTTTCCGGAGAAGTAACAAACCGCCATCTGAGCAAACGGCGCCGCCATCAAACTTTGCTACAACTCTCTTTAAACCTGGCACATCAAGCTGCATTTGGCCTTGTGAACCGGAACTAACCTGTTTAGACTGTGTCATATCAAAAGCTCCGTTATTGGTTTGATCTGGCTTGTGGTAAACACAGATTCTGAGCCAACTGACAGGGCTCTTGTGCTCTTTATAAAGATTACTTTGGTATCACTCCGTGAATTGACGGTGTGTTTTTGGTACTATATTCATGCATAGATAAAAAGTCTGGAAAAGCGGGCTGGATGCGTTCTACAATTTGCACTTTACAGGGGCAGCTTTTGTGGCCAATTACTTGCTAAAGTCTGGAAAGACAGACGGGTTACCCATTAGGAGCGACCGCCGAGCAGCTTCAATAAGATCGGGTGTGATCATTGGGAGGCAGTTTAGTTTTTGCAGGCGAGATACTTCCCCGAAGATTCTGTTGAGCCTGCGGAAGTTTCCATCTCCTAAGCGCATTATCGCTGATGATAATGTGTCATCCGCAGTTAGAGGCAGTTTTAGCTCCAGCCACTTCTGTTCTATGAAGAGTCGCATCTCAGCTTTAGACATCGACTTCATTTGGTAAACAAAATCGAAGCGGGAATGAAGCTGGCCATAGCCAGCGCGTTGAAGCCTTCGGTCTATGCCTGGCGCTCCGATTAAGAGAATGCTGAGGGTTGATCGGTCATACATGTCGCGCAGAAGTTCCACGCCGAAATCGCCTCTGGCATTTATACAGCCGTTTGCGAGACATTCTGTTTCGAAGCAAAAACAGTCGATTTTGTGTCATTTAACCAGTCATGTTTTCAATGTTCCACAAACCTGGGCAAATTTAGTTAAGTGATAAACTTAAGCAGTAGTGACTTTGGGATAGATCAATTTACGGGGAGCAGGTCACCATTGACGCTTGCGCAGCTTCCATAGCATGCTTCAGGGGAGCGGATGCCAACCGAGAATAGATCTGGGTTGCAGTGGGCGACTTGTGCCCAAGCATCTTTCCGATGATTTGCAATGATTGATTATTCATTGCGATGTAACTTTTAGGTCTACGGAAAAAATCCCTGCATTTGCGGAGCTCCTGACGTTTCGCTTCTGGCATGAGTTTATTCATTTACTTTCTTCATCAACACTTTGGTAAGTTGGTCAATTAATTGAGCGCGCTTCTTTTCTTGAAGCTTCTCAAGGTTCTGTAGTTTCCAGCGCACCGCAGGCAATGCTTCGACTCCTTCAATCTTGAGCAGCTCCCATTTCGGAGAACCACGCTTGATCGATAGAAGTAGTTCTCGGTCATCGTCGGTAAAGGCGTTATGTATGGATTGGACCAGGTTCTCCCTGGTGCTTTCAAGCTCTTCGCGGGTGACAGCATCAACTGTCATCCCGGCGAAGCCATGTTCAAATTCATGAGTGATGTCGCGAAATCTGGGAGAGATAATTTCTGACATTGGCCGATCATGGCTGATGAGATAGACCAGAAATGCTCGGAATAAGTCTCGCGTTATGCCCTCGTTCGCCAATAGCAGCCGAACATCGTATAGGTCGCGCGGATGTTGCCTATCCAGCGCAGCTACAAGCTTGCCACCATAGAGATCCTCGAAAGAGACGACGGCGATTTCAGCGAACCCAAATTCACTCTGCACTTTCTCCGAGACTGTGCGAGTCTTCTGTGGGAAAACTGTGCCTCGTAGAACTGGTGTAACTTCGATTTTTATTTGAGCGTCTCTCGTACTAACGACAAGTTTGACCGCCCGGTCCGTGCCTTGCAAGACTGAAGGTCGCACCTTTGTATCTGGAACGCTTTTCTCGATCTTGGCAGCGATGTTTTTGAGAGCGGCATCAATCTCCTGCAATGATTCGTCACGCGGCTTGACCGGAAGATAGGCCAAGTCAATATCAACAGACAGTCTAGGCATATCGCGGATGAACAAGTTGATTGCCGTACCGCCTTTCAGCGCAAAGCATGGCTCTTGCGCGACAATCGGCAGAACGCGCATAAGCAGAGAGACTTGTTTTCTATATGGTGCGCTGTCGATCATTTGCGAATTCTTCCGGAACCGTTATGAGATACTTCGGATCTAGCTTGCCACCGGGGACTATCATGCGTTTTCCCTTGCCGATATCGACATTCTCGGTGTCTAGCGTCCTAAGCCAAGCGTGATTGTGTCGCTGAGAAAACCAGAGAAACAGACGTTTTGTTTTGATGCTCCTGCAATCGGCAAGTAACGTGTTGAGGTACTTGGGTCGCAAGTTGCTCAGCCCTTCCATCAGCACGTCTATCTGGTGGAAACTCTCATGCGTTGGTAGCTCATCGAGAAGTTCCAGAATTGCTCGCTCCGGTGTGGAGATGAGCATCGACCATTCAGAAGCTCCCCACTTATACTGTGTGAAGTTTGCCTGCTTATATTCTGTGCTGTTGTTTATGCTGCCATCTCTCGTTGTGAATAAGTTTGTCGAGTGAAATACAAAGCGCTGCTTCAATGGAAGTTTGTTAACCCATGTTGGTGGCACTTCAGATCCATAGAGATGAACTTCTGTTGGCGCTGTCATCGACAGATAGTGCGACAGACCATGCAACTCAAGTGACGCGCGTCCTCCAACTGTTACGGGGACTTCGAGTAGGCGTTGCAGTGATATCACCACTGGCTCCCAGCTCTTGTGATCTATCATGGCGCTGTCTCGACGGTAGACACCCCGCACTGGCGATACTAACCATCCGTGCCTTAAGTATTTGGCTATAAGCTGCCGTGAATAGCCCTGCTTTTGAAGCCAATTGGAGTCAACCGGCAGCCCCTCGGGCAGAACCTGCTGAAGGTGGTTTAACTTAGTGTGTCTATGTATACCCATGGTTGACATATTACCATAAAGTCAAACCGTTGTGGTTTGAATAGTTCAAAAATTGTATACCCATAGTGTACATTCTTCATCTAACCCGAACTGTGCGTCTTATTTAACCCGCTTAAGCCCCTGTTTCCTCTTTTTCTTAAACAATCCTGATGGAAGAATCTCTTCGCTATTGGCCATTGAAGCTTGCGCGGCTTCCATAGCGTGTTTCAAGGGATCGAAAGCCAAGCGAGAGTAGATCTGGGTGGCGGTCGGCGACTTGTGTCCCAGCACCTTGCCGATGATTTGCAAGGACTGGTTGTTCATCGCCATGTAACTCCCAAGTGTGCGACGAAGATCGTGCATACGCAGATCTTCTAACTTAGTGCGCTCCAAGAATTTCGCCCAGGCGTTTTTGGGTTCGACGACGTGTCCGGTCGCACCGTCACTAGGGAACACCCACTCATCTGATTTTCGGTGTTCATATCGATCTTCAAGCACCTGCAACGCAAGTTCTGTTAACGGCACTGTCTGTGATTCTTTGTTCTTTGTGATTGGAATAAGCCAGAGCCCGAGGTCGAAGTTGATCTGATCCCACCTCATAGCCAGAACATTTCCCTGCCGCGCTCCAGTGAATAGGCTCAAGTAAATGTAGTCCCGAAACGGAATATTTTTCTCGGTCTTTAGTCCGTCAAGGAACCTCTCAAATTCATCTGGTCGAATGAAACGCTCTCGGGATCTGGTTTTGAACTTTGTAATGCTAGTGCAGGGATTTTCTCCGGTGTGATAACCATACTTAATGCCCCATGAAAATACTGCGCGAAGGTCATCATAGGCTCTATTCGCTGTGTGATGTCCGCGTTCTTTGCCTAGCGTATTCATTTGTTGCTGTACATCAGCGCGAGTGATTTCAGCTGCTAGTGTTGATAGCCATAGATCAAAACACCGATGCAGATTCTTACGCATTTCTACCCAGGTCGTGCAGTGGTGCTGTGCATATTTATCTATGTAGTGCTGAATTAGTTCTCCTAAATACAGCCCAGCGGCTTTAGAAACACGTCTCGATACAACAGGAGTGCCAGTTGCTATGGTGCCGAGCATCTGTATAGCGGCCTTGCGCGCTTGTTCTACAGTCATATCAGGGAAATTGCCTAACTTCGGCTTAATCGGCTTGCCGCCAACAAATTTATAGATATGAAAGGTCTTGCTGTTTGTGTAGACAAATAGCACAAGCCCCTTCACGACTGTGTCGTGATATACAACGGAGCCCTTCTCCGGGTGGGGTATCTTTTCTATCTCTAACTTGTTGAACTTGATTTGGTTCTTGGCGATCCTCGGCACGGCCGTATCCCTCTCATCTTCTATTCACTTCTATTCGTTCATCGTGTTGCCGAAGAGGTCGTACCCTCTCGTCGGAATAGAATTTTTTTTCTTCTATTCCTTTCTATTCAACGAAGGGGCATTGACCCTTCGTTTTAGTGCATCTTCTATTCAGCTTCTATTCACGAAAGAAACCCGCAGTTGTCATAAGATACGATTAGAAATGCTGGAAAAGATTATACAGTCAGCATATCAGGAATCGAGGGGAATGAAAAGTAGCTCTTGGCAAAAAGTCCGGAAACCCTAGTAAAGTCGTCCTGCCGAATCGTTTACACCGAGGGGGTTGGGAGTTCGAGTCTCTCATCGCCCAAGACTTTCGGGACTTTGGAAAAACCCATCCCAACAATATCCCAACTTTTCCCCGGAAAAGATTGGCATTATAAGAAAACGTTAGTAATGCTCTTTGGGGCGATCAAGCGTTTAATTAATGAACTAAGAAAGGCCTGCATTTATTGCGGGCCTTTTGTTTCTTTCTATTGATAGAGTTGCACTATATTTGGTGCTGGTTCGGAATGTCAATCTGGCAGCTGTCTCATTACGACTGGCACAAGAAATGGGGCAAGGTCACCTGGCCACCTGATCAGTCGATGATTGTAGTCTGAATCAAGGTCATGGTAGATAACATGTGGATCGAGGAAAATTGGCCCACATTTTCATTCATTGACAAAGCGATCTCAATACGGCTTAGACTTGCTCGCCTGGAACGAGCTTTCTTACATCACCATGCACGTTCCCTGCTTCATCATGGAGAGAATTCAGTCGCACTGCTTCTTCCAATAACATTGACGCAAGAGATGACCAATAAAATCCGACCTCTCCCGATTGACGATTGCAAAGATAAACCCTGTTCGTGGCGGCCTCAATTGATATGTAGAAGTCATCACCATAATAACCAACAACAAAATCCTCAAGTGGCATTTTTTGCGGCCTCTCATACACGTTGCCGTACTGAAGGCTGAACGGATACCAGTTATTGTCTAGTTTTCGAGAATAGTCTGTACGCAAGCCATTTATACACAACACACGATTGAAGAGATGCATTCCGTTTGCCAGCTCCAAGATTGTTCTAACTTGAGCAGGAAGCGGCGAGTTTAATTGACTAGGGCTCTCTAATAGTCTTACATTCTCATCAGAAAGCGGCGATCCAATAGCATGAAACCATGCGTCTGAGCCTATATGGGGCATGCGACCAATTTCTAGACAACCGTTTGATGTTATCCTCTTGCCTAGCTGCTTAAATCTGAATAGGTGGCTGAGAAGCTCATCAAATGTGTCGCTCTCCACTCTACACCTCTCATTTTTAAATCAAAGAATTTTGTCGAGTATATCAGAGTGTTCACAGCTGAGAACGGAGATATAGCTAGCTATCGCAGCCAAAAGCAACTAGTTCGAGACTTGCTGCCGTTACCTGGAACAATAGAATCAACAGAAGCTCATGTCCGTTCGCCACGGCATAACACATTAGAACCGAAGGCGTTTGGCTTGATAAAACGCGCAAGAGTTGCCTGGGCTGGACTGTCATCTTTGATTGAACGACATTTGCACTTCGCTTTTTCTTACTAGCGGACTTTAAAGACTTTGGTTCTATAATGACCTATTGGCTAGCGCTTGTAATTCCCGATCCGATGCTGGTATCTTTATCATCGAGTTTTCTATAAATTTTGCAAAGGCCTGAAAGTCAAAATCAACATTGCATAGACTTGGTTCATTCTTAAGAGATTCGATCACGTCTTTGAACTCTAGTGCAAAGGCCTTAAGCTGCTCGCATCCAATTGTATTATCGCCATTCAATTCTGGCTCCAAGGAACTAACGGTACTTAAATATTTGAGTTCGAGAAATCGTTGTTTCTTGTGAAATCGGAAGCTTGGCAATTTACTCAGTTCCGAGTGAAAGCGGTCATATGTGTTTCGATAATCAGAGCCAGGTTGATTTGTTGCTCGGAAAAATACTGAACACTCAATGGACTCTATTGAGTGGCCAAAACTGCAATTCTCGCAATCTAGTACGTCCGGAATAAGGCTCAAGATTGAATGACCGCCTCCACCTATATATATCCAATAAAGGAACAATAATTTCATTCCATCCCTCTAGTTAGTAACTGGTTTACTAGCGATGGTCGCAACTTTCTAAGCCTGATGAGTGAGTATATAAATTGGTCGATATTTTACTGACTGAAAGTTTGATGCTTTCCTAATTTTTGAATTGAGGTACAGTAACCTAAGTTCATCAAAAAGTAAAATAGTCAGTTTCTAGTGAACTAACTTCATATAATACTGACCTTCCCCCCAATTAACAGACAGTAATTAGCGAGAGTCGCTCCACGACATACAATGTCAAAAGGAGGGATTCATGAATAAAAAATCCAAAGGTAAGACCCCGTCCGCGGCGGCGTTTGACCGA
>JBIPOV010000030.1:0-79387 GCA_044378815.1 Obscuribacteraceae bacterium (SeqCode) | reverse complement strand
GTCTGAAACGCTCGTCTAAAGCCAATTAAAGATAGAAAAGTCCCAGAAACTAAAAAAGTGCCGGAAGGCGCTAATCGCACTTCGGAGGTCCTCTTTTAAACCACCTGTGCTCGCCGGGCTCTTACGCAAAAATTTTAAAAGAAGAAAGAAAGCAGACGAGCACTTGCTCGCCTGCTTTCAAGATAGCGAATACGGCAATGCAATTTTCCAAATTGTTGTTATAGCAGCGCTGGCTCGTTGCAGGCAGCGCTAGATTCAGTCTGCTAGTGAACCAGGGCTTCGCTTGCAGCGATGGCAGCGGCCAGCACAGAACGAATCTGCGCCAGAGCGTCGGCCACATCGACCTGCTGCATCACCGAACCAGCAGCAGACTTGAGCACCAGGGCCTCGCTGGCAAGAGCCGGATTAGCGATGCGCCGAGCCGCCGGAGAAAGAACGTAGAGCTCACCAGCGCCGTTGAGGGCGTGGATGTGCAGCGTTCCGGAGCGGCAGCTGCTGGTGCGAAAGCTTCCGTGGGGCAGCGGGCTGAAGCCGAACCACATGGTGTCAGCCTCGCCGTTGCGGTCGAAGAAGCCCGAGCGACGCAGACCGAGGTCGCGCATGGCCTGATTCAGTTCAATGACGGCGCTTTCCACAGCTTCATCATCCATCTTGATGATGATCTTGTTGATGGCCTCCAGACGATCGAGATCGTTCTCCAGAATCGCCACCAGCACAGGCACAGCCAGGGTGTGCTGCAGGTTGCAGAGAACGAAGTTGCGGAGAGTTTGCGTTTGAGTGCCAAGGTTCATAGCGGCCTCCAAAGCGAATGGTTGCGGTTGATAGAAAGGGGCCAAACCTCAAGGGTCTGACCGTTACAGCCTTTGTACTACTTGTCGCTGCCGTAAGCCAGCTTCACTGTACCGAAGAGCATGCCAAGGGAGAGCAGCCCCCAGAGCAAGCTCCAGAACGCCGCAGGAAAACCGGTCAGCTGCGCCATGTTGGTGGCGTCAGTGAAAGAGTGTTGACCCACTAGTCCCAGCGACAGCTTGCTCAACCAAACGATGTCGGTAAGAGCGTTGATGCCGACCTGCACCCCAAGAAAGAGCAGCAGAATCTGCGCACCGCTATCACTGAGCTTCGCTCCGGCAAACATCAAGGCCACAGCCAAAGCCACGCCAACAGCGACGCTTCCCGCCGCCTCACCAGTACGACCAGAGAGAAAGAAGGTCTGACTGATGAAGACCAGACAGGCCACGGCAATCAACACTCCCAGACCAATCAGAGTGCCCCGAGCCACAGCCTGGCTGCGACCAAGAGCAATCATGAGACAGCCAAAGAGCGTGGTGCCGAGGTAGCCAGTCTGATTGAAGATGAAAGGAATGCCACCGCTAGTCATAGTCAGACCGGCATGTCCGTCACCATCACTGACGATGGTCAAGCCGTGTACCGTGCCACCGGTGGCGATGCAAAAGATAGCGTGCCCCATCTCGTGCAAGGTGGTATTCAGCAATTCGAGAGGCACCAGAAGAAAGCTCAGAGACGGCTCTTGCATCAGCACAAGGCTGAGCAGAGCCAGTCCGCAAAGCAGAAATATGGAAGCCCTGGGGGGCTTCGTTTGTTCTATGCTCATTGATTCTCCTTATTTACTCTTGCCAAATTTGCCTGCCCGAGAAACGGCGACCAGAGACCAACGATGCCGATGCCAGCCCAGAGAGCCAGCACGAGCAGGCAAAGGCTCCAGCAGCGCATTTGCACCCAGAACAGCGAGTGTGAGATGCTCGCTTTAGGAGCGCTTGCATCTGATGAAGATTTAGCGAGATTGGTTTTCATCAAATACTCCTTAGAGTGCTCTCAAATGGCGTTCCGGGCCAACCGCAGGCCGACCCGGAAACATTTGCAGAGCTTGATAAATTCAGCACCTAGCTGATCACGCGCTCCGTGGGCAGCTTGTCGATTTTCACCGAATCGCCGTCGTAGGAGACCTGAACACGCAGGATGTAGCGGGTCTTGCCCGAGTGAATGCCGCGCCAGCGATCGAACCAGTCGAGTAGGGCGAGGCGGCCATAGCTTTCCTTGACCTCGATGCAGGAGCCCGGCTCCATCACCACCAAGCCGAGGAAGCGGGTGAGAATGGCAGCACCGGGCGAAATGCCCGACGAGATCATATACGTCTCGCGCTCGGACAACAGAGCACGGCAGTCACCGCGCACAGGCCGAATCGAAAACGGCTCGGCGTTGACCAGGGGGCAGTCGAAGAGGACGATGGCGGCTTGGTCACTGTGGCTGACGCTCGACTTGACGCCCTCACCAACGAGCTTGAAGTCATCGCCATCTTGGATGATCGATGCCCGGCAGAGGCGACCGTCGACCATGGCGCCAGGAGCGCTCAGGGCCGAAGGTTCGACAACGATGGGGCGACGGCCGACAAAGGCAGTGGATTCACCGCCGAGGTCGATACCGGATGTGGTACCGTAAAAGACTTTCATTACAATCCTCCTTTCGAAGATTACTGTTGAACGTGAGTTCGACCCTTGCTGTAGCCAGCTAGTTGGTCGAAGAGATAGTCACCGCCTTGCCGTCGAAGGCAATGCGGGTCTTGCAGATGCGCTCGACCTGAACGAAGGGCGAGGTGTTGGGCTGGGCGCCCTTGCGGCCGCCATCACGCCGGGCCGACTTGGGCGCAGGAGCCAGCTGGCTCGGGTCCGAAACCGTGTAGGTATCGGTCAGTTCGACTTCATGACCGGGCTTGAGCACCACCAGAGCATGAAACTCATGGGTATCGAGACCGCGCGGCTTGCGCCGGGTGATACGCTGGCCCAGAGCCACCTTGGCGCCGAAGCTGTCGGCCGGATAGGTGACCTTGCCTTCGGGCGCAGCCTTGATGTTGACCACCACCAGCGCTTCCATGGCGCTGATCTGATGGGAATCCACCGGGCAGCCGCGCAGCCGATGAACGCCGTCGAGACCGCGAACGAGCTGGGCGAACATCAGGCTGTTGCCGAAGGTTGCACCACGAGTGGTGTAAAGGGAAGGTTCGAATTCGACCTTCTGGTCGCCGCACTGCAGAAAGCTGTTGTCGACGATTTGCACACCGAGCGATGTGCCATTGAACAGACGCATTTACGCCTCTTTTCTTGTTTGTGTTGCGTTTAATTGGAGCTTTGGAAGAAACAGTGCACCCCGAAGAATGCACTGCCTGCTTACTTGCCCTTGCCAGCCGGCTTGCTGTCGGCCAGAGAGCGTTCATAAGCGCTGGCGCTCTCCATGTGAGCCTCGGCCTCCAACTTGAAGGCCGCCGATTCACTGCTGAGGGCAACGTACATCTTGCTCTCGCCTTCGGCGATTCGCAGGATGCGCGCTTCTGCTTCGATTGCCATCGAAGAGAGTTCACAAGCCCGACCGAGACGGCGGTGCAAAGCAGCCGGCGTCGGGTACGACATCTGATTGCCGCGCACTTCCATCTTCAGTTCGACGGCAAGCAAACGCAGAGCACTCAGTTCGTCGGCCAGGCCCTTACCACCGAAAAGTGCCCTGACAGCGGCGTCGTCCTTGACCGAGAGCGGTGTCTCGTCTCCCTCCAGCCGCTTGGCGGCAAGCAGGGCGATACGGGCGCGGGTGCGCAGGGCCTTCGACTTTTCGTGCAGTTCGGCGATGATCATGTCCATGATGTATTCCAGTTTAAGTAAATTTTGGTCTCTCTGAAGCGCGCGTCAGCTCCGCATCGGCAACACTTCAGACTCTTGGATAGACGACAGGGCTAGCGTGCGCTCCATCGCTATCAGGTGGCAGCAAAGCTTGTGGCCTTGCTTACCGGTGCTTCTACTCGTCTTTGAAGAAGCGTTCCAGGTCGACATCGCCGTGCAGCAAGTCAACCAGGAAAGAGCGCTTTTGGGGCGCAGACGAACCACTCTTGGTGGCAGATTCCGGATGCAATGATGCACCCTGTCGCTCGACGGCAGCGATGCCGAGCTTCCGTGAAGGAAGCGCCGCGCCGCCTAGAGGTCGAGCCACACTGCATAGGCCATCTTCGCAGACGACCTCTGCAGTGGCAGACGGGCTTACTTTGTCATTGCCTGACATTGGGTCCTTTCTCTCAGTGTGCCAACTGCACACCAATGGTTATCAGTGCCGGCAGACCATAGCTGGCACCGAAGATGGCGAGACCAGCACGGGCCTCGATTTTGAAGAGCCAGGCAGCCAGCAGCAGAGCTGCCACCACACTGACCAAAGGGCTGACGAGGAAGACGCCGTAAAGCGCCAATCCCACCAGCACGCAAACAGCGATGCAGAATTCGACGATGTAGAGCATTAGTTCTCCTGAGGATGAGCAGGGTGTTAGTGCACCACCCCGCGACGAAAAATCACAGTGCCGGCCAGCTGCACCACCTGGTACGTTTTCTGACCGTCCACTGCCTCTTCTTGCTTGACCTCGACCAGTTCGTATATGTAAGCCCGAGCATGGTCGGGTAGCTCACAGTCGAAGTACTGCTCGAGGTAGGGTCGCTCATGACCGTCTTGATCCACGACCACGGTCTGCAACTGTTGCAGCAGTCGTGCTCGAGTTCTGAACCCGGACCGGTCTGATTGTTCTTGCTTACTCATGGGACCCCCTATTCACGCACGGTGAATGTGATTTGAAAAAATTTCTGAGAAAGTTGACTCCTTTCTTGAATGGCAACCGACAAGCTCAAGTCGAAGACTTGCCAGATTTGCGCTGCTCGTTACGGTGGCTGCTGCGGGTGATATCGGGAGCACCCGGTTGGCCGAAAATCATGGCCATCAGGTCGGGAGAACAATTGCTGGTCACCAGCGAGACGAAGCTGCTAGAGACGCACTTGCCCTTGCGATAGATAGCCACAAGTGTGCCACCATCGCAGGCCAGATGAGCCTCGCCGTCGATGATGTTGGGTTGCTTCGCCCAGTCAGAGCCTTTACCGTCGGTGTATCGCACCAGGCGGAAGTGGCTGCTTTCGCCGTCATAGACCAGACAACTGCCGTTAACCACAAGGGGTTGACCGCTGTGAGGATGCAGGCAGTAGCTGACAGCGTCATCATGGGATGCCGGAACACCAGAAGAATTGAGCAGCGGACTGATGTGCCAGATTTCTCTGGAACGAGCAGGCAAGGGCTTGCGCGGAACATGCACCTTGAGTAGGCCACTGGCGATGGCGCGTTCTCTGGCGTAGGCTTGCTTGCGCTCGAGACGAAGGGCCGGCGAACAGACGATGGCGCGGTAGAGGTCACGGCCGGTCAGGTTTGACCACGAAATGGCTGAAGTAGACATGATTGACTCCTGTGAAATAAAAAGCTGTAGATACGCGTAACGACGCTGTTTACGACGCTGTTTACGACCATAAAATCTCCTTACGAAAGTTAAAGACGCCCTTCAGCCATAAACCTGAGCAGCAGCTTCCAGTGACAGCCCTGTCGCTACCAGTCGATCAAAAGATCAACAAGAAGAGCAGAGATATAAGTGGAGCTTGCTTTGAAGGTTGCTTAGTAGCTCTAGGTAATTGGGAGGAAGGGGATACTAGTAGCTAACAAGACTGAGTTCTATGACTCACGAGAAGAATTGTAATCAATAGCTCTTTACATTCCTTTACATCACCCGCTAAGTATCGCGCATCTATGATTTTTAGGCCTTTTCATTTGGTGTTGAGAGCTGCGCTATCTACCCCAAAAATCAAGAATTTAAATTGCCATTTAACAGACCAGTAAAAATTCAATTTTCAGCAACTTCACTGCCAAAAACAATTTTTGAGGCGCAGCGATTTTGCTACAAAAAAAGCATTTATGAGGTCTTTATCATTAACTATCGCTCAGCTTGCGCGAGCTTCTAAGCCGAAGCTTTTTCAAAAGAAACGCCTCCAACCGATCTAGCTGGCGCAGTTATCACAAGTAGTCGACTTGCTCGAGCCCGCAAAGATCGCCATCAATCATATGCAATTCTGCCGCAGCAAAATGAGAAAACCACAACCTTGCGCCACCCGTGCCAATGGTAGACCGGCCTGCAAACACGTAGAAACCGCATAGGAAGCCAGTCGAAATCTTCGCCGAAAAACATTTCTACTACCCCATTAATACCCAAGAGCATACCCCAAAAGCCCGCGCCACTGGCAGCTATAGCAGTCACAGAGCTTGGGAAATGGCATTTTTTTCAAGCAAATCGACATAAGTAAAAGAGAAAAGAAGATCCTTGCTTGACATCAAACTTTCTCATTAGTATCAACTCACGTACCTAACCAATTCATTCAACCCAAGAACAAACAACCAAAGAACAAACCCACTATCCCCCCCACCGTCATAACAACCACGTGCAGTGCACGTAGAAAGGACACTTCTTACCAATCAGCAACCGGCAGCGTTTTTGTTTCATCCTCAGAGCACTGGTTTCTAATTCTCAAAACTGGAATGCGCAGCATTCCGAAAGGTGACAAACATGAAGACTTCAACTAAGAAAGTCGTCTGCGTCGTTCTCCAAGAAGGTCAACTCCAGAGCAGTGTTTTTGCCTCCAGGCAAGACATTGTCCAAGTCGAGAAAATCGATGATTGTCTCCCAATCCAGGGCGTCAAACTCACCATCGACCTCGACAGCATGCTCCCTGGTGACTTCGTCGTTCGCACAGTTCTCGCCGGCAACCGCCGCTTCATCGAACTGCTCGCCCACGAAGGTTCTCCTCTGGAAGCACTGCAACATGTTCTCGAACTGACCGGCGCCGACCGTCAATACATCGACGAGTGCCGCATCGAGTTCACGAATGGTCAGTCATCAATCAGTCTTCCTCAGAGCATGTTGGTAGCTGCGCCCAAGGGCCGCTAACACTCGCTCTGCGGAACACAAGCTGATTGATCACTGAGTAGTCTCTAACTCATAAAAATCCCGAATCCGCACCATCCTGCGGTGGGGCGAGGTCGCAAGTAGCTTCTAAAGCCGCTTGTGGTCTCGTGCTGGTCGTGCCTGGAAAGGGGCACGGCTGGGGAAACATTCCCAATCACAAGTAACGTAAACAAAGGAAATCATCATGAAAACGAAACAAGTAAAGCAATTCGGCCGCCTGCGGACCTTCCGTCAGCGCATCCTGAACAACAACTACACCATCGCTCCCATCAACAACTGGGACCGTACGGTGTGCGCCTCCGACATCAAGAAATTCTTGGAGTGTGAAGCGCTCTACCTGCAGTGGAAAGAAGGCGACGCCACCGGCGAGCAGTCTCTCACCGAGCAGGTCGGCGACATCGTCCACGAAGAAACCGCGAAGCCGGAAGGACAGCGCATCAACGACTTGGCCAGCCGCATCACCACTGTCACCGACAAGGTCGAGCGCGAGCGGGTTGTCGCTGAAGTGAAGAAGCTGATCGAGGTCTCCACTGCTGCTCAAAAGGCAGACAGCAAGGGTGCCAAGGTCTCGAAGAAGGAGGAAACTCTGGTCTACTTCGACGACTACACCCAGACCTGGTGGTATGCCAAGCTCGACTCGACCGACCTGAAGAGCAATGACCGGGGCACCTACCTCAACGTCATTGACCAGAAGGCCGGCCGTTATCGTTCGCCCATGCAGCTCACCTCGGTGTTCTTCCAGGCGTACGTGGCCAAGATGTCGAAGGCTTTCGGTCACGACGGCCCCATCCGCTACGCCGTGCGTTACCTGCGCGACCGCTTCGGCAACATCCTCAACACGCCGGAAGAAAGGCCTTACTGGCTTGGACGTCGGCTGAACGAGAGCCAGGATCAGGCCCTCTACGGTACCCAGGTCACCATCCAGAAGATGGAGAAGGCTTGGGCCACCGGCGAGTTCCGCGCTGAAACCGGCAACCGCTGCAAGACCTGTCAGTTCGCCAAGTCTTGCCCGGCCGGCCTCAAGTGGCAGGCAGAGCAGGACGCGATGGCTGACCAGTCGATGGCCGAAGTCGCTGCCAAGTTGGTTCAGGTCAACACCCCTGACGTGGCAGCCAACGACACCAACCCTGCACCTGCAGCGGTGGTTCACACCCAGGCGTCGCACGGTTTCCAATCGGGTACCGTCCACGCCGCCTGAGCCTTGTTACAAGTAAATCAAATAACATCAACCCGAGGGCACCATCTACTGGCTAACACCAGCAGTGGTGCCCTCTCAAACAAGAAGGAGATTTATTATGGATCACGGATCACACGACGGTCACGGAGTAGGTGGCTTCGACAGTCATGGCAATGGCGCCATAACCGGTCACATGTCAGGAGTCGACTTCGGCTTCGGGCATGACCACGGTCATGCCGGTGCAGCGACAGCAGACGCCTTGTGCTTTGCCCACTCGTTCTGCGCCAATCACGACGGCGGCATTGCTGTCGACAATGGCGTCAGCCTGGACGGCCACTTCGGCAGTCACGGCATGATGAGTGCCATGGGCGCTTCCTTCGCGGGGGCTCTCAATCCCAGCAACAATGCCTTCGGCGTCGCAGTGGTCGGTCACGACTACCTCGACCATCGCACCATCGTACGTCAGCTGCTCACCAGTGCAGGTCTGCTCGAGCTGTTCACGCCGCAAGGCGACCGCAAGCGAGTGGACCAGTCGTACGAGGTGCTCAAGCCGGTGCGGGCTGCCACGAAGACCAAGGAAGCAGTGATGCCCAGTGGTTACTACGAGGGGGCCACTGGTCTGACCAGGGAATGGCGTTCGTTCTGGCAAATCGGTGAGCTTACCATCGCCGACCGGCTGCTCGGGCGTCCCCGTACGCGCAACCCCAAGGCTCGCTGGAACATCGACGTCAGTATCACCCAGTGGTACTACGCCGAATCCGGTGACTACGAAACTCGCATCCTGGCCAGTGTCTGGTCGGGTTTCATGAACACGACGACCGACGCGAAGGAGCGCATCGAACATCTCCAGGTGGCGCGTCAGTTCATCAAAGAGATGGCTGGAATCATCGGTGCTGTGAGCCCCAGGGAGCACTCGCGGAAGTTCCG
Source organism: Obscuribacteraceae bacterium (SeqCode) (assembly GCA_044378815.1). GTDB lineage: Bacteria > Cyanobacteriota > Vampirovibrionia > Obscuribacterales > Obscuribacteraceae. Next base: position 70,463 of record JBIPOV010000030.1, on the reverse strand, counting down.
TGCTGCTCTCAAGGCCAACAGCACCATTGCCTGCGAGCCTGTCGTCAGTGCAGTGAGCGAGCAAGAAGCAGTGGCGGTCTAGTCCTAGCCTCTGCGCCCCACCCCTCCCTTCAATCGAAGGGAGGATTTCGTTTATGTATCGAGGAGAGAAACATGGCCAAGTCATTGGAACTCTACATCAACTCCATCGTGGGCGGCTATCACACCCTGATGGTTGTGGAAGGTGTGCGTCGCGAACAAGCGCCGTTCACCTCGAACGACCACCAGGAGATGCTGGCCGAAGCCCTGCGCCTGCTCGAGGGCGAAGGCTTCGACGGCCGTCTGCGCATCTTCGACCCCGGCAACCACATGGTGCGCAATCGCGACGGCCAGTCGAGCCTGACCACCAAGCAACTGCGTCTGTTCGTCACCATCCCCGGTGGCCCGATTCCCAAGGTCGAGCCCGACCCGACGCAGTACGAACCGCACCGGTCGACGGCAGACGACGAGGCTGCTCGCAACCTCGGTCGTCACCTCCTGGCCTAAAGCAAGAGCAGAAGCAAGAGCAGAAGCAAGCAATTGCTCCTGCCTGGAGTTCTAGCCCCTAGCTAGAACTCCAAAACGCAGCAGAGAAATCTGGTCTGTGGCCGCGTGAGACTGAGAAGTCTCTTGAGCCGACGGTAAGAAATCGGCACTGCGTCAGCATTCCGCTGCCGCAGAAGTATCACCTGGAAATTTATTTCCGCAAACAACCAAAACGAGGAAACCATGAACACAACAATGCAACAGTCGCCAAGCGACACCACAACAACCACCCGGCCAATCGGCTACAGCAGTCGCCAAATCGGTGACAACAGCGCGCTCGGCCGCAAGCCCATGACTCGGGCCGAACTCGAGGAACAAGACGGCATCAAGGCGCAGCACGCTGTCAGCCTTTTCGTCATCGAGTTCCTGAAGAAAGCCAACACCGGCTGGAGCGGCAAAGAAACCGAGGTGGGCGGCAAGGAAGACCGGCAGGGAATCGACTTCTACCTCATCAACGAGGCAGAGGGTCGCAAGATTCTGGTCGACTTCTCCTTCGCCAGCAAGGGGGGCTACGCCGTCAAGCTTGAACACGACTGGTTCGAGCGCAACGCCGACGGCACCTTCACCTTCTTGGCGCAATACACCAAAGCTCTGGTGCGTCGCTTCATGCCGGTGATGGACCCCAACTTCCACGTCAACTTCGCCCGGCAGTAAGGGAGGTGTCATGAAGAAAATCATCCGCATCATGTCGTGCGGCTACAAGCACGGGGTACCTCCTGCTGATGCGGCTTTCGTTCTCGATTGCCGCAGCTTCAAGAACCCGTTCTACGAGCCGCACCTCAAGCACCTGACCGGAGCAGACGAGCCAGTGCAGCAATTTCTTGAGAACGAAGAAAGCGTGCAGCTCATGCTGTCTGCGCTTCCTGCAGTGCTCAAGGCGTTGCTGCCTGGCCATCTCGCCGCCAAGAGCTATCACCCGGAAGAGGTGAAGCTCGTCTTCGCTTGCACTGGAGGCAAGCACCGCTCACGATTCTTCGCCCTCAAGGCGCAGGCCATCGTCAGCGGCTTGATCGAGCAGAACCCACAGTGGAACTGCGATGTCGTCGTCAGCCATCGTGACCTCGGTCTCGATTAACTCAACTCTGCGCTGAAAGGATTCATCATGCAGAATCGCAAGCTGTTCATCTCCTTCACTGGCCTGATGTACGCCCTCAAGGCTGGCCGCATCTCCGACGACGACCTGGCCAGCGGCCTCTTCGCCTTCGGCTGCACCCGCGGTCACGCCATCACCCCCGGGGCCAGCAACGAACACATCGAAGATGTGGTCGTGAAGAACCCCGAGGTGCATCAGCGTCTGGTCAAGGCGATCGGCGACGCCGAGTTCCTCGGTCGTGTGGTCTGGCGCACGAGCGCACACCACAACATGTCCTTTCAGCTCATCAACGAACTGCTGGTCGGCAACGGCGAGCAGCCGCTGAACAGCCACAAGGAGGCCTACGGCCGGGACGACGACTTCCCGCACTACAACTACCCGTCGGTCAAGGAGCGCTGCCCCCACATGGAGGTGGTGTTCTAAGGCCTTCTTTAACTCAGACAAGGAGGCCAAGATGGCTCAGTTGTTTTACATCGCGACATTCCAGGAAAGAAACCGGATTGTCGAACACATCAACGCAGATGGTGCCCCCGTGCTCAACGACAAGCGCGGAGACCTGGTGCACTCGAGCCTGGAAGCGGCGGAGAGACTCGCTCTCGACATCGCTTCCGACATCGAGGTGGCCAACAAGGGCATGGATATCTTCTGCCTGAATGTGCCCGACGACATCTACGACGGCCTCTGCCGCTGTGGTGACATCGTCGTCAGCGCCAAACCCGATGCCCTTGGTGCTGAGCTGCTGCGCGTCTCGGCGCATGGTGCCAGCATCATCAACCGCTTTTGCGACTTCGACACAGTGCGGCGCTTCATTCCCGAAGCGCTGTATCTGAGCCTGCGGTCGCAGAACATCTCCAGAGCGCTGCACTGAGCAATCAGGTCAGCTGGAGAAAACCGGCAGTGTCTTTGCCTCGGCAAAGGCGCTGCTGTTAGTAACGGACCTGCTCTAGGTCTGTGTTTTGTGTCAATCAGTCAATCCGGTCGAAAGACCAAACCAACGGAGAAAGCATATGAATACCAACATGAGCAGTGCCAACAACGGCATCATCGTCATCAACGGTGGCGACTTCAGCAACGACCAGCGCATCGCCGAACTCTTCGGCCACCCGGCTGGTTACAACAACGCCACCCCTGCCCTGCAACTGCTGATCGCCAGCAAGAACGAATCGCAAGTCGCTGAGTTCGAAGCGGAGACCGGCTGGACCTGGCAGGCTGCCTGCGAGACCTCCATCGAAACGGCCACGGCCAACTTGCTCGCCAGCAAGAGCGCCGCGGAAATCGCCGATTTCGAGGCGGCCACCGGCTGGAAGTGGAGCGACGCTGTCGACGAGAGCATTCTCGCCGGCATCGAAGCCAACCTCCGTGAGCTCAGCCAGAGCGCCGAGAACGACACCGCTGAAAGTTCCAGCGACAAGTTCGAACGCGAGACCGGCTGGACCTACGGCGACGCAGTCGACATGGCCGCCGAGCTGCGCCGCGAGGACAGCATCTTCGGCACTCGCCACTAACAGTTGACCCAGAGCCAGGCAAGAGGCTGTTCCACAAGGAGCAGTCTTTTGTTTTGGCTCTGGCCGCTGTGTCTGTTACTGAGAACCCCGTCGGCTTGCCACCAGGCAGCAGCAGACCGACGGCCTTAACCAACCCGCTGCCTCTTGTATTGAACAGAAACCAAACCAAAAGGAAACTACCATGAACACGAATCTGAACATGACCATGACCCGCACCAATGGCAACATTGGCAACAACGGCACCAACCTCGGTGTCATCAACAACGCCGCCCTGCAGCTCCTGCTCGGTAGCAAGGACGCCGCCGCCGTGGTGTCGTTCGAAGCCGAGACCGGTTGGAGCTGGCACGACGCCTGCACCACCGCTCTGGAAACCGGCAGCGCCAACCTGCTCGCCACCAAGACCGCGGCGGAAATCGCCGAGTTCGAGGCGGCCACGGGCTGGAAGTGGAGCGACGCTGTGGACGAGGCCATCCTGGCCGAGACCGAAGCCAACCTCCGTGCCAGCAATCGCGTCACGAGTGTCACCAGCGAATCCTTCGCCGACAAGTTCGAACGCGAAACCGGCTGGACCTACAGCGACGCCGTCGACATGGCCGCCGAGCTGCGCCGCGAGGACAGCATCTTCGGCACTCGCCACTAAGCAACGGCAGAAGCGACCAGGCAAGAGGCTGTTCTGCAAAGAGCAGTCTTTTGCTGTGGTCGTTTTTTTCCGCACCGCTGTTAAGTGACTGAACCGCGCAACGGCTCTGTCACTGACAAAAAAAACATTGGCCTGCCACCAGGTAGCAGCAGACCAATGTAGTTACCACGCTGCCTCTTGTATTGAACAGAACCGAAAGAAGGAAACCAAACCATGAAAAGCCATCTGAACATGACCATGACCAGCAACAACGGCGCGAGCTCGGGCAACTACAGCGGTGTCATCAACAACATGACCCTGCAGGCGCTGCTCGCAACCAAGGACGAAGCGCAGGTCGCCGAGTTCGAAGCCTCCACCGGCTGGAGCTGGCTCAGCGCCTGCACCACCGCCCTGGAAGCTGATCCGAGCCTGACGGTCGAAACGGCCGAGACGGACGAGCAGTTCGCTGCCCGCTTCGAGCTCGAGACCGGCTGGACCTACGGCGACGCCGTGGACATGGCCGCCGAGTGCCGTCGCGACGACCGCTTCTTCGGCCGCAGCCGCACCACTCGCGTCGCGAAGCTGTCGTTCGCCGACAAGTTCGCGCGCGAGACCGGCTGGACCCTAGGCGACGCCATCGACATGGCTGCCGAATGCCGTCGCGACGACCGCTTCTTCGGTCGCCGCGGCACCTACCTGAACTAAGCGCCAGCTCAGTTCAGTCCGTCGCCATGCACAGAGAGAGCCTTTCACGAGGCTCTCTCTGTCGCACTGGCAATTTGAAAAGCATCGAGCCTAACCACAATAAGTACGCAGGCTCGTCTGAGAAAAGCGAAGAAAATGAAAGTCAATCTGAATATTGGTGACGTCATCGGTGCGGAAGTGATTCGCATCATCTCTGGTGCTCTGGTTCTCGAACTGGACAACTGCCAGGAGACCGTCATCCCGTTGAGTGGCCTCGCCGGTCGCGACAACAAAGCCAAGCTCGACCGCTTCTGCGGCATGAGCATCGGCAGCAAGCTCACTGTGGAGGTGACCAACGCCTTCATCGGCCAAGCCTTTAAGAGCAAGGTCGAAGTCAAGGAAGTGACCACCGCTCACAGTGCCGCATCCAGCGCAGCCCCGGCTCGCACTGGGCGCGTCCTCACAGCCACACGTTAACAGGGAGGTCTATGAATCACATCAAAGTCAATAGCGGCGTTCATCACGTCGACAGCGGCCTGGTGATTGCTTGTGGCACAGCCCACATCGAAGCGAGCGGCAGTGCCACTGTCATTCTCTTCGACCAGGCCAGTGCTCGCGCCAGCGGCCAATCGCACTGCACTGCCATGGGCGAATCGAAGGTCGTCTTGCTGGGCAACGCTGAAGCAGTGATGCACAAGCGCAGCCAGCTGGAAGCCTACGACCAGAGCACGTGGATTGCCATGGACGACAGTACGGTCACCGCTCACGATACCAGCAACGGTTTCGTCGGCCAACGTGCGGTCTTCCACGGCAGAGGTTCGGCCAAGGCTCACTCCATGAGCAGCGGCCACTTCACCCTCGAAGACAATGCTGTCCTCGAGGTCGTGCAGAACGGCAAGCTGGTTGTTTATCCCTAGATAGTTTTCTGGGGGCAACCGCTACCGACGTCAACCAACAACCGCAACAACAGCCAAGGAGCTGCCAACCAGAAAATCCATTGACCGCAACACCAATGAGCCTCGGCTCGAACCTTAACACCGGCGTGTTCAAAGCTGGCGCTTTGACACGCTCTTCTGAAGAAATCGGAGAAAAAAACATGGCGAAAACCTTCATCCAGCTCAACAGCGGCCGCACCAAGGTGCTCAAGGGTCGTTTCGGCGGCAACAGCGTCCGCGACCGCGCCGACGTCGACGACAACATCAAGGTGCGCATCAAGACGCGCGCCGACAAGCGCTTCACCGCGCAGCTGATCGCCGACTGCGACATCAGCACCCTGGCCGCCGACGTGCTCAACCAGCCCGCGACCAAGCCCCAGGGCATCAACGAGATGCTCTTCGACGGCGAGGCCGAGGTCTACGGCAACGCGGTGCGCTACAACGGCGACGAGATCAACGTCACCATGGTGCTCGACGCCAACGGCCGCGTGCTCTCGGCCCACTGCAAGAGCTGGATGTAACAGCTAGAAGATGAAGCATGGGGCAGCGGTCACTAGCGCTTAGCTATACCGCTGCCCCGAGCTTCTGCTCGAACCACCGAACATCTTTCAGACAATTTTTCCGGAGAATACAAAATGGCGAAGAAAATCATCGAGCTGCACAACGGCCGCATCAAGCGCACGGGCAACCGTATCGGCGGCGACACCAACAGCCTCGAGACGCGCCACCGCCGCCGTGACAACGAGGCCAAGCTCAACTTGATCCGCCGTCAGCACGACCTCGACGCTCGCCAGGCGATCGAAGAGTGCGACATGATCGGACCGCGCGGCATCATCAACAAGAGCTCCAGCGACTACCCCGCCCAGGAGCCCCGGCGCAACCAGAACAAGCGCCGCAACGACCGCCGCCGCTCCAACGGCAACAACCAGGGCCACGCCCAGCACTTCGTCGCGTCGACCACGATGGTGACCACCGTCGTCGTCAAGCCGAAGCGGCCGCCCATCAAGGTGATCATCGACGAAGGCGGCACCATGCGCGCCATCCCGCTGGTCTGATTCGCAGGACAACATCTAAATCAGAAAGGAAAATCATGCACGGCATCGATACCATTTTGCTCTGGGTCATCCTCCTCGTGGTGGGCTTCATCGCGCTGCCCTTTCTCGGCTTGCCCGGCATCCTCGTGGTGATCGGACTGTTCGGCCTGCTCAAGGGCAACCTGCTGTTCGCCATCGCCTGCTTCGTCATCGCTGCTCTCTGCCGTCGTCGCTGAACGCCATGTCAGCCGCCGCCAACAGCAGCACCATCGACGCCAAAGCGCTGGCGCTCGAACTCTTCGCCATTCAAGCTCTGCACAACGACGGTCGCGGCATCAGCTGCGTTCGTGGTGTGTGCAGCGAGCTCGAACGCGGACAGATCGACGGCGCCAGGGCCATCGTCAACAACGAATCCGACAAGATGCGCAGCTATCCCGATGTGGTGGCCGTGCTGAAGCGAGTTGGCTTCTGGGAGGAGATCGACTGGGCGAAGTTCGGCCAGTGAGATAGGAATTTCACAACTTTCGCATCAGGAGAAAACCATGAAACTGGTACTCGCCAAGCCTCCGGGCAAGGGTTACATCCTCTACGTCAACGAGCTCAAGGGCGACGACAAGTACGTGCCCTACCGGAACTGCTTCTTCGAGTTGCCCGACTCGGAGCGCTGGGACGCCGACAGCACCATCCGCGACGCCTGGGACGAAGTCAAGGCAACCGGTGTCAACGGCAGCATCTTCAACCAGTGCCAGTGGGTCGGCACCACCGGTTGGGAGTTCTGGGTCGAGTCTTTCGAAGCCATCTTGGCCACGGCCACGAAGGTGAGCGACAAGCTCGGCGTCGAACTGCGCATCGAGAAGAGCGTCGAGCCGCAGACCTCTGGCACCACCAACGATACCGCCATATCCATCTATCACCCCATCGTGAAGGAGAGCACCATGTCGAACAAGTCCAACCCGACCAACACCGCCCGCGCCCCCGCTTTCAAGGCCACCTTCATCGCCGCCAACAACGGCCTGCAGACCGAGCAGCGTGTCCACGGCCGCCGCGCCTTCCCCAGCCGCAACGGCCAGCAGCCGCAGCTCGGCGAGACCTGGATGGTCGAAGTTGCCGGCGAGAACCCGAAGGGCACCGTCCACTTCGTCAAGTGCATCGAGCTCGTCAGCGCCGCCAAGCCGGTCGCTCTGCCGACGACGGAAGCCGTGGTCGCGCCGAAGCCCGAGCCGGTCAAGCCCGCCATCCAGGTGAAGATCGTCCGCGCCCCCGGCAACGACGTCTTCGCTCGCGTGACGGCCTGGGCCACCCCGAGCAAGACCGTCGGCCTGGGCGACCTCAAGTTCGCCTTCGCCCAGAAGCGCATCGAGAGCGACGAGACAGCCCGCGCCATGTTCACGCAGCTCGGCAGCACCATGGCCACCACCAAGGCGCTGCAGGAAATCGCGGACAAGGCCGAAGGGGACCTCAAGCAGGTCAACAGCAACGACTACGACATCGGCCTGGAGCTCTTCAACGCTCGCAAGGTCATGGCGCAGATGAACGTCGACAAGGCCGAACTGGCCAAGGAGACGCTCGCCTACGCCCGCCTGGTCAAGCAGCTCAACGCCACCGCTGCCGGTGACGACCACGACGAGCTGGCCCAGCGTGTCGCCGCCAGCAAGGAAGCGCTCGACAGCAAGCGCGCCGCCCACAACGCGGCCATGGCCACCGCCAAGGAGAACCTCTCCAACGCGGAGACCGGCTTCCACTTCTGCTACCACGAGGACACCGTCAAGGCCGTCCTCGAGCTGCTCGAAACCAAGGTCAACTACTCCGAGCAGGCGGCGAGCTATCGCAACCAGCTCGAAGCCGACCTGAACGCCTTCGAGAAGTACGTCGCAGCCCTGAGCTGAACAGCGCCTCGGCCCAGTTCAGCGGTAATCGAAAGAGCCAGCCACCACAAGTGGTTGGTTCTTTCCTCCATATAGGAGGCACACAATGCCCAACCTTATACCGGAGTATGACTCCACGCTCACCGCTGAGATAGAACGTCTCGTGGCCCTCGACAAGGCTCGCGCGCAGCAGATCATCAGTGACATTCCCGCCTTCATTCAACAAGTTTCTGCCGCCACAGTCGACCAGGCCGTGGCCCAGGGCTTGCAGCAATACACGGTCAGCGCTCTGATGATGCGACTGAACTGGACTGACTCGCGAGAGAAGCCCGGTTTCTTCGACAACATCTTCGACTGCTGGCCCGAAGGTCGCCTGCCAGATCCCAACCAGTTTCTGGAAGCACCATGGGCGGTTTTCGAATACTGCCGCAAAGCAGGGTACGAGCCTTTCGTGCAACGCGCCCTCTACCAGGAATGTGGCCTGGTGAAAGAACCCGACCCCAATGCGCCGCCACAAGCCAGGCGCATCAACAGTGACTTCCGTGACTATTTCTTCTACATCGGAATTCGCTGGACCGTCACCATCGGTTAAAACCACCTGAAACAATCTCTAAGGAGGTCAATCTATGACAACACTGGAAGACCTGGAGCAACCGCCTCCAGTGCAGTTCGCGCGTCTTCCTGACGCACTGCAAGCACTCAAGCTGGCCAGCCCCAAGCAGAGCATCACGCTCGAGCAAGGCCAGTCGGTGGTTCTCGTTGCCGACGGCGTCACCGTCAAGGTCGCCAACAACAAGTTCCACTCCCTCAAGGCCACCACCTTCGTGCTGGTCAAGTTCGCTGCCCGCGTCGACGATGCAGAACAGCCGCAGGACGCACAGCAGGTGGAACCGACTGTGGTCGGCTCTGCCATCACCTGCAATGGCAAGACCCTGGCTCTGGTCAGCGCCATCGACAGCAAGTCGAAGCAGCTCACCATCGACCTGGTCGAAGGCGTGCACGTGCAGAACAACTCCATCTGAACAAGGAGCATCATGTCTCAAATCTTCGTTCTGAGCCATTGGGGCCAAGGTGGCAAAGGCAGTGGCTACACCATTGTCATCGCCAGCAGTGACAAGATGGCCCGCATCATGGTGCGCGACTACCTCCGAGACAAGAGCGAGGGCTATCGCCAGTACCACAACATGGACAGCTTCGAGGTGGAGCCGCTCGAAGACTCGATGCTGTTCTGCGACCTGGAAGTTCCTCTCGCGAGCGGACACGGTGTCTACCGCGAGTACTGGCTCACGCCGGAAGACGACGAGGGCGCTGACGGCACGGGCGAAAACGAGGGCGGCAAGCTGCTTCTCGTCTACGAACGGGCCTAGTCAACACTAGCCCCAACAAACGCCAAACAAATACCGCGAAAAACGGAGACTAAATGCGAAAGCACTTCTACCTGAAAATCATCGGCTTGCCAGACTCCCGTGGTTCGCCGCAACGTGATAAAGGAGTTCATCATGAACACTCTCACCAAGACCAACGGCAGCAAGGCGATTGAAGTCGTCTTTGGCGCCGGCGGTGTCAAGGGCTACCTGCACATCGGCCTGCTGCGCGCGCTCGAAGAGCTCGGCTTCAACATCTCCAAGTTCACCGGTGTGAGCGTCGGCGGCATCGTCGCTGCTCTCGCTTCCAACGGCTGGTCGTCCACCCGCGTGCTGGAACTCTTCCTGGCGTCTCACGACTCTTCGAAGAACCCGCTGCTCATGGCCAGCGCCATCGTGGTGCCTGACCTGCCGAGCTTCATGCACGGCATGTCGTTCCTCTCCCTGGAAGGCCCCTGGCAGGCATCGGTGAAGAAGCTCGACATCAAGCCCAACGAGCGTCTGCGCATCGTCGCCTGCGATGGTGCCACCAAGAAGCCGGTGCTCTTCGAGGGCCTCGACTACAACCTCGGCACCGCACTGGCCGCTTCCGGCGCCTTCCCCGGCGTCTTTCTGCCGGTGCGTTACCAGGACATGCTGCTCGAGGACGGTGCTTGCTTCCACCGCAACCCCGACCAGTTCTGCACCGACCCGGCGGTGGTTTCCTCTCTGGGCTTCGCCACCAAGTGGCCCAAGGAGATGCTCGACCCGGTCTCGCTGTACTTCCACTACCGCGAGGTCTACTTCCCCATCGTCAAGCAGGAAACGGCCATCGACGAAACTCGCAACCTGCTCATCAACCAGCAGGCCGACGACGTTTGCGGTCTCTCCTTCGCGCTCAGCAAGAAGCGCTGCCTGCAGATGTACGAGGAAGCCTACGTGCACTCCAAGCGCGTTCTGCTCGAAGCGATCAAGGACGGTCGCCTGCCCAACCCGGCTGAGCAGTAGGAGCTGAGGAGAGCGCATGCACACCACAGCAGAAGGGAATCGCCCAGGACATAGAAGCCTGGCGATTCCACTATGCTGCTTATTTCTCAAGTCGCAAGACGCTTCAACCGAGGAAATATATGAACAAACTCTCTACCCGCGGCTCTCGCAGCGGCAGCTTCAAGGAAGGTCCGGTGGCATACAGCGCCGCGCAAATCGCGTCGATGTGCTCCAACGGCGGCATCTACAACGGCTTCACTGCCGAATCGTGCGGTCACTGCAAGGCCAAGGCCAACGTCTTCGCTCACGACGCCGGCTGGTTCTGCGCATGTGGTCACTTCAACTGCCAGAGCTGGAGCCACAGTTGCATTCCGCACGAGCATCCGGATCATGGCCCCGCACTCGCCGTCATCCGCGCCGGGCACGCCATGCACGAACAGGCCATCGCCGACCTGATTGCCCGTGAACGGCCAGGTTGGACGGCTCCGGCCAACGACCGCTTCGGCTTCGCTCGCGCAGCACTGTGCCGGGAGTTCGCTCTCGTGCGCGGCATGTTCGACTGGGCAACCTGGGGCGACATCCTCTACCGCGACCGCAAACTGGCAGCCTAAGCAGCAGCCAGCCAAGATTACAACAACATGGCCCCGCCGTTCAGCGATTACCAAATCGCATAGAACGGCGGGCCATCTACTTTTCAGAAGCATTTTATTTTTCGCTAGAGCAACTATGTTATGTAGTATTTTATTTTGCCTCCCCAGAAGAAGAGAATGTGAATTGGCCATTTATTTTGCCGATTTCTTGGCACATTATTTGGCAAAATTTGGCGCATTGTTTGGCAATGCTCGAACTCCTTATTGGGATAGGGTTTTACCCGTTTTCCAAAACGAAAAACACAAGAAACGGCCCACACTAGTTCACGTCGCGCCAGAATAGTTCAGGCGTCACAGAAGAGACCGTTACATTCACAAAGCGAGTACTCTAGAGCGTCTCAGCATATTTTAGAGTTACTGACAGGCGTCACTTGGGAGGCAAAGTTCGCCGAATATTTCGCCAACATTGCCAAAGATCTCGCCAGAAAACCGGCAATTTATTGCGCCAAATTACACTTTGAGGCTATTCCCAAGGAACAGCGAGGCTGTTCCTTGGGAACTTTGTTGGCGCCATCCGCAAACAGAACGTCAAGCCCTTCAATAGAGGCTGAATCGGTAGTCTGATAATCACGGGCGGTATCACTCATAGGTAGGAGTATAAGGTGGAAACGCAAACAGGTCTAGGGTTTTCATATCCATGGTATATACAGCAAAGAAATACGGTGTTCTATAGTAAAATATCCAATAAAGAGAAAATTGATTATTTGTCTAGCGTTCATCCATATCTTCAGTAACCCAAATATCATTTATCAGAAATCTGACAAAAAGTGTATTCGAGGATGTGGGGTCTAATTTAAACGGTGCAGCACGCTTGATGATTTGTTGCGCCTTCTCATTGATTCCTACATCGCCAGAACTTTTGACGACTCCTAAAGCCTCGATATTTCCCTTAGAGTCGAGTACAAGCCTACATATCAGTGGTTTGACGATGGTATCCACAGGTTTTAAATTTGTGATTGTTTTATCTGGATTTTCACGAATGAATCCTGAGGCGAGCAGAATTTGCTTTCGATATTCGTTTTTGAACGCATTTGGATAATATTTAAATCTTGCTGAGGCACCTAGCGGCGACATAAGCGAAATCATCAAAACTATACCGATTTTTAAGCCTGATATTTTCATGCGGCTATCACCAAAATTTCACTTCGCTCTTATTGTCACTTTACCATGTCTTTTTGCTCTTGAAAAGCCGGACGAGCATACGCTCGTCCGGCCCAATATTGTTGATTGCCTATAAATTAGAAGGTAATGAGGGCAGCATACCAAGCTGGTACAGGAGTACTACAACTCGCTCCTATTGTGCCAGTTCCGGCGGCATTTTGATTCGCTCTACCCAATGTACAACTGAACCATGTAGGCGAACCACCAGAAGTTTTGGCAAAAACGCCATCAGCAGTAGGATCAGCGTAGTTGGTCGGATCGGCAACTGTTACAAACGCAAACGTCTGTGCATAAAGTTCACGTCTCTCAAAACGGCGTGAGAAGTTTTGAAGAATACGACTGTTTGGATCGCTAGCTGGTATCGCTCCTAGTTGTGCGGTGTTGAGAGCTCCGCCCACACACATACTTACAGGGGCGGCGCTGGGAGACGGAAATGCTTGTACACCGTCAAAGGGTGCCGTTCCCGTTAGTGAGCAAGGTGGGCGTGGAGTTGAAGTGGCTTGAGTAGCCCCTACAGCTATATAGTCAAGATTCAAGAGGTCTCTCAATCGATAATCTTGATAGACACTACCCGCAGATTCGATAACCGTGCCTGCTGTATAGTCGATAGCGTGCCCAACCTCGTGCATCCCTATTTCTTTGAACTCCTTATCTGTAAATGCGTAGAGGCCAGTGTGGCCAGCGCAATCAGTGCAGTTTTTCTGCACCGACACAATGACTGGAACTCCCGCTGTATTTGGTTCGCGGAAAGTATAGCCGGGCTCTTGAGCGGTAGCCACATCATTGAAGAAGGCATTGTGCGTAGCATAGTTTGTGTGAACGAAGATTCTGACAGTACTGCTTGTCAGTGCAGCCGTCGTCGTGCTGTTCGCAATGAGCGCTCTAGCAGCTTCAACTGGAATTTCATCGGAGGCCTGCGGGCTGGCCGGATTAGCGCAGTTCCAGTAGGTATCCGTAAACAAGTCTTCGCTATGCAACTTCCACTGTTGGCAGGTTACACCATTGATCGTCATCGATCCGTCAAAGTCTGATGGATCGATTGAAGATCCGCCGTCCACTTCAATGTGTTTGATCACATTGAAGTTTTTACTCGGAACGTTGTAGTACGAGCTAAACTTACCTCCGTCGCCGCTACCATGGCCCTTTGCTCTCACCTTTGCATTAGTGTCAACAGCCGTTATGGTTCCGTATGAAAGAATTTCGCCAGCTTTTCCATCGGCAGCCAGTGCGGATGCGCCGATTGAATATTCATGCGACGTGGCGGCTTTTAGGTGAATATGCAAAACACTGATTGTGACAGAGCCTCCATCACCACCATTTGCTCCCCCATTAGCCGATAAGAAGAACTGACCGGGCTCATCTCCAAACAAAGCTTCTTCAGTGTTTGTGTAAAACTCGATTGTTTGTGCGTCACCGGTGCCAGCTGAAGCAGCGTCTGCAATAGCAGAGAATTTGGTAGCTAAACCCAATGTAGCCGCTAATCGAGAAGATATATAGATTTTTCCCCCGTCACCATTGCCCGCTGATGGTCCAGATGCTTTTAGGAGGTAGTCCCGACCATTTAATAGCAGATAGTCCGTACCAATGTAGATATTGCCACCAGAAGCACCTGAGGAACCGGCACCATTATCACCACTGACGTCCAGGGTTACATCACCTGTCACATTAAAGGATAGCCCTAGACCATCTGAGCTAAAAGAGTCATAGAGGTTTATCGAATGATTGGTTTTACCTTTCGCCTCAATAGTTATATTACCGCCGTACAAAGTAGTGCCATTTCCAACAATGTCAATTCGAGTATCAGAGCCATTTGCACTGATATTCAGCGGACTATTGCTCGGACCGTTGAAATTTAGTGCTGTTTGTTGCGGTGTTATGGATGTAGACCAAAAAAGAAATTGGTATGGATAGCCTGTTCCACTGCCATTACTTGTACTCGTTAGGATGACACTTCCCTTGGAGTAAATAGCAACTTTACCTTCTGCATAAATGCCTGCACCATTGCCATTCGCATTTAGTTTTAGTCCAGTATCCCCAGAGAAGTTTATGTTTTCTGCTGCAATAAGGATACCGTGAGATGTAGCTCCACTTGCTTGTGCAGCCGATACAGTTGAATCAGAGCCGAAGGTTACAGTTTTAGCAACGAGAGTAATCTGGCCAGCGCCGCCTGTGCCAGCGTCTGTGTTAAGAGCATTGCCACCAGGGATATTAATAGTGCCATTTTGGGCGTTGAGATAGATCAGTCCTGAGCGGGAGGCTGTTGATTTAACCTTGATATTGGTTGCACTTGTGATTGTGATATCACCGGTTGAACCACTCTGACCATTGGTAATGAAAATTCCACCTGTGATGAAATTGGGATCGATTCCACCACCGTTTGCACTCGTGGTATCAATGTTGCCATTGACTCCGTTTGCGTTGCCTGTGCCACCAATAATGAAAGGTACAGGCGCAGTTCCCTTGTTGGCCTGAATTTCAATCCCGCCGGTTTTGGCAGAACCTTTCGTGAAGAGCGATTTTGTCGCGATCGTTTTGTTGGCGACAAGAAGCATGTTGCCCCCACCATCGAAAGTATTGGCTTTTAAATCATCGGCTGTAATGTCAATTTTTCCGGTTATGGAAACAATTTTCATTGACGCACCAGCATTGACCGCATTAGCCTTGACATCGTTATCGGCCTGCAATTCGACATTGTATTTCGTGGCAGTTGTTGTGCCTGTGATAGTAAGAGCTGTCTTTGCTTTGACCTGAACGTTACCAAAGTTGTCGGCTTTCAATGCCACGTTGGTCTTAGAACCACCGTTAACAGTTACCAGCCCGGTGTTGGAGGTGATGATCAGGCTATTGCCTGAACTGATTTTTCTTGCTGTTATGTTGCCATCGGCCATCAGGGTGATATCGGCATTGATGCTTGAGGCTACTCCGGTTATTGCAAGAGTTTTCTTGGCAGTAACTTCCATCGGTCCGTAGTTGACAGCCTTTAGAGCATCAACAGTTGCCGAGCCAGCATTTGCAACTATTTTTCCATTTGTGGAAACAATCTTTAGTTTCCAGCCGGAATAGACCTTCGTAACAGCAATATCTTGTGCAGCTCTGATGTCGATGTAGTCAAAGTCAGTCTGAACCTGTCCAGTGAAAGTTACTTTGTTGCTAGAATTAACATTTAGAGGCCCGCCGTTAGCAGTTATAGTTGTGCTGGTAATAGAGCCAGTGCTACCAGCGGATGTGATTGTAATTCCACCAAATGCTGAGGTAAGGGCAGTGGTTGTGATCAGCCCATTGGTAGACACAAGAGCAAGGCTCCCGCCATTAGTGCTTATGCCTCCTGTGGCATTGATAGATTGCCCTGTTATTGAAGATGAAGTACCGGCCGAAAGAGTGCCAATTGAGACTGCGCCACTGGCAGTAATATTGATGTGACCGGTCGCAGAAAGTGATGTTATTGTGCAACTTCCATCTGTGATATCGGCATTCCCGTTACCGTCAAATTTCGCAGGGTCTTGAGCATCAGCACAATTGCCAGTGAAGTTAGCGGCAAATGCTGGAGCAGTACTGAGTAGACAGGCTAGGGCTAATCCTAGCCCCGCTAGTCCGATTTTTATTTGTCGTTTCATTTTGATTACCTTTTAGGTTGTTGAGTGGAACCTCTAATCGCACCAGGACGCAGGCGACCGAGACTTCTCTGACACAACGGTGTCTAGAAAAGTTGGAAGATTTAGAGCCTGTTTTGGTTTTAAAAGATTGCCTGTGGGATTGGATTGAGTTAGAAGTCCCTCAACCCTCGCCTCTCATGGCTTCCCAATGCGGCCAGTGTTGCAAGATCTTCATTATGCAAAGCTTGAGACCGGCATTCTGTGGCCTTTATGATAAAAACTGAGTCAAGGAAAAGGGCTAGCGAGGCTCACGTTACGAGGCTCTCAGGACACGCTTGCCCGATTAAGCGGCCACTCATATACGGCCCGACAGAAAGCTGCTGGCGGGTCGGATCTGATCGAGCCCTAAATACTGAAAACTCAAATGAGGTATCTAGGAGGCGATTCTAGAAAACTTAGTACGGTTATTCAGACAATGAAGAGACACTACCGGTAGTGGTTTGCCGAAGTTGCCACTTTGCAGCCATTCTCAATAAAGCTAATCCACATCTAGTGATCGAGCGAGATTCCAAGAGCAAAGTTCCCGCGCCCTTCATCCAGCCCAGTAGCTAAAACGCCCTTCCTGAGCCATTTTAAAACCAATGAAACATAATCGATATTATCAGAGACCAAAATCAACCCGCCGGTGCCACCAGCTTGATCAACTTCTCTGAAGCAATCGGGCTAACATAGAGAACATCGGCACCATTGCTAGAGAGCAGCAATGCAGACTGGTTGCCTAACTTGCCGATGCTCGCCACCTGACCATTCTCAAGGGTAATCTGATGCATACTGGTTTTGCGCAGTGAAAGCAAACCAGTTGGTGCCTGATAGCAGTCAATACAATCTGTCGAGGAACCATCGCTGCTATTGAAACACATACGCACAAGAGTCTTACCATCACTGGTTTTGACAATATCAGAACCATACAAACCATAATTGGCTAGCTTGATCTCTTGCACAGCAAATCCAACTTTAGCTGCCAAATCAGAAGCATCTTTCTTGCCCACATAATCAACCACAAAGCTTGGATCTTCAGGGCCTGATGAATGATGACCAATGCTAGCCACTAAGTTCTCAGCGACAATTGCATTTTGACTTTGAACTGGCAGTGGAGTGCGGCCAGCGAAATAAGGCGAAGTTAGCGCCAAAGAAACAAGAAGCACAGTGGCTGCCGCACCAATAAAAAAAGTGGTCATGTACTTCACTTTACTGGCTTGTTGATCGCGGTGCAGAGCAGAGATAATGCGCTTTTCAAAATCATCACTCGGTTTTTGCTGAGCTAGAATATCGACAATACCAGCCCTGACCGAAAGTATTTGCTCCCACTCACTTTGGCATTGATTACAGTTACTAATATGGCCAGCCACCATAGCAGCAGACTCATTAGCAAGTTCATTATCACTAGCTGGCCCTAACAGCTCTCGGGCTTGTTCACAGTTCATTTGGGCCTCTCTTTGATTGTTCTTTCTTGCTAGCTTTATCAGGCTTTGTAATAGTTTGCTCGTCAGAGTTGCTACCGGTCATCAAATCGAAAAGAGCCTTGCGTGCCCGCGACAGACGAGACATAATCGTGCCGACAGGAACACTTAAGTAATCGGCAATATCTTTGTAAGACATATCGCTCACTTCTCGCAAAAGCAAAGGAGCAGCAAAATGCTCTGGTAAATTGGCAATTCCAGTAGCCAGAAGTTCATATTCAATTTTGCGCGACGCCACTAAATCTGGTGTCTCCCTGCTATCAACCAGAAGGTTTTCTAAATAGTCATCTTCTTCAATGGCTTTATACTGGGGTCCGGCAGAAGCTTGCCGCACTATATCTTTGATGGCATTGCCGAGAATGGCATAAAGCCAGGCTTTTTCATTGCTGCCCTGCTTAAAGCTACTGAACGAGCGAAAAGCCCTGACGAATGTGGTTTGCACAACATCCTCAGCCTCTTCATGCTTGCGCAAGCGCATAAAAGCATAGTTATAAAATTCGCGCGAATAAGCCCTTACCCAGCCTTCCACTGTCTTTTTCTTAAAAGCATTTTCTTGAAAAAACATAGCTATTGCAGATGACGGCGCGGAACATGGCAGCCTTGACCAGGATGCTTGGCAAAGTAATCTTGATGATAGCTCTCAGCAGTATAGAAAGTCTGCAAGGGCTCAAAAGACGTGACGATCTTGCGGTCAAACTTGCTTTGCAGAGAGGCAATTGTTTCTTTGGCCTGCTTCAAATCGGCTTCATCAGCATAGAAAATTGCTGAGCGATACTGGTCACCAATATCTGGGCCCTGACGATCTTTAGTAGTGGGGTCATGAATAGAGAGAAACTCTTTGACAAGAGCCTGATAGCTAATCACCTTAGGATCAAAAACTACTCTGACAGCCTCGGCATGCTTGGTGGAATGACTGCAAACATCACTATAGTTTGGATCTTTAGTGATACCGCCGGTGTAACCAACCACCGTGCCGCGCACACCCTTAATTTCCTTGAGAGCGTCTTCGACTCCCCAGAAACAACCTCCAGCAAAGTAGGCCACCGACAAACCTTTAGCTTTCTCTGCTGCATCTTCAATAGCTGAATATTTGGGCAAGTCGAGAGCATCGGCATTCTTATCAGAGGTCGCTGCTCCCTCACTCTTACTCGCCGCTGCAGCTGGAACATTGGCTTTAGCATCGAAGGCCAGGGACGCCGAGTTAATGCAGTAACGCTTACCACTAGGCCCAGGGCCATCATCAAAAACATGGCCCAAATGCGCACCACAGGTAGCACACATTACTTCGTTGCGCTCCATGCCAAGACTACGGTCAGAGGCAACAGCGAGGTTGGCGCCTTTAACTGGATCAGTAAAGCTCGGCCAGCCAGTGCCAGAATCAAACTTTTGGGCTGAAGAAAACAAGGTGCCACCGCAAGCTGCGCACTGGTAGTTACCTTTATCGTGATTGTTCCAGTACTTGCCAGTGAAGGCCATCTCAGTGCCTTTCTCGCGAGCAACACGGTACTGTTCAGGAGTGAGCCTCGCCCGCCACTCCTTATCTGTCAATTTCTTCCATTCAATCTTGTTATCTGTGTCAATGTTTTTGCTCATATCTGTTGGCTTTTGCGAAGCTCCAATTGATGGGGTCGAACAGCCAGATAGACAAATAGTAGTTGTAATGGCCCAAAACATCGCTCTTTTATAGATAGTCATCGATCACCTTTCCAAATTTGTCCTGCCTGGCAGAAGCGCAAACGCGCCGTTAACTCTCTATACTGCGCCGCCCCAGAATTTATTCCATGAAGTTCTGGTGAAGTAAATTCTATTCGATTTAAGGGCTTTGCCCCCGGCAAAAAATTTGTTTTTGTTGGCGGGAATAAAATCGCAATTGCATCGGTTTACGAAACATCAATCACTTCACAGGAGATTTTTCGGATGCAAGACAAAACAAAAGCAAAAGTAGCCGCAGCACTAGCAGCAACCCTAGGGCTCGCCATACAGGGTTCGGCCAATGCCGCCTCTAACCAAAGCTTGCGAATCTTGGAAAAACCAACACTTTTAAAAGTAAACCAGGCTGAGACTGCTGAGCAGTTTTTAGCTGAAGATAAATCGGACAAAAAAGCCAAGGGCAAAGAAGGCTCTTGTAAAGGAAAAGAAGGCTCCTGTAAGGGCAAAGAAGGTTCCTGCAAGGGCAAAGAAGGCTCCTGTAAAGGCAAAGAAGGTTCCTGCAAGGGCAAAGAAGGCTCCTGTAAGGGCAAAGAAGGCTCCTGTAAAGGACAAGAAGGCACTCACTAATACTCATACAAGGAGGAAGGCTAATGCTCAAGTCAAAAGCCTTCCTCTTTGTATTACCAATCATTTTTGTATCCCGTTATCTCCGGTCAATTACAAAGACAGCATCGAGGCAAAACCTAGAAACTTAGCCAGCAAGCAGTTAAACTCTATGCTTATCTTCAACTGCGGTAACGAACGATGGTGGCATGGCAGTTTTGGCCCACAATAATTTTCACAGTATGCGCTGTGAGCCTCAGCACGGCGCCAGTGAGCAGCTACAATGACGAGGACAATCCGGCCTTTGCCCGCTTACCAATTTATCCGCTGATTCTAGAAGGCAAATTTGAGCAAGCCATAACCTGGCTCAATCGCTCTATCGCCAAAGAGCCTAAAAATGTTACCTACCTGGAATGCCGAGCCCAGTGCTATCACGCTCTTAAAAGATATCCTCAAGCGATTAAAGACTTTACTGGCTGCATTGCCCTCTCAAACAAAAACCTTTACCTGTACTACGATCGTGGTCAGGCCTACTCAGATATGGGAAGCTTTGAGAGGGCGCTAGAAGATTACGAGCGCGTGATCCAACTGGCTGGTACCGACAAAATGCAGTTGAAGCGCTTCTACCGGCTCAAAGTCAATGCTCTAGAACACCTCAATCGCACTGCCGACGCCGAGATCTGGTGCTCAAAAATACTGGAAATAGACAGCTGTAACTTTGAAATTCTCTCTAAGCGAGCTGGTCTGCGGCGAAAGCTCGGCCGAACAAAAGAGGCCATCGCTGATTACTCTGCGGTGCTTAAATCAGTGCCCGATGACGCCACTATGCTCAAGCAAAGAGGAGACACCTACTGCGAGGCGCAAGATTGGAAGAAAGCAATTGCTGACTACTCAGCGGCCATAGCAGAAGAACCGGAATTGGCAGCCTCGATTTATGGGCCTCGGGGAAAAGCCTATTTGAAAATTGGCGACAGCGCGAAAGCCAACGCCGACCTTAAAATGACAAAACAATCGAAGCAGTGAGCTAGCCGTGCACACCTGCGCGAAGCCTTCATTGCAAGGATTTTATTTTGATAGCGTTGTTTCTATCCCGCGCATGCGGGTAGGTTAAAGACCTCATTTCTTTTACAAACAAACAGAATAATCTCCAAGACTCAAGAACCACAGACTAACCAATAGCCCCCTATGCGCACTAGAGTGTCCCGCCGACTGTTCGACAAAGACCGTCGCAGCTCTAGCTTCCTATCTCATCAACGCTTAGCAACAATGGAGCGTCCTATGGCCGATATCCACACCGCAACACGTGAATATGAGCGCTGGTTCAGCAAGCACACAAAAATCGTGCAAGCCGATCTCGACCAGAAGCACAAGCTCATGCGCACCAGCCCTTTCATTTTGCTTCGGGGAACTTTTTACCGCTGGGCCGAACTCTTTCCGGCAGCACTGCCCGAGCTGATGAAAGCCCCGATTGTTCTTTCCGCCGGCGACCTGCACATCGAGAACTTCGGCACCTGGCGCGACGCTGAAGGCAGACTCAACTGGGGTGTCAACGACTTCGATGAAGCCCACCCTCTGCCCTTTACCAACGACCTTGTCAGACTGGCTACCTCGGCGGCATTTGCCATCGAAGACGGCAAGCTCTCACTCAGCCTCAGGGCAGCCTGCGACATCATCACGAGCGCCTACCGCGAAGCTCTCGTGCGCCACGGGTGCCCCTTTGTCCTGGCAGAAAAGAACCGCGACCTGGGTAAGATGGCCCGCAACCGCCTGAAAGACCCCCGCGACTTCTTCGAAAAACTCGACAGCCAAGCCAAGACTTCAAGCCCTGTGCCTGCTGTTGTGGTCAAGCTGATCGATCAGTCCCTGCCGCGCAATGCCTCCAAGCCTGTCTACTTTCAGCGGCAAGCTGGAGTTGGCAGCCTGGGCCGGCAACGCTATCTGGCAATCTGCGACCTGGGTGGCAGCAGAATCGTTCGCGAAGCCAAGGTAATGCTGCCGTCGGCCTGGACTTTGGTTCACCCCGAGGAAGGTCAGGAGCCAGTCATCTACCTCAACGAGCTCTCGGAAAAGTGCTTGCGCTCTCACGACCCCTTCCTGCGTGTCGACAACGGTTGGGTGATTCGTCGCCTCGCTCCTGATTGCGCGCGAATCGAGCTGAACGAACTGCCCGACCAACGGGACGAACGTGCCTTGCTTGAGGCCATGGGCGCCGAAGCTGCCAACCTGCACCTGGGCACGCCCAAGGCGCGGGTGGCAATCATCCGTTTTCTCGACAATAACAGCAACTGGCTTCAGCCAGCCGCCAAGAAAATGGTGCGTCTGACCAAGCAAGACTTCCGCGACTGGCGCGCCGGTCCGCAAGAATAGAGCCAAATACGCAAGAATAAGGCCAAGACCCGAGGCTAAGAGCAAATCGCACTAGCGAGTCGTTACTCGAGAAACAGCAAGGTGGGCTTCGCGCCCCACTTTGCTGTTTTTTTTTAGCCGTTGCTACGCTTGCATATAGTAATTGCAAAAGCAAAAAAATCTGCCGGAAGCTTTGCAGCCCCGCATGCAGATTTTTCAAGTGTCGTCGATTGCTCTCATCGTGTCTTGATTGCTTGCAGCTCAATTTAGTTGGTTTAAAAATTGCTTGATAGCACCACAAAATATCATCACGTCAGCCATGTCAACGTTGACATGACTAGAGCGCGGACAAACAACAAAGCGCTTGGGAGCTAGAGCACGACTGAACATTTCTCTTGAATGGTCAATGTCGATGATACTGTCCATAGCACCA
Organism: Obscuribacteraceae bacterium (SeqCode); assembly: GCA_044378815.1. Classification (GTDB taxonomy): domain Bacteria; phylum Cyanobacteriota; class Vampirovibrionia; order Obscuribacterales; family Obscuribacteraceae. Next base: position 47,878 of record JBIPOV010000030.1, on the reverse strand, counting down.
TGCATAATCAGCAGAGGCACATGGGGCCGCTCCAGAATAGCGACATTGTTGAGAGCAGGATTGTGCGGAAAAAGCCAACTGGGATAGATTTTTAGAAAGGCTACTTTTTCATGAGCGATGCGTGGCAATGAAGCAAATCCCGATTGCAGAATCAAACCTTTAGCAGGTCGCAGCGAAGAGACATGACAGGCAACTGTGGTGCCCAGGGAGATGCCATAGATGACAATTTGCTCTGGCCTGTACCCCAACACATTCACCAAGTAATCATAGGCGCTGAGACCGTCTTCGCAGATATGAGCAATAGTGGCTACTCCCTCACTCTTGCCAAATCCACGGGGCTCGTAAGTGAAAACAGAGGCGCCGGTAGACAAAAGCAATTTGATAAACTCAAGCCTTTTGGGAATATCACCAGCATTGCCAGGGCAAACAAGAAAGACCAGATTTGACTTAGAAACTTTGGCAGAAGAAATTTTGCTGGCACTATCTGGCAGTCTAAAAATCCAGCCGCGCAAATTGCTGCTATCTTTGGCTTTAAAAGTGCATTGATAGTTAGGCACAGCCTTGAAGCTATCCAAACGCTCAATGTCGAACTTTGTGCCCCGTTCTTTGTCTGGATGGAAAAGTTTGTGGGTGTAAAGTCCAGGTAGTATGCGAGGAGAAAGGGCTAAATAGAGAATGACTAAAACAACAAGTGTTCTGGTCAAGCGACGCAGCCATACGAAAACTCGCAAAGGCCTGATGCCATTTGATTTTGATTTCATAAATTTAGGTTTTTAAGTGAAAGAAATGAGCGCGCTTAAGAGTGCCGTTCATCTTTGAAAATAGCGCTGATTAATGCCCACATGGTGGCAGCGCAAAGAATAATTACTGCGGTGTTAGCCCAGAAGCCCGGCTTAAGATACGCCTGAACGGCTAACATCAACACCATGCAGATGCCTACGACAGTGAATTCACGTTTCATGATTGCTTGGTTTTAGTTGGTTTTAGATAAATGTAGTTGAGATTTCCTACAGCGAGATCAATTGAATATTTGATAGAGAGATATTCTGAGCCTATGGAAAAGTAGAGGCTCAGTCAAAGCAATTGCCCAGAGCAAATGCGAAAAGCCTCTATACATGACTAAAGCAGTTAAGTCGGTACAAGGCTGGCAGGACTCGCGCGAGGCACTTGCTAGAAGGTTTTATTCAGTCACAGGCCAACCAAATCTTCCAGATACAAAAGTCGGCTTCAAAAAAGAAAAGTCAGCGAACCAAGAAGATCGCCGACACTAGTAGAAAACTAAAAATTTACCGCGGGGGGTGGCGGGGGGAGGCAGAGAGAAAGCAGTTTTACCGATGAAGTATATGTACCCAACAAAAAGCCAAACCAATCATGCCAGGCAAAAGACAGTGGAAGCCAAGCGCCCACCGGTTACAAAAACATCAGCACTATTCTTCTCATTTAGGCCTGACAGGGCCTCCAGACCACAAATACTGGCAAAAGCTGCAATAAGGTGGAAAATCATCCCTAACAGCGCTAAAATCTGGCACATCAGTGCAATTAACACCATCGGGGTTAGTAAGTTGAAAAACGACACCAACAGCAAAAATCTCACCTTGGCTCACAAGGTCGCCGATGAGATGCTCAAGCTTGACAAGCACGCCCAATATCTCGGCATGCAAGTCAACCAAATTAGCCCCGGTTACGCCGAGTTATCACTGGTTGTGCGAGAAGACATGGTTAATGGCCTGGGCATCTGCCACGGCGGCGTTACATTCAGCCTGGCTGATACTGCCTTCGCCTTTGCTTGCAACTCCCGCAACAACCGCACTCTTGCTCTTAACTGCTCGATTACTTATAGCGCTCCAGCGCGCAGCGGAGATGTTCTCACAGCTGTGGCCCAAGAAACAGTTCTAAATGGCAAAACTGGGGTCTACGACGTCATTATCTCCAATCAGCATATGGAAAAAATCGCCTTATTCCGCGGCGTTTCTTACCGCACCAGACAACAAATCGTTAACGGCTCAGCCGACGAATAGATAAAGCTAACTAGTTTGCCTTCTGGCGCCTGTACCAATCGGGGTCACCGCCACCTAATGGCACGGTCAATGGGCCAAAGTTATTGCTTGAGGTGAAGGACTGCCCGGCATGGAGCATCCACTTAAAACTCTCTTCTAAAGACTTTGGTCGAGCAGCATAACCATTGGTCAATTCATAGATGGCCCAATCGCCTTTTCTAAACATCTCACGGAGTTTAAGCTCTGGTCTAGCGGCAAAGTCTTTCATATGCTTATCATCACCAATAATGAGCTGCTTGCGCCCTGATTTTGTCGGGCCATAAGAAAGACCATCGTCGGGCAATGGTTCAGTGGCAAGAATAAATTGATCAATGTGCGACATGGTATCAACCGGTCTCTTCAAATAATGCATTAGCGAAGGCTTGAAGGCGCCATAGAGAGCGATTTCTTCGCGACAATCGGGAATATAGGAGGCCACCACTTTCATATTGTCTTGCTTCTGTGCCGCAAAATACTGGAAGGCCACAGGGGTTACATATGAAGTCAAAACGCAGATGGTGAGAGCCGCAACCAATAAGTTAGCGCTATAACGCCTGGCCAAAAGTTCGCGAATTTGAGCAGCTGCACCAAGCAATGTTACTGCACCACCCAGGGCCAAACTAAGTTTTTGGACGCTGCTTCCTGTCATCAGGAAGGCTAAAAACGGTAGGCCCAAAGCCGCTCCAAGAGTCAAGAGGCAGACCAACCAAGAGACTATGATCAGCCATAATCTATCCCATTTGGCTTGATCATCAAAGGCAAATTTATCACTGGCAGCAGCAGCCAGCTCAGCTTCTGCAGCAGCCTTGGCTAATTCTTTGGCTTTCTTTTTAGTAAGCTTTTTAGTTATCTCTTTAGTATCAGCTGGTGCTCCATCGCCCTTAAGTGGAGGCAGAGAGGCTATTTTAGACGCTGCTTTATCGCCAGCTCTCCCCGCCACAGAGGTATCAGCTAGCCGCGTCATCGCCACCGCAATCAGCACAGTCAAAGGCGCAACCAGAGGCATTGCGTAGGTGTCTAACTGGGTTTTGGAGAGACTGAAAAACAACAAAACAGCAGAAGCCCAAGAACCGAGATAAAATACAGCTCTATTCTGCAACAAATCAAAATCAAGATACTCAGCCTGCAGAGCCTCTTTGTTGTCTTGAGCTGGATCTCTCGGCTTCATATCTTGAGCATAAGGTCGATATGATGACTTGAAAGAAAGCCTGGTACCGCCAAACCATACTTTTGCTAAAGGCTGAAAGAAAGTCAGCTTGAAAGTCTGGGGAAGCAGGAGAAACCACGGCGCTAAACCATAGGCTAGTACAGGAAAGTAATAGAGAAAATTAGACTTGTGTAGATTGGTCTTACCCTGAAAACGGGCTAAATTTTCGTAGATAAAGAAGACTTGAAGAAAGAGGCCCTTAGTCGCTTTCCACACCATGTAATACCAGGGTAGAACAGCAGCAAAGAACAGGGGAATTCCCCAAATTGGCTTGGTGCTGGCAAACCAGAAAGCCAGACGCTTCCAACCGGGCTTAGAAAGGAGCAAATAAAGACCAGTACCGATAGCAAATAACAAAAGTCCGGCCGGACCTTTCGTCAGCATCGCCAAAGCCAAAGACAACCACAGTACAACCCACCAGAGGCGCTTACCGGCAAAGACACAGAGAATAAAGGCATAGGCACTGAGATTGACGAAGGTAGTAAAGGCCACATCAATGCACGAAAGTTTTGAATATGCTACTAAAAGCGGTGCACTAGCGACGAGCAAGCCGGCCAGCAAGGCCGCGCGTTTAGAGGCAAATACGCTAGTGACATAGTAGCTAGCAAAAACGAGCAATGAAGCCAATAAGCCAAAGGGTAGGCGAGCAGCAAACTCATTGATACCAAATAATTTGTATGAACCAGCCGTCAGCCAAAAAGTCAAAATTGGTTTGGAATAGTAAGTTTGATAATTGAGATGCGGAACTATATATTCACCACTCTCAATCATCTCGCGAGCAGCTTCAGTGTAGTAAGTTTCACCGGGATCAATAAATGACCAACTGCCCAGACTGTTGCAGTAAGCTCCAAAACAAACTACAGCAAGAATGAACCAGGGCACATAGCCCTGAGTTAGCTTGCTGGCTGCAACACTAGTTGCTTTCTGATTGATGTCAGGCGCTGGCGCCGTACTTTCTTGCACTAGTCAATATTAACACCAGCGGTCTAAGAGCAAGAGCCAACAAAAAGGATCTCTTGTCAGCTACCGAACAATGCCGCTCTCTAGCTGAGACAACTGCTGCAGGTGTTTTACAATCGACTCAATTTCACTGTCGCTTAAAGGGCCACCGACTTTCTTTGAAAAGCCTGGCATAGAGCGGTGATTAGGGCTACCATTGGCAATAATTTGGCTAACAGCTTCAGCCATACCCTTGTTTGAATAATCAAGCCTGACCAAGCTTGGCCCCACAGCTCCACCCCCCATCAGTCCGTGGCACATGGCACAGTCGGCTACATATAACTCCTCGCCAACTTTGCCCAAGCCTCGATTAACATGACAAGCAGCACAACGACCCTGAAAAATCTTTGTTTGAACATTCTTGCCGAGATTTTGATGAGGATTGCGTACATCGGCACTAACAAAAATACTAAGAGCAGATTTTCTGCCATCGTTAGACCTGACAGTAATCTCCTTAGTTACTGGTCCTTGTTTCATAGATGTGTCCATTACGACTTTGAGCACTTCTCTGCCACCAGCAGGTATTACCTTCTTCTGCATCGACGCCAGAGTACAGCCGCATGTTGATTTGGTTTCGTATATACGCAACGGCTTATCGCCATCGTTGTGCACCATAAAGTTGCAAGAGAGTTCAATTCCTTCTTCTACTGCACCAAAATTTTTCTTTGTTTTCTCCAAGCGAATTGCCGGTCCTTTTATGGCCACAGTATTAGCTGTGATCATGACCTTAATAGCTATTTTGTCATTGACTTTAACAAACCCATCTGGATGCAAGCGCTTTAGGGTCAGCCCATAGTGGCTTTGTTCGATGGCGCCTGTGGCTGAGATAGAAAGACTCTGCTTGCCAGCTTTAGTAACTATCTGCGGGGGTTCACTGAGAGTTAAATCAACATTCTTTTTCAGGCCATGTAAGCCAAACACTCCAGACAGAACGTACTTGCCATCTTTGTTTCTATTTACTTTGAGTGACTCAAACGAAGCTCTTGGATAGATAGCAGTGTTGAAATATTTCGGCCCTTTTAAATCATCGTCACGCACAGCAATGCCACTCTCAAGACTATCAAGCGGTATCTTGGCGTTGACGGAAGCAGTGGTTAAATTCACTCCGTCAAATTGAATGGTCCCGGCAATATTCTTTAAGCTGCCTTTGGCGCCAATGCGCGAGCCCCTGAGAGCAACAAATTCGACCAGTGATTTAGAACTATCAATGGTCCAAGACTTTGAACGAGCCAAAGCTGGAGTGGCAAACAACAGCGAGCAGACAGCAATTGAGAAAAACTTGATCACATTGGTTTCCAGAGACTACTGCAGGGTAGCGATTTGTAAGAGCCCGCACAAGCTAACCCACCGGTGGGGATACATCAGAGGAAGACCACTAGCTACAGTCTTCCTTCATAAACTCTTCTGGGAGGGGGCGCGCCTATATGCCATTTTGGCAGATCAAGAGAGTTCAACTACGCTTTGCAGTAGCAATGTGCAAAAAAGTAAGCGAGAAGGGCTCCGACTGGAGCTCTAATCGCTTACCCGAAAGTCAACTAGACTTTCTGAAATAGCAGATCGGGCTGATGTTTGTCAGACAGCAATTACTTCCTTGTGCTCAATCAGCCCTTACTTCTTTTCGACAGGCTCGACAGGAGCGACCGGCGACACCGAGCTGGCGCCGTTGCCGACCATGAGCAGTTCACGCACGGCCACCTGCGGCTGACGAGTGTTTATGAACGTGCCGAAGACACGGTCACCACTTCAATGGCGGCCGCCGCTTGCATGCCATTGCTGCCGTGGGCGAGCTTGGTGGCATATGCGCGCAGCGCCGAGTGCAGGTCGGTGCCGTAGGCCACGTCAGAGACTTCCTGCGAACGAGCGTCCATGAAGCCGATGGCCGCACCGGTGGAACCGAGCGACTGACTCTTGGTGTACGAGAGCAGCTGACCCTCATCACCATCGGCAGGCGTCATGGCGTCCTGCTTGGACAGGCCCAGGAACACCTGCAACCAGGCACCGAAGCTCGACTGCGAATAGGCCTGACCGTAGAGACCCCAGTCTTTGGCGTACTCGCGAATCAGGTCGCTGGAAACCACGCGGTCGACCCACTTGATCTCAGGCGCACCTTGCTCGTGAACCGAGAGCTTGGGCTCGGCCGTAGCGACGTCGATGAGCAGAACCTTCGAAATCTTGCTGCCGACGATGTCGCCGAAAGCAGGGGTGATGTAGGTGATGCTCCAGTGAGGCCGAAATTCATCATCGACCTCGAAGGAGGCGTTGGCCAGTTCACCCTTGTCGTAGCCAGCCTGATAGGCGAAGCGCGACAGGTTAAGGCCCCAGGGCATGTCTTCATACAGGGTGATCTTGAAGCCGTCACGCAGCTGCGGATGGGCTTCCTTGTCTTCAGCGTCGACCAGCACATAGCCAGGGCCTTCCGTACGACCACCGAAGAGCGGCGTCCAGAAAGTGTCGTTGCTGCTGGTGGGCACAAGAGGAGTAGCGTAGTAACGGTGACCCTTGATCGCCTGCAGCTTCAGCTTGCCAATGGTGTAGCGGCTGCTGTAGTCGTTGCTGACGAGCACGGTACGCGCCTTCAGCTCGGCCATCTTCGGCGTCACCTGCACGAGATGCTGCTCGTCGGTGGGCGGGATAATGTCGGTGTCTTTGGCGATGATGATATTGGGCAGATCAGCGAAGCGCTTGGCGTTATCCGGGCAGACGCTGTTGTAGCCGATCTGCACCAGGGGCACGATGAAGAGAATCAGCACAGCAATTGCCGAACGCCAAATTGCCTTACTCGGAAAACTCGAGAAGAACAAGCCTACCGGAATGGCGACCAGCAGGGCCACCATTAGCGGCGAGAAGTAGCCGAAGAAGCTGCCGGTGAAGCTGGGCTGAAGGTAGTAGAGATTGAAGCGCTGCAGCAGGAGGTCGATGACGAAGGTGACGAGAGCTGCGGTGATGGCTAGATTGCGGGGTGAAATCTCCTTCTTGTCTGTGTCGTAGCCGCGGCGGCTCGAGCTGGTGGAGGATGCGGTGCCGCCAAGCCAGAAGGCAAAGGCAGCGGAAAGCGCGGCGAATAGCAAGGCCGTTGGCCAGAAATGCAGATCGAATAGCATGTTTGTGAGTTCCTCTTTCAGATTGTTTAACTAAAAGCTGTGCAAAGTAGACACGAGTGCCATACACAGCCAGAACTGCGAATACCCATACAAACTCAAGCGCGACAAAAGACTTAAGGCTTCCAGCGCACAACAAAAGTTGCGTCAATTGATGGTTCAATTGCTAGTGCTGATTAGATAGGCGTCTTGAAGTAATCGAATATTGAAAAAGCGAGACGGATACCCTTGACTACCAAGCGAAGCTCTATCACAGCAAGCATTAAGCAGATCGATAACCTTAAACACGCTCGCGCGAAAAATGAGAGCTAGCTAACCTAGCGCTAGCTAAGAAAAACCCCTTAAATTCAAACTCTGACGTATTTTCCCGATTGACCTCAAAAGCCCAATCTCAATAATGGTGCCAGAGGTGCAATATGTCTGAGAAAGAAATAGTATCTAAACCAGAACCAAGCAATAGCGAAACCAATACCAATGGCGCTGGCAATTCACCATTTGATGCTAATGCCCTGTTCAATCAACACAAGAAAAGCATCGTTAGAGTGAGCGATAAAATCAATCTAGCTGGCAATATTTTAGACAACACCGTTTCACAAGAGATCAGGCAGCGGGTCTCGCTCTTCTGCCAGGAGAAGATAGAAAGCGCACAATGCTCTCGGTCTTGACCAAGTCAAATCTCAGTCAGGGCGGCGACTCTGGCGGCCCCATGCTGGACGCAAATGGTAAAACCATCGCCGTCATGGACGCTGAAGGCCCACATGCAATGGCTGGCACCCCCGCTCACTTATTGCTCAAAAACTTGCAAAAATTGAAAGCCAACGACTAGTAATATTTATTTCCAATACGGGGAATTATGTGGCATGAAGTCCCATAATCCCAAATCAATCGCCGACAAATTTTATGGTGACCCTTTCTCACGGAAAATCCGGGAGGGTAAGCGCTGTTGTCTATTTGGCCCATCGATATTCAAGAGCGGATACGGCGGCGCCCAGTTGTTAATAGACAAAGAAACTCTCACTCGCTATGAAATTTATTCGGGCATGATGCAATACGGCGATCTGCCTTTCCTCGACTATGAGAACCAACTAGGGCTATTCACCTGGCCTAGCGAAGGCGGCAGACCAATTGCCAATGACGAGAAAATTAAAGAGCGGAAAGCCCTCGAGGAAAAATCCACTGGCGCAAATGGTGAAACAAAAATTGAGACAGCAAATGTAACCGCAAAAGCAGCAGCCAAAGTGTTAGACGAACCTGGCAACTTAGAAGCAGAACAATTACTATTTGATGCCGCCGACGCTGAAGATGCCCAAAATCACAAGCTCGCCGAAGAACTATATCGACAAGCTATCACGGTTTTGCTCAAAGACGAAGCCCACATCAGCCGCGACAGTTTTCTGATGCTTGCTTACTCAGCTCTTGGTCACTTACTAGTGGCACAAAAACAATTTCTCCCAGCCACTGAACCACTGGCAAGCTCGGTGGCATTTTTCCAAGCCAGTCAGTACAAACAAGAGCTAATGCTAAGTGCAACAGTCTGTGTTCAATTACTCGGAGAATGCCTTACTGAGCTAGGGCGAACCGATGAGCTCGCGGCCTTAGCAACAGTGATGGACGAGGCGCGGAAATAAACGAGCTCCCTGAGCACTGTAATCAACTTTATCTTGCTTGCTCCTCCATACTCTCCGCCACAGGCAAACTTTTCAGCATACTGGGAATCTAGATAAAATGCAGACCTTCTCACAACTTAGCAATGACTGAATCTTGTAAAACATGTGGCAAAAATATTCTCGCCAATCGGGCCGGCTCAGTAACGTCCTATTTCTTCCAACACAACTACTGCCAATGCGGCAATAGCAAGAAAAAAGCTACCATCCCCGACAATTTGCAGCCATCAGCGCAAAAAGAAGACACGAGCGCAATCTGTCGCAACTGCGGCAAAGCCAGCCCGTCCAATCGCCGTGCTGGTTCCTTCACCTCTTATCTCTTCAAGGAACTCCGCTGTCAATGCATTACACCAGCGAACAAACAAATTAGTGCCGCTGCGAGGACAGAGCAAAGAAAAAGCTACAGCGAAAGCTTCAAAGGGAACGACCTTACACTTGTGTCATCGTCAACAGTCTTTCCGCAAGGCACTCTCATTGGTGGCACTTTTAGGATAATATCAACGATTGGCGAAGGCGGCATGGGGCACGTCTACTTAGTCGACCATGCCGCCCTCAATCGTCGCTTTGCCTTAAAAGTACTATCTCCACAACTAGTCAACGAAGAAAATTGGTTGCGTTTTCAGAGCGAAGCCAAAACACTTGCAGCTCTCAATCATGCAATTTTCGTAAAAGTCTACGATCTCGGCATTCATGAACACTCTGTGCCCTACTACTCGATGGACTTTATCAGTGGTAGGAGCTTGGCTGAGATTCTAGACGAAGATGGCCCGATGCCACTCAATGAGGCACTCGATCTCTTTATCGAAGTTCTAGATGGTCTTGCTTATGCTCATCGCAACGGTATTATCCATCGGGATATTAAGCCAGCAAATATTATGCGATGCAGCAATGACGGCAGCGCATCGGTAAAAATTCTAGACTTCGGCATCTCCAAACTAATAAGCGCTAATGATAAAACGGCACAGGGCCTTACTTCACCAGGCGAGATATTTGGTAGCCCATTCTACATGAGCCCAGAGCAATCTATCGGTGAAAGTATCGACTCACGTTCTGACATCTACTCAATCGGCTGCACGATGTTTGAGGTTCTTTCTGGCTCTGTCCCGTTTGAAGGCAACAACTCATTTGAGACCCTAATCTTGCATCAGGAGAGCTCACCGCCCCTGCTTTCAGAGGTTGCGCCGCAACTTGACTTAAGCCCTTCACTAGACCTTGTTCTCTCTAAGTGCTTGGCAAAACGGCCACAAGACCGCTATCAGTCAGCAAAAGAACTAGCAATTGATCTGACAAGAATAAGAGAAAACAAAGAGATTCTGACCTTCCAAGGCCCAACTCACAACCTGACAAACTCTGCAGCACTCAATGGCGAGAACGGGTCTAAATTCAAAAAGATTGCTAAGCCTCAGCTAGCAGTAGCTTGTCTGCTGCTCATGACCCTTGGGGCGGCTAGCGTTTGGCAGTATTTCACTAAACCCTCGCACACTTTTCTCGATGCACCAAAACTGACGGATACAGCGAATCTAGACGAAGAGGGCTTTTCCGACCTAGAAAGCTTTGTTAGCAACGGAACCTCGGCAGACAGCTACTTCGACAAGATTGACACGCCCAAAGGCTCTCAACTGCTAACCAAGCCTTATTCTAGCCTCGGCATGGTTGAAGGCACTCACAGTCGTCTTTTCAATTTTCCCAAAGACGTATTGATTGGTTACTATTGCCAGTATGATGGTAGCGCCAATCGGGCAGCCCGAGGAAAATGCAGCTCACCTTTGAGCGATCGCCTGGTGTTCTGCCCCACTCGCACTGTGGCACGCTATCCCCAGTACATGAAACGCTTTCGCTCAGGTGATGTCGATGCCGTTAAAATTTACAGCATAGAGAACTCAGATGAGGTGCTGGCTGCATGTAGTAATCTCAGCGACATCTCTGAGCTGCGAATAGATCAATGCAAAACTCTCACACCGGCTTGTCTCAGCTCACTGAACAAATTTACTAACTTGACCATTGTCAATTTATCAGGATCCAGCTTGAGCGGTGACACATTAGCCAAAGCCAATTGCTGGCAAAAGCTTACAAACCTGAATCTCAACGACAGCAAAAATGTCACCGCATTTCTGCAAAAGCTCAGCTCAATCAACAGCCTAAATCACCTGTCATTGCACCAAACTCCGCTGACAAAGAATGACTTTAAACTGATCGGCAGGATGACTCACTTGCGTTACCTCGACATCAGCGGTGATAGTAGAGCAGTAAGCGATCTTCCTTGGCTTACGGCTCTTAAGGTTAATCACTTGAACTTGAAGGGTTATCCAGTAGATCAGCGGTTAATTGGGCTACTAAAGAACTTCAAACATCTTGAAAGGCTAACTATTCTTCCGTCTGAAAAAATCACAGCCTCTAAAGACTACAAAGCTTTCCTAACTGCGATAAAGCGTGAGCTGCCAAAATTAGCTGTTGACTAAAGCCTGCTAAGCATAGAAGATGCCTTCGGCAACGCCACAAATTCTAAATCGTACTACCCTTAAGCGGCCTACTAGAAAGCTTACTGTTGTCTTTGCCTACAGTCCAAGAACAGCCAGCAAAAACAAGAACTAAGAAATCATCAAAAACCTAGGGACGGCAGCAGAATTGCCACCGTCCGCAACTCAAAATCAATTGCTAGCGAGCCACTCGTCTAGTAAAGCGGAAGATACGGTCGCTTGCGAAACGGCCCTTCTTCCACGAGACGCTCCACAAGGGGCTGTTGTCGGCCCTCAATCGCTTGACCACGAGCTTAGCCACTTCATCTTCATTGCAAGCGCAAGAGATCTCTACTAAATTGGCATTGCCGCGATTGAGCCGAGCCTGCTCAAAATTACTCGGCAGGTAAAGCTTCAAGTTCTTCAAGACGTGCTCAACATATTCTTGCCTGGCACAACACGCTTGATAGAGATGCTCCAGATCGATACTAGTTACCACTTCTACTTCGGGCTTGATTCTGCTATTGGACACCATAGTTTCTCTTTTCTTACTACTAGTAAATAACGGGCTGAAAGGCGATGCCAGCTGCGCTCAGCTGCAGCGACCGGGGAATGCCGAGGCGCTTCTGTACGCGACGGTTGGGGGCGATAGAGACGGCTCGGCCTGCGGCGATAAGACTGCGCTCAAGGCTGGTTACCTGGCAAAGATACGTCTTGCCATTGATGCTCTGTTCGAGCATGGTCATGTTGGTCATATAAGTTCTCCTATTTTGATTGAATGATTGAAATACGTTGTTCTTCGCTTCAGCACTGCTGAGGAGAAGAATGAGTTAGCAAGTAGATTGAAGCGGTAATGGGAGCTGGGGGACTTCCAGAGAGAGAAAATGGGTGGATTACGGGTGATAGCTATACCTTAGGCTGATGACGACAGCAAATCAAAGTAATTGCAGCGACCTGAAGGGTGGTACTACGAAAGTCTTGAAAGTGGCACTGGTGTTACTGGTTAGCACCAATTACAGCCGGCTAGTACTGGCTGGCTAGAGTAAAACAAAAGTGGTTGACTATAGCGACAACTTACTCAACTCATTCCTAATTTTGCTAAAACAACTATTTGATCATGTCCCCTACCAGATGACCAACTCCTCCTTGCATTGCTGACGATGCAGCTCTTATGTTGATCGCAAATCTCAATACAGCATCTGGTCACCTTGAGCCATTGGAGAGTAGACTTGGTGTTGCAGAAAATGGGAAATCCATGCTACTGACCTTTCGCAGGTTGGCTAGCGCTGGACAAGAATCTCCTGCGTCGAACAATACGCCAGATATCTGGCGGCAAATCTTTTTCCGGCAATGCTAGGTGTTGAAAATCCGCGCTTATACAAGCGCAGCCAACTCTATATAGTACTGCCCTTCACCGGTCGACTAGAAAGCTTGCTATTATCTTTGCCAACGGTCCAAGAACATCCAGCTAAAACACGGCAAGGCAGAGAGTATCGAGTGCCCTGGAAGGGGCTGCCAGCATTGACTGGCAAGCGCTGGTTTAAGGCGTTCTCCACTCGCACATCAAACGATGCTGGAAGATAGGCATACTTTTTGTGAAACTTTTCCGGAACCTGCCAGCCACCGCTTATACCAAGAAAGGTCAAAGTAGGCGTGCGTCCACTTTGTGGACCAAATATTTCTCTATCAATACTGTTTTGCAAACCTGTCAAAACCTGCACATCGCCTAAAACCCACCAGTTGGTGCGGCCGCGATAACCAAGACCAAGAGTAGATTGATAGCGTCTATCGTGATCAGGATACTTTGCTAGTGGTGCTTCAGGGTAATCATAGAAACCACCACTAACACCATGGGTACCGCGCAGATAAGCGACCTGCACGGTATTAGAGAGAAAACCATTGAAGCCATAGCCATCTTTGGCTGGCTTGAGGTCCATGCGAGTTTCTACACCATAAGCCTCTTGAGCACTGTTTGTCAGACGATTATAAATTGGAAGATTGCCAATCACACCAGAATCACCAAAGTTACGCAGCTTTTTATAGAAAAGATTGGTGCGGGTGACAAAGCGAGGACCCATCTGAGTTTCGATACTCATATCTACCAATTTGCCGCGAGTTGGCTGCAGCGGCCGCGGCGTGCCTTGATAGATGCCATTAAAAATGGTGCCAGTGATTGGAATAGGGGTGAGGAAGTAATCAACCGGAGTAGGAGTAAAAATATCTGAGTAAGAACCGCGCAAAACAGTATTCTTGTTGATGACAAATGCCAGACCATAGCGGCCACTAGCTTGAGCAGCCGTGATACGCTGTGTTTGAAAAGGCTTGATTGAGAACGGCTCAACCCCAGGAGTTTGGGCCAGTGTCTCGGCTAAACGCATGGCATTACCAAAGACACTGTGCTGCACATCTAGTCGCACACCGGCATCGACAGTCAAGCGCTTCCAGAAGCCTTTTTCAGGCTTCCATCGATCTTGCACAAAAGCACTTTGCAAATATCTAAAGCCTTTGTAATTACCTATATTGCCCTGCATCTGCGGGCCATCAACCTGACCGGTAAAAGGGCTGAGGATGCCACCATACGGAAAGGGATTAGTATTAATAGCATTGGCGCCATCCAGGTCACCGTCTGCCTGCAATTGAGCTACCTGACCCAGAGCATCATTTTGAGCCAGGGCAGAGCTAACATAATCAGCGTTAAAATAAGTGGCCTGAAAACTAGTCTTCACCGGCCGTACTTCACTCAAGAAGCCAGTTTTAAGATGGTGCGTCTTGAAGGCAGTCTTGGTCAAATCCCCCTGAGCAGAGAAAATATAGTTAAATCTCTTTGCATGGGCAGCAATTGAAACCAGCGGTTGATCAGCGTTAAAGTTAGGGCTTGGATCAAAAACATTAGTGGAGCGGAAAGACTCAGAGTAAAAGCCATTGAGCAAATGCACATTGAATTCATCAAAGAACTTGGCAAATTTATGCTTATAGCTCAAAGTGAAATAGTCTTGGCGGTCTTGCTGAAACTGTTTGACACCAAACTGTCTAGAGAGGTTAGCTGTAGGCACTCCCAAAAAGCTTTCATTTATAGCCACGGTCAAGCGCAAGGTATCGCGCGGAGTGAGCAGATATTCCAAACGGGCGAGCACGTTAATATCAGCGCCACGATTATTAGCGAAAGTTTTGGTCGGTGGCGCTATGCGTATGCTCGATCCGCGAAAAGAACCAGATGAATCAAAGCGCAAACGATGGAGTCTACTAGACGGTTTCTGGCTAAAGGCACCACTAGTGTTGTAATAAATACTTCCAGCAAGTGGGCCGCCTATTTGCTGACCAATCGTAAAATTAGGCTTTGGTAAAATCGGCAGAGTTTTGAGATGCGCCACTGCCCCTAGTGGCCCACCGCCATCTTGAGCTTCGTAGCCGCCAATATTTATTTGGGCCGACTGCAAGGAGCGGGGGCTAACAGGTTGAGTCTGCTGCAAGACACCGGCGGCTTCGGGTATGACCACACCATCTACGACATAGTTGATGGCATTGTGTTCACCTCGTGTGATGATATTGCCATAGCTATCGTTCAAAACACCCGGAGTACTTTCAATCAATTGCCTAAGGTCATTGCCACTTTTGTACTCTTGTATAAATCTGTGATCTAAGTTGGTTACACTGCCGATCTTCTCCGGGTGAATTAAGCTGCGCTTGCCGGTTACACGCAAAAGATCGACTGGCTCAATATCATCCAGAGCTAAACTGAGATCTTGCACTTCACCGCCGGCTAACTTCACCGGCTGTGTGTGGGAGAGCATCTCTTTAGCAGAAGTAGTGATGTGCCAGTTGCCTGGTTCTATATTGTTGAAATGGAAAAGACCATTGACGTCTGATTCAGTCTCAAAGCGTTTGTGCTCATTGCCATCTTGGATCAGTACAATCTGGGCGTCGGCTACCGGAAGCTTGCCTTCAGCCGAGAACACCTTGCCAGTAATCGAGGCAGAATTAACAGACTGGCCACTACCAGCCTTAACAGCATTTTCAACCTTAGCCTGAGCAGCCGCCTCACGCTTATCAAGCAGGTCTTTGACTGAATCGGACTGTGCCCAGGCACGGCTGCTTGTCAGGGCCAAAGAAAAGGCACAGAAAAGACCGAGGGTGAGTTTTCGCCTACTGCTACTGGTACTGAAGCTTGCAGGGCTAATGCTTCCGGGAGACAAAATGGATACCGCCGTTTTCAAAAATGGCAATCATTTCCATTTCTAGAAAATGTTAGCAGCAATACAGATAAATGGAAATGGTTTCCGTTATAATTTCCCTCATGAACTTAAAGTCCACACTCTTTGCAACCGCAGCTCTAGCAGGGCTTGCAGCAAACCTGCTTGCTATAGCGCCAATTAGCAGCCTGGGAACCGCCGCTCAAGCGGAGACCTTTAAGCTTGGCAGCCAAGAGTCCAGTCACTTAATTCCAGCCGAGCCCCTTGATTGCCCGCGGCCAGTTATCACGGAGGAAATGCTCGAGCAAGGTATCAAAACCAATTGCACAGCTAAGTTTGCCATCGCCCCCACGGGCAAATCGACGGTACAGCTGCTCTCATCGACTGGCTCAAGCGAAGTTGATGAACTAACCCTTGACACTCTGCGCACATGGCGCTTCCGTCCAGCCAGCTTAAGTGGTTCACCGGTTGCCTCAGTGCGCAAAATCAAAATCGAATTCGAAGTCGAATAATGTTCCTCAATGAATATTGCGTGGCGTTGGCCCTGGCATTAATTCCCGGTGTCTTGGCTGGCTTTGTCTTTTGGCCAAGGTTCGGTATAAAGTTCAAGAACCATCAAGTTGGGCTCGTGCTTTTGTACTCTTTCTTCAGTACACTAATGGCCGTGACAACAATGATAATTGCCTTCATTGTCTTAGTCTCTCTAACGGTAAGTAAGGTGAGCAGCCCCACTGGAGCAGACGCAAGCACTGCAATAATTACTGCAATTATCGCCTTAATCGTCCTTATTGTTCTTACACGGTTCAACGTTTCACTTCTAACTATCTTTGCTTTTCGTCTTCCCAATTGCTTAGAGCTTCCCTCCCAGAAGCGCTCTATCACGCTAGCCGCAGCCACGTTGGCGCTACTTCAAATAGTAATTAGCTGGGCAGCACCGGCACTAATCTCACTACTGAGCAGACCCGACTCACCTTCACAGCCGTCTAGCAGAAAACCAACAGACTTAAACAACCTGCTGGCTTCTCCCATGACCCAAGAAAGATACAATGCAATAAATCAACAAAAAAAGGTTGCCAATCCTGCTAAAACAATTTGTTGATGTTTAAGATCTCCCTAGTCTTGATGTCGTCTATCATCGATGATCGATAACAAAGCACCAAACAATACTTACTTTCACTATGCCATTGCTGGTGCCGGTTTATCAGGCCTCGCTCTTGCTCTCAACTTAAGCAATCTAGAACTAAGAGGATCAACAACTAGCGATAGCGCGACGAAAAGGATCTGCCTAATCGAACCCCGCACCAGCTACGAGAGAGACCACACCTGGTGTTTCTGGAACAATGTTGTGGAAAAACTAGATGTTCCTGCAACCAAAATCTGGCAAAAATGGAAAGTCAAATACCTCTCAAAGACCAGCATTAGAGGCAGCAAGCGCTATCCGTATACCTGCGTCCTGGCCGACTCATACTATGATCACGCCCTCAGTAAGCTGAAAGGCTATGAAAATATCAACATCTTTCTTGGCGAGTCGCTTAAAAATGTGGCCTACCAAGATTCAATCTTAGAAATTTCGACGAGTCAAAGAACTCTAACTAGCCAATTTCTTTTCGATAGTCGTCCCCCGCAGGCACGAGCCGGTGAGTTCAAACAAGATTTCCTCGGCTGGCAGATCAAGGCTGATCGAGCGGTATTCGATAGTGATTGCGTCACACTGATGGACTTTACAGACCACACTAAACTGCTAAACAATTCAGGCACAGAAACAAAAAGCAAAGCCTACGATGGGGGCTTTCACTTCTTTTATACCTTGCCATTCTCAGAGAGCGAAGCTTTGGTTGAATCAGTTTGGATCGGCTTTGAGAGACTAAGAGTTGAAGAGCACGAAAAGCTTTTGACCAATTACTTGGCCAGTGAGTATGGTCTAAAAGTCTTTGAAAATGTCCATACTGAAGTTGGTTGCATCCCAATGCAGTCGATTAACACAAGCAGCCCTGACGCTAGGCACACCTTAATTGGCATCGCTGGAGGGATGGCCCGATCATCTACTGGTTATGCTTTTTCGGCTATACATCATAGTTCTAAAGCAATCAGCAATTGCATAAAACGTAATCGATGGCCCAATTCTATTGAGGGACTGTCAACCAAGGCGCAACTTTTAGACAGAGTATTACTGACTTATCTCAAGCAAAATCCAAGCGATGGACCACTCCTACTTAGCTCATTATTTGAGAGAGTCGACTCTGATGTACTCGTAAGATTTTTATGCGATCGCTCATCATTAGCCGATGATGCTTCAATCTTTGCAGTGATGCCGAAAAAAGTAGAATTGGCTGCCATTATGGCTCAAACAATATTGTAATTGCATCTATAATTCGATTTGAATTGTCTTCGCCTTTTCAAACGCAAAAAATTTATTTTTTGCACAGACTCATTCACTGAAACAAAAGCACGAAATTGTTGCAAGCTTGTTGCAGATTTTGCCAATTTGCGATCATGAAAAACTCTGAATACAAGCCACTCTTAGCCACATATAGCTAGTGCTAGCAGTGCATAACTAGTTCTTCAAATTTAGGCCAAAATAAGATCTCCAGTGAGCAAAATAAGCTTGCTTAGAAGACATCTTCATGACTAGTTTTAACTGTCACTACCATTTTCCAAACCAAACCAAAGAGCACCAAGCAAGACCACAGAGTCGGACCAGAGAATCGTCAACAGATAGCAAGAGCACGTTGCCCTTGCGACGAATTCGCTGTGCCTTACACGTATCTTCCCCGTGTCTTCCCCGCACCTTACCATCGAAGAAGAAAGAGAAAACTCCAATGGCTCGCGTCAACGAAGAAGAACAAATTGCCGAACGCTACAGCACGAACTCTCTGCTCAACAGCGGCATGCATCTGCTAACTTTCATGAGCACAACGCTGGCAGCCGCCAGTCTGCTCAGCTATAGCAAACAGACTTACAATCCAAGCACCACGGCAATGACAGCCTTGGGCATCGCTTCTTGCCTGCTGGCAATGGCACTGAGCTGGGCCGCCTACTACCTCTATCGGGCAGAGAGCGACCAGGAATTCAATTACCCTAGCAATCAAAGCAAGCTCTATGCCTTGAACGGCCTGGTTGGGGCGGCCCTTGGTTGCACTGCCGTAATTACTTGCCTTTGACATTTGAGGAGAGGCAAACGTTGCCTCTCCCACTTTCCAGTTCTGACACCATAAAAAAATCACTAAGACAGGAACAAAACTATGACAGGCTCAAAAGCCCTGGCATACTGGACAACAACCACAATAGTGCTATTAGCACTGACTATCAGCGCCACCATTTGGCAGCGCAAACGTGACCAGACCGAGCTGGAGACAGCCGCTAAAGTAGACCGCCGGCAAACTCAACCCCAGGTCATCACCGTGCAACTGCGACCAGCTCAGTCAGAGGAAACTCTCAGACTGATCGAACTAGATCAGCAAAAGCGTCCACGGCGCATCCGCATTGAGTGGAACAACGGCCTGACATGCCTGGTGCACTGCGACGGAAGTGGCCGTCCACAACAAGCCCACATCTACCAGCAGAGCAAAGGCCACGACGATTCAAACAGCCCAGAACTATCGAAAGATATTGCCGCTGGGCTTTCTAGCAGAGCAGTTGTGAGGAAAACCAACTTCGACAAAGATGGCCTCACGATCATGGAAGAAACAGTTTTAGATGCTGACCAAACAATCCGCGAGACAGCCACCCGCCTTAAAAGCGGAGACCTAGTGGTAAACGTTTATGGCCCCTCAAGCAACCTTGAGGCAATCAGAACATACGCTCGCAAGAGCGGAGAGCTGATTGGTGAAACTGTTTTCGATGGTCAAGGTCGAGTGCAGTCAAGCCTAACCAAAGAAGGGAGTAACCGTGTTCGCCGCGATCTCTTCGGCAAAAGTGGCGGACGCACAATCTCTTTTGTCTACGAGGGTGACCGCTTAGAGACAGTGATTATCTGGCAAAGTGGCGGTGATCTAATTTCTGAAACTGTTAAAAGTGAGTATTCACGGACGACACGAACAGTTTACGAGAATGGAAAGCCTAGCTACGAATGCCAGAAGTCGTACAACGACAGCATGGTAGTTACGCACTACGACAATGCCGGCAACAAAATCTGCAAGCAAGAGTGGAAGAACCTTCCAAAAGACCTGCCAGTCGACCAACAAGGCCTTGTCAGCGAAGGCTACTATCTAGCTGAAGTCGAGGAGCTGAAAGCCGATGCGGCTGGCAATCGACGAGTACTCGCCTATTATCCAGGAGGAAAGAATCTCAAGTCTGTGCGCACTTTCAAATCGTCTGGGTGGCTGCCGCACAGCGACAAGGCCTACAAAATCGATGGCACCCTCGAGTCTTACAGCAGCCAGGACAACGGCTCCTACGATACTACAGACCTCTATATAACCCTCAGCGATGAGGCCAAAGCAGTGCTAGCCAAAGACGACCCCGATGCCGTTGTTGGCGAAGCAATGAAAAAAATTGTTTCTCTCAAACAAAGTCCAACTATCGAATCTTTCAACCCACCGGCAAGAGGTTTGGGCCGCAGCCCATTTCTTAAGCTGGACTGATCAGGAGAACTAAGATATGAGTGACAGTCATTTGCCATCGGCCCAAGAGATTCTGCACAGCTCAGGCCTGTTCCAGCGCTGGCAAGGCCCCTTCGGAGCCGTGCCAGTGCAGTTCTTTGGCGAGCTGAAACAGGGGCAGTACGTCTACTTCCGCGCTCGGGGAAGCAAGATTGCCATGCAAATCGCCAGCAGCGAAGAGCATTGGCAAAATAGCGACTACCTGGCAGCGTTCGAAGAACCATACTTTGATGCTGAAGGTGGCCCGCTGCAAGCAGGACTTTGCCCCGGCGAGTTCTGCGCCAACAAGATTGTTGCCTGGGCAAAATGCTTCATCGCAGCACTGTGATTGAGCTAACCTTTCTACAAGAACGAGAAACCGGAGTGGGCATCAACCCACTCCGGTTGCTTGTCACAGATTTTCCAAGCTAATTTAAGGCCCACGCCCAACTACTGAATATAATATTAAACAAAGCGCTTAGTCATACCGATGCAGGGAATGGCCACACCATTGCGCTCTTCGCTTTTGAGGCCGCCAGTGTTCTGCCAGCCATACTTGATATAAAAATTCTGTGCCGTCAGCGTGGCATTCAAGTGCGCTTCATCCCAGCCCGCACCCTGCACTTCGTCTTCAACTGCCTGCAAGAGCATGGCACCAATACCGCGAGCCTTGAAATTAGGATGAACGTAAACAGAACAAATTTCATCGTCATAACAAGAAGAAAAACCCACGATTTTATTCTGGCAAACTGCCACAAACATTGTTTCGCCGCCCTCCTCCATGGCCCAGCGGTAACGATCAACGTTGCGATTAGCCGACCAGGCCAAAATTTGTTCTGGAGTATAGTCGGGCGCACAAGTTTTGCGAATGGCCGCAACATGCAAGTCGCGGATTTTCGTCGCATCTTCTACGCGCGCCCGGCGCAACTTTACTTCCATTGCTACTATTTCTCTATGCATTGGCCCACCAAGCAACAATTTAAAGGTTAGCAGGCCCAAGGCCGAAGAGCTAGTCGCTAGCCAGATTTTTGCCCAGATGTATCAGACTGAGATAACTCTAGCTGATGCAAATCTTCAAGAATGGCAGCCCTTTCGATTTCTTTCTGCTGCTTATCTTGCTCCCGAAAAACTTTTAGCCCCTCCAGACTGCGTCGATTTTCGTTGGCCATATCTTCAGCTAAAAGCTTTATCTCGATTTCGTCAATCAACTCGCTATCTTTGCGAATGGCGCGCTCGGTGGCATCCAACTGTAGTCGTTTGAAGTAAACTGCATTTTCAAGCCTTTTGCGCTGCTCTTGCCCGGAAGAGTCTGGTGCCTTCACTGCAGCCATCGTTGTTAAACCTCGCAACAAGCGGGTTTCGACTCTAGCCTGCGGCTCGCTCAAATTTTTCTTGCGCCTCTCCATATTTTCGCAATAGCCAGTATAAAGAAGATCAACGATTATTATGACGGCGACGGCATACCATGCTCGTCGTAACTTAGTTTCGCTGGTGAATTTAAAAGGTTTGTCTAGTTGCTCTAGAGCCTCGTCTAAAGTCACCTTCTTCTCGAACTTCTTAAACAGAGCCTCAAGCTCGACAAAAAGCTGTCGGCAAAATTCCTGCCACAAGACTTGCGATCGCGGCTGACTTGGTGCTGGTGCTTCAGGTGGTTCGTGTGGCGATTCCTTTGGTGGAGTTTTAGCTTGAGATTGCTCCTGTGCTTGACCTTGAGCTTTGGTCTGGTGTGATGCGGCCGACTTTTCAGCACCATGAGGAATCGGCTCATGAGCTTTGACTTTGGCTTCGAACCAATGCTTTTGAATTAGCTCTTTGGCTTGATTGATTTGCTTTAAACGCGCTTCAGCAGCGGCTTTATCTTGGGCATTTACAAAACGATCTGGGTGATATTTTTTGACGAGTTGACGATAGCGAACCTGAACAACTTCAAGCGAGCTGCCCAAAGGCAGATCAAGAATTTGATAGGCCGCTGGCAGATTCATGATCATGCGCAGCTCCTCCAGGAACAATGCTCCTGGCTAGATTATAGAGTAGTAAAAAAGAAAATTACGGAGTGGCAAACGGCCAACAACCTTTTCAATATTACTACTTTATTCTATCGGCGCGCAACATTTTATGGAATATTCTTAGTCAGCTCAAACTTCAATACATGACAAAAAAGTCGTTGACACGCTCAGCCATTGCCTTCAAAGCAATATCTTGGGCGCTGTCAACACAGTCAAATTGACTATCAACGGAGCCAATACAAACTCTTCCATAATCGGGGTGCTGCAACCATAAGCGCACTTCGCCCTCAAGGAGCTCTAGGCGAGCATTTAAGTCAAAGCTATCAAAAACCCTCTGGGCGGCGCTCACTGCCACATGCAGACTCTCTGGAGCGAGAGTGCGCTCGACCCATAGTTTATTCTATACGGCAATATCGCCTTTCTGTAAACCATTGACCAGCTGACAAGCAAAATCATTTTGTTCAACAGTAAGCCGACTGGCTGTTTTCAAGATACGCAGTTCAGTGAAGAATCGAGATTGCTTCCGTCTGCGCTCATTGTCGTGAGGTAAACTTCCTAGAGCCGGTGCAGTATATTTGCTTGACTGAGAGTCTATTACTTTTAGGGTGGTATCTGTGGGTGTCATCACTAAGTTCTCCGTGTTGAGAACAGTGTATTGTCAATTTGTGACTAAGTTATGACTGTAAGAACTCACTTTGATTGTAAAAATTGATCTAGATCACTATCTTTCAAGTCACCATTTGACGCGTATATAAGCTCGCCCTTATTCTTCACTTGATGATATTTAGGATTAAGCGCCATCATCGCCGGTGTTACCTTCACTCTCTTAATAGAACTTACTGTCAGCCTGGGCATTGGATAACCTTGTTTGACCCAAATGTCACTGAGCGGAAGGAGCTCTGAAACCGGCGCACCGCACATCAGACAAATAGTCTTTACAAGGGGCCTAGGCAACGCTATATCTTTAGACAGGGCCACTTTCTCATACGAGCTCTCGTCAACTTCTTGACACTTTAGCTCAATGCAGTCTTTGCCCAAAACTTTCTTATCACCCAATTTAGTAACTTTGCCGTAGTGATTCTCGCCAATGCGCCGATTGCAGTGGTCTAGCATCAATTCGCCGATAGAGGTTTTATAGTAATTCTGGCTCTCCTCGTTGAGAAGAACTATTTGCTCATAGTTTGGTGGCGCAATTATATATTTAACAACCCCCGTATCACCGACAACTCGATCATTAGTCATAGTAAGCTTAAAGCGTGGGAAGCAATCAGTTTTCACCATGATTTCGTAGGCCTCACCGACCCGTAATGGCTGTTGCACGGGCAACTTCATAGTACTAAATGTAGTGTCATACCCGACTGGATGGCTGCGTAAATATTGCCTCCGATTTCGCGCCTCAATTAATGGCCTGGCTCCATTTCTCCTCCTCAGCTAGAATCTCAGCATTCTCAAAAATGGACGAATCATCATTTTCGTCAAGGTAAGTACTGCGCTCGTTGAAGTCCGAAGGTGTAAAACGCGGCCTTTCTGCCTTAGTTTTAGCGGCCGGCAAGGTGGCCGGGCTTGCCGCTGCTGGAGCGGCATGAACCGAAATATCCAGTAACCCCGCAAGCAGTAGCAGAAAGGCTACAACCAGGGCCATTCTTTTAAAATCGAGCAAGAAGAAGCTCCGACCGTCAAAAGAAGTAAACATTAACTATTCTCTCCGACAGGCACAGGCCCGGGTCTATATGTCCAACTCAGACATATATCTGCAACACATAGTTTTCTTACCCTCTATTAGCCTATGATGAACTCAGATCGGGCCAATAAGATCGGCTGAGCTCTTGAAATTACAGGTAAGTGCTGCGCTAATCACCTCTTCTGGTGTCCTATAGCGTGGTAAGACATTGAAACCTCACATACTAGCGTTACTAGAATTAGACGAGAACTCCGCACAGGTAGTAGATAGCCTGAAGGACATAGATCGGCGCACAACTGTCTGCAAAAAATTCACCAAGGCTATCGAGCTGTTGGAAGAAAAAAGATGTGCCCTGATCATTTCAGATGTTCACCTAGAAAACGGCGGCAATGTCTTTGACTTTTTGCGCTGGGCCAAGGCCAATCCACTGACCAAAGACACTCCCTTTGTGCTGCTCAGCTGCAAGCCCACCAAGATGGCGAAGTACGTAGAAGATGGCGTTCGAACAACAGCCAGGCTGCTCGGCGCTGACTTATTTCTGACCTTCGAAAGCTTCGACCCTGTTAGTTTTCGCAACCAAATAGAACCCCTCTTGCTAGTTGACAGCCAAAAGCAAAGAGCATCAAGAAAGACTGTGGGTGTAAAAGACACCAATCAGCAAGCTAAAAACCACGAAGAAAAAGAGTGAGAGAAATGGCAGCAAAAGTTTTAGTAACCATGGAACACGAAAAAGAGCGAAATCAAATCGCCACCTGCCTAGAACGGGTCGGCCACGAAGTGACCAAAGTAGACACCTTTCACAATGCCATGGAAATTCTAAGAAACAAAGACTTTGACTTGATTGTCTCGGATGTTCACCTGCAAAATGGCGGCAGCGTCTTTGACTTTTTGCGCTGGGTCAAGGGCGACCCCCACATGCATGCCACTCCATTTGTTTGCTTTAGCGCCGAACCGCCTGAGGTGGGCAAATACCTCGCCGACGGCGTGCGCACAGCGGCTCGCTCACTAGGCGCAGCACGCTACATCAGCATGGAAACCTTTAACGAAAGGCTCTTTCTCCATGAAATTGAGTGGCTCATACCAGAAGAGAAAGTGGGCAGCTATTACAGCGGCAACGACGGCTCGGCTGAGACAGTAAAAGCCGAGCACTAAGCCTCAATAATGGCTTGAGATAAGCCGACCATGAACTTTTCTCTGATTGTCGGAAGCTGAGTAAGAACTAGAATAATTAGCCGGTTGGTTCAAAGATGCACTGGTATAGCTGCTTACCAACTGAGCCTGAACATTTTGCCTGTTATAGGCACTCGCTTCATGATCAGCACCACTGCTAGTCAATCTGCCGTTAAGATCAGCACTACTTAGCCTGACTGCAGTTACCTGAGCAGCTTTCAGCTCCTCTGCTCTTTGCTCTTGCGCCAGTTGGGCAGAGCGCATTTCCGCATAGCTGAGCACTCTCGGCTTTGGGTAATGATATAGCTTACCGGACTGTTCCTGACCAGGTTGACGAAACACCAGAACACCTGGCTTTGCTGCCGTAATTGGCGCCCAGTTAAAGCGTCGTAAACCGGGATTACGCTTGATTAAATCTTGCTCCCAGCCCTTTACAGTGACAGTGCCATGAACACAGTAAACCGAACCAGTGACCCGGCTTGGGGTCTTGCTGGTAGTTTTAACACTACTGGCTTGAGCGGCATCCGCGCCAATCACAGTGGTAAGAATAATCAAGGCAAGGGCAATCTTGGCGAGCATCGAAGTTTTCCTTCTGGTCTTGGTGGGAGTATCTAGTTATATACAGACCTAGTCATTTTTCGACTTGCTGAAATAATCGGCGTTTCAGCCGCACCAATCTATTAAACAGCGAACGTCTGTCAGAATTGTGACCAACAGATACTTTTTCAAATAGAGAGTTAATCTGCCGGAAGCATTGCCCACAGCTCAGGCTTTCCGGCATTACAGTGCACAGCTCGACTTAGCAGACCCAGCCCGATTGCCGAAAGAAAAACGGCATAGCGAGCAGCCTGCCAGGCAGCCATCCCCTGGTTTATCTGTTGCTTCTGCTCCAGGGCTTGAAGACGATAGGCAATGGTCGGAACTGGATGAAATATCGTATCAACAGCCACAGTTCGATCCTGTTCATCTTCTAGCTCGGCATCAATCTTGGCGATAACCTCAAGGAGAAGCTCTTGCCCTACGCCACTCGCTAGAGCTAATCGATCGGCTTCATAGACACCATAGTGACTAAATAGCGGCAGAACCAGAAGCCCAAGAAACGACCACAGCGTGAATGCAGCTGACAGTGTCACTAGACCAGCAAAACTATTGAGAGGCAACAAAAAATGCCCTGTGGTAAGAAGAGCTGCCAAGAAAACTCCAATATTGGTGAAGGTAAGAGCCAGCAAAACGCCTCTAAACCGACCACCCGAAGCAACAATCAGATTGCGCCGAGCCAGCTCAGCTGACAACTGGGGCGGAGAAAACTGAGCCAGCCATTGCTTCGGTATGACGATGCTTTCGAAAAAAGGTAGCCCGACAATACCACCGCTAAAGCAGCGCTCATCGACCTGAGCCAATATTAGCGGTAGGCTCCTTGTTTTCTCAAGAGTTGTCCTGGCGACATCATCAGGAGCACGCTCACACCAAAATCCACCATAGAATTTCGCCAGAGTCAGCTGGCCAGCCAGCAGGCAGCAGGACAAAAATAGTGAAGAAATAAGCAAGCCTACTAGACCGAAAACACCGCTGACTGAGGCTACAATCAGCGCCATTGCCAGCAATATCACACCATGCCGAAGAGCAGCTACGATTTGCTTAGCCAGAAAGGAAAAAAGGGACGAAGTAGTTCGTCCATACAGCCTCTCGATGTTGAAGCCGACAATATCAAATGGTAGTGAACAAAGCGAAAAAAGCAAAATGGCCGCAGTCAAATCGAGGGCCAAACTAGTTATCGACTGACTGGATACTGGAAAAATTGAACGAGCAAGATCAAAAACCAAAACAGTTGAACAAGCTGTCACCACCATTCCGACGTAGGCAATTCCTAACCAGCGACGCATGCGACCATAAGCAATATGAGGCCCTGTAGACACCACAGGGCTGTCAGAGGAAGCAGAAGAAGTAAGGCCAGGCTGGGAAATCATAGTGAACACCGGATACAACTAGCTATTTGGATCATTAGACCCGCACAACTAGATGTTAGAAAGCTTGTATGAATAAGGCGTGAACAGAAGCACGCAAAATGTCTCACAAGCGCTAACATAAACGAGTTCTATTGAGGAGTCAGATATTGAAAGTTCCGGCGGGATGGTACGTCATATTAAGCTCAACTGAGCTTAAGAAAAATCGACCAACAGCAATCGAGCGATTTGGTCTCTCATTGGTAGTCTGGCGCAAATCCAGTGGCGAACCAGTCATCACCAGCGATCAGTGCCCACACAGAGGAGTCAAACTGAGCCTGGGAACCATCAATCAAGACTGCATAGTCTGCCCTTTTCACGGCTTCGAATTTGATAGCACTGGCGCATGTCAACTTGTGCCAGAAACAAAGAAATCAGCAGTAAATCTCACCGTGCCTACTTTTAATGCGGCCGAAAAAAATGGATTCATCTGGATGTGGCTGGGCGAGGAAGAGACCAGCGCTGTAACACAAACGCATTGGTTTGACGAACTAGAAAATCCCAAACTAGTCTACTCAGAGCATTCTGATGTCTGGCCAATTCATGTCACCCGCTGCATCGAAAACCAGCTCGATTATGCCCACTTGCCCTATTTGCACCGAAATTCAATCGGCCGGGGCTTTGACGTTTCAATAAAACGTGAATTCCAACTAGACGACAAGCAAATAACACTAGCGTTCAAAGATGGCGGCGGCTTTCAGTTTAAATTTCCTAATATCTGGAGGCTCGAAATTAAGGCTGGTAGTTTCTATCAAATGCTTGCCTTTGTACCAATCAATGAACAAAGCACTAAGATATACGCTCGCAGCTATCAAAGTTTTGTCACCTTCAGTGGGCTTAAACCCTTGGTTGACATTATTTCAAACTACCAGAACTCAGTGATACTCAATCAAGACAAATATGCAGTAATTAGCCACAGCCCCAATTCTTCCATCGATGCCACAAATGAAAAGCTCTACCCAAGCGACCATGGTATTGATTGGTTTAGAAAGAAATGGCTAGAAAAATCAGCTAAAAATCCAGCAGTGCAAAACTGACTGCAACAAAAGAGGCAAAGGAAAAAGGCCTTTTCAATCTGCTAAACTGCCAATATGACGTTGCTTAGCACTAAATACGCAGATACTCTTCAATACACAGATCACAGGCCTTTTGCCGTTGAGCAATCACCCTGGGTTCTCAATCAAAGCTGGTGCAATCTTCTCTTCGCCCACTGGCCTGTACCAGTCGACACCATGCGAGCACTAGTGCCACCACAACTAGAGCTAGATTTGTTTGCAGACCAAGCCTATATCGCCGTGGTGCCCTTTGAAATGCGAGAAGTAAGTCCGCGCCTTTTGCCCTCAATGCCATGGCTTTCATTCTTTCCAGAATTAAATGTCCGCACCTATGTAAAGTACAAAGGGCGGCCAGGTGTCTACTTTTTCAGCCTTGATGCTGGCAACCCTGTGGCAGTTTGGATCGCCTGTAATTTCTACCATCTCCCCTATTTTAATGCCACGATGCAATGTCAAAAGAGCATTGTTTCGGGCCAACAGCAGTTTAGCTATACGAGCCTGCGCTCGATTGAATCAAGCTCAAACAAAAAATCAATCAGCAGTAACGCAGAGCTCGACATCACCTATGGCCCCGTTGGCCCTGTCTACCAGAGCAAACCAGGCACTCTCGAGCACTTCCTCACAGAACGCTATTGCCTCTTCACCGTATTTAGTGGCACCGTTTATCGCGGAGACATCCATCACAAGCCCTGGCCGCTGCAACCGGCTATGGCGCAATGGCGCACTAACACTATGACTAAACCATTAGGGCTAGAACTTCAAGGCGAGCCCATACTGCATTTCGTTGAAAATATCGATACGGTGGAGTGGCCAATCAAGCCTTTAGCTTCAGACTAGGCACACGCGGCATTTAGGTCAAAAGCGCAATCCAAGCCAGCTACTATGAGCATTGTGTTGGCTCGCCCAGTTTCAATCTAACTCTTCTCGAATCACCAAACCGGGCCGTGCAGCTTTTAGCTGCTGCTTCTGTTGAGCAGATAAAACATTCTTGCCTAAAGTCATAGATTCAAGCTTCTTACATTTGACAAGACTGAGCAAAGTAGAAGTATCAAACCTAGCTTCACTTAGGCGCAACCAGTGCAAGTTCGGCAACCTAGCAACTGTCGCCATAGCTGATGCCGGCAGCTTCGTAGTGCGCAAATCGAGATCTTCAAGTCGCGACAAAGTAGCAATTGAAGCCAGTTCCGGCTCACTCAAATCTACGCGTCTAATAGAGAGACTTCTGATGTTCTCTCGGTTCTCCATGGCTTTAAGAATTTTTGCCGATTCTCGAACATCAACTAATTGCAATGACTTGAGGCGAAATAGCACACCACTAGCAACCAATGGCTGAGCTGCAACATCGCAATGGAGCACAGACAAAGGCTCTAGGCGCTTTAGTCTACTCAGACCCTGAAGAAACGAATGGCTTAGCAGGCAATGCTCAACAACCAAAGAAGACAGATTTTTCCAGCGAGCCAAGGTACTAATAGCAGGAGGAGTTTTTGAATCTTTTACATGCAAAGAATCCACTGCTCTATCATCAAATCGATCGTAAAACTTAGGCACATCTGCCAGCACATCAGAGGCATCAAAGGACACACTATTGGCATGCCGACAGCGCATGCGCCCACTGGCAGGAACCTTTCTTGCTCCGTTTAAACAAATAAATCCCACCGGCTCACCAGCTGGAAATTCAAACTCGCGCCAGGTTCTGCCACCACGCGACACCAGCCAAGAAACCGGCTTAGTATCATTTGCAAATGGTTCTGTTGGTCTCAGAACAGTATCAACGGCGGGCAGCGCCCTATCACCCATGATATGCCTGGTAAGGTCGCTGTTAGAAGGCACTACAACCCTGCTTTGATTCTGTTGTGTCAGAATAAAATATAAAACAGCCATAGTGCCCAAGCCAATACAAAGGGCCGCGGCAATTGCATAAACAGTATTCTTATCTCCCCTTGCGACCGGCCCTGTGGTTTGCCCGCCTGTGGTATCAAGTAAGTTTTCTTTGCTAGCAAATTTATTGAAAAGCCTCGGCGATGCCGATGAACTACTCGAAAACGATGAGCCTTTAGGTTCAATACCAGAGGGATGTCGCAGTAAACTTTCAAGCGAGTCAATAATCTCGCCAACAGTTTCAAAACGATCTGATGCCTGTTTCTCCAGGCATTTAGCAACAATCTTCTCAATTAACTCAAACTCGCGGTCAGTGCAGTCTTTACGCACAATCTCAGGCATCGGATCGGTTTGATGCATCATCATTGTGGCGAGAGCAGTCTGACCCTTAAACGCTGGACGGCCAGTAAAAGCCTCGTACATAGTGCAGCCTAACGAATAAATATCAGAGGCACTTGTAACAGGAAGACCTAAAGTCTGTTCTGGACTCATATACAAAGGGCTTCCGAAAATCTCTCCGGGTGCAGTAAGGCTCTGGACACTTTGCCCCTCGACACCAAGCAAGCGAGCAATGCCAAAGTCAACTACTTTAGTAAGCTTCACTGGCGAATTAGAATCAACCAATATCAAATTAGACGGCTTTACATCACGATGGACAATACCTTTACTGTGAGCCAATTTTAGAGCAGAGCATACATCTAAAAATGACTGAATAAACTGCGGTACACATAGGGGCGCGCCCCTCTCTAATGCCTCAGCCATCGACTGACCTTGCAACAGTTCCATCACGTAATAAGGACAGCCTCGCGCGTCAACTCCCATATTGAAAATCTGCACCACATTCTTATGCTCTAGCTTAGCCAAGGTCTTAGCCTCCAGCTCAAAGCGTCGCCAATTGGCACTGCCAGACTGCATAGGCGTCAGCAACTTGAGAGCGTAGAATTTATCTAGTTGCATGTGCCGGGCTTTGTAAACCACACCCATGCCACCGTTGGCAAGAACAGATGTGAGAACATAAGTTTCTCCAACAACGTCGCCAGGTTTATAAAGGGCATTTTCAGGAGCAGTCATTAGTTCGACCAATTGCCTCAAGCTCATATGACTATATCGACCAAGCCAAAGTAAATCAAACCTACAGCAACAAGGTTCCACCAGGAAGCTCATGTATACGACGTCTGGGTCCCTGAGGCAAAGTCACGAGGATGGCGACAAATATGAGCTTGAAGAACTTTCACCTTCTTCCGCTCGAAGGAAAAGAACTATTACTGATACGGCAGCCAAGCCTATAGCACCCCACAAGTAAAAGTCGAGATTGCCGTTGTCGCCAGGCTGAAGACAAGAGCTACTAGGCGAATGAGGATCAAAGTAGATAGATACCTGGCGACCTTCGGGGTACTTCAAACGAAAGGCCTGAGCTCCGTCTTCATGAAAATTTTTGGGATCGGGAAAGGCAATCACATGGCCGTAGTAGACTTTATGCTTGTACTTAAAGTGGTAAGAGACATGAGGATCATAGTAATAGGTACCCTTGCAGTAACTCTTGGTCATTCCGACTAGATCAATTACACCGCGCACGTGGGTCCACTTTTCGGAGCGATTGGCGTTATTCTTGTGCACTGTATATTGGAAGCCTAGGTAAAAGGCAATGAGTAAACAAATAAGCGAAACTGGCCAAGCAGTAGAATTATTCATGAAATTTCCAATCACCAGGTAACACTCCTTACCCGATCAATATAAAAAATACTCAAAATTTCGCTGCCGCATCTGAACAGGCCCAAAATGAATACAGACTACATCCCCAAATTAGTCGAAGAAAAAGAAGAGTACTGGCGCAGTGATGCCTTACGGGTAATTGCTCTACCGCCATCTGAACCGTTGCGCGGTCTTGCAGTCCAACTCAAAACTGCATTAGCAGCAGACGACAAAAAATTGGTGCAATCGATCTGTCTTAGCATGCTGAAAGAATTGTCTGCCTTTTATGATGTAAGCACACCGAAAATTAGTATTTTGAGCTCTAGGCCGCTAAAAGTAACAGAGAAATGGGTGAATGAGCTATTTGGCGACTACACTCCAGAAACTGAAAAGATACGCCTTTGGATGCGCACCGCTGTGCAGAAAAAGCCGACATCATATGGCGTTTTTCTCAGCACCTTTTGCCATGAATTTTTTCATCATCTCGATATGGTTTCTCTCAACCTACCGGAAACTTATCACACCCGCGGTTTCTATGAAAGAGTAGGTCTGCTTTATCATCACATCCAAGATACACCGGTGCGCCAAATCATTTGGAAGGAAAATAGAAATGGCACCTATCAAGTAGACTGGGCTAAAACCATGGCGAATCGGCCTCGAGTCAATAAATGAGATTCGCATTTATCATTTGGTGTGAGCGGAGCCTAACCTCCAAACTATGGATTGCAGTAATTACAATCGCGGGGCTGTGCAGCGACCTCTCCATCCCGTCTAGGCAATTGCTCTTGATGCAAACACTTCTGACAAGAATAGATCTCAAAAAGCGCCTTATCCGAGGCACGTCCACAAACAGCGCAAGGCAAACCTGGCAGAAAATCAGTAAGGCCCCAACCCGGACAAGAACAGACCGGGCAAAGCTGTCTCAGTCGGCGAGAGAGCTTAATGGCCAGCCTTCTGATCACTCTTTGCCTGGTAGGATTCATGTGAGCACGCATATCGGTCTCAACAAATGCCTTGCCGTCACTAGATTGTAGCCTACACAAGTCTAAGGCCTTCTCCAGGTCATCGAAAGCGCGCACTCCCTTAATAACCAGGCCATCTTTTGCTGGCAGTCCGCCACCATCGGCCGAAGCACCAGAGTTGCCTTTCTCACGATTAGGCCTAATGATTAGCCCATGGCTGGGAAACTTAGCCCTTGCAAGATAGTCGTCTAGCTCACCTATTGATGCGGCGAGGATATGACTGAAATTCGTCTCCGTTGTGATCAGTTGTTCAGTAACCTCTATTTCTAAGCGATCATCAATAAAGGCCATAATTTCTTGCGTACCAGGAATAAAAAACAAATAGGGATGGGGCCCAAAGCTGCCTTCATTGGCCAGGCCCAAAGACATTCCGGAGACAGCCATTCCCAGGCGCGCTTTCTTAACAACTGTTTCAAGGGGAGAGCTAGTTCTCTCAACTTCACCAGTAAAGGTACCTAGCAAGTCGGTATCAATCTCAGATGCAGTAACCACCTCTAGGCCCAGGCCCACGCGCATCGGCCAAGCGATTGCCCGCGCTTTCTCGTGCTTAGTAGTAAGAACAATCTGCTGCCCCCAATAAGGCCCCCTAGAAATGCTCAAAGTGAATTACCTCTCCGCTCGCCGAGAGAAGCAGAAACGCCGAACAAAACTCAGACAGCAAATGCTTTATTGGTGCTCTCCTTCTCTTTGGAGAAACCACGACCATCAATCTCTCTCCAAACCCTTAGATCATCAGCTTGATAAAACTTGATCGAAGTGGTCTCAAGGCCAACAGCTTCAATAGAGCAAGGCTCAACGGCCACCAAGCGAATCCAGCGATTTTTTACAAGGTCTGCCACAGCCTGGTGTTTAGACAAAACCTGGTCAATTGCTTCACGGGATGCCTGTATCACGGCCAAAAGCCTCATGGGCTCATGCTCTCTAGAACCATCTGGGGCCATCACCGACTGCCACGGCAAACCAAGCTGAAGGTCGCCATAAGCACCTTTCATAACACCAAAATCGCCTACAACATTATGCAAGACCTTACTACCACTGCCGAAAACATCATTGTCAACTGTCGACAAATAATATTGCATATTGATCCACTGAGCCACTACCAGTGGTGCGGTCATTATAATTTCAAGTACCGCATGGCCACGGTCTTTAGATTGGTCATAAGAGTGCAGAAATGTTCGCCCCCTAAGGTTTATACCCTTGGTCAAACTGCGCGGTGCCGCAATGAAGGCAGCATTGCCAACAAGACCCCACTCCGGCGCCACTTGAGCCCAATCAGTTCCTCTAACAGAAGTAGAATTAAAGCCCTCAATCACGCTCTTGGGCAGCCGAGCCATACGCTCAGTTCGAACCACTGCTCCTGCGACTTCCAGGTCTTTTTTGAGTTGAGCAATTATCTGAGCTTGGTCACCGTCAAATCCAAAGCTCTCTTCAATGTTAAATAGCTCAAAGCGATCATCGGTAGTATCGTGCTCGGCTGCCACAAATACAGTGGTGCTTGGAATAACCAAGCCCTTTTCTAATAACCCCAAGCGCACGTCAGGTTGATTAAGAATCTGCACGGCAAGCTTGGCACTGTGGCCGCCAGAATTACCACCACAGGCACCACAATCAAGAGCTGAAGCATACGGATTGTTAGTCGAGGTGCTCTTGTGACCACAGAACACAACCACCTTAGCAAAGTTTTCGGTAATGCCAATACCCTTTAGGCAGCCTTCAGCCAGAGCAATTTTCTCGTCTAAAGAAAACGCAGAAGTATCAAGATGGGTGAGAGGAGAAGGGAAGAATTGCTCTTTTACATTGTTGAAGAAACGCTGAAAGCCTTGAGGCCAAAATGTCCGGCCAACAAGAGGCAAAGTAGACCAGAGACCAAAGGTCTCAACCAGACCAAAAGCGCCAATCAAGCTACTTTTCAGGCGCTTGCGCAGCTGGATTGACGAGGCCAATAAGGCCTGCACACTAGCTAAGTTCTGAGCGCGCCCTTTCATGCCAGAAAAACTCGACTGCTTGAACTCAGCACAGCCTGGACCGACTGTTTCTCTCACGTTTTTGTCAGGACTAAACAATACAGGACACAAGTCTAGAGACTGCTTGCTGCTTAACGGCTGCAAGCGCATGGCAAAACCAAAGAAACCAGCAAAGCCATAAGTAGCGTAATTATCAATAGCCTCAAGTGACCGACGAACTGGCTCAGATCTAACATCAATACAAAAAACTAACTGGCAAAGAGGATCTTTCACCGGCTCATTCAAACGGGCCTGTGTTCTCACGCCTGATCGACTCAAATCATTTATTAGCTGATTGCGATAGTTAAGCTCGTAGGCCTCTTGCCATACTGCAGACCAGTCAGACGAAGGGCCAATACTGGGCTTGCGCTTAGCCATTTCAATGACTCGTCGGTCAAAAAGCGCGGCCCAAGGTCGCCCAGCAACTTTATAAACGCTCCGAGTCAAAGGCTCTGCCAAACATAGCTCATAGAAAAGTCTAATGGCTAAGTAGTCACAAAGAATATCGCTCAAACCTTGCGACTGCTGCCACTTGAGATGGCTGGCCCAACCAGGCAACTGAGTTAAATGTCTCTGCAAATATTGAACAGTCTCATGCCCATCAACCCCAATCAACAACAACAGAGCTTGAAGCGCTTCAGTTGATTCTTCGGGTAAGTCCTTTAATACTCGCTTCCAACCATGTGAGCCTTGAATAGAAAGAGATAAATCAAAGCAAGCCAACTGACGCCAGCCTTTATATAACCCATCTCTCTCTGCAGTCCACTGCGCCTGAGCGGTATCAAAGTAAGCTGAGCACCACTTAATTGCCTGTTGATTAATCTGCAAAACAATATTGGAGCAGTGCACCTCGTCAAGAAAATCTGCCAAAGTCGAAACGTGAGCCATAGTCTGCTCTTCAGCATCACCGCACTCGTGATCAGCTTGATGAAATTTCTCCATCCGCTGACGGGCTTCCTGCAGATCAGGTGGAGCAATGCGACCAGTTTCATACATCGCGCGGTAATCAGCCAAAGGCAAAAATCCACGAGCGTTAAAGAGCTTTCGCCCTTTATCCATAGCCTCTTCGAAAGATTTGTTTTCGAATCCCTTGAGTGAATTACAAGCTATAAAACTTGTCAACGGCCAAAAGGAATTGAGTGGTTGCGAAGCCTCAAGAACTCTATCTTGAATGGCAATAGCCGATTTTTCTTCAATCATCTAAATCGTCTCCTTTTGAACATTGCCACTGCTGGGCATTTTCAAATTGCCCGTTAGCCTCAAAGCTATTTGATCGATGTAAAAACCATTGAGAGCATGAACATACAAAGCCTTACCGGCATCGGTACCGCCAATCAAATAGCGACACAAACCAACTAGAGCAAAAGCAACAATGGCTGCAGGCAGGAGCCAGTTCTGCTCGTTCAACTCAGGGACAATACGCAAATCAAACAAATGCGCCAATAGATCTGAACAAAATACAATTAGAAGACCAACTACCCCTGAGGCAAACAAAAGCGCAAAACTAACTCTCTCTAGAGCTGGCAGACTCGTACAAATTGCTACTGACGCAATCAAGACAGCAAGGGCAGTTTCACTACTGACAGAATGGTCGTGCCATAACCACAGTCCAAGCGGGAAAGCCACCAGAAGAAGCGCAGCCAAGGCCCAGTGCAAACGAGCCGCCGATGCAACAGAGTTGGTATCAGAACTGCCCTCACCAGAGTAGTTCCATCTTTTTTTCAACAAACCTTCTGAGACTGCGCTGCCAGACTGTAGAAACATATGACACTTAAACAGACCATGGGCGACAAGATGAAAAACAGCAGCTGGAATAGCCCCTGAAGCACATTGCAGACACATGAAGCCCATCTGACCAACCGTGGAAAAAACCAGTTTACGCTTAACATCCGATTGTGCCGACATGATTAGAGTTCCGGCCACAGCAGAAACAGAGGCAAGCATCCCCCAAACTATCAAAACAAAAGAAGACTCTTGCAGCACAGGCCAGAGACGAGCGGCCAAAATTGCCGAGACATTGACCACCCCAGCATGCAGTAAACCAGAGAGGGGAGTTGGGGCCTCAAGAGTAGCGAGCAGCCAGCGGTGAAATGGGAATAGGGCAGACTTAATCGACATAGAAAGAACCAAGAGCAAACCAATAACAGCACCGCAATGAAACGGCATGGTATAGCCCCACAACTCAACACTCTTGCTCAACGCCGAGATGCTTCCAGGTAATTGCGAAATTGTCACTGTGTGACAAGAACAAAACAGAACTACCACTGCCAGACTGAGCAATAAATCACTGACTAGGTGATGCTGTAAGACAAGCTTGGCCGCTACCACGGCCTCTTTACGCATAGCCAGCAGGCGCCACAATATTATTGAAATGCCATTCCAGCACAAGAGAGAAAGAACTAGATTGTCTGAAACCACAAGAAGACTTGAAACGAAGGATAACGCCAGCAAATGTTGAATGAAACTCAACCGATTCTTATCGCCGACCAAGTAACGTTCACTATAAAAGACAACTACACTAGCGATAAAGGCGATTACAAGAAGCAAGCACGAGGAAAAGAAGTCGAACCTGAAATCTAATATATTTGCCAGTGAAGAAACGCGCCAATCGAATGGTTTCGCACATGCAGCAATGAAAGCGCAAGCAGCAAAAGCCAAAGAGCAGAGTTGAGAGAAAAGCAATGCACGCAGCTTGAGAGCTTCGGTACGCAACAGGTAACCTACCAGCACAGCTAGAGCTGGCAGCAACAGCACGCAAAGTTCAATAAAAGCAAGCAATCTTTCTTCCATAACCTATTGTCTCCAAAACACTTTTAACTTATCTGGCTAATCTTTCAAAAACGTTTCGTCATTTGCAGATACTTGAATATATGAACATATGAGTTTTTGCAAGTCTATAAAAAATAAGGACTCTTTGTCAAACCCAGCAGTCAAAAGTCGGCTGGCCTTCTCTGTCGAAAAGACCAGCCTTTTCCTGTTTAGCAACAACAGAAATAGCTAGAGAGATGTTACCTAGCTTTAGAAACTTTCTTTGTAATTGGCGCTATCTTCTTATCGCTAGAATTCTGCGGTCCCCAAACGGTCAGCACTGTCTGCACTGCAGACATCATTTTTTCCACTTCACTTGCATCCGGCAAAATAAAGCCAGTGCCACCCATGATCCACTTTGCCAATTCAGCATTGCGCAGGTGATAAAAAACGTTTCGGCCTTCCCGGCGCTCAACTACCAGATGATGACTCCTCAATACAGCAAGCTGCTGAGATACGGCGGCATGGTTGATGCCGAGAATATCTTTAAGATTACCTACAGTGCGATCTTCGGCTTGAAGCTCTTCTAGAATACGGATGCGAATTGGATGGGACAAAACCCCGAAAAGCTTTGCTAGCTCTCCACATACCACGGCTCTATCTGGCATTTCTGTTTCGCCCCAAAACTTTGTATTCGACCTTTGCAAGTATTAGCATATATAAAACTCTGTATACAAGTCAAGTCATCAAACATGCTAAAGATTGCAAGTTACAGCTTTGAATGCAGCTAGCGCTTGCAGGTATTCGACATGAGTCTCCACCAAACGCATCTGAGCCTCCGCAGTCGTCCGCTCTCTTTGATTAACAAGGAATAGCGTGCTATCACCAGCAGAAAAACGCAGCCGCTCTCCCACTTCGACCTCCTTAGCTTTCTTCACCTCTAAGCCAGTTGCCTCAAAACGTTCAACTGACGTATTGATAGCAGATACAGTATCGTCAACTTCAGCTTGAATACGCTGCTTCTCGGCTTTCTCGTCAAAACTAAGCTTGCGCAGCTTGAGCTGAGCAGCCTGCAGCTGACCGCGGGCGGTGCGCTGACGAAGAGGAGCGGAAACAAGCATTCCAGTTCTCGTAACCGAGCCAATGCCGTCCAAACCAGTATCAGCCCCCTGAGCGAAATAAGCATCCACAGCAGGCAAAATCATATTCTGAGCTAAGCGCAAGGCAATTTTTGTTTGCTGTCGTTCTAGATCAATCTTCTTCAGTTCAGGTCTGCGCTCAGCCGCCTGTTTTCGCCCCTCGAACCAGACAGACTCGAGCATCTGACGTGGTTCTGGATCTAACGTCGGAACCTCAGAAATAGGCGGCAATGCTTTAGGGTTACCGTTCTCATCCCAGAAAAATACAGACAATAGCAGTGAAGCCTTCTGGAACTCTCTTTGTGTCTTTACGAGAGTTGCTTGTCTTCGCTGAATCTCTTGCTCTGACTCTGCCACATCTACCGCCGGCGAATCGCCGCTTTGCACACGTAGTTTAATCTGGCTAACACGAGCCTCGGCAATCTTAAGCAAGTCACTGGCAATATTGACACGCGCTTTAGCACCCACCCAGTCAAAGTACGTAGCCGCCGCCTTGAGTAAAACTTCTAAACGCGTGCCACCAAAAACCTGCGCCGCTAGAGGTTCACCAAGTTTCGCTTCTTGCTCTGCTGCAGCCTTCTCATTTATTCGTAAGCCACGTAGCAAAGGCACGGAGAATCCGCCGGAATATTCACCACCAAGACCGGTGGGTACGAATGAGGTTTGAGAAGTGTTCGGATTGAAACGATACTGAGTAAAAACCTTGATACCAGAGCGAGTGAGTAAATCGACCCGAGTTTCGTTGTGAAGTGCAATCTTTGCCTCACCTTTATTAAAAATATCCTGTAAGCGAACATACTCGTTGATACTGGACAAGACTGGGTCAAAGGCACCGGTCTTCTCCAAGCGCTTGGCCCCGGCGATCTGCCGCTCAGCATCAGCACTTAAGAGCTTTGGATAGTTTTTATCAACACTCTTGATAAACGACTCAAATGAAAGACTTTTCTCCGATAAGTTAGTCCCCAAGCGCATTAAACGCAGAGGGAGGGCACTATCATCGCTACTAGCAGCAGCAGAAGTACTGGCAATTTTTTTTGCCTGAGCTTGAGCCTGAGTATGAGTATGAGATTGACCCTGAACTTGACTAGAAGGAACTTGACTAGAAGCCACTTTATCTAAGGCCGAAGCAGCTTGAAGGTTATGAGAAGACAGCAAAAGGCCAAGAGCTAGAGGGAATATAAACCTCCCTCTTCCACTATCGAATTCATCTTTGCTGGCAATATGGCTCAAGGTAGAACCTTTCTCTTCTTTTCGTTTACTTTGACTTGCGTTTGGTTTCAGACTTACCGACATCAGAACCTTTATGCAATCCCAGTTCCTCTGGCTTTACGGTTGGCGGGAAAGCATTGAACTGTCGCCACAACTCAAAGCCAAGAGGAACAGTATCGAGCATAATCCAACCACTGGCCTCAGCCCCAGGACGCAAAAATCTTGAGGACGGCCATGGTTCGTCACGGCCACTAGCAATTAAGTCAAGATCAGGTCTTACGATTACACGATAGCAGCTCTTACCATCGTCACTAGCATCAATAACTGCCACTTTACCACCAAAAGTACCAACAGCAATGGACGGCCATCCAGCAAATTGCAGAGCTGGCCAACCAGCAAACTGCAAGCGCACTGGGCGCCCAACAGAAACCAGCGGAGCGTCGTTGTCGCTAATGACTAACTCAGCTGCTAAATCTTCAGTCTGTGGAGCGAGTACAGCCAAAACTGTTCCAGAATCAACGGTTTCACCAGCTCCCACACACATAAGTCGGACAATCCTTCCATCGCAAGGAGCATAAACTCTGCGTTGCTCCATACGTCTGCGAAGATTCTGAAGATCGATATCTAACTTACAAATATCGGCTGATGTTGTCTCAACTGTCTCCGCAGCAGACGCAATCGCAGCAGCAATAGAACTCATTGCAGCTTCGGTATCGGCAGCTACTTTATCTTGGTCAAGAACCGCCACAGTTTTATCACGATAAGCAATATCTAAGGCAGCAATTGCTCTTTGTACCTCTGTAACTGCGCGTGTATGGTCGAGCTGTGCCAACTCAAGATCGCGCCTCGATCGCACACCTTTGTCAAACAATTCTTTCAAACGTTGTAAATTCAGTTCGGTAGTTACCGAATTTTGCTTTGCCGCCTCGACTGCCTGTTTAGCAGCATCAATGCGGTCGTGAGCCTGCGCCGAACGCTCTTTAGTTGATGGAATAGCCGCACCCTGAGAAAGCTTCAGGCTGCCTACTTGCCTTTGCAATGCTTGAGCACGGGCCTGGGCAGCTTTGCGACGGCCAATTAACGCTTGTTTTTGAGCCTCAAGCTGCTTTATTTGTTGAGGATCTAAAAACTTGGAATCTAAATCGAGCAGTTCGGCAATCAACTGCCCTTTTTTTACACTCTGTCCATCACGCACATGCCAACTTTTTAGACGAGCCGGTATCTGAGCCTCAATACTCTGAGGCCTATCCATGGGGGAGAGGATCATAATTTTGCCTGTACCAGAGATAGACTGCTGCCATGGTACAAGAGCCAAGATGCATACCAGCCCGACAAGAAAAAGGATAATAATAACAGCAAGGACCAGATAGCCCCGCGACGACTCTACAGCTTTGAGAGACCGATACTGCTGAGACGACAATGACGAACCAGGCTTATGAGGAACCTGAGCAGAACGAGCCTGCGGAGAAGGAGCCTTAACCGGTGCAGGCGGTAGATCAAGAGCTAATTCAGTTACTACAGTTTCGTTTACTACAGCTTTGTTTACTGCAGCTTCAGTGGCGACAGTCTCAACTGCATTAGTTTCTCTCTCATCCATTATTGACTGCCTCCGTCTCGCGCAGTTTTGCGGCGTTCGAATGAACGAATTTGTTTGGCTAGATCAGGAAACAGGGTTGAAAATTCACTTTCATTGCGCCAGGCCAGATCAGCCGGTGATGCTGATTCAACGATAACTCCACGAGACAAAACATAAACCTTGCTTGAGCGCATCACAACTTCTGCATCGTGTGAAATATCGAGAACAGTCCACTGGTTTTCAGGCGCAAAAAGGGCATCAATAATTTTTAACTTGGTCTTCTCGTCAATACCAGTAAAAGCCTCGTCCAAAATCAACAATCTGGGACGCTCAGCCACAGCTCTAGCAATTAGCAAACGCTGCACTTGACCACGTGACAAATTCCTGCCACCACTGACAAGCATGGTGCTAAGACCATAGGGAGCACTAACAAGATCATCAGAGAACTGAGCCAGCTCTAGAGCCCAGCGAACATCTTGATGAGTGAC
Organism: Obscuribacteraceae bacterium (SeqCode); assembly: GCA_044378815.1. Taxonomy (GTDB): domain Bacteria; phylum Cyanobacteriota; class Vampirovibrionia; order Obscuribacterales; family Obscuribacteraceae. Next base: position 5,978 of record JBIPOV010000030.1, on the reverse strand, counting down.
AAATGATCTACCTAAACTAACGTTATCTTCGATGGTGCCTTCAAAGATTTCATTGGTATCTCCGACTAAACCCACACTGCGCCTGAGACTCTTGAGTTCAATATCCCGAATGTCCAAACCGGCCATCTCGATTGTTCCATTGCTAGCTTCATACAACCCACACAGTATTGAAGCTATAGTAGATTTACCCGCACCGCTCGCGCCAACAAGACTAGCTCGTTCACCGGCCTGAAGCCTCATGTCGACTCCAGCTAAAATCTCTCGGCCTTGATTGTAAGAAAATCGAATCCCTCGGCACGTCACGCTCAAGCCACAATTATTGAACGGCAATTCAATTCCGTTAATTCTCTCCAAAGGCAGATCAGTGAGGTGACCAACTTTGTGAAGACCGGTTAAAAGGTCATAGAAAGTATCACAACTGCGAATCAACTTTTCTAATGCCGCAAGCACAGTCAAAACCACAATCTCGGCCGCCACAAGCTGACCTAAAGTCAACTGACGGTTAATTACAAGCCAACCACCGATGGCTAAAATGCCGGCACTAGCCAGTGCTTGAAACAAATATGTGCCGAAGGCCTGACGAAAAAGTACAGAAAAATGAGCACGCCGCGCGGCAAGATAACGCATCACAATGTTATCTGTACGCTGATTGAGATAGTGCGATGTACCATTCGTCTTTAGACTGGTCTGACAGCGCCCCATATCTTCCAGCCATTCAGCCAGCCTATACTTCAGCACTGACTCAGCGATACTCGTCCTCAGGCCACCGATACCCAGAACAGCAGTGGCAAAAGCAATAAAGATTATGATTATCAGGTCAAACGCCAACAAAAAAGGACTGTAAAAAGCCATAAGCAATAGACCGACAAAAACTTGAAGCAGAGCCGTCGGCATCTCAAGCAAAAGCTTGCCCCAAGCCTTTTGAACATTTACCACATCAAAAAACCGATTGATCAACTCTGGCATATACTCATCGGTCAGAGCAGCGGCTTTGATTTCAGGTATGCGCTCACTAAGCAAAAGAGTAATCCGTGCGAAAATTCGTTGCTCCAAATTCTCAACCAGACACAGCTTCATTATTCTTAGAATGCTGCTAAAAACAAGACCAATCAAAACGAGAAGAGAGAGCACAATAAGTGGTTGAAGAAAAATACCAGCAGCAATGGTATTAACCAAAGCTTGGGCGGCAAGGGGAACCGCCAGTGAAATGAAACCAGTGATCAGGGTGTAGGTGACCAGCACGAACAAATCGCGCTTATCCTCAAGAAGCATGTCCCAGAGGCGCCTCACGGGTGAAGCTCCATGACTATGGCCGGAATGCTCAAAATGAACAGACTGCCCACCATGAACTGATTTGTGCGAGTCAATCAGCTCATCAGAATTTCCCATAGCCATCCGCATCACCATTCTGCTGACAAAATCTCCACCATAGTCAAGTAGACAAAGACTCCACCCTGAGCCCAAAGTACAACTACTCTAACATAGTTGCACAATACATGCAAATATCTGCATATTTAGACATTTCGAAGGCGTCATGAAAGCATTGAGTGTTAAGCCGGCCTAAGCAAGTGTTAGAATTGGACCCAGGAAGACTTCGATAACGGCAACAGAACAGCTTATAAACGGAGTAGAAAAACAATGTCACAACGGATTTGCAAGAAATGCGGCAAATCCGAGGCAAGCACTCGAGCCGGCTCCCTAACCTCTTTTTTCTTTCAGCATAATTTCTGTCAATGTAAAGCTGTCCAACAGCAAGGCAGCAGACAGAAAGATTGTGCCAATTTTGTCTGCAAAAACTGCGGCAAGTCACGCCCAGAAAACAAACGGGTTGGTTCGTTTACGTCGTTTCTATTCCAAGAGCTCCGTTGTAAATGCCCTCGCCCTTCTACCCAAACACACAGCAAAAGCAATAGCGAAACTCGCACACCTACAGCTACGAGACAGGCTCAACGGCGCCAATTTACCATTGGCCGCTTGAATACCCTGGGCGATAGCGCACAAACGGCTTTTCTTCCGGGAGAGACAATCGCAGGCACCTTCCTTGTCAACAAGCAAATTGGCTCTGGGGGAATGGGTGTAGTTTACTTGGTCAAACACACGGCCCTGAACAAACTGTTTGCCCTAAAGGCCTTAGCACCAGATTTGGTCAACGAGCAAAACTGGCTGCGCTTTAAGGCCGAGGCTAAAACAATGGCTTCACTCAACCACCGTACTTTCGTTAATGTCTACGATCTTGGCATACACGCCAAAACAGTCCCGTTTTATTCGATGGACTATCTCAGTGGCCGCACCCTAGAGACATTACTGGTTGAAGACGGGCCAATTGAGCTTAGGCAAGCTATAGAGATCTTCTTGGAAGTTTTAGACGGACTCGCCTACGCTCACAGTCACGGCATAATTCATCGCGACATCAAACCGGCAAACATCATGATATGCACTACTGGCAGTGCCGCTACTGGGTCGACAGCCGAAGTAAAAGAGCGGACTAAATCCGTAAAAATCTTAGATTTTGGCATATCAAAGTTTGTCGGTTCCGATGGCAAAAAAGCGCAAAATCTCACGACCGCCGGAGACATATTCGGCAGCCCTTATTACATGAGCCCAGAGCAGTGCACTGGAGAAGCCGTCGATGGACGCTCTGATATCTATTCAATTGGCTGTTCACTCTTTGAGGCACTAAGTGGAGTTGTTCCCTATGAAGCGAACAACTCAATTGAAATCGCTCTATTGCATCAAGAACAAGAGCCGCCAAAGCTTGCTGAAATTCGCCCTGAGCTTGACTTACCGCCGTCAATCGACCAGGTCATCGCCAGGTGCCTGGCAAAAGAACCGGCCGAGCGCTATCAATCAGCTAAAGAACTTTCAGCCGACCTAATCCGCGTTAAAGAAGGTCAAGACGTTGAAACTTACAATTTATCATATCCAGAAACCACTTCTAGAAAACCCTCTCAAAAGAAAGTGGCAATCATTAGCGCTGTAGTGACCGCACCGCTAATAGTGGCGGCAGCGGCAACATTAATAACGTCAAATTTAACAACGAACAAAGGGCCTAGCTATCCCAAGCAAGCCATCAACAGCATCGGAAATCTGAATTCGTCAGAAGCACCAGATCTGCTGAAGCAAGCGGAAGCAAAGAAACAAGAGACAAACAATAAACTCATGAAGATGCTAGAAAGGAGTGCCTTTAGCAACGAAAGCACTGGCCACACAATAGCTGAAATAGAATTGGTGGAGCAAATAACCAACAAAGAGTCAGGCCTGCCAATCGCCAAAACAGTGCTGATAAAAGAGTTTATTAGACAAAGAACTGAGCCATATTCGACACTAAGAACAGTTGATGGCGTAAAGGTTAACCGCTTCAATTTCCCCACAAATTTTAGCCTCGGCACCATCGGCTTTACAAAACCCGGCACGAATAAATGGACAATGGTCCCGGCACAAGGAACTATAGCTGTCGGCTATGGCAGACCAGTGAGCCTGACAGCCGGGCAAGCATTACTGAGCTATCCAGAACTACTAAACTACTTCAGGCCAAACGAAATTGACACTGTCAACCTCAACGATTCACAAAAACTTCCACTTAAGCTACTCCAGGCCCTAGCAAAGCAAACGCAGCTGCATAGACTCTAGCTGAGAGCCACTATGCTAAGCGACAAAGACATAACCTTGCTAGAAAAATTTCAGGCACTTAAGTCTTTAGACATAGGCAATACAAACATAACTAGTGCTGCCCTGGCAAAATGTAAAATACTGCCCCAGCTGCAAACACTACACGTCAACATGCTGTCGGATGTTACTCCAGTACTAACCGTTCTAGTGAAGAGCAACAACCTCACAGATCTCTATCTCAACAATGTCAAACTGAGCAATGAAGACTACGCCTTGATTTCAAGAATGACCAAGCTACAGATTCTGTCCCTAAAAGAATCGGCCACAAAAGACGCCGACTTGTTAAAACTATCCTCCCTGCCCAATCTCACCACTCTGTATATTGACCGATGCGGCAATCTCACACCGGCAACAATTGATACCCTGAAAAGATTTAAAAGCCTCAAAGAACTAAGGCCCCCAGACCAGATCGAAGAGTTATTCAGCGATGAGGCACTGCAGCAATCTCTTCCCCATTTGCGCTTAATCTAAATTCTTTCGCTCTAGCTCTGCCACAACTCTGTCATTTTTCAACTGTCACCTCAAATATCTCCGACTAAACCCAAGAATAGTATGTGGTTCAGTTGATCTGCTTGAATGTCCCTATTGATGTACTGTTGCAGATAGCCGACTTCTAGACGACTTGTCTTGCGGGGAATTCTCATCGCTATGCCAGCAAAAAGACGATTCTCATCAATACCACGAACTGGGCCATTCGCGACACTATTTAGATTGAGGAAGAGTTCCTCTGAAACGACAGCATCGAGGGGAGTGCTTTTAATCGGTAAACTAAAGCGCACCTGATGCCTTAGTCGATTGCTTAATTCTGGAGACCCTTCAATGAATCGTTGCTCCAGCCTCGTGCGATTACCTATGCGCAATTGCCTAAACCTATGTCGCATACGTAATTCTTGAGTTAGACGATGCTCAAACCGCAAAGGCTGATAAACCCTGTTGTAAACATAGCCCACAGAAAAATCCACTTTAGGATTTAATTCATACAGAAATTGTCCACGCATGAGCAATTGGTTCATGCGCGTGACATCAATTTCGATAGACACGCCCAGTCAGTTTAGATTTTGTTGACTCTTGCAAAAGCTTGCTGAAAGGATCATATGAAATACTTTCATATATCTGGATATCTAGATACGTGAAATACTAGATACGTAATTTCCAGACAGTTTATACCAATTCCGCTGGTCGACTCAATACAAAAAAGGAGAGTTAACTATGTCTGCCTACTGCGATGAACACAAGTTTGTAACAGAAACCCTAATGCCATTCTTGCAAAAGAACTGGGATGATATCGATCTGCCGGAACCAGCTAGCAATAAGCCTGATGGTCGTTTGACGTTCGATGAATTGCAGTTGTTCCATGAAAGAATGCTGAAAGAGAAAAAAGTCACCGCATCTTTGATTATGCAAGAACTGCTATTTAGATACGAGCAAATTTGCAGAGCTCACGAGGATGGCTACTGGCAGCAAGAAGAAACGATTCTCGGCATCTCCGAGGCAGACATTTCAGTGTACGCTCAACAATACGACCCGGCTTTTCGTAGACGAAACGGTCGTCCAAATCCCAAGCCTTGGCTATGAAAGAAATAAAGCATCTCCTTGGTCTTATTGCCGCAGGTTGGCGAGTTATCGAATGGTCCAAGAGAAAATTCACAACAACACCGCTCCTTGTAATTCTCATTGCTGGAACTCTTCATATAGTGCTGTCCTCAGCAATGCTGAGAAAGCTTGAACCGACAACTCTCAAAACATTAACCGATGCTGTTTGGTACGTGATAGTAACGATATCAACAATCGGCTATGGCGACCTGGTTCCCCAATCAGTTGCAGGCAAAGCAGTGGCAGCAGTCGTCATGCTAACGGGAATTACACTTGCAGGAATCTTCATCGGCTTCATCTCAGAACTAGTTCATCAGCGCCTTGAAACACGTCCGAATCAATCCAGCTTAAAAAACCGGCTCGATCGAGTAGAGAATGAATTGCTTCAGATATCCCGATCTTGCGCTCGCATAAACGCTCTGCTCGAATCGAGAGAGAAAGCGCCACCGCTGAATAGAGAACCTTCTTCTCTTAGCTTGACAGACGCAGAGTCAGATCAAGCTAAGAGAAGAAGGGTTTCAAACATAAGTCAGTTCTTGTATTTTCAAAAGATTAGCAAAACAAAGATGATTTCTCTCTCGATAAAGTAAAAAACAATATGTCTATTCAAAAGCCCTTAAAAAATTACTCTTGTATTTTTGACCTTCCCCCCAATTAACAGACAGTAATTAGCGAGAGTCGCTCCACGACATACAATGTCAAAAGGAGGGATTCAT
>JBIPOV010000145.1:0-6952 GCA_044378815.1 Obscuribacteraceae bacterium (SeqCode) | reverse complement strand
GGACAAGAAAAAGAAGAAAAAGAAGAAGAACAAGTAAAACAGCAGAAACGAACTTGGGGGGCCGATACAGCTTTGTATTTGCCCCCCAGTCTTTCTCATAGATATCCTGAAAATTCTACTAAGCACTGCTCAAAAGCAAACCTTCAAAAAAATTTTTACCCCTCAACTACCTAATATGGTAAAAAGATAAAAAGTTGAAAAGTGGCTAAAAAAGGCTTTTGAATTAAGTCCGACTATCAACTATTTCGGGCATATCCAAGAAGCCAAGGAGGGGCAAGCTTGAAAGAATTACCTGGAGTAAGCTATCTTGAAAGAAGTTACAGCTGCTTTCTGCCAATATCTAACTCTTCAAAAGAGCACTGCAATCAGAAATCTAACCAGCTAGGTGTCCATAGATATACATGACGGCAACACCAAAACCGCAACCAATCAATAAACTAGCAGGCAGCTTACGCCATCGTCTGCTCCTTGTCATTGAGTCATTTAGGGTGCTCGATAAGGTAATGCTTGGCAAAGCCCTGACACTAGCTGAAGAAACCCACGCTAAACAAACGCGGCGCCCCACCAAAGAGAATACCACGCAAACAGCTCCCTATATTGTTCATCCCATGCGGGTTGCTCTGATTATCACCGAAGAACTCGAACTGAAAGAGCCCATTGCCATTGCAGCAGCATTGCTGCATGACACAGTCGAAGCTTCGAACGGCAAAGTGACAATTGCCTATATTGAGGAGCATTTTGGTAGACCGATAGCGATGATGGTGTCAATTCTAACCAAGCCAACATTCAAAGAAACGGCAAGCAAAGAAGAGAAAGAACAAAAGCTAAGAATCTATCACGAGCGCATTAGCCAAGCTAGCGTTGAGACCAAGTTGGTTAAACTAGCCGACCGCCTCGACAACGTGCGTGACGCCGCAGAACTTCTAGATAAAGGTTTTCAATTGCGCTACCTCGAACAAACTCGGGCATTTTACCTACCAATTGCAGACGTTAGCGACTCTTATCTTTTCGACGAACTGAGCCTGGCCTGCGAACGTCTTGAGCACGAGCTTAAGTACGGATAGTGCCTGGAGAATAGGCTAGAAAATACCCCGGTCAAAGCCATACATAAGCGCACCGCGATACTGCTCGCGAGTAAAACCTTGGCACTTACGCGCAATTTCATCAAGAAAAACAGTCTCGACAACTGCTTCGTCAATCTCAGCACCCGGAGGGTTTTCATTGGCCCAACGAAAAGCTAATTTACAGGCTTGCTCATAAAGCAAATTAACGCGGTTCCAAGCTGAAGCATACTGTCGTTCGCTCAAACCAGGCATCTGACTAGCCATCAAGCGCAGGCATTCTTTGCGACTGGGTGTTACTGGAGATCCATAGATATTAAACGCCACTTGCAAAATTTCCAGCCCGTCATCGCTGGCCAAACCTTGATTCTGCTCCTGCATTTCTTCCTCGACACCCTTTTCTGGAACAGCCTTTATCATACTTTCTTCTTGTGCCCAGAATCCTAAAAAAGCTCACACTGCTACTTTCTATAGTTGAACAAAATTGAGAAAAAAGGTCGCCGCTCCTCTGCCAATGCAGAATGAACGGCGACCAGTCTTCAGAGCTTGCCGCAAGACAAGCGTTACAAACACGTGTCAGAAAGCTTTCTCACCTTGACGAGATAGAGCAGCGATCCAATTAGCATGCCGCTTGCACTGATCAGCAGGGCAGTAGAAACACCGAAATGTTCCGCCGTCCAACCAGCAATCAAGGCAGTGAACGGAGCCAAGCCCAAGGTGAAAGTTGTGTACACTCCCATGAGTTTGCCTCGGGAAGACGGCTCAACACACTGTTGCATCAGCGAATTGCCACCGCTCCAGTGCAACGATAGACAACTGCCGGCTGCCAAAATCGCCACCACTGAGAGTATCACAAACTGCGAGAGCGCCAACAGTGCCAGGGCCACCGCAAGACCGAGACAAGCCCAGCCGATGCGCTTGCGCAGACCCTGACGATCGCCCATGAAAGCGACGGTAAGGGCACCAGCCAGAGCTCCTACACCCCCGGCAGCGGAGAGAAAGCCATAGGCTACCGATTGTCCATGCAAGAGCTTGTCGGCAATAACTGGCATCAGCACTGAATACTGCATACCAAAAGTGCTGACAAAGGCGGCCAGAAACAGCAATGTGTAAACGCCAGGACGCCTCAACACGGCCGCAAACTTGGCATTAGCGATGGCCTTTTCAGCAGCTTTCTCACCAGCATTGAGCACTGGTTTCACTTCTTTGGGCGGCAGGCGTACCATCCACAACCCGGTCAGGGCGGCGACGAAGCTGAGAGCGTTGATGGCAAAGCACAACTGCTCACCAACTCCCGCAATCAAAAGACCACCAAGAGCTGGTCCCAACATGCGCGAGACATGGAAAGTAGCAGAGGACAAGCCAATGGCATTCGAGATCGAGCTCTTGTCGCTAATGAGCAGAGGAACAAGCGATTGCCGCGTGGGCACTTCAAAGGCGGTGGTACAGCCGAGAATGGCAGCCAAAGCGATGATCCAGGTTATGCTGGCATGCCCGGTGAAAACCAAAACTGTAAGCACAATGGCTTGCAGCATGGCAATCGAGTTGGTAATCAAAAGAATTTTGCGTTTGTCAAAGCGATCTGCGGTCATGCCACCAACAAAGGTGAGCAAGAGCAAAGGCAGATTGCTGGCAAACGTGACAAGACCAAGAGCAGCAGCAGAACCAGTCAGTCGATAAACCAACCAGCTCAGCGCCACGCCTTGCATCCATGTGCCAACACTGGAGATAAACATGCCGGTGTTATAGACGCGAAAATTGCGCTCTTTGAGCGAGCGAAATGTTTCGTCGAAGCTCCGTCCTACGCGTCCCGGCAGAGACTGTAAGACTTCGATCAGATGTTCAAACATGGTGTTCTCCTAGCCCAAAGCTGTGAAAGCAAAAGGCAAAGCCACTGACACTCAAACCAGAGGGGCAGCGGGCATGGTTATTAAGCTAGAGATGGTTAGGTGATTGGGGAGGATTAAAGTATTTGAGAGTTTGTGGTTGCAAAGGTACAGACTTACAACCTACAGAGTTAAGAGACTCAAAAACTCATATACATAGCTTTGATTAGCTTAAGACGGAGCTGAAAGACATAAAGACTGGCAGTACGCCCGGTTGTCAAGCGGGCCCGTCTACAAAAAGCGGATAGCGCAACTGCGCGAAGCACCCATTACTGCTATTGCTGCATGCAGCGGTAACACATATAGGCCACTAGCAAACCCCTTAGGCTCCAGGCCACCGTTCTCAGCCAGTTCCAGGCGATCAATGCCCGATAAGGTCCAACTTGAAAGGACGAAGCCAGAGCACCATGAAGACTATCGGCGATAAAGAGAGTAGAAAGCCAAATCACTGCTAATAACACCAAACCCAGTATCACTTCGGCAGATCCCACTGCTTTTGGTCGAGCTATCAGTAGCATCACCCCTGATAGCAGCTCGGCCACCATCATCGGTGCAACAACCAGAGTAGTAAGAGCGCAATGATCACGCTCATAGACCTGGAACTGAGCCAGTCCTATGCGATCGTAGAGAGGATAATGAACAACTTGAACGAACCAGATCAAACCGGTCATAAACCAGGTGCTTGAAGCCTGCAACAAAAGCAGTAAAATTTCCAAAATTAAACCTCGAAATAAAGACTGGTGTATGTTATCGCTGGTTTTAAGCAGCAAAAAACTCCGCTTGGAAACCCTTTCGGCTCTGGACAGACCACTACTAGAGCACCATAATTGTGTGAACTGAAGAGGAACATCCCGATGCCAAACGCCGGCGAAATGCCCCAAACGCTAGCAGCACAAGAGGTTATAGATATGACGCCAAATATTAGCGCCAAAACCTACGACCGCCTTTTGGCCGCGCTCGATGGCGGAGCTGCCATTGCTGATGGTGCAGCTCAATATATTCCTCCCCATGAAAGATTTTTCTCCAAGCAAGAGCGACAGACGCTAACCGACTCAAGTGTTGGTAAAATTCTTGAGCAACTGACATTCACCTCAGACCGCCTCACCGGTGCAATGCATCGCATCGGTTATTTGGAGAGCCAAGTAGACACTATGGAAGCGCAATTGAGTTTCTTGCCCGAATTTCGTGCTAAAGCAGCCCGGGCGATTGTTCTTGAACTTGAGAATTTTGACTACAAAGAGATTGTTGAACAGCGCAATATGCAGTTGGTAAAACGTGAGCGCCTGCTAGAAGAAAAAAATCAGCAGATTGCCATACTTGAGAAACTATTGGCTGCCCATCGCAAACATTTGAACATGGTCGAAAGCGATCTTGAAAAACTAGAATCGAACCCATGGGTGAGATTCTGGGCCTGGTTTTCTGGGATGCCCCTACCCAAGCGCTAAGCTCTCACAAGCTTGGTTAGATAACAAATCTATAAAAAGCACCGATACAGGCCGCTTATAGCAGCAAGAATCAGCGCCAGGCTTGCCGTGAGTGCCACGGGGACTTGTTTAACGACTGCTTGCTAGCCTAGGTTGAGGGCATGTCCTTTTCACCTTCAAACAATAAAAGCAGCAAAACTCACAACAACACCAGACAAGCAGCACTGTCAAATAGCAGCTCGGCCAAAGAGTCAGCAGCCGAAAAGCCTGCTTCTACCGTGCGCCAAAATAAAAACAACAATATGCCTGTAACTGAGCTTAAACCAAGAAGTGGCAAAGCTAGGCTTGAAAAACCAAGAATTGCCATCAACCTCGACGTCAGCCGCGGCAAGACTACGGTCTATCAGTTCAACCGCGCTTACATCAACGCTATCCTACTTGCTGGTGGTATCCCGGTCGTGGTTCCACCAACAAAACAACGTGACATGGTCTCGATTCTGGCAACCTGCGACGGGGTAATTCTAATCGGCGGGCGCGACTACAATCCCAGGCTCTACGGAGAGAACCCTTCGACCACAATTACCCCCCTCGATCAAGAGCGCGAAGAATTCGACCTGCGCTTCGTCAAGTACTTGGTCAATCACACCAGATTGCCCATCTTAGGAATTTGCGGTGGCTTGCAGCTACTCAATATTCACTTTGGTGGCAGCCTTATTCAAGACATAGAGAGCGTTTACCCGGGCTTAGGTGAAAACCATCGCAGCGAGATCAAGCAGCCCCATGCGGACCATCCGGTAGCACTTCAGACTGGTGGCAAGCTGCGGAAAATCTATGGTCGCTGCCGCCTGCCTTCGGTAGTCAGCTCGCATCACCAGGCCATCAAAACCCTGGGGAAAGGTTTGCAACTAGAGAGCTCTGCCGAGGATGGCATTGCCGAAGGATTGAGCCATAGCAAACACCCTTATCTTGTCGGCGTGCAATGGCACCCAGAGCAAGACTATGAAGCTAACAAGCGACTGTTTCGCAGTTTGATAAGGGCCGCCCAAAACCGATAAGAGAAAAGCTGCTAAGTAGACTTGCCAATCAAAGGCATGGGCTAACCTTGGCAGCTTTTCTCTTATCATATATTTACTATTTATTATAGTAATAATGATCACCAAAAAATGCGAATGAGCTTTGAGGGCTTATACGCATTTCCGGCGGTTGGCTTTGAAGGTCATCCAGAGCAAGCTGTTTGGCAACAGTTTGACCCATGGATGACCTTCTAGGCAGCGAACCTGTTGGTGATGGCCATGCGAGTTTGCATCTTCGCGGCGGTCGAAGCAAGCGATAACTGTGACCAGGGCTCATTGCTGACCTCATCGATAGTACCCGCGTGTCTTAATCAATTCGGCGACAGCACTGGGCACCATGTGGTCGATGGTCTGTCCTTCACGCAGAGCATTCTTGACCATGCCGCTGGAGACCGGCATTGGAGGAACGTCGACGATCTTGACGTTGTCGAGGCAGAGCATTTTCGCCCATTGCGCAGCCAGTTCAGCAGTCATCCAACCACGAGGAGTGACAACCAGGTCAATCATCGTGATCAGCTCTTCTACGCCTTTCCAGGTGCGGAAATTGCTGGGGTTTTCTGGGTTGAGGTATTCAGCGCTGGTGATGAAGCTGATGCGGGTATTGCGGCCGCCGTCAGGAAGGGTCCGACGCAATGCCTTGACGGCATCGATGGTGTACGAGACGCCATGATCCAATTCCAAACGACTGGCTTCGATGCCGGCATTGCCATAAACGGCAACCTCAACCATTTCGTGACGAAGCTCGGCATCGAGAACGTTGCGAAGTTTGTGTGGAGGGTTGCCGGCGGTAACAAGCAAGACCTTGTCCAGGCCAAGCATGCGACCAACTGTGCGGGCAATGTACAAATGGCCCTCTGTCACAGGGTCAAAGGTACCGCCGAGGATTCCGATGTGTTCCATAGCTTTTGTCCTGTTGTTTTTTTCTTGGTTGATAAAGAGAAAAATTGCGGTTAGCGGCAAGAAACGTCTTCTCAACAGGGAGAAGGGAAAACGCTTCGAGACAAAACCATTTGCCCTAGACGGGAAATCGTGCAGCTATGTCTTGCGAGTGCAAGGGAAAAGAGCCACAGAAAGATAGAGGGTGCTTATTTCTTAAGAGCTTTTGTTACTTGTTTATAGAAGAGAGATGATAAGACGAGCCTAATCTCTTGAATCTAAGTAAGACAAGCTATTTACCTTGGAGTTAATAGTCAGAGATAAGAGATCAGATAGCTAAATTAGCGCTAGCTCATAACTTTTAATATTTCAGGCTAATGACATCCTCCTGCCTGACGAATGGTAGAGCTGACGCTGCTTTTAATCTTTCCCCCAAAGCTATGACAAATGGTCGTTTTCAGATTTGTTAAACAACCCCTGCCACTACGCCACCTAGTAGTACGAGAAAACCGCAATTATTCACGGGAGTGATACCAAAGTAATCTTTTAAAAAGCACAAAAGCCCTGTCAGTTGGCTCAGAATCTGTGTTTACCACAACGCAGACCAAACCAATAACGGAGCTTTTGATATG
>JBIPOV010000094.1:0-23028 GCA_044378815.1 Obscuribacteraceae bacterium (SeqCode) | reverse complement strand
GAAGATGCCAGCACCAATATCGCAGTAATTTTGGTGCGCTTGTACAAACACAACAATGAATGGAAATTCGAAGGTGTTGGTCAAGGCTTTGACGGCGGCTTCCAGGCATTGTGCGCTGAACACGGACTGACTGTCGAAGAAGAAGTCGACGGCTAAAACTAACACTGTCGGCCCATAGTCCCAAGCTGGAAGCCCATAAATTGGTGCTTCCAGCAATCGCTGCTTACAAACTAAATTCACCCCTAAAGAGGAATCACTCATGTTGACACTCATCAACGCCATACTCTCATCATTTTTCCTTATGCCTTTCATCGTGCTCGGCATGGCAATGGTGGGCAAACACACTTACACATTTTTTCGCACGCACCCTCTGCTCGGCCATTCCGGCAAAGCAGAAGCGATTACGAGCTCAGCCATTGTCATGGTGATTTCAGCTGTGATTGTCGCCATTCCCCATGGTTTTCTGGCAAAAGTCGGCGTACTCGGTATTCTGGCGCTGGCCATAAACCTGGTCTACATAGGGGTAGCGCTCTATTATCTGAAAAAATGGATTATGAGCGCAGTGCGTGGCACTCAAGATGACCTGACGAAACAGGCATCGGCCTTTCACACCACTGCTTTTCAGAAAGCAGCCATGGGTCTTACCGCTCTGCTTGCGTCTTCAGGCAATAGCGCCGACACTCTCACGGCCGCTAAGAAAGCAGCAATTATCGAGCGCATCAATAAAGCAAAAGCTCTTGACCATCTGCCAAAAGAAACATTGGTGGACCTTTTCACTGGCTACCTAAACAGCATTGAAAATGTCAGTGGTATGTTCAACTGGGAAGACACCATGAAAACAATAAAGAGCTTGCCGGCCCAAGGCAATCAAACTGATGTGGCTCTGCGCGTAGCAATTGCAATTGTTGGCGGCAAAAATGGCAACGAACTAGACGAAGCCAGCCTAGAACGAGTTGCAGGCGCACTGGGCCTAGACCACAGTAGTTACAGCAAGTAAGCGGCTAGCCCGAATTAAAGACCACTCCTCCTAACTTAGTCGATGGCTAGCCCTCAAGCTCCGCCATCGACCTTTTTTTACCGAGATGTCAATATGAAATATAAACACAGCACTGCTAGCGCTTTAAGTCAGTCAACAGAAAGCAGAAGAATCGAACTACCAACAGGCGTTTTGACGATAGAAGTGGAAGACTCAGACCTGAACTTAGATCAGCTCTGTGACTTTGCCGCACGACGCAACCCTAAGCGAGGCTTTCTCTTTGTCTCAAAAGTACTGGGTAAACACATTCCTATTAGTCCACGAGTCATGCGTGATTGCTATCAGCGCCTGGCGCAAAAGATACCTCGCGACTTGCCTGGACCAGTGGTCTTCATTGGCATGGCAGAAACAGCTACAGCCCTTGGACACGGTGTTTACGAAGAGTATGTCAAAAAAACCGGCCGCCAAGATCTAGTCTTCATCCACACCACTCGCTATGAATTAGAGCAAGAGAAAGCCCTCAACTTTGCTGAAGAGCACAGCCATGCCACCGACCACTTCCTCTATCTGCCAGAAGAAGCGGAAGCTCGCCGACTGTTTCAAAATGCCCGCAGTCTAGTTTTGCTCGACGATGAAGCCAGCACCGGCAAAACTTTCATCAACTTGACCAAAGCATTCTGTGCCCAAGTCGCCAATCAGCTAGAACAACTGGTCACCGTTGTAATAACCGATTGGCGCGGTCAAGAGCTGGTGCAAGAACGGCACGATAGCCTCTATGCAGATGAAGGTATCACCACATCTTCGGTCGCATTGTTAACTGGCCGCTATAGCTTTGATGCAGATCCCGAGCTAAAAAATGTAGTGTTGCCAAAAGCTAGCGGCAATGGCGACCTCAAAGACCATCTGTTTCAAACAAACTTCGGTCGGCTTGGGTTGAGGGATCCAGGTGCACTGCATCGAATAGTCCAGCTCTGCAATATCCAACTGGCAGTGGGTGAAAGATGCCTAGTTTTAGGTGTAGGTGAGTTTTCATACTTGCCCTTCTTATTGGCCGAACGGATTGAGCGCTACAACCCACATGCCACAGTGGCTGTGCAATCTACAACACGCTCTCCAATTATGCTTGGTGGGGCAATTTCAAAATCGCTGTCTTTTTTAGACCACTGTGAAGAAGAGATCGACAACTTCCTCCACAACGGTTCAAAAGATGACTTTGACCGCGTCTTAATCTGCACCGAAACACCAGCAACTTCAATTGACGAAGCACTGGTGCGAGCCCTTGGCGCACGGATCATGACGTTCTAATTAACCTATTCTCAAAGGCATCAATATGACTGATCTTAAAACCAATACAGAAGGCCTCGCAGCTAACGTCATTGTCTTGCTAGACCTCGACAACAACATTTTTCAATCAGAGAGAAAGTGCCCTGAAGGAGATATAACACCGGTAGCCTACAAAACATCTGGTGAAGCTTGCGGTTTCATGACACCCCAGCAGCAGACGTTCTTTAACTGGCTAAGCGCAACAGCCTTAGTAATACCCAACACAGCTCGCGATACCGCTACGTTTAGACGGGCACTTCTGCCTTTCAACAGCTACAGCATTTGCTCATTCGGCGGCGTGATTTTACAACCTGACGGTAATGCAGAACAAGCTTGGCATCAACTCATCGCGGCCGAAGCCGACCAGGCAAAGGAGATCTTGGAAGAGATACACACAAGACTCTTACAAATTGCCTCTGCGCGCGACTTCGACATTCGAGCCAGACTTGTGGAAGACCAGGGTCTCACTCTCTATATCAGCGTCAAACACAATAACCACCTCAACCACGAACTAGTCGACCTCGGCCAAGCAGTGCAAGAGTATTTACCGAATGACTGGACCGTTCACTTTAACGACAACAATCTGGCTATCTTTCCTCAATTTTTAGGCAAAGAAAAAGCTAGCAGCTGGCTCTTAGCGAACCGCATAAATCTCGCAAAAGACACCGTGATAATTGGCTCTGGTGATAGCTTCACCGACGTAGCATTCATGGCTCAGTGTCATTTTGCCTTAATGCCGGCCAAAAGCCAAATCTTTTCAGGTGTACAACAACTAGCTGCCAATCCTAATTCTGACTACATCTCAGACTAAGGTCAGCGGCAAATCTCAGCTCTCATTCAGGACTAAAAAAAGCCCTGAACCTTAACTATTCCTAGAGGAAGTTCACTATGACGAAATCATCTTTAGCTGTAAAACCTAACGATCAAAAACATCACTTCGCTGGCAGCTACGCAGCTGGCGACGTAAACTTTCTCCTCAAACGAGCTGACATTCATTTTGTCGGAGTTACCGAGAAAGAGCAACTGATTCAAAGCGGTGCTCACTACTCTTCAATGCTGTCTCATGAAAAGCTTCCATCGGAACGCTACATGCAGCTTTTCTGGGAAGCGCTGAATAATAACGAAGAGCGCTTTTCAAAAGACATTGCCACTCTAGCTGTTGCCCTTGCTGAGCGTATGGCTGACCAAATTGTTTTAGTCAGCCTAGCCAGAGCAGGCACTCCAGTGGGTGTATTACTCCATCGTGCTCTCAAGTCTATGGGCCGCGATAGCCACCACTATTCGGTCTCTATCATCCGCGACAAGGGCATTGATCAAGTGGCACTTGACTATATCTTGGCTCAAGGACACAGAGCTGAAGACATTGTCTTTATCGACGGCTGGACAGGTAAAGGGGCAATTGCCACTGAACTTGCCAAAACAATTGCTGACTATAACCACAGTCGCAAAGTGCAAATAGACCCAGCAATGGTTGTAGTAGCCGATTTGGCCGGTGTCGCTGGACTAGCTGCCACCTCAGACGACTACTTGATTCCATCAGCCATTCTCAATGGTATTGTTTCTGGTCTCGTCAGCCGCACAGTCCTCAACGATAAAATTGTTGCCGCCGGTGACTTTCATGCCTGCTACTTTTACGATGAATACAAAGAGCAAGACCTTTCTCGCTACTTTGTTGATAGGCTTTCGCCTATTGTCGAAAAGTACGTTGCCGAGGCAATACAACTCTCTGCTGTACAACCTTTTGTCTGGAATGAGATGACACGGCAAGCATTGAAAGCAAAATCAGATGCCTTCGTTGAACGCTCAATGACGGTTTACGAGGTCGCCGATCGCAATCGAGTAAAACCAGGTGTGGGCGAATCTACCCGGGCGCTCTTACGCCGAGTACCTGACTGCCTCATTCTTCGAGAACGCGGTACGGCTGATGTCGCCCATCTCGAAACCCTAGCTCAACAGAACGAAGTAAAGGTGATTGTGGACAGCCAGCTGCCCTACGCTGCAGCCGTAATCATTGCCACTCTTGGCGACGACTAATCTTTTTTACAACAGCTCAACTTACTGCGGACCTTACTATGACTATGAGTTCAAATACAAGACAAGAACAACTGCTTTTAGGCGCTTCAATGTATGTCCCACTGACACAACCAGTGGAAGCAATTATCGCCATCGCCAACAGTGAGAAATTTCCCAACCTGCGTTCAGTCATTTTTGACACGGAAGACTCGGTTCGAGACGACCAAGTAAATCTTGCCTTACGCAATCTCAGAGAAGCTCTGCCACACTTCAGAGCCAACCCCAATCTAAAACGCTTTGTTAGAGTGCGAACCCAGCACATACTTGGAAACATCACAGCGATGGACGGTGTAGTGAGCCTCAACGGCTTTGTCTTACCCAAGATTACGGCTAGCAACATTCAAATGTATCTCTCAAACATCGGCCAGAGAGATCCCTTTATGCTCATGCCCACCCTTGAGACACAGGAGACCTTCGACAAAGATGAAATGATTGCCCTGCGAAATCTTCTCTTGGATGACCACCGCAGCCTCGATCGCATCATCTGTCTCCGCATTGGTGGCAATGACTTACTCAACTGTCTACGCATTCGCCGCAACCCACGTACCACCATTTACGATACCGCTATTGGCAATGTTATCGCCATGCTCTCCGGCGTATTCATCCCACACGGCATTGGTTTGTCGGCACCGGTTTGCGAAGTAATGAACCGCCCAGATGTTCTTCAGTTGGAACTGCAAAAAGACCTTGATCATGGACTTTTTGGCAAAACTGCTATACATCCAGACCAGATTCCACTAATCGAGGCAGCCTTCGCCGTATACGAATACGACTACACAGAAGCCTTGCAGATTCTCGATGAAAACGCACCTGCCGTCTTCAGGGCTACCAGCTCTAGCGGCAAAGGTCAACGGATGTGCGAACCAACGACTCACAGACAGTGGGCCCAAGACATTCTGGCTAGAGCGAAAGTCTACGGTGTCAGACAAGAGCAGTCGCTGGAAGACGAAGAAAGCTTCGCACAAACCAACCTTAGTAACCTAATCCAGCTGCCAACGGCTGCCCACCAAAGAGCACTAAGACAAGCCTGAGCAATTGATCAGCTCAACAGCCCTGCAAGCCTCTTGGCCCAGGGCTGCGCTAGCACACTCAACTTAAAAGGTAAGTATGTCAAAGAAAAACTACAAAATTTGGTTTAACAAAAACCTTTCCAGTACAGTCAGAGTAATTGAAGCGTTCGGCACCGCTCCCGATGCTAAGCGCTTCTCTATTATCTGTACCCATCCAGACCCACACAATCCAGTCGCTCAGATAGCAGACTTTTTTGCTCGTGAGCCTGGTCGAAGCGTCAGTGATGATGAATCATATGTTGAGTTCTGCTTCCAATTTGCAAGAGAAAACAATGTAGATTTATTCATTCCGGGCAGAAGACAGCAGGTATTAGCAAAGCAGCAAAAACGCTTTAGTGATGCCGGCATCACAATGCTTCTAACAGCTGACAGCGAAACTCTCGCCATCATCGACAACAAAGCAAAACTATATCGTCATCTGCCAGAAGGTCTAGCAATCATTCCTAAGTTTGCAGTCGTCAACAACTTTATGCAATTTGAAGATAGTGTCTATCAAATGCACGACAGCGGCAAAGAGGCTTGCTTCAAACCCACAGTAGGCATCTATGGCATGGGTTTTCATACCATTGCTCACCGGCGGCACGAAGCTAAAGACGACAATCCCCTTGCTCGTTTTCTGGCCGGCGATACAACTTTAATTGGCATGGATGAGGCACGCTTTTATCTCAGCCTTGAGCCATCCTTCAAAGAGTTGATGGTAATGGAGCTATTGCCAGGTGATGAACGCAGCGTCGACTGTCTAGCCTTAGATGGCGACCTCAAAGCCGCCGTCTGCAGAGTGAAATCTAAGCGAGAATACCAAGTACTGGAAGACAACCCCGCACTCATTGAGCAAGTCAAGGCGCTTACTAGCTTCCTCAAGCTCAATGGGGTCTTTAACATTCAGTTTAAAGACAACGACAAGGGAGAACATGCCCTTCTCGAAATCAACCCGCGCATGTCTGGTGGGCTACCAATGGCTTGTCTCTCGGGCGTGAACTTTCTCTACTGGGCAGCACGACTTGCCCTTGAACCAGACTCTGTGAAGTCTATTCCCACTCCCCAAACCGGCTTATGTGTTAGAGACGTCGGTAAAGCGATGCTTTGCTAGAGCACTCTAATGCAAGAGTCAACAATCAACTCACACCAAGGAATCTCATGAACTTAGACAACCTACAAAAAGAGAAAGACCAAGCCAAAGTTGCCGACATTCTAAAAACGGTAGAACAGCAGTTCAGCGGCAAAGAATGCAAGATCTGGCTCTCGGGCGTTTCGCAAGAAGATGCCGCCAAAGCAGCTTCACACCTGCGCAGCGAAAACTTGCATTGGAGCTTCTCAGTTGAGGGTCACGGTGCAAGCGGCACCTACCTTGTGATTAGCCAGTCCCGCTTGGCGAAATCAGGTGAAATCGGCGACCACTAAACAATTTTTCAATCATGAAGACCGGCTATCAATCGAGAGCTGGTCTTTGCTTTATCGTGAGGTAAAAGCATGAACAACAAACTAAAAGCAGGAATCGTCCTCGTTGCTAGCGAACTGCTAGAAGCAGACCCAGACTTTAATCAGTCGGTGATCTTCTTAGCTGTTCTTGATAGCGAGAAAGCCTTCGGATTTAATCTCGCTGGCACCGTTGAAGACGGCTGGTTGAGCAGCGGCGGACCAATGGAAACGCCATTGATTTGGCTGGACAAAGTTAATGAAATCACTGCTCAACACGCTATAGGTGAAAGCGGCTACTTCATTGTACCGATCATCTCCGAAGACAAGACACCCAGCGAAATGAAAGAAATTGCAGCCCATTTGCGGGGCATTGCCAACGGAAATAGTCTTGCACTCTGCGGCTACGCCGGTTGGACACCAGAACAACTGGAAGATGAGGTCAATGCAGGCTACTGGCAATTGCTAAACATTCACCTCGATGAGCTGCTCTCGGTGCCCACAAACGAACGTTGGAACCACGCCAATGAGCTACTCAATCTTTGACATCGCCAACCTTCCCTTCAACGAAAACTGTAAGAGAGAAACACTATGAACCAGTCTTGCTATGCCACCAGAATTACCGCCACCAACTTGGCTCTAAAAACCGCCCTTCAATTGGTCATCTCTAAACCAAACAAGTCAGCGATTGCCAGCTACTACGGCAAACACAAGGCTTATAGCCAAGACCTGTTAGACCTCGTCTGCGCTTTTCTGGAAGTACCGATCGGCTGGACGCGCATTGCCAAAGTCAAATTGCCAAGCATCTACGACCAAGACAAAGTCAGTGCCATTCTTGCTCTGGCCAAAAGACTAGGACTCGATGCTCACGTTCGTCAGGCCGACAATGGCCGGAGCAAAAGAGCTGACTGTGGACGTTTCGAAGGCACCTGGGATCATCCACTAGAAAAGCTTGATGGCTACGAAGAATGGAGTCAAATCGAAATAGATAGATACGTACACGACTCTCAAGCCAATTCTGGTGCCAGACAAGGAACTGCAAATAGCACGGCCAGGTTTGTCGAAATAGAAACTCTTCATGATGCCTTGCAATTAGCCCTGCATAGGCGTTTTGAATACTGGAAGAGCGAACAGAGCAAGCTAGACATTTTGGGGGCGATGCCTGGCAATACCTCCAAAATATCCGAAATTAAAGCCTTAGTCGGTGACATCGATGCCTTTACTAAGCTGACGGCAAGCTTTCTGGCAGAATACGAGAGTGGCAATTTCGTAGGGCTTGTGACGCTTCCGGTCACCGAAGGGTCCTATGAAATGTCGGCCACTGCAACAAGTGAAGAAGCACTCTCAGACGAAGCTCGTGAAATTTTGACAATCGGCCGTCTGCTAGGGCACCGTGTCGTTGTACGCAGCCGCAATAATGGTGCTACTTGGCGCGAAGACCAAGGCCGCTTCGAAGGTGCATGGGATCACCCCCTGAACAAACACCCTGGTTATCTAGAATGGGTAGAAATGGAAATTAGTGCCTCAGTGAACAAGTAACAATTTATTGGGTTCCATCGCTTGATGGAGCCCTCTTTTTCTTGGCAACTTCCTTTTTTCGGCGATCCTGCTACAAATAATAGTAATTATCTTGAGGCAAAATGTTCGCAGGAGATGGCTAAGCTGCAAACGCAAAGTTAAGCAACTAATTTTCTTTGTATGGCCCCCAGGCTGACCATAAGCCCTGGTTCGCGCAGCTCGGGGAGACTCAATTGCTCCGCCCAAAGCGTGCCAAGAAAATAGACAATTCATACAGAGTCAGCCCTTGGCTTGGTTCTGCAATAATGCACGAGCACAAGAACTCGCCTGGATGGCTACTGCAGCGATGAGATTAAGGAAAGAATATCAGTGAGTATGGGAGCAGAATACCCAGCCTGCTAGGGTAGAAGTCCAACTCTTCCTACAAAACTGAGCTATCCGAAAAGCCTAACAATCAACAGTTCAAATCGTGTTCCCAAACTAGTTCTCTAGTGCGGCCTGTTTGGCACTTGCATATTATTCGGCTGCTCACACAATCCAACCTATAAAATTCTCAAGGAAAAAAGATGAAAATTGTCAGTCAAGACAATTCGACCTTACCCACATGCAATGCCAAGCTTATCGCCTGGGTAAATCAAGTAGCTGCTCTTTGCCAACCCGCTAAAATTTTATGGTGCGATGGCTCACAGAGCGAATATGACAAGCTTTGCGCTGAGATGATTACTGCCGGTACTCTCACAGCACTCAACCCTGAAAAGCGCCCTGGTAGCTTCTTAGCTCGCTCTAGCGAAAACGATGTAGCACGCGTTGAAGAACGCACCTTCATTTGCTCAATTGACAAAGAGAATGCTGGACCAACTAACAACTGGCTTGCCCCTAACGAAGCTAAAGCGACATTGACCAAATTATTCGAAGGTAGCATGGCCGGTCGCACCATGTACGTCATTCCCTTCAGCATGGGCCCCCTGGGCTCAGAAATCGCTCACATCGGTGTGGAGATAAGCGACTCACCCTACGTCGCTGTCAGCATGCGCACCATGACTCGCATGGGTAAAGCCGTTCTCGATGTGCTCGGTGCCGACGGTGATTTTGTTCCCTGCCTACACTCAGTAGGCGCTCCGCTGGCAGCCGATGAGAAAGATGTGGCTTGGCCCTGCAATGAAACCAAATATATTTGCCATTTTCCTGAAACCCGCGAAATCTGGTCTTATGGCTCTGGCTACGGCGGCAATGCTCTTCTCGGCAAAAAGTGCTTTGCTTTGCGTATCGCCTCTACCATGGCCAACAAGCAAAACTGGCTTGCTGAGCACATGTTGATTGTCGGCCTTGAATCACCAGCTGGACAGAAAATCTATATCGCCGCGGCTTTTCCTAGCGCTTGCGGCAAGACCAATCTGGCCATGGTAGTACCTCCGGCTGCACTAAGTGGCTGGAAAGTCACCACCATTGGTGACGACATCGCCTGGATCAAACCTGGTGCGGACGGCAAATTCTATGCCATCAATCCAGAAGCCGGGCTATTTGGTGTCGCCCCGGGCACCTCCAAAAAGACCAATCCCAATGCCATGGCTACTCTTAGCAAAAATTGCATCTTCACCAATGTGGCACTCACTAACGATGGCGACGTCTGGTGGGAAGGCATGACCGAGCAGGCACCAGCTTCGGCCATCGACTGGAAAGGACAGCCCTGGACTCCTGATTGCGGTAGGCTAGCCGCTCACCCCAATGCCAGGTTCACGGCACCAGCTACCAACTGTCCTTCACTTGACCCAGCCTGGGATAACCCCAAAGGCGTGCCAATTGCTGCTTTCCTCTTTGGTGGCCGCAGACCAACCACTGTGCCTCTAGTTACCCAAGCAGCTAGCTGGGAAGATGGTGTCTATTTGGCTGCCACCCTGGGCTCAGAAACCACCGCTGCGGCGGTAGGTGCAGTCGGTCTGGTGCGTCGCGATCCCATGGCGATGAAGCCATTCTGTGGTTACAACATGGGCGACTATTTCAGTCACTGGTTAAAAACGGGAAAATCGCCGACAACAGCGCCAGCTATCTTTGCCGTCAATTGGTTTCGTCTTGATACCAACAAGAAGTTCTTATGGCCAGGCTTTAGCGACAACCTCCGGGTGCTCAAATGGGTCTTTGAAAGAGTGACCAATCCCGCTGGTGACAATCACGCCAAAGTTGCCCTTGGTCTAGCCCCGCGGCGCCAAGACTTAGATTTGAGCGAACTAGCTCTGAGCGATGAACAATTCGCCCAACTAACAAAAATCGATGCGAATGAGTGGCAGCAAGAAATAGCATCACAAAGTGAATTCTTCGACAGCCTAGGCAGTCACCTACCCACCGACCTGCTCGCCAGCCAAAAGGCCATTTTAAGCGCCTTTGATACAGCGGCAGCCACAACTGAGAAATGAAACTTATGAATGTCAAAACTCCCCGTGCTCCGCCAAAGGGCAAGGCCAGCGCTTTTGCCCGCCTAATTTTTGGCTTTGCACCCACCGTATCGAAAATTACTCAGGTTCTTGCTGACCTAGCCGGCAAATTAAGACCACTGACAGAACAAGTGACAGCAGTCGAACTTTACCACTGCACCTGGGAAACCGCATCAAAGCTAGCTTATACCATCACTGATTGGAAAAATTGGAAGACCTGGCAACACAAATTTGATAAACAGATAAAAAGCGATGAGGACGCCATCAAGTTCGCTAACGAAATGCTGGCAGCCCTTGGCGATAAGTACGCTATTCTGCTCTCGCCAGCCCAGGTAAAGGCCGAACAAGATCGCGCCAGTGGTCAGTTTACCGGCATCGGGGTGCAGTTCGAGGTCAAGCTCGACTCGTCAGGCAGAGCCATTCTAGCGGAAGACCCTGAAGACGGCTTCATGGTTAAAACCGATGAGAACGGCTACCCGCTTATGCAAGTGGTCAGCGGTCCCGCCCAACAGGCAGGCATGCAAGATGGTGATGCCGTCGTTTCTATAAACGGTGAGACCGCTAAGAACATTACTAGAGCCGGTCTAGCTAACAAACTACGGTGCGGCTCTGGAGAAAAGATTGAAATTGTAATTTTGCGCAATGGCCAAAATCAAACTATCAACATTACAGCCGGCACAGTCAACACAGAAGTAGTATCACACCAGCTGCTCAAAGCGAGCCAGGGTGAGTCAGTCGGCTATATCCGCCTGGAACATTTCTACAAGCTCGAGACAGCGAACGAAATGATAACAGCGATAAAAAAACTAGCTGTCGACAAGCTGATCATTGACCTGCGCTACAACCCAGGTGGAGACATGGATGTACAACTACAATTGGCCAGCTTATTCATCAAAGATGGTGTGCTAGTCTCGTGCCGCGAGCGCATCGGCAGAAGCAACCACGAGTTAAGCACTTACTCGCTTAGCCCCAAAGGCCTAAACATAATTGTCAAAAATGAAGCCAGTGGCAAACGCACCAATAAACTCCTAGAGCGCCTGGAAGCCATTGCCGCAGAAAGCGAATTAGCCATACTGGTCAATAATGAAAGTATGTCAGCGGCCGAAATGTTTACAGCCGCACTGCAAGACAACAAACGAGCTATCGTCATCGGTGAAACCACCTTCGGTAAAGGTATTGCCCAGGCGGTACTGCTTATGCCCAATGGCACCCAAATGCGCCTCACTAACCAGCGCTACTTTACACCGAATGGCAAATGGCTTGGAGATGGTGGCAACTCTAGCGAAAGTTATGGCATCGTGCCAGACCATATCGTCAAGCTAGAAGATAAGCCGGACATAGTTCTTGGTACACCTCACGACAATCAACTTGTCTTTGCCCTAGAGCTTCTAGCAAAGTCGGGCAATCAAGCTGATCTAGACGACAGCCCCACTGACCACACCACCTGCGCTACCTAAAAGCTATCGCTTCAATCGACCATAGCAACAACGTCCGCGGAGACAACCTCAATGAACAATGAAGACAAACCTTCATCAAAGAATCCAATAATGATGCTCATTGAGCTCATTATCAAAGGTGTAATGGGCTTTTTCATGGTCTTTTACTTACTTTGGAAAAACACAGCACAACCCCTTCACAAGGAAGTCTACGAAGGCCACTACTGGCACACTGTTACCGGTTCACTAGCAGCACTAGCTGCTGGTGCAGTCACTATTCCATTGCTCTTACCCTTAACCGGGCCTTTGACAATACCACTGAGCCTGCTAATTGCAGTGCTGACATACAGCCACCTCTTCCCACTGTTCCACATAACTATCCTCAGGCCGCTAAAGAAAATTTTGAACAGCCTATGGTCAGCAATAAGAGCCGTACTAAAACCCATAGCACGCTACATCTGGCGTTTTGTGCGCTGGTGTTGGCAGCGCTTTGCCTCTTTCTGGCAATGGCTTGCTAACAAAGTGATCGACTTGTGGCAGCGGATGTGGGACCAAGTAAAACGCCTTTTACGCTATGTTTGGCCTCATATTGTTTCTCTCTTTCGCTGGCTAGACAATATCATCAAAAGCGCCTGGGGCTGGCTGCGAGACAAAGCACTACGTTTCATTCGCTTTGCCTGGCCACACATCGTCTCGTTCTGCAAATGGCTAGCAAATATCGTTACTTCAGTCTGGAACTGGGTTTCTGTCAAAGTTGAGCGACTTGCCCGCCTAGCTTGGCCACATATTGTTGCTTTTTACAACTGGCTAGCGAACATCATCAACACCGTCTGGAACTGGGTTGTCACCGAAGTAAAGCAACTTGGTCATTGGCTATGGCCACACATTGTCGCTTTTTACAACTGGATAGCGAACATCGTCAATGCCGTTTGGAGCTGGGTTGTTACCAAAATTCAGCAAGTCACTGGTTGGCTCTGGCCACACATTGTCGCTGTCTGGAACTGGCTAGAAAGCGTCAGAACTGCCGCAGCCACACTAGCAAAGAAAGCCTGGCACGCCATCAGCAGCCGGTTAGTGGCTATGTGGAATTGGTTAATACCTTTAATCAGTCCGTACATTGAACGCCTGAGCCAATTTGCCGGACGCTTCTTCAAACAACTACTAGTTTGGGCCCAACGTGTATGGAGCGCCCTAGCGCCCATGATCGACTCAGTAAGCGCCTGGTCAAAAGAAATGTGGGATTCGCTCTCACGACTTTTCGCCAGGCTGTCTCATTCCAACAACAAATAAACAGGAAAGGAAGATGACACAAAAATACCAAGTAACTGCAATAACCATGCATGACGGCGAAGTAAACGAGCTACGTGCCCTGGGTATTGCCATCACCACCACTAATGGTGTTCAGGACCGCACTGAATTCGAAGTCGAATTAAGCGCCCAACAGGTAGCTGAGCTGCGCGCTCACGGTGCAGTAATCGCGGTGACTGAGATTTAAATCAGCCCTGCTAAAAACAAAATTTCACGAATGATCAGCTTACCCAGCCAGCTGGTCATTCGTTTTTCAACAGAACAGGAAACAATCATGACCGAAATCAACAATGAGAATAATGGCTCAACCTCCTCTCAGTCCCCAAAGAAAATACCAACCTTCGTAAAATGGGCAATCGGGCTCGACATTGCCTGGGCAACTCTTGTCGCAACTTTTGCAGCAACGGTATTCAACACCGCTGGTGGTGCAGCCGGAGCAACTTCAACTGCTGTTAGCCTAGGCACAATTAGTGCCTGGCTGATTGCTTTTGTCATCGGTTTAGTGCAAGGCGCTGTCTTCATTGCCGTTCTGTCTGTTTTTGCCTGGGTAGGAATAAACTTGTTTGCCACCAAAAAAAGGAGCTAATAGTTCTTCAAGCAAATAGCTAAGAGCGGCTAGCTTATTTGAAAGCAGAGCGCCAGCGGGAAACCACTGTCGCTCTGCATCTAATGCTCAAACTCTCGCTGCTCTGGCTTATGGGCATTTTTCAAACCAAGCAACTACTACGACCAATCGTAACTCTTGGCAAAAATTAATCGGAAGTGGCCTAAATAGCCCAGAGAAAATGAACCATTGACAGCATTCCAACGTTATCTCTATTGTAGGACTAGCGAGGGTATGACCATGAACCAAGACAGAGAACTAATTGAAATGCTTCAAGGTGAAATGAGAGCAGGCTTTACCATGCTTGCCTCCGCCATTGGCCAAACCAATGCCAAGCTTGACCAAACCAACGTTAAGCTCGATCACACCATTGGCCAACTTGGCCAAACTAACGCCAAGTTAGATCAAACCAACGTTAAGCTCGATCACGCCATTGGTGAATTCCATGAATTCCGCTCAGAAGTAAATACCAAGCTAAGCGGCATATCTGCTCTGCTGATTTCATCAGAACGCAACGTTGGCAGGCTAGAAAAACGCATAGTTAAACTTGAAGACCGTATGGACCATTTCGAAGACAGACAGAGACCTTCTTCAAACTAGGCCTTAATCAGTCTATATTAATCTCGACTCTAGCAATAGACCGGTCTACTGCAATCTCTTCAAAAAAAATTTTTACTGCTAGTCTCATGGAAATCCTTTGCCATGAGACTATTCAGATTTACGGCTAAGCTTTCATCCGAAAGCCCTCTCTAACTGCATGCACCACTCAAAACTAGAGCCGTCCTCCTTCTTAGTAAGGGCTCACTTGAGTAGAATGTTGTACTTGCTGGCTATTATTGACAGCACCATTTTGATTGTTAAATTGCACTTGGGTGCTGTCGTTTAAGTGGCCAAACTGAGTATTGCCTTGAAACTGGGTAGAGTCATTGAAATGACCTACTTGAGTGTTGCGCTGAAACTGAGCGCTGTCATTGAAGGCACCATGCTGCGCAGACTGCTGCCACTGAGCCGAGTCGTTCAAACGACCGAACTGAGTGTTGCCTTGCACCTGAGTAGAGTCATTGAGATGACCTACTTGAGCATTGCCCTGAAACTGAGCCGAGTCATTGAGATGACCGAACTGAGTGTTACCCTGAACTTGCGTGCTGTCATTAAAGGCACCACGCTGCGTTGACTGCTGCCATTGAGCTGAGTCGTTTAAATGACCGAACTGATTATTGCCTTGCACCTGAGTAGAGTCATTGAAATGACCTACCTGAGCATTGCCCTGAAATTGCGTGCTGTCATTGAAGACACCACTTTGTAGATTCAACTGACCCTGTGTAGATAAATTGAAACGACCTGCTTGGTGACTCCACTGCGCCTGGTCGCTAACGTTAAAGCCACCACGCTGAGCCGATTGCTGCCACTGATCCGAGACGTTACCGCCAGCGTATACAGGAGGATTAGCTTGAGCCGAAACTGAAGCCAGAACCAATACTGCTGCGGCGAAGATTGTGGTTGCGATGTTTTGTTTTTTCATGAGGTTGTCTCTTTTTTTTGGGTTTGGTTGACTCCGCTCTACGCCTCCCTGCGCTAAGTTGGGAGGTAAATCTTACGTCATTCCTTATTAACGCTAAATCGGTTGCTTGCTTTCTCAGTCGTCGCTTTCTGCAACTGGTTTACCGAGAATGTTTTTAGCGTAGGCGGCGCGCAGCTCTAACGCTATTGGATTAGCCTGCATCTGCTGTGTACATTGCTCAACCATATCGACAGCCTGATTCAATATCTTGTACCCAACAGCGTTAAGCTGTTGATTCTGGGCTAAGACTGCACCGGTCTGTACTAAGTTAGTAGCAGTAGCGCAGGTCATTTGTATAACACCTAGAATTCGACAGATGTTACTCTCGTCAGCATGGGAATACCCTATTCCACCAAAAATAGAATAGAGCGAAATGCCATCGGCATCCCCAGCACAGTCAGCGCTACGAATAGCGTTAGCTTGCGGACCAAAGAGAGTGGTGCTGGTACTTCTAGAGTTCATGTTCAAACTGCCACCCTGTCCAGCCACATTAGCTTGATTCGGAGCAGCAATATAAGTCGGGGCAGCGATAGCTGTTGGGGCAGCGATCTGTGATTGATGACCAGTTACTTGACCGTTAAGGGCATTGGTGTTCTCACTGGTTTTGCTCGGGCTTGCTGGATTAGGATTGCCGGTATAGCCATCTGCCATAGCGTAGTTAGCGAAGATGCACATAGCTGAGGCGAAGATCAAGGCGAGCATGTTTTGTTTCATGGCATTATTCCAAATTGATTTGCGAAGAAGGTCTCTACTACTGGTGCCACGTCGAAACCACGTCTCTATCACGAAGTGATTGCGAAGATTCCATGTATAAGGGCATTGATAAGGTGTTTGCAGTGATTCCGAAAATTGGTGGCGAACGAGTAGTGATTTACTTCTAGCGAGAAAGCAGGGCAGGAACCAAGGATTGTAAACAATTGCGCAGCACTGCCAAGCCCGCCTCGTTAGGCAAAAAGCAGGTATACAGTGCAGTCGCAGAGCACTATCAGCTTCGAGGTGAGGAGAAATTCAGTTTCAACA
The DNA here is from genome assembly GCA_044378815.1 of Obscuribacteraceae bacterium (SeqCode). Classification (GTDB taxonomy): domain Bacteria; phylum Cyanobacteriota; class Vampirovibrionia; order Obscuribacterales; family Obscuribacteraceae. Next base: position 6,294 of record JBIPOV010000094.1, on the reverse strand, counting down.
GGGCTAGTAAACCGCACGCTGTCTCGCCCGTAGCACCTAGAAGCGTATGAAAAGTTACAGCCAGCAACAAAGAAAATTGATCGACTCATAAACAAAAAAGGGCCTAGCGCTAGCTAGACCCTTTTTTGTAGAAGCATTGATCGTTGACTAATTTACATAGTTATCGTCGGCAGCCATACTTTTCATATCAAAAATAACCGAACCTTTAAAGGCTTCCACTTCACCACCATAATCGGCTACAGCTGAACCGTTAAAAGCTCTGACTTTCGAACCAGGAAGAGCTAGCACAAACGAACCATTCATGGCTTGAACATCAGAGCCAGCATGGGCAATCACTTTAGAGCCCTTCTCAGCATCGACTTCCTCACCACTAACTGCATGCACTCTTTGGCCAGCCCTAGCTCTTTTGATAAAATCAGGAATGGCTTCAACCTCGGCCGGAATATCTCTCTCAGGCGCGCTTTCTTCGCTGTCTATCGCTTGGTCACGACTGCTATTGGTCTGACCAGACGACTGCTGTTTCGCTTCTCTGACCAAGAGCCACTGATCCGGATAAACACGGTGGGGCGCCAACACCAGACTAGGAAACCTATCTCTGTTCAACTCAATAATTTCACGAACTTTGGCCGTGATTGCTCGACCATCCTTATCATTTGCACCTTCATCGGCTAAAGCTCTACGGGCTACAGACCACAAACCTTCCCCATGGTTAACGACTAAAGTGCGGTCAAGCTTATCAGCAGCACTTTCTCTTTCACCAACACTAACATCAAGCTTAGAAGTGCGACTGTGAGGCGGATCAATTTCGTCATAAAGTCTAGAGCTAGATGCTTCGTTCTGCTGCTGCTCACTACGAGTCTCAACTTGATGTTCCATTTTTCTGCTCCGGATGTACGCTACTTTCATTACTTTCGCTGCTATAAGTGGCATGCCGCCAGCAATATATACATATAGTGATCAAACAGATTTGCTCTTTTCGACCAGCCGCTTTAAGACGAAAGGCCTGAGACAGTTGAGCGGATGTGCAAAAAGGCAATCAGGACAATAGTTTCCAGCCCTGAATGATTTTTGGGAATAATCCCACTGCCGGCGCCAGCGCTGCTCAAAGCCTGCTAGAGCATCACTATCACTGTCTCGCGCTCAAAACAAAAAGTGGCCCATATTACGACTCACTCAATTGTCGATAGTGGTAAAGCACTATTTAAGCCTTTCTTAATTGCTATCAGGCTGAAATAGCTAGTTCGGCCCTGCTAGTTATCAACAGTACCAGCAAAAACTCTTCACCAACGATCCGGCAATTTAATTCCCAGCAAAAACACAACCTATCGGCGAAACCCATTTTCCAAAATGCTACCCCTTTTATTCGGTAGCGGCGACATGCTGCCTCCGCTCTTCTTCTAGCAGCTCCTGCTGCTCAACCCATCTGGATAATCAAATGACCAAAAAAATTGCCATCAGTGCCATCCCCGATGCACAACTGCAATTCATACTCTCTGACGAAGCACTGACATTTCTAGCGGCACTGCACAAAAACTTTCACAAGCGCCAAGCTGAGTTAATTGCCAGTCGTAGCAAGCGTCAAAGAAAACTAGACAAAGGACAGTTACCTCAATTTAAAAGCAAACAACTGTGGTCCGATCAACAAGACTGGCAAGTTGCTAGTTGTCCAGCCGATCTTGAACAAAGACTGGTTGAAATCACTGGCCCTGTCGACGCCAAAATGATCATCAATGCCCTTAACTCAGCGCCCGGTGCCGATGTATTCATGGCCGACTTTGAAGATAGTTCGAGCCCTACCTGGCTGAACATGATTTCTGGCCAGGCCAATCTCTATCATGCCGTCAGACGAACTTTAGAATTTAGCGCATCAGCTGGTAAAACTTACAAGCTTAACGACACCCTGGCCACCTTAATCGTTAGACCGCGTGGTCTGCACTTGTCCGAGAAACATCTTTTGATCAAAGGCGAGCCCATCCCCGCCAGTCTCTTTGACTTTGGTCTGTTCTTCTTCCATAACGCTCAAGAACTAATTGATCGCGGCAGCGGGCCATACTTCTATCTGCCAAAACTTGAAAGTCACCATGAAGCTCGTTACTGGAATGACGTCTTCAATTTTGCCCAAGACTATATGGGCATAGCCCGCGGCACCATCAGAGCAACTGTCTTGATTGAAACAATCATGGCAGCGTTTCAAATGGAAGAAATTCTCTTTGAACTCAAAGAGCACGCTGCCGGCTTAAACGCTGGGAGATGGGACTATATCTTCAGCTTCATCAAGCGATTGAAAAACCACAGCGACATGGTATTACCCGATCGCTCACTGATCACCATGGATGTTCCCTTCATGAAGGCTTACTGTCAACGTCTAGTGGAGATCTGCCATCGTCGTGGCGCTCATGCTATGGGTGGAATGTCGGCCTTTATTCCCAATAAAAATGACCCCACTGTAACCGCTCAGGCTTTGGCTAAAGTAAAAAGTGACAAAGCCAGAGAAGTAGCTCTAGGCTTTGATGGTACCTGGGTGGCCCACCCGGATCTGATCGCAGTGGCAAAACAAGAATTTGTCTCGGTGTTACAGGATAAAGCCAATCAAAAAGACAAGGCCTCTATCAGCAATAGTTGCGGTTGTAGCAACTTCCAAGCAGTGGAAGTCAGCGCCGAGAATCTAACCTCCCTGGCAGATATTCCCACCACTGTCAGTGAAAATGGCATCCGCAACAACATCAATGTCTCCCTGCAGTACATAGCCGCCTGGCTTATGGGCCGTGGCGCTGTGGCTATTCACAACTTAATGGAAGATGCCGCCACTGCCGAAATATCGCGAGCACAGTTGTGGCAATGGCTCAATCATGACAGCGAACTTGAAGATGGTCGCACATTTAACCGTCACCTTTACCGCACCTTCCTGACAGAAGAACTTAATGCCCTTCTAGAAGGAGCCTCTCCGCTCCTACAAGCCCGCTTACTGCAGGCCGAGGAGGTATTGACACAGGTAGTGCTGAAAAAACGCTTTGAGGAGTTTCTAACTCTCGTAGCTTACGAAGTGCTACTCACCAACGAAAACGAGCAAGCCGAAAATGCAGCTCAAGACAACTCAATTAACCAAACACAATCAGGCAGCACAATGACCAAACAAGACCAAACTCAACAGGAAACTACTGAACAGACAATCACATTCGGTGGTTGCATCCCTCAAAATGCTATGGCCCGTCGCTGGGAGGGTATTCAACGGCCATACTCTGATGAAGACGTAATGCGCTTGCGGCCAACCGTAAATGCTGATTGCACCATTGCTCGTCATGGTGCAATCAAATTGTGGAACATGCTGAGAAATGGAGAGCAAGTTATTGCACTTGGTGCATTAAACGGCTCGCAGGCTGTACAAATGGCCAAAGCAGGGTTGAAAGCAATCTACTTGAGCGGCTGGCAAGTAGCTGCTGACGCCAACTTAGCCGGTCACACTTATCCCGACCAAAGTCTCTACCCATCCAACAGCGTGCCGGCTGTAGTACGTCGCTTAAACAATGCTCTAGCTCGTCATGACCAGATCTTGAAACTAGAAGGCAAATCTGGCGCGGATGCCTATTTGCCCATCGTAGCTGACGCCGAAGCCGGTTTTGGTGGCCCACTGCAAGCCTACGAACTAATGAAAATGATGATCGAAGCTGGCGCCTCTGGTGTGCACTTCGAAGACCAGCTAGCAGCTGAGAAAAAATGCGGTCATATGGGCGGCAAAGTACTGGTGCCAACTTCCCAATTCATCAATACTCTGGCAGCCGCTCGCATGGCCGCCGATGTCTTGGATGTTCCGACAATCATCATTGCTCGCACTGATGCCCTTGACGCCACCTTATTAACCTCTGATATCGACCCTCGTGACCATGCCTTCTTAAGCGGCGAACGCACTGCCAAAGGTATGGTCAAAGATGCCACTACTGGTCAAATGGTAGAAAGCGATGTTGTCCTAAAAGGCGAACGCACCAGCGAAGGCTACTTCCGCGTCAAAGGCGGCATCGAATCGGTGATCGCTCGCGGCTTGGCCTATGCCCCCTATGCTGACGTAATCTGGTACGAATGTTCTCGCCCGAACTTAGCAGAAGCGAAGCGCTTTGCAGACGCAATTCATGCTCAGTTCCCCGGCAAAATCTTAGCCTATAACTGCTCTCCGTCCTTCCACTGGAAGGATTATTTGGACGACGGCACCATAGCAACTTTCATGGATGAATTAGGAAAAATGGGCTACTTGTTCGACTTCATTACCTTGGCTGGCTGGCACTCAATCAACTTGAGCATGTTCAAATTGGCCAGCGAATACGCTGCCGAAGGCATGCCTGCCTATGTGCGTTTGCAAGAAGAGGAATTTGCCATGGTCAACCAAGGTTATACCGCGGTGAAACACCAGGCCGAAGTTGGCGCCGGATGGTTCGACAACTTGTTGATGACCATCACCGGTGGCACCTCTTCTACGGCTGCGCTGAAAGGCTCAACTGAAGAAGGACAATTTCACGGTGAAAAAAGCCAGTAAACCGTAACTGAAAACCACCAGCACATCAGGCAGGGAAGCCGATGTGCTCACTAGCTGAAGGACGATACATGGCAGCAAAAATGAAGATGGTATTGGTGCTTCGCAACGACCTGGACATACACAATGAAAGCATTTAAGAAGTTTCTCCACGACACGGCAATTCCATATCTGATTTGGCTTGGAATTATCACTTTCGCGTGCTGGTTAGAGTTTTCAGGCTCCCACCGCAACAGCGCACCTACGAAAAACACAGGGCAAGTCTTTACCAAATAGAGACGGTCTTCGCCTCAAACTGTCGCCAACGCAGCAACTTAAAAACAACTCAATTCAACCCAACCGAGCAGACTAATGAACCAAAACCAAAAACACACCATCAACAGCACCAATGCAAGCCGCTTCCAAAGTGATTTAAAAGACCAAATCACAATGATAGAACTGCTACAACGGCTATTCACAGATCTAAGCGGTGAACCGGACGACGAAAGCTTGTCATGGCTGGCTGCCGCACTCTTCTCATCCAACGCGGCTCGATCTCTAGCTAAGGACTGCTTGGCCATGATCGACGCTGAACAATATGAGATAGCAGGTGAGATATTCTACCTGGTGAATGAGCAATACCAAAGATTCTCAGGGTTGCTGAATAGCCACCAAAACAAGGAGCCGTTCGTAGCTTCTACGAGTGCAGCTGACTTGCTGGCTCTTGATCAACAATTGAGCCACATCAACACAGAACTGGCAACTTGGCGCAGTGACCAACCGGCCATCACGGCCCTGATGCTGGCGCTAGAAAATGCCGTAACCCAAGCCAAAGAAAGCGTACTGATCGGCCAAGGTCATCCCGAGATGATGTTTACAGAAAGCAAAATTGAAGCAGTAACCAAATCATTGATCGGCCAGATCAGGGCGGGTGATGCATCTATTAGTGAGGCAACGGCCAGAGAAATGGTTGACTAGGTACTGGGCAGCACCAGCGAGGAGAAACGAACTTTCTTAGTAAACGACAGCAATACAAACGGCATGGTGCAGTCAGTCAATGTCCAAGCTGGAGGCGCTCTTTCAGCAGTGGGGGAAGTGGCACTAGCACGATCGCTGGCCAGCATTCTCCGCAATCTTCTACAGCAAAGCAGCACCCAACCCACTGCAGTAAGCACAGAGACTTTAGACCCCGTCGACTTGATGCTCCTAGCGGCTGAAGCCAATATGGGCAAGCCAATTCAGGTCGAACAAGATGGTCTGCTGAAAAAATAGAGCGAAGAACACTTTGACCAGCATCCGGAAGACTGCCGCGCTTACTATACCAGGCAAAAAGTTGCTCTACTGAAGCTTCTGCCCGACACCAGTGTTAAGCTCACCCGCGTTCGCACAGGCCAAGGCTACGAGCACCTCTGGCAACGATTTATTCCGGGCATCAAGCCCGTTGCCACCATCGTCAGAGAACAGATTGGCACAATTTGCTTTGATGGTATGCGAGTCTTTTGGCGGCAGAAATAACACCAAGCACAGGCTACTTTGTCGAAGCCCATTAATGAAGTAGTGCAATAACTAAAACTGAAAATAGAGAAGCAAGGAAGCTTCTCGACTTCTTCTAGCTGATGCTCAGACAAGAGCAGATCATTTTCCGGGATATGCTATTTTTTTGCCCATCCTGCCTATCACCTTAGTTCAGCTAAAGTGACAGTTTTTGCAAAAGAACAAGCACGGATGAGGCTTTGCCAAATTCGTGCTTGTCCGAATCTTCGGTTGGCTCGAAATGAGAACTCGTCAAGGTA
>JBIPOV010000144.1:0-7000 GCA_044378815.1 Obscuribacteraceae bacterium (SeqCode) | reverse complement strand
TCGGCCGCCCGCGGCCTGGGGGTCCTTCGTCGCGCCCCGCCCGCCCCCCGGCTGGCTGCTAAATAAAGAGAGTCACTTCGAGTTTAGACGACAATTATAAGGCTTACTAAGTATGAGCTTTTTTAGGGGGTTGCAAGGCAATGAACAGGGAAATTGAAATATCCAAAGAAGAGCCAATTGATGGGCATTATAACGATGCTAGCTCAAAGCTTCTGGCCGATTCTACACCCAGTAATAATGATACCGGCAGCATAAGGCAAATGTCACCAGCTGCTCTAGAGAAAGCTCAGGAAAATGTGAGAAAGCAACCCGACAACTTGATTAGAGCAACGGAAGAATCTCTTGGTGCTGCTTCAGTTCCTCCGGGTGCAGCTAGTGCTTTCCGTATTAAACTTGGCACTGATACCATTTCTAGTTGGGTCGCTTCAGGCATTAGGCCACAGTCTGATAGCTTTGATTTTGGTTTCTTTGGCGCTTTTAACTATTCAGAGCGTCCGGATCCAAACCTATTTGCAAAAGTTATAGATAACGCCAATCTTGGTGCTAAGTTTCAATCAGGTTTGATCTCAAAGCAAGCGAGTGATTTTCTGCCATTAACAAGTAAGTATCTGAATCGTGGTATTACAAATGATATCGGCAGAATACTGGGGCTTGAACCCGCTAGTGATAAACCTTCTTTAGTTGCAGCCTCAGCCAATGCTGATACGAAGGAACCAACAAAGTCTGTAGAAAGTCCTACAGAAGATCTTTCTCAGGTAATGAAGATAGACCCAAATGGAAAACCAGATCTGACATATCGAGCAGAGAATCGATTCTCTGCATACCCCGAGAGATTCAATGTGCTTGATGTAAGGCGAAATTTACCGGAAAATTGGAACATTGATGGTGCGGCAGATTATCTGCTAAATTCTCTTTCTGATAAGGTTGAGAGAGACAATTCTGCAGGTCAATATCTTTCTGGTGATGGAAATTTAGTTGCCACCACTGATATCAAGAGTCGCTCAGGAGATATGAGTACGACAGTAACTCACAGCAACCCCGCTGAGGTAAGCGGTGTTAAGGCGTTATTCTTCTCACTGCAGACCGTTGAGCCCAAAGATTTTCCACAAGCTGTAGTTGACGTTGCCAATCTATTCAGATTCAATGCTGATTGCATGCATGCTTTGCAGCTCGCCCAAAAAGAAAGTGATCCAATTTTGAACCGAGCTGCACAGTTAGCAATTGTGCAAAAGCAGCTGGAGCAATATGGCGTAAAATATTATGATATTGCTTATGACCAAGCTCAGAAGCTAAGCTCTGAGACAAAAGAAGAAACTTCGGCTAAGAATCGTGAGAAATTTGCAGCCTTGTATCGTGACTTGCGTGAGCGAAACTTGAACCCTCATCTGCCTGAGCCGCACCCTCCTCTAGGTGTGCCAGAGAATCAAAGCAAAGGTTTGAGTGATGCAGAGAAGGCTGCTGCTGGAAAACTCCTTAAATCGTTAATTACCCGCGAAGATCTGCTGAGAGCCGTGGGGCGAGCAAAGTTCAATACCTGGTAGTTTAGAGTTCACGGCGTAGGAAATTTAAACGGGGCTGCCCGCTTATAACTACAGATAATAACTAAAGAAGGAGAGCACTACATGGGTGCTTTCCTTTTTCTATTTGGTAGCGTCAATTTAGGTTGGCTTTTTGTTACTATAAGAGCCGCTGACTGACGTAATACTAGCGTGCGTGACCCAGCTTTGTTTGTGCCCAATAGCACCATGCGCGAGATGGCGTAACAAGCAGCACTGTAGATTTCACCTACGCCAAAAACTTGCTAAGAAGTCTGCTGTTAGGAAGTTGCATTAGGGCACTCTCTAACACTCGACACAAGAGTGCACTTTCAATTTACTTGAATGGTTGTTGTATATCAGAGTTAGCTACTGGTATGTCTTAATTATCTCATTTAGTTCATTCAACAATAAGGCGAAGACAACCATCGAAACCCAGACTAAATTTTCCATCGAAGTACTATTCTGATGCACTTGTGTGTGGAATAGTCTTCGGCACCATTAGTGAGTGATGGTCTCGTCGTTCATTGTCAGCAAAAAAGAGACTATACAAGCCCATTTATTGATTGGAGTATGATCATGTTTACCACACAACTGTTAACGAGTCTTGATATTGCCCATTTGCGAGTTGCGGAAGCCCTATCCAGTGGCGTAGTTCCGACCGAGAAGGTCATCTGTCTGTCAAGGAAGTTTCCGACATATGAGAGAGTCACAGAGGCGCAAGCCAGAACTGCTTTCTTGGAGTGTGAAATTACGCTTCTTTATGTGCCGCCGTCAAATGACTTTGACTAGGTCATATTGCCTTCGACGCATTGGTGCCCCTAAGTCTAGGCGACCCCTCTTTCCTTTTGGTACCGCTTGGACAAGTTTACGACTAATCGATTGTCACCATTTAATCGTTTGCACTCAAAGGTGAAGTCTGTGAAACTAAATTGCTGACGCAGTTCCGTTGTTTCCAGGCTTCTCTTTCTTGCTCAGTCAAAACTAGAAAGGCATCTCCATTTGGCTTTAGCACTCGATGAATTTCTTTCAAGCAAGTTAAATGTTCCTTTCTTGAAAATTATTCGGTCAACATAGCCAAACATCGATAGGAATGCAGTGAGCCGGCCCAAGCCGCAGTCTAGCTCTAGCAAGCGTTCTCCGGGATAAACAAGGCTTAGCGCTAGTTCAAAATCATTCTTAACGCAGAATTCACGCCCAAGTTTTTGAAAACACGTCTGGCGGATTTTGTCATTATGGTTGATTTTGTCGTCCATCCTGCATTCTCCTGACTTCAGCTTGTTCACGCATGTTTAGACCATACGCTCAGTTTCTTATCTGTTGCTTTTGTTGTTTGTCGCTGATCTCTGTGTGGAAATTGAATATTGCTACCTAATTTGCGTGCATGGTACCGAATGCAGTGCAGAACGTACTTGCAATCTTTAAGGCCTTTGGTTCCTAGTCAAAATGACTCATTTTTTTCTTTGCCTATCGCAGGTGCGCGAGCGAGAGGCTAGCGTGTCCGCGCTAACCGCAGGGTGAGCTAGCTAGGGCAACTTCCTCTCGGCACTTCCTCACGTCACTGGGACTGTTGTTTACTTCTTAGTGCTCCAAGAGAAGTTGAGGATACAAAACTGGCTGTTATGTATTTGGTGAATAATTGAGCTTCTGGTATTGAGATGTCACCGAGTTCAACGTACAGTGTGTTTTACACAGACGAGTTTTAATTTCTAGGTGCCATCTATAGCGCACCTACTAAGATCGTATAAGGCACTTGGAGTGATAAGCGCAATGTCCATTCAGAACACTAATTCTCAACCCGATGTCAGTTCTATGGCTGCAGCATCTGATGTTTCTCAGCTAAGTCCTGTGAGCGCAGAAGAGTCACTCAATACAGAAGCGACGTTATCGCTATCAAGTCCGCCTGACGGAAGTTACTTAGCTACCTTTGGTACTAGTGACTCAGTAGTGAACGGCTTAATAGATGACGGTACTCACTTAAGCGAGTTCTAAAAGACTTTAACTCTTGAGCCTGCAAAGTCTCCTTCTACCCTTATCGCAGAAGGTTCAATTAAGGATGGCTCAGCTCAAGGCATGCTCGAGAACTTTAGCGTTGAAAATGCACTAGAGCCTAAAGAGAGTTATATTGCCGATGATAAGACCATGGAAAAGTCAAAAGATGTTTCCCCTCGATCGATCTCTATCCAGCTTGAGAACAAAGATGAAGTTGGCTCACAAGCTCCAAATTATGTCATCGATAGCAATGGTCAAATTATATTGAAGCTCGATCCATTTAAGCTACCAAACTTGTCTTCTGATATTTCTATTGTGGTAGAGCGTAAGGCTGGTCAGATCAATCCGACGAAAGATCAGCTCGTTGCAGCTGATAAACTCGTGACTTATTTGAGCAAGTATGCTCGTCATGGTCAGAGTTCAGCAAATGAACCAATGGTGTTAAACGACAAGGACAACCTGGTATCGCGCAGCACTGAAGAGCAAGCTGGTTTGCTTCCGCCAATTGAGCAGCAGAGTCTAACGCCTGAGACCCGTGAACAAATTGGTAATTTGAACAGATTCAATGGAAGCAGAGGTGTAGACATGCCCTCAGCTTCTAGTGAAAATTTTGGTTCATTTGACACGAGAAATTCACCGAGGCCTGATACTGAGAGTGAGATCCAAGCTGCAATCAAAGAAGTTGCTGCTGGACTGTTTAAGCCCGATGATGAAGCTCCATATGAGACCGTGCGTCGGTCGCCAGATGGAATTGTACACTTTGGCCGTTATGGTCTTTCTGTAGAACAAATTGATAGTTTCTTTGCTTCGCTGGGCGACTTAAACGACCCTGCGAATATCGCCAAGCTAGTAGCATCTGGAAAGTTACCTAAAGACTTTGCTGAAAAGCTCAAAGATCCAAAGTTTCTAGCTCATCTAAGAGAAGCCCTAAAGGCCCTAAATAAGGGTGCTTTATCAACTGATGCGATGCAGAAATTCTTACCGAAAGAACTTCAAGAGTCTATTGCTACAGATCTCGTCGATAGGTTGAAGGACAAGATTGGTGAGCGGCCGGGCGCAATTGCTGCAGCCTTCCTCTCTGGAAAATCTTCTGAAAACATTACAATGTCTGATTTGGGCAGTAAGCAGGCGTTGGAGATAGCTGAGGCGGGAGATAAACTTTACAAGTTGGCGATTGGAAGAAATACAGGAAAGCCTGCTGCGGCCGGCGAGACTTCAGATGTTCCGGAAGACCGCATTGCTTTGATTTCGCAGGCCCTGAGGTTGGCAAAGCAGGATGTAACACCTGAGAACATCGAAGCTGTGAATACTATAGTCGAACACGAGAGTGGCTGGAATCCAAGAGCAGTCAACAATTGGGACTCTAATGCTGAGGCTGGCACGCCTTCGCAAGGCCTAATGCAGACAATAGGCCCTACTTTCGACTCTTACGCCGTACCGGGTTATAAAAGAATTCTAGAGCCACTCGATAATCTTGCTGCTGGCATTAGCTATGCCGTTGATCGTTATGGCTCTCTTCAGAATGTACCTGGAGTTGTAAAAGTAGCTTCGGGTGAGGATTACGTCGGGTACTGATGTGAATAACTTCCGCTGCCTCTATCTATCTTTTTAAGTGCTGAACATATCTAGTGTTCGGCATTTTAATTTCGGGCTATCTGGTTTTGCTTTAGCTTGGCTCACCTAGCTAGTATTATATTCCAGAAAAATCTGCTACAGGCACTGCTAGTGGTGCACTGGCTTGCTACTTATATGGTCAATGGTTGTTGGCTGAGAATGATGCTGGCAACATTGCTTTTGAACAAGGCCTTTCCAGTAGTCGGCTATCGCAGAGTACTGCGCGGCTTGAGATCTTGGATGGCGCAGGCTCCTTCGGGTGGAGAGCAGTGTGGTCTACTCCTTGCTAGCTCTGCGAGCTTTTGTCGGTAGATATGTTCTGCCATTCTCTCGCACTTCTCAGTCAATGCAGGCAGCTCTCTCTTGATTTGCTTATTGTAATTTGCTGCCGAAGTTTGTCAGGCTAATATGTTCTTCCATTTTATTTTTTAAACCGAGGTAAACCAACTCGAAAGCTATCCATGCAACAAGTCTTATTTGCAGTTTAAGGCAAATTATTTGTCAAAGTGGTTGCATGGGTTTCTATTTAGAAACAAACTTTGGTGACCCTTCGCAGCTACAAACCATATTATTAAGAAAAGGAGTCAATATGACGATCCCAAAAACATCTAGTCTTGGAGTAGTGTCACCACTTTTTGTCTCTTGATTTTGGCAAGCGAAATTTGATCAGGTTTGGCCCGCGAATATTGAGCAGGTCATTTTGTGGTTGCATTAGCTTTTGACCTCGTTTCTGGAACTGCTGTTTCTGCCGCTGAAGCTTTCTTCTTTCGTCTGACACTTTCTTTGAATCGGTAGCTTTCTCCGTTCATTGGCACGATTTGGCACCGGTGGACCAGGCGATCCAACAGGGCATTGGTCAATTGCTGCGTGCCAAAAACACTAGTCCAGTCTTTGAACTCAAGATTGGTGGTGATGATGGTTGAGCAGCGTTCGTACCTTGAGCTGATCACTTGGAACAGTAGGTTGCCGCCGTCTTGCTTGCAATCAGTCATGCCAAGCTCGTCAAGAATTAGCAAATCATATCTGGCAAGCTGCTGCTGGAGCCGGAAGACTTGCCTGGCATCTCGTGCTTCAAGCAATTGATGCACAAGCTCTCCAACGCTGTAGAACCTAACTTTCTTGCCGTTAGCGCAGGCTTCGACACCAAGCGAAATAGCGAGATGTGTTTTGCCTGTTCCGTGGCCGCCTAGAAATACAAGATTCTCAGCACTAGCGAGATATTGGCCGGTAAATAGCTGCAGAACCATGCTCTTTTCCAGTGACGGAATCTCATCAAACTTGAACTGGTCGAGAGTCTTCATTGCCGGGAACCGTGCTTTGGCAAGCCTTTCTTTTCTGGTGTTCTCTTCTCTTGCCTGTACTTCTTGTTCTGAAAGGCAGCAAAGATATTCTTCGTAGCTGACTCGATTGGTTTCAGCTTCCTTGGCCAGCAATTCGTAGTTCTTGACCATGGTTGGTAGCCGCAGTCGTTTCAAATATTGATCAAGCAATACAGTGCTCATTGGTGATTTCTCCTAATAAAATTTGGTATCTAGCTGTCTCTTCAAGCTTGACGGAGTACTCTCGTAAAGCTGGGCGTTCAGTCATATCTAAAGGTGTCATTTCTGCCCTAGTGGCGAAACGAGCCTGCGCAACGACTTGTAGAATGGCATCGGCACTGATCAGTCCGACTGCCGCACAATCACGTATGGCCTTCGCTGTTAGAGCTGCTCCGTGCTGCATGTGGCATCTCAAAACTCGCACATAGTCTTTGCCGCCTTCCGATGGCCCTTTCTGCTCTACCAGGCGTTCGTAGAAATTCCAGTAACCAGCTGGCCACTCAGTCTGTAGTAGAGGCTTGGCAAATGGCACCGCATGCG
>JBIPOV010000143.1:0-7034 GCA_044378815.1 Obscuribacteraceae bacterium (SeqCode) | reverse complement strand
CTGCTCTCGTGCTTCTGGCCGGCCTCAGTGCCTGCAATCGCGAGGCGGTCGAACCACCTTCTGCGCCTGCTGCCGACGGTGTCTTCTTGCAAGGCTTGGTCGACCAAGATCTGGCGAAGATCCCGTCCGGTGGCAACCTTGTCCATTGTCTGCGTTCCGCCACCCATGTCGCTGGTCAGTATGCCCTGATCGAGGTCATCTGTGAGGGCGACGAGCGGCTGGAGTATCTCTACCATGCCAGTGGTCGAACTGTGTTCACTGGCCGCGTCTGGTACGCCAATAAAGCCATCCCCTTGCTCACCGAAGAGCAGATCATGGCTGGCGTCGGCGCACCGCAGATGGAGGCGTGGATGCTGATCGACATGCGCGACCGTCCGGCCTTCAGGCATCAAGGCAAGTAAAAGTCGCTCTAGCTGCATAGATTTTCTCTGCAATTCTCTCACTGCACGATTCTCTTACCTCAAAGGTACCGCTATGAAACTCTTCAATCGCTTGCCCTCCTTGCCCTCCGTTCGGCGACCTCGTACCCTGTGGCGTCGCAGTCAAGCTGGCTTCACCTTGATCGAACTGCTGGTGGTGCTGTTCATCATCGGCTGCGTCATGGTCGTTGGCGCAGTGATCGTCTACTTCGTCTTCTTCAGCGGCCACGTCCACATCAGGGTCAGCTAGCCGCTGCAACCTGCGAAAGGTCTGTCATGAAAATTCGTCTTAAATCTTTCACCGGCGGCATCACTTTGATTGATCTTGCCATCATCTTTGCTGTGCTGGCTGTGGTGGGCTTGCCTTCCTTTGCTACGGGGGTGACCGTCATCGCACTGGGGGCTGCCTTTCTTGTGGTGGCACTGGCGGTGCTCCTCGCCGTCCGCGTGGTGGGCTTGCTTTTTCGGCGAAAGCGTCGGGAGGCAGAGTCGTGACCGGCCACCTCCAACTCTTTCCAGCCAACACCAAGGTGGCGCGCTTCAGTGCGGCCACCCTCCCTCTTCTCGAAAGTAAGGTCGATGCCTGGCTCTCGCTTCACAAAGTGGCTATCGAGAAGATTCTCAGCCGCGACATCGTACCGCAGGGCCTGCTGCTCACCGCGGTGATCTGCTTCGCCACCAAGGAGAGAGCCTGACCGCATGACGATTGCGATGTCGTCGATTTTCGCAGTCACGTCGATTTGTTGATTCAAGAGGCCAAGTTCCTGTCCTAGGGCTTAGCCGTTTCTGGTCATTACCTCACAAGGAAAATCATGACCCTCAATCCGCAACTTTTCCACTCACTTTTTCCATTCATCGGACTCTTCTCCGTTTGTGTCATTTTCGGTTTCTCCTGGTTGCTCGCCGGCTTTCTCACAGATCGCAAGTTCAAGCGGCGGGAGCGTGGGCGACAGGAAGCGATGTTGATCGGAGAGACTGTCGAGTACGTCAGTCGACTTTTTGCTGGCCGCTACATGCCGATTGCGCTGTGCCAGCTGGTCGCCAGGGCCCGGCAGTGTCAAGGCGAGCTTTTGCGGCGCTCCTGGCAAATCGAGAATCAGGCCCAGCTCAATGGTCTCATCCGAGACGCTGTCTATATGCGAGATCGCCTGGTCGCGGCGTCTTCTTCCCCGTTCTCCGCGCTGGAGCAAGAGGCTGATCGACTGGCGCTGATTGCCGAGTTGGCTGATGTCGAAGCGCGCGCAGTCACCGAGGGGGAACAGGCTGATGCTGCTCACCAGGCAGAACTTGCCCGGATTGCTCGCGACTTGGAAAGCGAGCGTGCTCGCATTGCCGATGGGCAAAAACTGCTTGCCGCCCTGGCTGGCAAAGCTTCTTTGCCGTAACCATTAGGAGTAAACATGGAATACATGCGAATTAGCTCCAGCAGTTCGCTGGCTGGACACATCATTTCACGGGCTTCCATGCCCCGAATTTCTCTTGGGCGCGACTATCCTCAGGCCTTGAGCGACCGTGCAGCAATGACTGCCTATCGCGCCGCTGTGGTTGATCGCCATCTGCGCGAGCATCTGCAACTGGCTCGTGACGGCACTTTCTACAGCTCGCGCGGTGTCAACCTCTGGGAGCTGATCGGGCAGTCGTTGGCCAGCGAGCGCTACATCGAGGGCGAGGCCATTGCCGCTGTCATCGGCGACATCGCTGGGTGGCTCAAGCACGAAGGGCACGAGCCCATCTCCGAGTCGCTCAGTCGTGAAGCGCTGGTGGGCTTGACTGCCATTCAGCGCAATGCCATCGCCGCCGCCCTGTTGGCCTGCGACCGCGCGCTCTCCGAGTTGACTGCTGAAGAAAAACGCATGACCTGGCTTGGCTACCCGCATTGGTTGGCCGAGGACCGCACCATTGCCGCTGAGCTTTTAGCACTGCTGATGGTGCGGCGAATCAAGTCGATGCAGTTCTTCTGAAGCCTAAGCCAATCAACCCTAACCTGAGTAACACCATGCCTCCAATTCTCATGTCCCTGCTGCTGCTGCTCTTCGCGGCGGCATTTTTCTTGCTGATAGCGCTCCGCGTGCAATTGTCCGATTCACCCTTCATCACCAAGAAGCGGCGGAACACACGCAAATACATCTGTCTCCATCCCGATTGGCGTGTCAAAGGAATGTTCGAATGGCTCGTGGGCCCACCCAGTGTGCAACGGGTTTTGGCCAACCTGCCTGCCGAATTGGAAGAGCTTGACGTCGGCGGCACCGACATCGTCAGCTTCCCGGCGCCTTTGCCTGCTGGTTTGAAGAAGCTGTCGGCGCGCGATTGTCGCAGTCTTCAAGTTGTCGATGCTTTGCCCGATTCAATAGAAGTGCTCGACTTTTGGGGCTGCGAGAAGCTGGAGCAACTGCCTGCTTCGCTGCCGACAGCTCTCAAGGAGTTGTGGGTGGTGAGCACGTCTTTGACGGCATTGCCCAAGCTTCCAGCTGGTCTGGAACAGCTCGATGCTCGTTGCTCCAAGCAGCTCGCTGAGCTGCACAGCGAGTGGCCCGAGTTTCGGCCGAAGCCCTATGAGCGCATGGGCAGCTTGCACTGGCTCAATCTCTGCGGCACGGCGGCGGCGGCGCACATCGCTGGCAACCTGCCTGACGCGGTGCTCCGTCAAATCAGAGAAGATGGCGCTGCTGGTTGGCGCTTCAACACTCTCGCTGGTGATTACCAGTACGCCGGTGAACCGATGCCCCGGCCGGTGTTTATCTAAGGTCTATTGCTTTCCCGCTACTTCCACCAAAGGAACCAACATGACAAGGCTTTTTACCGTTGCTCGATTGGCTCTGCTTCTGACCGTGGCCTGGTGTCTGGCGCTGACGGTGCCAATCTATGATGCTTCGACTGGCTGGCTGCTGTGCGTCGCTGCATACAGCTTCATCTGCTTCGAAGGGCTCAGTGCCTTCGTCGCCCACCGACGCCTCTGCTATCGTCTGGGGGCTTTGCACGAAATCTTTCTCAACGCCGATCGCTTCGAAAACTTGAACTACATGCGTTGGTCGACGTTCCCCAGTTGGGCTCTGCATTTCTGGTGGAAGCCCAGCTCTGCCATCGTGCTGTTGCGTGGTCTCTTCGTCGGTCTGCGTGGCTGGTGGGTGTTGCAGAGCCTCTACGAGGTGCTCCTGGCGGGACTGCTGCTGGCGGCGATGACCTATCTGCTGCTTCCCGCTCGCTTCAGCTGGTCGACGCTGCCTCTCGGCCTGCTTGCCGTAGCCGTTCTGGCGAGCAAGCGGGCCCTGACCATCTACAAGCCGGAGAAATACTACCCGCAAGGCTGAGGAAAACATCTATTTGCCAGGCATGCCTTTGGCCTCGGCGACTGTCTAGTGATGGCCCGGTGAACTTTGACTAGTTCCCGGGCTCTCTTTTTTTTGCAAATTTTTTTGATTCTTTAGCTATTAAGCTTTATAGTAAGATTTGCTTTTTTTGTCAATTTGGCAGAGGCAATGGGCTCTCACAATAGTGCCGATTTTGCTGAGAATAATGTTTCGATTATTTGTCCGTGAGATTTGCAAAGCTCCTGACCTGATATGCTTTTCTTTACTGATGATCAAATTTGCTCTTGTAGCCGACTCACATCTTGGTCCTGAAAAATTCTACGAGGGGCAAATTCGCAAGCTCTCGCGCAATACTTTGCCCTATTTGTCGCAGTTGCGAGATGAGCTGATCGCCCTGCATAAGCCAAGCTTCGTGGTGCAGCTGGGTGATTTGATTGAAGATTCATCTTCGCGGCAAGATGACTCAAACAACTATCAATTGGGCCTAAATTGCTTTGATGGTCTGCCTATGCCAGTGTTGAATGTGATCGGCAATCATGACCAGGTGCATTTAAGTAATAGCGATCTCTCTCGACTTTCCCACAATGAAAGGCTTTACTACTCGCAAGACTTGGCTGGAATGCACTGCGTGGTGCTGTTCTCTTCATCGGTTGAGCATACTGATATTACGATTTCTGCTGAGCAGCGCCTCTGGTTGCAGAATGATCTTGCATTTACTGATAAGCCAACACTAGTTTTCTTGCACCATCCACTAGATGATCAAGACTTGCGCGGCAATGTATGGTTTGAAAAATATCCAGATTATTGTTTCGTGCAAGAGCGCCATCAGGTGCGCGATATTCTTGCTGCTTCTGGCAAAGTTTGTGCCGTATTCAATGGTCATGTGCATCGCAATAATCTTTCTACCATTGATGGCATTCATTACATAACAGTGCAGTCGCTAGTGGAAAAAGTTGGTGAGCCAGATCTTGCCAGTCGTGCTTTTGCCACTGCCGAGATTGACGGTAGTCGCTTGTTATTGGAAGTGCACGGCGAAGATGCGGTGCAATACGACGTAACGTTGCGCTTGCCTTAGTCGTACTATTGTTTGGCTGATGGCGGATGTCAAGAATTGAGTCAAAAAAAGAAGTCGTGAGAAAGGCAGAAATGCAGGCATGCAGGTACTATCCCTTTTCGCTGGAATAGTAGCCTGCATGCCTTACTTAACTCACTTTTTTCTGAGGCCTAAGCCGCCGCTGACGAACTTGCAGCACAAGCCTTTGTGGCAAACAGCAGCACACCTTGCTTGATTCGTTCGGTGCGCTCCTTTACTGTGGCGATTTGCGTCAGCACTGCTCCGCTTTCGATCTCCGCCTGTAAGTGGCCTAGTTGCTCCTGGAAGAGCTCCGGAGTTTTCTGGCAGAGGGCGAAGAGCGAGTCACCACTGCGCCAGTCTTCTTGCAGCGGTCCTTGCGGATCGAGGCTGGCTGGGGTCCAGTAGGTTTTCTCCAGTGACTCAACCCTTACAGATGAAACCGCTGAGGCTGTGCTTTGCAGCAGTTGCACCATGGTCTCTTGCGGCAAGAAACGTGACGCCAGCTTATTTGCCGCCTCGGCAAAATATTTGTAATACCACATGCAACCAGCATCAGGCGACATCTGTTCTCTGCTGCAGGTGACGATGATGATGTGACCGCCCGGGGCGAGCACGCTCGTTGCACCATCAAGAACAGCCTGGGTAGCTCTCTGTAGCTCGTCTTCGCTTTGGTGCGGCAGATGCTGCAAAACAAAGCTAAACAAGACCACGTCGAAACTGTTTGCTGCAAATGGCAGTGAGCGAATGTCGGCGCAAACCAACTGTGCGTCATTGCCAAGCTTCTCGCGGGTTTTGTCCAGGCCAGTTCTTGAGGCATCGACGCCGGTGAGCAAATCAAAACCAGCTTGCTTCAGGGCCTGCAGATGCACGCCAGTGCCACAGCCAGCGTCGAGAATGCGCGGTTGCCTGGAGTTGTCGGGAAACTGGGCGCGCAAGAAGCGAATGATTTGTTCGCTGCCCACTGCCATGCGCGTTTTGTCGTAGTCACTGTGGGTCTTTTCGTATTTTTCGTAGCTGCTGCCTGTAGATACGTTTGTAGTCATGGGAGTTCCTCTGTTCGATTTTTTTCAGACATGAGAAAAGACGCTTGTAACTTTCACGCATCAGGAAGCGAGAAAAATTGCAAGAGTAGCTGGGGGAGGTGATTTAAAAGTTTATTTGTAGTTTTTGTCAGAGTAAGAGTAAAAGATACGCGCAGTATCTTCGACGTCGTGTCTGTGCTTCAAGCACTCGCGGCTGAAGAGTGATTAATCCTCTCCCTGATTGGCTTTAGGCAGTTGTGATTGAGTTCATGTTGGAAAAAATAGCGTGCGCTATCTAGCGCTATGTCGAGTTATCCAGATCGGCTGGGTAAATGCGACTTGTCATGAGGCGGGTTCATTCATTTCTGGCGGAGCCAGGCTCTCCAGCGGGGATAGGTGGCGAAAATGAGGCTCCCAGCACAAAGGGGCCAAGAGCCGGTCATCATGAACGTGGCAATCCAGAGAATTTCTTTAGTGACGAATAGTCGGCTAGACCAGTGATAATTTTGCACAGTGGCCACCGGCATTTTGTCCTGCGACTCTTGCATGTCGAAGGAAAGTTGCCCGTGGAGGAAGGTTATGAAAACAGCTGCGGCACCGAGCCAGTCGGTTGCTTTGCAGCCACTTAAATAGGCGATGGTTGAAAGTAGAACCAGTACTAGCATGGCTTCATTAATTGCCGCCCAGGCAATTGGTTTTGAGCCAGCGGAAGTTAGATTCGCCTCCGTCTCAAGAGGGCTCATAGCATTCAATGCTGGCGGCGCCGGTAAGGCTGATAGTGATGTGAAGGTGCTAGTCGACATGACTATGTTTTACCCCGCCGACTATTTGCTGAAACTGATCAAGCTTTTTGGTTTTGCCCATAATCTGCCACACTTGTTTAGTAAAGTAATTATGTTCTTCCAAAGAACAACTGGACACTGCAGTCCGTGGTAAATCTTCGTGCACCAGTGATGGTGCGCGAAACTTTTTAAATAATCTCCCCCCGGTTATTTGCAATATGGCGCATCAAGGCTAAAAGCTGAGATGCGCTTTATTGTTTCTTCTGACTGATTTTAGTCGACCGGTCTAATAGTGGTGCGAAAACCTGCCTATCACCTTAGTTCAGCTAAAGTGACAGTTTTTGCAAAAGAACAAGCACGGATGAGGCTTTGCCAAATTCGTGCTTGTCCGAATCTTCGGTTGGCTCGAAATGAGAACTCGTCAAGGT
>JBIPOV010000093.1:0-23468 GCA_044378815.1 Obscuribacteraceae bacterium (SeqCode) | reverse complement strand
TGCCATCCACATCCACTAACACGCTTTTGTGTCAGAACCCAAGGTAGGAGCCCTGTGCGGTAATGCCGCACGCAGGGATCTGCGCGGGGGGTGGCGGGCAACCGCCATTCCTACCGCAACACTATCCGTTCGCTATGGCACAGTCGCGAAACTCAACTTTAAAGCTCGTCTTGTAAACCTCGAAACGCTTTAATCGCTTGGCAACATTTTCGCCTGGCTGTCGTCCACTTATTAACTGCCGATGTTGCTTTATTCGAGCTTCACTCAAGCTTTAGTCAAGCCCAGCACCGGCGCACTTAAAGATCAGGCAAAATACTGTATCTAAGAGGAGGCTAGAAAGCTAAAACATGCAGCGAATAGAATAGAATCCTAAGTACTTACTATTGCCAGGTAATAATCTTAGGTACTTATCTGGGCACTTGGCTTGCTCTTCGTCCCGGTTTTGATAACTCGTCTCGGTTTTGATAAAAGGAATTCCCGAAATTGTCTCCTAAATTCTCTGAAATTCTTGCACTGGCTCTATCAATCGGTCTTGCCACAACAAGCGTGGTTGAGATTGCACCAGCCTACGCCGTAGACCAGAACGTTTTAATTGGCCTCAACAATGACGCCGTCAGAGCCATTAATGCCCAAAACTATCAGCTTGCTATTGAAAAGCTAGAGCAGGCCATCAAGCTTGATCCCTCTTACAAGAATGCCCGGGCAAACCTAGCGATTGCTTACAACAACTATGGCTTGGTGTTTCAGAATAATCCGATGGAGGCTATCAAGTACTTCCACAAGGCTGTGCTGCTCGATGCTAACAATGCCACAACCTTGCAGAACTTGAGTGGCATTATTCAAAAAATGGGCAAGAACCCTCGCTCATTTGCCGATCGCGTTGCTATCGGTGATGCCTGTCGCAAGGCTGCGGACTTTGTCGGTGCCATTGTTGAGTATGGCGAAGCGCTCAAGATTAAAGACGACGCTCCCCTTCACGAAAAATTGGGCGATGTATTTCGTGTTCGCGATGAAAATGATAAAGCTATCGAGCAATATCAAGCGGCCGGTCGTGTCGCTGATAGCGCCTCAATTGAAGTAAAGCTTGGTCAGGCCTACCAGGCTAAAAAAGATATTGCTAGTGCAATTGGCGCCTACAGCAAAGCTATTTCGATGAAGTCAGATGACCCAGATGTGCAAGATGCTCTGGTTGCTGGCTGGGAAGAAGCACTCAAAGACAGCCCTACTGAGCCTAATAACCACATTGGTTTAGGTCAAGCCTTCCAGTACAAAGGTGACTTTGGTCAAGCCGAATCCGAGTATAAGCTCGCTATATCGCTTTCTCCTGGTCGTCGCAATGCTATTGCTGAAAAACTCCTAGCTGCCTTGCCAGCTGCCCGCGCTTCGCAGCAAATTAGCAAATACATCGATATGGGTGTTGATTTGCAAGGCCGCAAACAGTATGGGCCAGCTCTTGATTCTTACAAGCGCGCACTTGGTCTAAGTCAAGATCCAAAACAGCGCTCGCAGATTCTCACCAATATGGGTACGGCTTTCCAGGCTACTGGCGACTATCCCAATGCTATCAACAGCTATCAACAAGCTCTTCAGCTTGATGGCTCTAACCAAGCGGCAGCTCAAGGTATCAAGACTGCTACCTCTGAGCAAAAAGACAAAGCCGTAGGCGATCTTTCTGCAGCAGCTGACGCTCTCTTTAAGGCTGGCAACTATGATGGTGCTATTCAGAAGTATCAAGAGCTGCTCAAGAACGACGCTAACGATCCAGCTGTTCACTTCAATATTGGAGCTGCTTATCAGCTCAAGAAAGACTATGACAATGCCATTGTTGAATACAATATGGCGATTAACTTAGATCCTAAAAACAAGAGCTATCAAGATTCTTTGGTTAAGGTCAAAGACTTGAAAGTACAGCCAATCATCAACAACGCTGTGGCTAAGCACCAAGCAAAAGATTACGCCAGTGCAATTACACTCTATCAGCAAGCACTTGATGTAGTGCCTAATAACGCTAACCTTTGGTATAACCTGGCATCGGCCCAGTATGCCGCTCAAGACTATGCTGGTGCTCGTCGCTCTTATACTAAGAACATCGAAGTTGACCCAGCCAGTCAGCCAGATAGCTTGTACTTCATTGCTACTATCGATGAGAATGCTGGCAATGGTGCTCAGGCTCGAGGCGAATATCAGCAGTATACAAACAAGGCGAAGGCCGGCCCCTACTTAACTCAAGCAAACGCTAGATTTGCCGCGTTGAGCAAAAATCCGAGCGATTGCATCAAGATCAAGTCTGAGTCTGATCTTGCTCGCGATAAAGAAGCGACCGATTCTTACGCCAAGGCGGTTGACCTGCAGCGCTCTGGTCAATACGATCAGGCCATTGCCCTGTACTCAAAAGCAATTGAGATTCAGCCGCAAAATGCCGATTTCAAATATGCTATCGGTACTGCCTATCAACAGAAGGGCGACCTTGACCAAGCTCTTGCTTCTTATCGCCTAGCATCTAATATGATGCCTGCTAATGAAGACTATAAGAAAGCCATCAAAGACGCGACCGTGCTCAAGGCCGGTCCACTCGTCAAGCAAGCTTATGATAAGCAGACTGCCGGTGACATTGCTGGCGCGATTGATCTCTATAATCAGGCCTTGCAACTTGATACCGATAACGGCTCAATCTACATGAACTTGGGCGTTGCCTATCAAGCTTCAGATAACTTCCAGGGTGCTTATAGTGCCTATCAAAAAGCCTTCCAGTATGACCCTAAAGGTTGTGTTGACTGCTTATTCTTCATGGCTCAAATAGAAGAGAACAATAACCAGGCATCAGCAGCGGTTGGCCACTACTCGCAGTATTGCCAGAAGGCACCAAGCGGCCAGTATGTTGCCACCGCTAAATCACGCATGGCTACATTGCAAACTAACCCTGGTGCTGTGCAGAAGCTTGCTACTACTGCCGATGTGAAGAACGCCCAGGCTGCTAGTGATGCTTACACCAAAGCCGTGAAGATGCAAGAAGCCACCGATTACGATGGTGCTATTACTCTCTATCAGCAAGCAATTTCAATGCAGCCGAAAGAGCCTGCCTATGTCTATGCCCTCGCCACTTGCTACCAGGCCAAAGGCGACTTTGACAATGCCATCACAAAGTACAAAGAAGCCATCGCTAAAGCTCCAGCCAATCAAGTTGACCAGTTTAAGCAAGCCCTAGCCTCAGCTCAATTGGCTCAAGCTACTCCAATAATGGACCAAGCTGTAGCTAAGCATAGTGGCGGCGACCCTGCTGGTGCCATTCCTCTATATGAAAAAGGTCTGGCTCTATATCCACAGAACGCTCATGGATACACTAACTTGGCTGGGGCCTATCAGGCAATTGATGACTTCAACAAGGCCAAAGCTAATTATCAAAAAGCAATTGATCAAGATCCCAAAGGCGAATCAGACAACTGGTACTTCATTGGTTTGATTGATGAAAACAATGGCCAGGTGCCAATTGCCCTTTCTGATTATGGCAAGTATGTAGCTGCCAAACCTACTGGTACTTATGCCGGAGATGCTAAGGCTCGATTGGCCAGACTAAAAGCTAACCCAGCTTCAGCTCAGAAACTCTCGACTCAAGCTCAGGTGAAGGCTTCTACTGCTGCCTCTGGCGCCTACAACGAAGCTGTTGAGCTACAGAAGGCGCAGAAGTACGATGAAGCCTTAGCTAAATACAAAGAAGCTATTGCTGCTACTCCGAACGAAGCTGGCTACTACTACAGCATGGGTACCTGCTACCAGGCTAAAGAAGACTTCGATAATGCTTTGACTGCCTACCAGAAGGCCAGTCAAATCAACCCTGCTGAACCGGCTTACAAACAGCTAGTTGTCCAGATGAAGCAGAGCAAGGCTTCTCCTCTGGTCAATTCTGCTATCGAGAAGCAGACCAAGCCTGACGCCGCTGGTAAGTTTGATCTAGCAGGCGCCATTGCTGATTACGAAGCTGCGCTGAAGATTTCTGATGATGGCACCACCCATAGTTATCTTGGTACTGCTTATCAGGCTCAAGGCAACAACCAGAAAGCTCTGAGCGAATACACAAGGGCTCTGGCTCTTGATAAAACTCTGGTTGATACCTACTACTACCTGGGTACTGTGTATGAAGCCTTGAAGCTTCCTGCTAAGGCCATTGAAGAGTACCAGCGCTTCGTGCGCACTGCCCCAGCCAACAATGGCAACATGGCTGCGGTCAAAGAGCGCTTGAAGTTGCTGGCCCCTGCTCGTAAATAAAAGAGAATCTTGTGCAACTAGCTGACCCCATAAAAAGGATGTTGAAGACTTACAATCAATGTCGCACCTACAGTGATCAAGGTTCTTTCTATAATTCTTCAGGGCCACTTTGCCTTGAGTATCAAACCGAGTTTGAGCGCACCAAACAGTTCAAATTAACTTGGCGGCAAGTCAAAGATGACCCCGCAGCCGAATTGATGAGCGGCGAACTGCTAGCCAGCTCTTCAGGATCATCCGTGACAATGCGCTTAGATAGCCCGGGTGCCGAGACAAAAACTAAGACCCGCGATTACGTCATGGTGTTTGATGCCTTGGCCGACATTGAGGGCGTGATTCAGAGTCTGGTTATTGTTCCTCAGTATCTCTTCTATCCGCCTGATGAAATTGTAGCCACGGGCCAGTTTGAAGATTTTGAAGACTATGAAGAAGTCGTCTTCAACGACGAAGCTTGCGTTAAATTTAGCACCATGAATAATGGCATACGCCGTGAGCTAGTGCTCTCACAAGTTGATGGCACCATGCGTCGCCACTTTATGGGAACGGGCCTTATCGAAGGCGGAGAAGAAGTGCTCTCCGCCCTTGGTGCGCCAATGTCTAATTGTCTTGATATTAGGTCGGTCAAGTTAGAAGCTGGTATTTTCGGCTAGGCACTTAAAAAGGTTACTTCGAGAATATTTCGTCTATGGCTTCGCTTTGCCTGCGGTTGGTGCTGCCTGATACAACATCTCTAATTGAAGCGGCCATTTTTAGTCCTGGTGGCAGGGTAAAGAAACTAGGTGACACAGAAATTCTTTCGATTTTGCTTGTCTCAAGGTTTACATCCCTGGCGCCTTTTCTTGCCATGCCGCTAACGAAATCGTTCTGACCTGAGGTGCCAACGAATGCTAAGGGAATGCCCCCGTTGGTAGGAAGCTTGTACGCAGCGTATATGATTCTTTCGGTCATTGGAGAGGCGATACCATCAACTTTTAGAATCTTAATAGTTGTCCGCGGTGTAGTTAGCCGCTCAATTCTAAAGCCGTCAAGCATCATTTTTGACGACCTAATCGGTGGTCCTAGTAACACCCGTTCTTTTCTACCTATCAGTAGGTCTGAAAGCAGCCCGGTGTCTTCAAATACTTTCAACTCTTCTGTGAAATATGTTTTGTCATCGGTGCGATAGATGGTTATTTTCCAGTCCGGTGCTTTGGCCAGTAAAGTAAAACGTAGCTGCGCTGTATTGTCTAAGCGCACTGCATTTGGGGTAACGGTGAGTTGCCCTTTACCCATAAAGTAGTGGGTTTGATAGATGCGAATGGCCGGAATTGTTTTTCCTGCAGCCTTCGGCTGAGCGCAAAGAGCTTGATTTGCCGCT
Organism: Obscuribacteraceae bacterium (SeqCode); assembly: GCA_044378815.1. Lineage (GTDB taxonomy): Bacteria > Cyanobacteriota > Vampirovibrionia > Obscuribacterales > Obscuribacteraceae. The sequence goes on along the minus strand of JBIPOV010000093.1, from coordinate 17,851 downwards.
CCTATACTAAAGAGGCCGATAGAAAATAGCCATATTGAAAGCATACAGTGATCAAATCGCTGGAAAGAGAGTAGATTTTTTTGAAGATAAATCATAAGCATCTATCGTGACCTTGACTTAAGTTCAGGTTGTTTGCCCTTAACGCTTGTGCCGTCTCCGGGGCTATTGAACAACTCTTGATAGTCCGCGTCTGCTGCTCTTGTGTTGGCCGGGCTTACAACTTCACTGAGAGACTTGACCAGTTTATAGCCAGTTGGAGCTTTGAATATATTTGGTGAAACGTCTACCTCTTCAATCTTGGATGTGTCCATGTGAGTAATTCTTCGCCAGGCATCGCTGACGCTAGAGATGTTCGGGTGTGTGCCGTGAGTAGTCTGATAGCCTATGGTGATGCCACCGTTGGTAGGCTGCTTGAAAATGGCATAGTCTAGTCGCTCTAATTCAGGCACATTTTCCTTCAGTGGCATAAATTTGAGCGTTTTCTCTTTGCTGGTCAGGCGCACTATTTTCTGTCCGCAAAAGTCAAATGTGGTGGTTCTAAACTTCTCATCACGTTTGTCTACTATAGTGCGATCTCTAATTGTCAGCACGAAACCAGACAAAAGTCCCGCTTGCTCAAAGTCACTTAGGCTTTTGCTGCAGTAGCTTTTATCGTCGTTGCGAAAAACCGTAACACGCCAATCTGGTGCTTTGGCCACAACGATATATTTGAGGCCGCTGGTATTTTCTAGCCGCATGCCTCTGCTATTGAATGTCATCACACTATTGCCCATAAGATTGTGCGTCTGGGTTAGCCTAAGGGCCTTTTCGGCTCGGGCTGGCGGAGCGTTAACGACTGAGAAACTTAGGGATGTATAGCACGCCGAGAGGGTTAGCAAAAATTTTGCTAGGGGTGAAAAGTAATCAGCTTTTGTTACCGACATTTTTCAGGTAGATCCTAAGCATCACGCACAAGGCTATCCCCATTGTACCTGCGCTGACTAAAAGAGGAATAGGTATATTCATGTAGTTAGCAATGCTGTCAACCCGCAGTGGTTCGATCAGTACGCGCCCAAGTGAATAACCGGCAAGGTAGGCACAGCTTGTCATTCCAGGATATTTATTAGCTTTGGGAGCGACGCCGAAATAAAGAAAGAAAAAGAGGCCAAGGTTCCAGATACTTTCGTAGAGAAATGTCGGATGGAAATAATTGAAAGTGCGATACTCCATTGGTCTTGAGTCAACCGGAATAAATAGTTTAAGGAAAAAATTGTCGTCTACTGGATGGCCAAAGGCTTCAGAATTGAAAAAATTGCCCCAGCGTCCCACCGCCTGTGCTAGCGGGATAGAGGCGAAGAGTGTGTCTGCGTAAGCTAGAAGAGGAAGTTTCTCTCTTTTCAGAAAGATGTAAGCGGCAATAATGCCACCAATAAGGCCACCATGAATAGACAAGCCACCTTTCCATGTTGCCAGAATCTCACCTGGATGAATGAGAAAGTAACTGGGATTAAGAGCAGCATAGTAAAGCCGGGCTCCTAAGACGCCAGAAATAAAGCAGATTAGAGAAAGATTGATGAGTTTGTCGCCATCAAGGCCACGCGCCTTGCACATTTTTACTGCAGCAAAAACAGCAAGCATAAAACCCGCAGCTATCATCACCCCATACCAGCGCACTGTGAGCGGGCCTAGCTGGCAGAGTATGGGGCCGGGTGATTGAAATACCATGTTATTAACTAATAGGGTGCCTGGCCGTTAGGATACTGCCCGCCGTATACGTCTCTGGGCGCCTTGCCTTGGTTGCGATCTTGGTTGGCCGGCAGGTTGGGGTCGTGTTGTTCGTCTCTTGGGTCATCGCCGTGTGGATCTGGACCATGGGGGTCGCCACCATATTTCTGTAGTGGAACCATTTTGGGCGAGAGGTCTCCAGCGCTTGTCAACGCGGCAGCCTGAGCGACAACAAGAAGAAGTGCTGTGCTTAGGTTTGCGATAATTGCGCTTGACATGCTTTATTCCTCCACTAACTTTTAAGGTCTTGGCGAACAGAGCCAGTATAGAGTAGACGCCATTGAATAGCGTTAAAATGTTGGCTTAGAATGAGGGATTAGTTTGGCATGGCAAAGGGAAAATCGCGCTGGGTTTGCCAGCAATGCGGCTTTCAGAGTTCGCGCTCGATGGGGCGCTGTACTGAATGTGGCAATTGGAATTCGTTTGTAGAAGAGCTGGCGCCAGAAGACGAGAGCGCTAAAAAAGGTTTTGCTGCAAGACTTTCGGCTGTTACTGCTGCTGTCAGCTCAAATGGCGCTACTGGCAATTCCTCTGGTCAGGCCAACAAAGCCTTGCCACTCTCCCAAATTGATACCGATGAATCTGGTCGGCTTGAGACCGGTATGGCAGGCCTAGATGAAGTTCTAGGGGGCGGTCTTATGCCTGGTTCGGTCATTCTTATTGCTGGAGATCCCGGTGTGGGCAAATCGACTTTGCTTATGCAGGTAGCAAAAAATCTCTCCCGCAACCATCAGATTCTTTACATCACGGGTGAAGAGTCTGCGGCACAAGTAAGCCTGCGGGCGGGGCGTTTGGGAGTGACTTCAGACAATGTCTTGGTGGCCGCTGAGCAGAACGTCGTCAATGCCGCTGAAATGATGCTGGCTAGCGATTCTGCCGTATGTGTGGTGGATAGTATTCAATCGGTATATCATCCAGAAATTGCCAGTGCTGCTGGCTCTGTCAGCCAGGTGAGAGAAGGAACTCAGCTTCTTATTCATGCTGCTAAGCGCAAAAATATCGCTACTATTTTAGTTGGTCACGTCACCAAAGAAGGCACCATTGCTGGTCCCCGTGTTCTAGAGCACATGGTTGATGTGGTTCTTCAGTTTGAAGGCGATCGCACCCGGCAGCTAAGAATTTTGCGGGCTGTAAAAAATAGATTTGGCTCAACAGCAGAGCTTGCAATATTTTCAATGTCAGAAGAGGGCTTGTCTGAAGTTGATAATCCCAGCGCTCTGTTTTTAGGAGATCGACTCTCTAAGGTCGGACAGAAGCAAGCTCCTTCGGGAACAGCTGTTATTGCCGGAGGCGAAGGCAGTCGCAGCCTCTTGCTTGAAGTGCAAGCTCTGACTGTCTCTACACCGAATCCCTCGCCAAGGCGAGTAGTGAACGGTTGGGACTATAACCGCTTGTTGCAACTCGTTGCTGTCCTTGAAAAACGCGCCGGACTTCACCTTGCCCGCCTTGATGTCTACGTCAATATTGTTGGTGGCCTTGATTTTAGTGATCCGGCTGGCGACCTTGGAATTGCACTGGCTGTCGCTACTTCCTTTTTAGATCGCTCTATTGATCCAGGCCTGGTGGCCGTTGGAGAAGTTGGCCTCACTGGAGAAATTAGACCAGTTTTGAATCTTGGTCAAAGGCTGAAAGAAGCTTCGCGCCTTGGTTTTAAGAAAGCTCTGGTGCCTCAAGCTTCTCTTCCTTTGAGCAATATACCTAAAGGCATGGAAGTAATAGGCGTCGAAAATATTTCTGAGGCCCTGCAAAAGGCCATACCTAATTTGGGAGCGGGCTCAAGCCATTCTAAGAAGAATTTTGATAAACAGTCTGAAAATTCTTTCGAAAAAACTTCGGCAAAATCACAAGAAATCAGTCAAAAATTAGAAGATGAAAGCATACTCTCCCTCTGAGCACCTGGTTAAGCAGCTCGCGGGGCTGCCTGATAGCCCCGGTTGCTATATATTCAAAGACGAGCTTGGCGACATTCTTTATATCGGCAAGGCCCTTAGTCTGCGCTCGCGGGTGCGTTCTTACTGGGCAGATATTTCTTGGCGAGAGCGGCCGAAACTAGCGGTGATGATACCTAAGGTCGCTACCATTGAAACTATTCTCACGAACTCTGAGAAAGAAGCGCTCTTACTTGAAGCCAACCTGATTAGGCAGAAACTGCCACGCTATAACGTTTCGCTTAAAGATGATAGACGCTATCCTTGGCTGGCCATTACCTATGATGTGGCCTTCCCTCGTTTAGTGATGATTCGCGACCCGGTGCGATTCAAGAAAGACAACCCTCGAGCTAAAGTATTCGGCCCTTATGTTGAAGCTGGTCAAATGTGGGAAACCATGCGCATTTTAAGGCGCGTTTTTCCTATGCGCCAGCGTAAAACACCACTCTTCAAAGATAGACCATGCATGAACTTTCATATTGGTCTGTGCCTAGCACCATGCCAAAAGAAGGTTGAGCCCGAGCCCTATGATCGCATGGTCAAACAAGTAGAGATGTTTTTGGCCGGTCGCCAAACCGAAGTTATAGACCAGCTTAAGGCCGATATGGAGAAGGCTTCAGACAACCTAGAGTTTGAGCAGGCCGGTAAAATTCGTGACCGCCTGGTGGCATTGCGCTCAGTCATTGAAAAGCAACAGGTATTTTTCCAGAGCAATAAAGTTAGCCACGATATTGTTGCTGAAGCCCATACCGAAAAGATGATGTCTGTTTGTTTGATGAAAGTGCGCGAAGGCAAACTAATTGCTTCTGAGACATTTGCTATTCCCCTACTTGAGAAGACATCTTGGGATGAAGCCTATCAGGCCTTTGTTGACCAGTACTACACAGCTTGCGAAGACGTTGCCATTCCGCAAACAATTTTGTTGCAGCACGAACTGAGCGACATGGATGTGCTGCGTGAATTTGTTAGTGGCAAGGCCGAGCTTGCTGTAAAGCTTTTGGTGCCCCAGCGCGGTGGCAAAAACGATCTGGTTGATATGGCCATTAAGAACGCTGAACATGCTCTTGGCCAGGAGGTTAACCGTGTCACTCAACTTGACGCCAAGGTTGAGCGCACCCTTACTGCGCTAAAAGAAGGCCTGGGTATAGACCGGCTGCCCAACCGCATTGAGTGCTTTGATATATCAAATATTTCGGGTACCGATAACGTCGCCAGTATGGTTTCTTTTGAAGCCGCTAAGCCGAAAAAGACTGAATATCGTATGTTCAAAATACAGAGTGTAGAAGGCGAACCCAATGACTTCGCTTCGATGAAAGAAGCTGTGGGCAGGCGTTATGCCAGACTAATTCGCGAGCAAAAGCCTTTTCCTGATTTGATTATTATTGATGGTGGCAAGGGGCAATTAGGTGCTGCGATGGAAGCGCTTACTGCCCTTGAATTAGGTGGTCTTAAAATAGGCGATCACGAATTTTCTATTGTTGGTTTAGCAAAGAAGCAAGAGGAAGTGTACTTCCCCAATCGCTCGATGCCAGTGTACATACCAAGGCGTTCTGAGGCCCTGCACTTGTTGCAAGCCGTGCGGGATGAAGCGCACCGATTTGCAGTCACCTTCCACCGCAAGCTGCGAGCTAAGCGTGTCATTGCCTCTCAACTAGATGTCTTGAAGGGGCTTGGTGCCAAGCGTCGCAAGAAGCTAATAGATCACTTTGGTTCGTTTGAACAAATAAAGTCAGCCACTTTAGAAGAGATAGAGGCCTGTGAAGGTATTCCTAAAAAGCTAGCTTTGGAGCTGTTTACATTCATGCAAGACTTGAAGAACAAGCCTAAGGCTAAGCCAATTTTGACTGGGATGGAGCCAGCCGATCATTCAGAAGCTGATGCAGATGCCTCTGATGCTGCCGCTAATGTAAGTGGAAAGGCGCTAGCAACGGTGGCTGAAGATGCTGGCCAATATGAAGATGGCGAAATCAAAGAAGTATCGATTCTTGATCAAGAAGATGAAGAAGAGTTCTATGCTGAAGACGTTGAACCTGATGAAGAGCGTTTGCCAGAGCCAGGGGATGAATAAGGACAAGTAACTAGAAATGTCTAGTCTAGGCGACGCAGAAGCAGTGCATCAATATCTTCAGGCAGAATCTGTTCTTTCGAAAAAACTATTGAGGCGATAAAGCCCTGACGATTGAAGTGGTCTTGGGCTTTTTTGCTTTTATTATAGCTTTTGCTATAGCTAATTTCTTGGCCTGTCAGGTCGCAGACGAATCCGCCCAAGGCTTCAATAATTGGTTGTGCTGCTGCTACGTCCCATTCTTTTGAATAGTCATAGTTAAAACACAATACATTGATTTTGCCTAATACCAGTGCGGCAAAACCGTGGGCTGCCCCGCCACAGTGAATCGTCTCGGCTTTTAGATTCAGCTTCTGGGCAAGCGTTTGATAGTAGCTCTCAACTTCTTGGTTGCTATCGATGGCTCTTTGGTAGCCGCGCAAGATTGATTGCTCTCCTTCGTTTGCGGCCGTGCCCGTTTCGTTCGCTCGATTCTTTTTGTTTGCGATTTGCGTTTCGGTTGCTTTATATGTTTCTTCTACTCTGGTCGTTATATTGATTCCATTTTCTTGAATTACTAAAGTTGAATTTAGTAGGTCGGCGCAGAGAAGCAGCTCTTGGGCTGGAATGTAGATAATTCCGGCTATGGCTTGATAGCTACCGTTCTCTTTTCTTCTGAGCAGAGCGGCTGATACGCCGCAGAAATGTGTCAGACCTTGAGCAAACTCATCAGTTCCATCTAAGGGATCAATCTGCCAGAGTAGGTCTGCTGTACTTGGCTCAGTTGGCAATTCTTCTTCTGAGTATGATTGCTGTAGAGCCTCTCTCGCGGCTGCCAGTATGATTCTGCTGAGATTTATATCGACAGCTGTGACAAGCTCAGAGTAATTATTCGTATGAAGTTTGAGCTTTTGCTGCAAAGTACTCGCATCAAAATCACTGTGCCCTGCTGTTTGTTTGGGAAACTCTTGGCGGCAGGCACTGACGATTATTTGTTGCAGACGGGCAAATTCTTTTGCTATGTCGGCGTTTGTACAAGCTATATCGTCTTGTTTTCGATCGTTAGTGCTGCTCATGTCTGTCTTGTATTAATTCTTGGGTGGGCATTTATGTTATGGTGAGGTGCAGTTTTTTGTCATCGCAATTATTGCTGCTTCGTCTAGTTCGTCTTTTGGAGAGATTGTCTTGTCAGCAGGTGTTGGCCTAGCCCTAGTTCCCAGTGAGAGAGATTGTCAGACCATTTCTTCTCTGCTCTTAGAGTGCGAAAGTGGCGGAGTTGAATTTGCTTTCGCCTTGAACTCCTCGAACTCTATTGCTCATTTGAGTTTAATGCAAGCTAGTTTTGACCAACAGCAGACTGCTATTGATTTGCTGCAAGAGTTAGATTTTCAGACGCTAGAGTCCACCGCTAGAGGTCAATTTCTTCGCCAACCTATGAAGGTAGTCGATATCAGCGTTTGGGCCACCAAGATTGTCTTTCTAAACTTCGTGCTCAGCCCTGAGCTTAGGCAATTGCATACTGATGTGGCAAATCTTTGGTTGCCAGAAGCTCTGCGCTCCTCGGCCGATCCTCAGAGCTTTAGCGATATAAGCGAGGGGCAGAAGCAGAGCATAAGTGCCACTGGCTATCCCTTTAGTTACGAGCAATATTTGCCCCACATCACTTTGGCTCATCTAAAAGACGGCAACGGCTCAGTCGAGAAGATTGGGCTCATGAACGACTTGATAAAAACTCGGCTGCCGCAGGCAATCCGCTTCGAAAGGCTGGTGGCTTTTGCCGTTGAACCTCTTGGGCTCTGTCGCCAGATCATTAGAGAATGGCGAATCTAGATTTTTCGTTCTGTTTCCTTTCCCTGATTGGTTTGCCGAGTATTTGGCTAGTTTCGGTCTGTACCAAGCTAGGCAGACTGTAGCAGGAAGCTAGTTAAACGGAAGCCAATTGGCAGGAAGTCCAGAAATACCACCTCACGAGCAAGTGCTAATTTTGAAAATGAAAATTGCTCGGAACTTGGTAGAAAGTGCTTTTACTTGTAAGTGCTTTCCTCTAAATCTAGGCTGGTTAAAAACCATCGCTCTCTCTCTTTCGCTTGGTTTTTACTGAGTGGATCATCAGAGTCCAGATATTTCACTGGGCAAACAACTGTCGAATTTATCACTCGCTGTGCCCCTTCCAGCTTTTGTACTTTGGCGCAATGAAGCACACCTTGCCAGCGTGACTTTGCGGCTTCCAGCGGTGCCGAGCTATTGTTCACAATAACTAGTTGAAAGTATTTGGGATTAAATGCTGTCAGCTGTGTGGTGACTGGCGTTAGAAGTTCATCACTTTGGTCAAACATAGGGTTGTGAGTCTCAAGAAACTGATTTGGACTCAGGCCCATATCGTTTGCAAGCTTTGAATAGTCAGCCATAGAAAGTTCGCTTCTTACAGTGGTCGGCTCGTATCCAAGTATAAGCAACGATTCTTCTGGCGCGCCGTCTCTATGTGGCTTGGTGCTGTTTTGCTGATCAAATCGATTGAGGTTGAACCAGTCAAGTTTTTCTGCTGAGTTACTTGCTGCATCTTCAAAATACAGCTCTGAAAGAGCTTGTTTCAGTGCGCTGATTGATTGCCTTTGGTCAATTGATGACTTGACTCCAGTTTGGTGAACTAGGGCAAAGCCTGGTTGGGTAAAGTCTTTGCGACAAACAAGCGCGTAGATTTTCCGTGCCAACGCTGGGATGGACTCATCGCCTTCTTGCGTCAGTAGCCAGGGTTCCGTCGAATTTATCATGCAACTGCTGCTCTCTGTTTTCGATAAATAGGAGCATATACACCTATTTATCGAAAACTACGAATCCTATAATTCCTATTGTCCTTGCACCGGATAACCAAGCTCGATAGCGCGCTTTTCGTCTGCGGTCGATTGACTGGTGTTGCCATTGAGCTTATGCAAGAGGGCCCGGTGGTAGTAAGCTTCGGCGTAGTCTTCGCGGTTTTCAATTGAACTATTGAAGTCTTTCATGGCCGGCTCGTACTGCTTCAGGGCCATAAAAATGGTGCCTCTTGTGTCGTAGGCTTCGGCCATTTCGGGCGACAGTTCTATGGCCTTGTTAACATCCACCATGGCGGCATCAAGGTTACCGGCCTGTGCCATCATCCAGGCTCGGTTATTGAAGGCTGGTGCGTAACTCTTGTCTGAAATAACCGCTTCGTCTAAGTCGCTGATGGCTTTGCTGCGCTCGCCAATCAGGGCCAGGCAAGTTCCTCTTTGGTTCAAAAGAGCTGCTAATTTGCGACTTTGGCTGGCGGCCATAGCGCGTTCAAACATTTCGCGTTTTTGCGGTGAAAGTTTACTTTGATCGATATTAGGAAGGCCGTTAGAGTGCTCTTGTATCTGGCTGATTCGCTCATTGAGCAGGCTGACATTGCTCATGGCCTGCATCTTTTCAGCGGTAGTTGTGCGCACAGTAAAAAGATTAGTGCTGGGTAGACCGGCACTCTTTGCGCCTTCTTCGGCGGAAGGGTCAGAAAAGGTTGATGGAAGTTTACCAAGGGCTGACTGGGTGCCAAGAGATGTAATGGCGACAGCTGCGGCAGCACTACTTGCTACCTGCCCAAGGCGTATGCCCATCTGTCTCATCAAAAACCTCCCACTCATCCCTGCATTTGATCAGTCTAATTATGAAGCTTACAGGGCTTTGGGCAATATTAGGAAGGAAAAAACAAGAATTTCATCTGATAGTACTGTTCGAATCTCTTGACTTGTGGAATGATGGTTTTAGGTAGGACAAATTAGGCAGGGATAAGCGTTTAGGGATGCTGGCTGGCGCTGGCTTGGTATGGTTACTTTCGAGTTTAGATTTAGATTTAGATAGTTTTACTCGGTCGCACATCAGGATAGGGGCGCTTACGGACAACCTCCCGTGGGCGCTTTTATTCTTTTGGCCAGATGATGGTAATATCTTGTCATTCCAAACCATAGAGATAGCCATGGGCCTTTCATTCAAGAATTTTCACGCCAAGCATTTTTTGCGTAAGAATTTTAAGCATATAGTTGTGTGGACAATGATCCTTTTGTTCCTTGGAACTCTTGTGCCCTCTACGTTCTTTATGTTTATGGGCAATTAAGCAGCAATAGAATGCAAGCTCAAAAGAACCGACCGCCCCTGGCCGAGCGCATGCGCCCCAGGGAATTAGACGAATATTACGGTCAAGAAAAACTTTTGGCAGAAGGCGGTGTGCTGCGCACAATGCTCTCTGGCAATACTTTGAGTTCTTTCATTCTCTGGGGGCCGCCCGGCGTTGGCAAAACTACCCTGGCTCGTATCATTGCCCGCGAGACTGATAGTAAGTGGATTGCTTTTTCAGCTGTCGCCTCTGGCATGAAAGAAATTAAGGGGGTGATGGCCGAGGCTGAGGCTTTCATGAACCTTGAAGGTCGTCGCACAATTATGTTTGTAGATGAAATTCACCGCTTTAACAAAGCCCAGCAAGATGCTTTTTTACCCTATGTCGAAACTGGTGTCATTTGCTTAGTTGGTGCCACCACTGAAAATCCATCTTTTGAAATCAATTCAGCTTTGCTCTCAAGGCTGAAAGTCTTTGTTATGGATGAGCTCGATTTACCAGCACTTTTGAAGATCATGCAGACTGCATTGGTCGACAATGAGAGAGGTTTAGGCGAACTTGCTTTATCGGCATCAGACGATACACTCAAGCTGATTGCTGCCTATTCATCGGGTGATGCTCGCACTGCTCTTAATTCTCTTGAGATGGCTGCTAACCTCGCTCATCGGCGCGGACAGAAAGAGATAAGCGAGAAAGAAATTCGCTCTGCCGTGCAGCAGGCCGTGCTCAAGTATGACAAAGATGGAGAGAACCATTTCAATTTGATCTCGGCTCTACACAAGTCGATTCGCAATTCTGACGTAAATGCCAGTATTTACTGGTTAGCGCGCATGATGGAAGCTGGTGAAGAACCGATGTATGTAGCGCGGCGCCTGGTGCGCTTTGCTTCAGAAGACATTGGATTAGCTGCACCGCAAGCTCTGACTCAAGCCGTGGCAGCCATGCAAGCGGTGGAATTTATTGGAGTGCCAGAAGGTAAATTAGCCCTGGCTCAATGTGTTGCCTATATGGCCCTGGCGCCTAAGTCAAATGCCTTATATAAAGCCTATAACGAAGCGGCTCAAGATGCACTAAATACGGTGCAGCATCCCGTGCCTTTGCACCTGCGCAATGCTCCGACTAAGTTGATGAAAGAAATTGGCTACTCTAAGGGCTACCAGTACGCTCATGATTTTGCTGGTGGTAAGGCCGATACCATGCAGTGCCTGCCCAATGAGTTAGCCGGGCGTAAATACTATCAACCGACCGAACGAGGCTTTGAAGGCAAGATCCGCAAGGCTGCTGGGCGAGAAGTGGTTGAAGGGTAATTTTGGGCTGTAAATCGCATTGGTTAAACTCAATGGCTGTTCTCAGCGGTTATTCTTAGTGGTCAATCTTAAAGACTAAAAAGGAGAAATTGACTAGCAATTTCTCCCTTTATCTAGAATGTTTCTAAGTAGGGTTCTTAGCCTTTTTTGAGGAAGCTTTTAGGAACGAAACTATGCCACCATTTGCGCGCTTTTACTTCAGCCAGTTCTGCTCTTGTATTGTTGAGGATGCTCGACAAACGAGTGTTCTCATCTTCACAAGTAACGAGAATGTCTTCTAAGTAATCGCGTTCTACTTTGATTTTAGCCAGAGCGTCCATTAAATAGCGGCGTTCTTTAACAGCAGCTTCTTTTTCATATTCAACTACCTTAAGCACGCGCACTTGTTCTTCTAGAACGGGAATTCTTTGGATAGCCCAGAACTGGCTAACCATAACTTGTTTTACCGCTGCGTTCTCTTCAGTCAGTTCTTGCATCTTTGAAAGCAGAGCGATAACTCTTCTTTGCAAATAGGCAACTTCGTCCTGGCTCTTGGCAACAACGCGCTGTTCTCTGTATTTTTGAACAACGTCAAGAACCTGATGACGAACGCGCCTGTCTCTTGCTTGGCGCACTCTTTCATCTTGTGGATCTGACACCGTCTCTGATGCCCATTTAAAGATGTGTTCTAAGCCGTCAACGGCAACAGCATCCTCATGTTCACCTTGATTCGGCGAGAAATCTAAATTATCGGCAGTATTTTTTTTATGAATGCTCACACTTATACCCCTTTCTTGAAACCTACTATACCGATAAACCGTGATTTTGTAAAAGTAAATTTGCCATTGCCAATGGTGCAGGCACCACTTACCTCTTGAAAGCACCGCTAATGGTGTATTGGTGGTGCGTTCGGCTGATACTGTCAGTGGTGACATAAGTTAAACGAGGTGGTGTTTGCCGGGTTTGAGCAGGCAATTTGCTGGTGGGGTTTGATTAATTCCAGCTGATCGCTTTGATTAATTTCTGGCGAAATTGCGTATATAAGGATGAAGGCGTTTTATCGGACGCGATTTTGGGAATTCGGACCGACTATTTATATAGGTAGGAGGCCGGGCCCAGATATTCATTCAAAAATATTTTTTTTACGGTGTATTCGTTAACAGGCTTGGGTTTCGGGGATTTCTGCTCTAAAAAGAGGGCGAAATCATGGGAGAAACCGGGGGGTAGTACGTAATTACGCGCAAGACAAGCGCCTGCCGAATCTATAAGGTAGTGCTATGCCAATCTAAAGGCCCCGGAGATAAGTTCGTGAACAACCAATCGGCACCGAAAATAGCAAAAGCAATTTCAACCGCTCTTTTGGCTGGCGCACTTTTCTCTTGCCCACTATTCTCAGCTACCGGGTCTACCGGTGCAGTATTCGCCTACGGTGAATCTGACATGATCCAAACACTGAGAAGCCCGCTCACATACGGTACTCCGAACAGCCCAGCCTGGGTGCCCGCTCAAGAGGGAGCCCCACCACCTATCGGTGATGGTTTCTACCCTCCAGCAGTTACCCCTGGTGATTGCGGCGCTCCCTTCAGCCCACCAACTGCCGCCTTTGTTCCATTGACTATGGCTGGCGACAAATCCGAGGTAAATGCATGGGTTATGCCTTACCTCACTCCACCGCCCTCAACACCGGGCTATGACTCCAGCTCCATTAATGGTTCTAGTGGTGGCTACGGTCTACAAGCTCCAGTGTCAGTTGTAGACATTTGTCCTCAAGGTGGAATGGTTGGAAGTGCTCCAACGCAGAGATGGGGAGGTCAACGGTCATTCGACTTTGGTAACCCAAACTGTGTCCGGCCCAGTAGTTCAGCCCTCAATGATTTTGGCCAGAAGCTCTCTCAAAAGCCCGACCTCAAGATGTGTCCGCAATTCTCGCAAGACGGACCAAGGCAACGGGGAGAATACCGAGGTCAGACCACCCAAGACCTGCACGGTAACCGAACACTTTTCCGAGACAATCAACGCTCCCAAATGACTATCAGTCCCTATTAATGCTCCCGCGCAAAACAGCTATTCAGTCCAACAAACTATTTCTAAAAGGCTTCAGGAGGCCAGACAATGTTTAATCGTAAGTTCATCCCAGCTGTGATCTCTGCCATCACATTGAGTGCAACCGCATCACTCGCCTCCTATGCCGCTAGCCCAGGACCTTATCCTGGTAGCCCGCCTCAAGGCACTCCTGCACCATTCAGCCCTGTGACCACATTGCGCACACCATTAGTGATTGGTCAGCCTACTGGTCTTCCTTTCCAGGCTCCAATCGAAGGCGCTCCACCTGCAATTGGTGATGGCCCTGTTCCAGTTGGCGTCAATCCAGGTATGCTCTCGTCTCCAGAGCTTATGCCCTGGGTTCCTGCTATTCCTGCTAACCAAATAGACAACAGCTTCTCTGGTATCCCGCTGGGAATTAGTCCAGCCATCGTCTCTCCTCCTGGGGTCCTTGGACCATCCTTGACTGGCATTGTGCCAGCCTCTCCATCCACTCCCGGAACTGACCCTGGTTCACTAACTGCACCTATGGGATCAATCAATGCTTCGCAAGAAGTCAACATCATTCCTAGTGGAGGATTTGCCGGTACTGGTGGATTTAACACCACTATTCCAACTCAACGCCGTGGTGGGCAAGAGACAGCTCAATGGGGTTACAGAGGACGTAACTCGATGATCGGTGGCTTTGGTGGAGATGGGTCACAAGACAACGTCACTCGTATGGGACCATGGGCCGGTTGGGGTGCTGTGACAGGTGTGCCTACTGGTAACGGTCTGCGGTCCGGTTCTATCGACCTGGGTGGCGGTCAGCGATTCCAGGCTGGTGGGGCGATTATCCCTACTGGTTCGAGCATTCAAGATTTTGGTTTGTCGAACACCAGAAACAACCCAATTGCTGCTCTTGAGGCTAATCAGTCTTTTGAATTCGGTCAAGGTATGAGACGCATACCTATGTACAGCAGCAAGACGACTGACTTCGGTCTGCCTTACACCCAGTTCTCCCCAGGCAACGTCACTGCTCAGAAGACTGGCCAACGTCAGCTTCCAACTGGAGTAATCACCAACTTCTAATAAAGATTCAGAATGATTTGCAAAGCAAATTCATCCTGACTCTCACTCGAAAGTCTTGAAACGCCCTTGCTACAGGGCTCGCGGGTGAAAATTAGGTAAAACCCTTCGGGGGGATTTTCCCATGGCTATGGGAATCCCCCCGATTCCTTTCTAGTTAAGCGTTTCGTAATATGTATCTACAAAGCAGTTCACCTAAGCAACTGGCACCCATCGGACAACGGACCTGAAAATCATGAGAAACGCCCCTAACAACAGAATCGCCAAAATGGCACTGAGCATGGCCCTTTTCTCTTGCCTCCTTGGTCAGTCCCTATCACTGCCAGCGATGGCCCAGTACAGCCTGCAAGCTGAGACAGATTCATTCCTTCCTCCTGAAGTTGTGCCTCTAGACCCAGCTGTAGCCCAAAAGATGTCGCAAGCCCAAGCTCAAGCTCGTCAAGAAAGTGCTAACAACTCCAACTCGTATGGTCAGAACTCAGCAATGAGTGGCAGCCCCGTTGGTTCTAACGACGCTGGAATGAACAATTTCAATAATCAAAATTCCATGATGAATCAAAACGGTATGAATCAAAATGGAATGAATCAAGGCAACATGAACCTGGGTAATATGTCTCAGGACCAACCTAATTTTCAATCAAATATGGGTGGGCAAGAAGTACCTGGTAACACTGGAACATCTGACTGGATTATGCCTGGTCAAGATCAAAATTCACCCATGACCGCCTACGGCAACGTAAGTCAAACTCAAACACTTACAGCGCCTCCTGCGAATCCTCCGGCAAGACGCAGCACTCGTTATCCTGGTATGGGAACCGCCGTTGGCGCTCTGGCTACATTCGGAGCTGGAGCAATGGTCGGTTCAATGATAAGACGGCCAAGCAGCCTTTTTGGTCTTGGTGCAGCTGGTTTGATGATGACTGGTTTCGGTACACGTAACGCTTTCCGCTTCTAATTTTCTTTTTTGTTTGGAGACAAGGCAATGAAATTCAAGATTTTTCTTTCACTCATCGCATTGGTCGCAACAACCGCGATCTCTCAGCCAGCGGCTCATGCTGATGGTGCGAGATTCAAGTTTCCAGTGAATTATTACAAAATCGAAGAACCACGCTATCCGCATTCTGCCTTTATTCCACCAGCCCAGCCAACTGTAAGAGCTGGTTCAACTCCAAGCGCTTCATCAATGCTCGGACCTCTCGCCAACCTCAAGAGACCTCCAGCCCCAGCCGTACAGGCTGCACCTGTTCAGCAACAGCAACCAAATGTTATGGCTCAATTGGTTCCAGCCGCCTGGAACAATGCTTTCGGTAAACCACAAGCTCAGGCAATGCCATTGACTGCATCACCTAAGGCAATGGCACCAATGGCCCAGGCCGCTCAACCGAAGTCAATCAAATCTGCTTCAAGACCGTTGAGCCGTTCGCAAAATGGCAGTGCTCGTTTGAAACGGCCCGTGTACCCACAATCTCGTGTTGCCAATGCTAACCCAATTCGGAGCTACAGTTCTGGTTACACGCCTGGTTCAACAGCCCCAACCAATGTCGGTGGTGGCTACAGTACATCAGCCACTGTCGGAGGCAAGATCATTCATCACTAGTCTGACGAATGCTCCAAGACCACATCAATTAGATATTGAGAATAAGAGCTGGGCGTAAGTCCAGCTCTTATTCTTTTGCCTATCTAAATTGAACAGCTCAGAAGGCTAATTGATTTGATACTGCTGTATGACTGGCTAATTTGGCTGGCTCAGTCGCCGATGCCGTCTGATTGCTGCTCAATTTGACTATCTATATAGAAGCGCTTGCTACACAAGCCGTTTCTACATAGGCCATTCCTAAATAAGCCATTCCTAAATAAGCCATTCCTGCAGATGCAATGGCAGTAATAATGAATTTCGAATTACTAGATAATCGCTATAAATCTTCAAAAGTCACATGGGGCTGAGGTCTTAGCTTTGTAGTCCGGTCCCGGCGATCTCTTGACTTCGTAATAGCACCATGAAAAAGCCGAAAAATGAGCAAATTCAACGCTTTCCATGGGAATTACCACATATCCAAGGCCCTGGGAAAGTTTTATTGTTACTGCATAAGCCGGACGCAAGCTAGGTCAAAGCTTCAGTCTGACACCCGCTCCACAAAGCTTCCACGATACCCAGAGGTTTCTTACACCATGAACAAAGTTGCATCCCTCGCTAAAAAAGTTTCCGCATCACACTCTTTCAAAGTTGCAAGTCGCTTGGGATTCCTTCTGGCTCCCCAACTGGTACTGTTAGCTTTCGGAGTTTATGACCAAGCCGCTCACGCACAAGGTTTGGTTGGTGCACCAGTTGACCCAAGATATGGTCAATCAAATGAAGTAGGCCAATTGGCAGACTACGGTTATGACTGTGCAAGAGACATCTCACGCGTTGTTACTGCACTATCAACTGTTCCATCTTCACTAGCAGGCATGAAGATTGCCTTCGGCCAAAGAGATGGTGGTGAATCTGCAATGAACGTAGCCAAAGGTCTAGGCATCGGGTTCGGCGGACCAACCGCAGTTCACTTGCTCGGAACATTCGCCATCAACAACATGGGTGGTCTAGGCGGCGGTCTTTAATCTGCCGATTCGAGATACGCACTGCATCAATATTCAAAGAAAGGGTCTGACTAAGTCAGGCCCTTTTTATTTTTGAAATCAGACCGTTTTATTTTCAAAAAAACTTTGAAAAATTAGCAAATTCTCCGTCTTCCATGGGAATTACCACATATTCAAGGGCGCGGGAAAGCTTTATTGTTGTTCCATAAGCCAGACGAGCGCACCGGACAAATCCGAGAGCCAAACAAAGTTTTCAGTCTGACAAACCAAACTACCGCTACACGTTACCTGAGGTTTCTTCTATCATGAACAAAGTCAAATCCTTCGCAAAAAAAGTTTCTGCATCGCACTCCTTCAAAGTTGCAAGCCGCTTGGGATTCCTCCTGGCTCCTCAATTGGTATTGCTAGCTTTCGGAGTCTATGACCAAGCCGCTCATGCACAAGGTTTGGTAGGTGCGCCTGTAGACCCACGTTATGGTCAATCAAACGAAGTTGGTCAGTTGGCCGACTACGGATATGACTGTGCAAGAGATATTTCGCGTGTTGTCACTGCAATGTCCACAATTCCATCCTCACTAGCTGGCATGAAGATTGCCTTCGGTCAGAGAGATGGTGGTGAATCTGCCATGAACGTAGCTAAAGGTCTAGGCATCGGGTTCGGCGGACCAACCGCAGTTCACTTGCTCGGAACATTCGCCATCAACAACATGGGTGGTTTGGGCGGCGGTCTTTAATCGAAAGATTCAAGAACCGGCACAAAACACAACGAAAGATACAACCGAAAATTCAATTTGAGATTCAATTGAAAATCTTAAAAGAGCCAGACTAAGTCTGGCTCTTTTGCTTCAGCTTTTACTTCTGCTTCTGCTTTCGCTTTGTCCGATTTTTGGCTGAAAATCGGACATTTTTGAAAACGCATTGACTCATCTAAAAACACACCATTGACTAACCGTTGCCTCAATTAAAAACTAACTTTCGTTAGTTCTTTTCGAGGTTGAAGCAATGAGGTTAAAAATGAGCAAAACTGCACGAC
>JBIPOV010000091.1:0-23690 GCA_044378815.1 Obscuribacteraceae bacterium (SeqCode) | reverse complement strand
ATCGCTGTTCAGCTAATTATCGCCATTTTGGACTCTTGACTGCAACTACCGTGCCTTCTTGCAACCAGCCAGAGCCTGGATTTCGTCAAAAACCGCTCTTAACAACTATATGGATGAATAGATGCGGTCAAAAAAACCTGAAAGATGGACGCACTGGCTGGGCCAGAAGATCCATCTTCCAAGTTATAAACTGCCCTCAAGCTCAGATCAGCAAGAAGCGCTAACCGAGCAGGGTTCGTTTTCAGTGATCTTACGGCCCAATCTTCGGAAGAGACTCTGGCGCCAAGACACCCATAGACACCACCAGCCGCAGACCCTGCTCCGGAGTTATGCCAGCGTCGTAGGTCTCTTCAGCTGGCACGAGCTGAGTGAAACCTCCCATCGGACTCGGGCTTTGAGGCACGAAGACGAAGAGTAGCTTGCGACCCGTTCCTGCCTCAGTAACCTCTTTGGTGACAAAACCAAGGGTGAAATAGGCCCCCGGAAAGCGCAGGTAGACGCAACGCTTAAAGCTTCCAGCGCCGCCATCGCCGAAGGCTTCCACCATTTGGCGGGTAGCACGGTAGACCACATTGACGCCAGGGATATGGATAAAGAGATGGTCAACGAGCCGCAGACCTTCCTCACCGACCCGACAGGAAGCCAGCTTACCGAGAGCGACCAGAGTGCTGCAAAGTGCAAGCAGGCTGCTGATAGAAACGACATAGCCAAACCAGGTCGTTGCCTCCACTGAAGCGCTGGAATCGGGCAAGAGCGCCGAAACCAGGGTACGTATGCCACTTCCCAACCAAGCATCGACAAGATTGAGGGTGAAGCCCACAAGCCAGAGAGTGACAGCAATGGGGACCACAAAGAACAGTCCGCGCATGAGATAGGCACGAGTGGTCTCTTGGTCGTTGCCGTTCGGTGACGCAAAGCTCATGGGAAGGGTTCCTTGTTCCCGGATCGATGAAGAAAAAGTGAAAAAAGAAGCCGGACCGTTCGGGCGCCTAAGCGCTTGCGAACGGTCCGACCCTTTCTCACGTCACACTACTGCCGAAGCAGTTACGTCGAGGCCGTGCAGTAGGCGTGGTCAGTGAAGCTGCGACCGATGGTCGGATCACTGAAGAACGCATGCACCGCCAGGTTGCCCAGCTTGGAGAAGTTGAGCACGACGTAACCATCGAGACGGCTGCCGCCCGAGTGGGTGGCGCTGGTGTCCTTCGGGTTGAGCAGCACGTAGCCAGCCTTCAGCAGCGGGTCGAGATCGTTGATGAGCCCGGCGCCGGCCTTGTCCAGCAGCATGTTGAAGTCGCCGGTGATGAAACCGGTGAAGTTGGCGCCGAGGGCCTTGACCATCAGCACACACTGCTGGTAACGCACCTTGCCCGAAACCGCCGGACCGCCACGCATCGACTTCAGGTGAACCACCACCACGGAGAACTTCTCGCCGGTAACGGTGTCTTCGAGGTTGAGCTGGAAGGCCGGACGCAGATCAGGAACGCCCTGGACGTTGGCGACGGCATCGTGGGAGATCGGGTCACCGATCACCTTCAGACGCTTGTGCACAACGAAACCTACGGCCTGGTTGCGGGTGTTGGCGACCGAGCAGTAACCGGTGTAATCCGGCATGCTGTTGGCCACCTCATCGACGAAGTCGGGGCCGACTTCGCTCAGAGCGACGACGTGGGAGCGGCTGAAGATCTCCTTGTAGGACGCGCTGAAGAAGCGGGCCTTGGAGCGGTCGCCGAATTCGGCGTTCAGCTCACCGAAGAGCAGCGCACCGGACATGCCAGCGACGGGCATGCTGCCGATCATAGACTGCACGACGGCCAGGACGACATTCGGGTTGGGCAGCTGCTTGCCACCGCCACCGCTACCACCGCGCGAACCGCCCTTGCCCTTGTTCTTGTTCTTCTGACGGCCGCCGCCGAAAAGCGCCTTCAGGTCGTTGCTCTTCGGGTCGAAACCCTTGAAGCCGAGCACCTGGATGGCAGGCAGATCGAGCTCCTGGAAGTCGTCGGGGTCGGGATACTGGACGCGATTGGCTTCGACTTCAGCGTTGTGGAGAGCGGTCTTCTTGATCAGCTGTTCGCGTTCGAAATCCGTGAGCAGCATGTTGCTGGGGATACCGTCGACATTGACCGACTGCTTGGAAGCATTGATGTTTTTCTTAGCCATGATGAGACTCCTTAGTTGAGGCTTATGCCTCGTGAATGTTGTTTTCGATTGCAGGATCGAAAGGTGACGAAATCAGGTTCAGCACTGCTGTTCAGCCGAACCATTCTGGGAAAGTAACAACAAAACACCGCAGCGAGCAGGTTCTGAAGTTCTCTCTCTTGGTAGAAATGTCATGCCGGCCCTTACTACAGACAAAATCAAACTTTGACCACATGCAAAACCACGACGCTCTACTACCCGCAAGCGAGAAAGAGTGAAGAAGTGGTTAGTTGGTTAGGGTCTTTGTTTGAAGTATCTGAAGTTGGTTAAGGGAAGGAATCATGAGATCTCACCTTAAGCAAGACCACTTAGCTGGCTCAAGACATAAGCGGTGTTTATTGGGAGAGTTAATATGAGATCAATCGCGCAAATTGGGATTCCGCTAGTGCACAACTAGCACAGTCATCGGATATAGCCATCGCGCACTCGCGCTAGGCTTGAAGAGGAATTTTCATCAGGTATTTTTCGCAGCAGGCAAGCCTTTAGCGGCTGCAAAGCGGCAGATTAAGCCCAGCACATCTGCTTTAGGCATGTTTTCCAAGAGCGTTCAACCTAAATTTGCTTAAGGGTAATTGGATTTGCTACCTATTAGATGGTCGGCGCTGGTTCTAGCCAATTAGTATTTAGTTACACCACTTTGCCCTGTTGAGTTCATCTCAGTTTTCTTCTCAAAAAGTGGTTTTGTCCTGTTATTACCAGCCCGCCAAACAATTGAATAATACTTGCTGGAAAGATGGTGCTTGCGCCTTTTCCGTTTTGAACTACTTATGCATACTTTGCCACCGCTGGCGATATGCCTGAAGCAAGCAAGCATAAACAAAAAATAGAGAGCCTGTTACAGCTCTCTATTCTCAGTCATCAGCTTTCGAAATGAAGCTAGGCTTCCGCTCTAACAGCATCCAAGGTCGCTCGAGCACCCTTTTCGTGAAGCGAAGCCAAAAGCTCAGTCAGCTCTTTGACAAAGCGCTCATTCTGGCCAAGATCACCGAATATGTCAGTCATAGCTAACATGGCCTTCAAATCTCTGGTTTTTGCCACAGCAATTAATCTGTCTGCCATCGGATCTTGAATAGGAATCTCGTTTCCTTGCTCATCTTTAGCTTCTAAGAAGCGAATCCAGCTAGCAACACAAAGGGTTAGTTTGCGAATGGGACCTTTACGTTCAAGTTGTTCAACAATCGAAGGGAAGATGAACTTTGGTAGTTTGGCAGAACCATCCATACAAATTCTCAAAGCCTGGTCCTTAATAGACTCATTAGCAAAACGCTCCATCAAGCTTTGCTTGTATTCAGCTAAATTCACACCTGGCACATTGTCAATCAATGGAGTAACTTCATTGTCCATTAATGCTTTCAAGTAAGGAATGAATTCAGGTGCTTGGGCTATTTCATAGATGTAGCGATAACCGCAGAGGTAGCCCAAATAGCCCATAGCTGAGTGGGTGGCATTGAGCAATCTTATTTTCATTTTTTCGTAGGGAGCAACATCTTTAGTGAATTGCACGCCAACTTTTTCGAGAGCTGGGCGACCATTAATGAAGGAATCTTCCACAACCCATTGCTTGAAAGGCTCTGCTACTACAGGAAAAGCATCCTCTAAGTTGTAGTTAGAGCGCACAAATTCACGCTCGGCATCTGTTGTTGCCGGGGTGATGCGATCAACCATGCAATTAGGGAAGCTAACATTCTCCTTAATCCAGCCAACTAAATCTGGGTTCTTCACCTGACAGAAAGCCAATAATGTGCGTTCTGCAACATGGCCATTGCCTTGCAGATTATCACAAGAAAGAATTGTGACTTTGCCAGCATTAGCTTTACGGCGGAGTTCTAGACCTTCAGCCAAATAACCAAAAATTGTCTGTGGATTCTTAGGGTTTTTAAGATCGTTCTGGATGCCTTTATTATCTAAATCAAGCTCGCCCGAACCCTGGTGGAAGCAGTATCCACCTTCTGTAGCGGTGAGAGTAATGATTTTGATGGCAGGATCAGCAATGCGCTGAAAAACTAGCTCAGCATTTTCAAATCCGAACAAATAGGTTTTAAGAGAACCAATAATGCGAGCAGTGCTCTTATTACCAATACGCTCAACTAAGGTATAGAGGCAGTCTTGCGCTTGGAGCGCCTTATTCATAGCAGCATCTTGAGGCATAATTCCTACGCCACAAATAGCCCAATCTAACTCACCATGCGACTGAAAGAGATCATCAAGATACAGAGCCTGGTGTGATCGATGGAATCCGCCGACACCAATGTGCAAGATACCCTCTTTGATCTTAGCGCGATCATAAGTAGGCCCCTGTACGTTCTTCGGTAAATCCTTGAGGATGGCGCTTGAAACGGGCGTGGCTGTAGTGTTCGTCATTTTATTGTCACTCTTGAAGAAATAAATGAAGCTTGAACTGATATAGCCACAATGGTGGCTCTAGACAACAGGATGCTGCCAAGTGCGGCTAGACCATGTGGGTGGCAAGCCGAAGAATGAGATTGTACCGCCTTAGTATGGCGAAAAACAGGAACTGCAAATCAGGCAAAATAAATCAGTGCAAATTAGCACATGGCAGCTCCGGTATCCCTGCTCGCTCAATTGTGAACGCACCTAGAATTCCTTTAGAAATGCTAGCTCTTGAGCATTTGAGGTTAAGCGCTCGCACCCCTAGCACAATCACTAAGAATAGGTCGTAGAGCAAAGTTCATCACCTCCACTTGGTTGATTTTGACCAATATTTTACTAATGCATACAGTATGCAAAATCTGCACTCGCGCAGCGCCACTAGATGTCAAGCGCCTGATTTCATCCCACTTTGCCTGTGTCGCAAATCATTTTGGCCGCTAAGAAGTCCTACCAGAGCGGATCTCGGCACTCCAACCCAGAAACAGCCTGAAGCAACAGACTTCCAACGGGGTACCCCTATCTATTGCCTTGAGATACTCCTCAAACGTACATTCAGGTATCTATTTCTTTCTCTATTCAAGAACTCAAAACAAACAAACAACAAACCAGACCTTTATCCCCCCGAGTCTAACCACCCGCACACGCGCGTTGATGAGCACCTCGTTCTCTGAACCGCTATCACTGTCCGTCGAAAACCGTAATAACTCGCACTGAACTCAGACCAGCGCGCGTTGTTGCACACAAATTTTTCACCTCTAACCAATCGAGAGTCCCTTGAAGTTCAGCTCTGAGGCTGAAGTTCAAGATGCCCACGCACCAAACAACAACTCGTAGTGCCTACGGCAGAGCCAGAGCTAACTCCATGCGGAAGCAGCGGATAGCACTGTCTCACCAATTCATCTGAAAAGGGCTTACGCCCAAGTTTAACCAGACCTTACGGTCGCAGACCAGAAAGAAGGCAAATATGTCAAATTCGCAAGCTCAATCATCCCTTGCTACTCCCGTCTTCGGGTTTAGCAATCTCCCTGCCCACGTCAAACCCGCCGGCTACAAGTTCGACGGCAACCACAAGGGCAGCATCGTGCACATCGGACCCGGTGGGTTCTTCATGGCGCACTTCGCAGCATTCGTGCACGACTACATGGCGAAGACCGGCGACCTCAACTGGGGTATCTCCGTCGCTTCGCTGCGCTCGCCCGGCACCATCACTGGCCTGCGCAAGCAGGACAACCTGTATGTGCTCGTCGAACGCGAAGGAACCACCCGCAAGGCTTCGGTTCTCGCCCCCATCGTCGACACCATCTTCGCGCCAGACTCGCCATCCATGCTGGTCGATGCCATCGCCAACGATTCCACCAGGATCGTATCGATGACCATCACCAACAAGGGCTACTACCTGGCCGATTCCGCTGCAGTGCTCGACTACTCGCATCACGACATCATCGCCGACCTCGAGCTCGAAGTGGCCGCCACGGAAGGTGAGGGCAAGAAAACGCCCAAGACCGTCTACTGGTATCTGCTCAACGGCTTGCTCAAGCGCTTCGCCGAACGCGGCGTGCTCGAGCCCCTGACGGTGATGTCGCTCGACAACGTGCCTGAAAACAGCAAGTCGCTGAAGAAGGGCCTTCTGCAGTTCATCGAGGCCAGTGGCCAGTCGGAGTTCTCCACCAACGGCGTGCGCGAAAAGCTGCTGCTCGAAGTGGAGGCCAACGTCGACTTTCTCACCACCTTGGTGGACCGCATCACCCCCGAGGTGACGGCTGCTTTCCGCAAGGATGCTGCCGAGCTGGTTCAGTTCAACAGCGACGTGGTGATTGGCACGGAAGTGTTCCGTCAACTCGTCGTCGAAAAGGGCCGTTTCGAATTGCCGGACTGGGAACAGGTCGGCGTCGAGATGGTCGATGACTGCAGTTCGTGGTGGGAGCTCAAGTTCCTTGGCCTGAACGCTGCTCACCAGGTGCCGGCCATTGTTGGTCAGCGTCTCGGTGACACCTACGTTCACGAGGCCATGGCCGATGAGGGCGTCGCCGCACTGACCGAGCTGTTCCACAAGGACCTCGGTGTCATCCTTGGCGACGAGCGCATGGCGAAATACGGGGCGAAGATTCGCACCCGATTTGCCGACAGCGCTCCCATGGACACGCTGCGCCGGGTTGGTGCACGTGGCACGAGCAAGGCGTCCGAACGGATTCTGTTTGCAGTCGAACGGGCACACAAGCTCAGCGGCGGCAAGCGAATCTTGAAGGCGCCGACGTTCGTGGCGGCCTGCTGGCTGCTCAACCTCGGCAACACCGACGAGTTCGGCCATCACTTCCAACAGGACGACGTGGAGCTGCCCAAGCTCAGCGAAGTCTACCAGTTGGTGCTGAACCTGACTCGTTCGGAAGAGCCACAAGCGCACGAACTGGCCCACATCCTCCGCAAAACCGGAGAATCGGTGCGGGACAACCGCTTCGTGCAGATGGCTGGTGTGGATGCGTTCGTCCAGGAACTGCTCTGGGCGCTCACGACCATCACCAAGCTCGGCACTTCGAAGGCCATTGCCGCTCTGCTTGCTCGCTAACGCGAGCAGGCATCGGCCTTTTCTCTAACACATCTAACGCATCAAACCTGATACAAGGAGCTTATAACTATGGCTAAGAAAATCACCCACGTGTTGTTCGACTACGACAACACCCTCGGCATGACCGAGCTGCCTGCATTCACCGCCTGCTGCACTGTCGTCAACAAGCTCCTCGCGAGCAAGGGCGTCTCGATGCAGTTCACCGTCGAATCGCTGATGGCGCGCTTCGTCGGCTACAGCTTCCGCCGCATGGCGACGGAACTGGCGACCGAACACAACTTCACTTTTGCCGACGGCGAGCTCGACATGCTCGTTGCCGACGAAGTGGATGCCGTGGTCGCTCGTCTGGCTGTCGACATCCAGGCCACTCCCGGCGCCAACGCGCTGGTGGCAAGCCTGGTCGGTCGCTTCAACCTCTCGGTTGTCTCGTCCAGTGCTCTCCGTCGCGTCAAGGCCTGCCTCAAGGGCGCCGGTCAGGACGCGTTCTTCGGTGAGCAGGTCTTCAGCGCTGCCTGCTACAACAGCAGCAAGCCCGACCCCAAGGTCTACATCGAAGCGATGAAGGCGCTCGGCATCACTGTCGAGGACTGCGTCGCCATCGAAGACTCGAAGACGGGTACGCTGGCCGCGGTCGCTGCTGGCATCACCACCATCGGCTACACCGGCGCCTATCCGGAGCACGAGCGCGAAGAGCTGGCCAAGGTCCTCCTGGCGGCTGGTTGCGTCTCCGTGTTCCACGACTGGAGCGAGTTCGAAGCGGCCCTCGCCGCTCTCTGACTCAGCGGTGGAGTGCCTTGCAACAAGAAAAACTGCAGACAACCAGGGGATCACGGCCCTCCGGGACCCCAACAGACCATCCAAGACCACGAGCGAGTGGCTGCCAACCAGTGATTGCAAAATCACTCTGGCAGCCACTCTCACTCTGGTATCTCTTTTTAACAGCAAACAGAAACCATCAAAACGAAAGGAATACCAGCCATGGCCAAGACCAAGACCCACGTTGTGCGTCAACCGAAGACGAAGGGCGGCAACCTCAAGGTTGGCGTCATCACCGTCGAGCAGCAGCGCACCATGCAACGCGCCGCCAAC
Source organism: Obscuribacteraceae bacterium (SeqCode) (assembly GCA_044378815.1). Classification (GTDB taxonomy): domain Bacteria; phylum Cyanobacteriota; class Vampirovibrionia; order Obscuribacterales; family Obscuribacteraceae. The sequence goes on along the minus strand of JBIPOV010000091.1, from coordinate 15,448 downwards.
CGTCAAGCCCAAATCAATTCCGGCATCAAAGTCGGAAGCGGTGCGGGTGTGCACGGTGGCAACAAGGAACAGACCCGTCGTCGCGACCGTCGCGAAGGCAAGCGGGCTGTTCGCCAGGAAGTGTGACCCCCCGGGAAAAATGTCGAAGAGCCCCCCAGCTCCTCGGCATTTTTCTTTTTATTTTCCTACTGCTTTTTATAGTTAAACAGGTTTTCTTTTAACTATTTTTTTGATTCCATAAATACTATTTTGTATAGTGTTATACCCCATAAAAAAAATAACAGGAGTAAAACAAGTGGATTATGTCAACTCAAATTTTGAGCTAACTTGAAAGTGAAGGGGAAGACCGATGGTCTTCCCCTTCTTTCAACGCTGAGCTATTTCTGCGCCTTAGCGCTTACTTGCTGGCACAACCGCAAGCTGTTTTCGCTGGCGCCGGAGCAGGAGCTGCAACGGCTGGCTTAACCTTGTCTGCGCGCTGCTTGGCGTAGACTTCAAGCTTTTCAAAGTAGCGGCGCCGGGCCTCCAATGTGGTGACAAATTCAGCACGGGCGATGGCCAGGGCCGCCGAAATTTCAGCGAAATGCTCTGCCTCACGCGCATCAGCATCATTTTTGCCCAGCGCCAGGCTGCGGGCCGACTCGAGCTGCTTGTACAGAGCTTCAAAGGCTGACAGTGCAGCGGTGAGCTCAGCAAAACGAGCAGACTCTGCCACGACGCGCTCCTGATAAGCATCGATGCTCTCGACGGAATAGTCTTCGGCCTTGAAGTTGAACATTTCAGCCTGTTCGTGAGCCTGCCGCCAGGAACTGAATCCTTCAAAGTAGGCAAAGCCGCTAGCAAGCAAGCTCTTCATGGCCGTGGACAGCGCGTCGCCGCCAAAACCAGTGGTTTTGATCTCGGTGCGCCAGTGCGAAACCATGTGCAACAGCTCTTGCACAGTCAGATACTGCGCGCCGATGCACTCGTTCAGATTCTTGCGAGTCCAGCAGATAGGGCAACCAGTGCCGGGATAGTCTTTGACTTTTGCAGTCATGGTGTTTACTCCAATTTCAATGTATTTGTTTGCAACTAGAAAGCGACAGATTTTGCCCCTTGTCTTAGTCAATTCGGAAAGAAATACAGCTAGCAGAAACTTGTCTGGAGGCTGTCGTTTCTTGATAAATACTCAGCTCTCGTCAATCCGAACCGGCCTAGAACAACACCAGACGAAGAGTCTGCTGTTGTTTTCTTTGTGCTTGGGTCAGATTTGTTTTTGGGCGGCTAGTAAGTAGAAAGAGAGAGAGTTGAGATACGCAACCTAACCCATGCACAAGCCCCAAAACAATTGCTAAACAACAGACTCGATTAATGGTCAATAATAAAGGAGTAGATAAGGTGGCACAAGCATATGACCCCAACCGGGGGATCAGCTGACGATTTTGCTCGCGATCGGCCGCTTGACTAGCGTTTAGAATAGTCATGTTATCGAATTTCTTGGTTTCAGCACTGCTGACAACGGAATAGCTTGACAATAGAGTATGCGCAGAGATTGACAGTGAACGGCAAGAAAAAATTGAACCTTACCAATTAGGTTGCTAGCATCTAGCGATGGACGCCACTCAAATAACTATTCTTCAGTGTCTCTGTGTTGCCTTTGTCGCCATGCTTTATGCTGCCGTTGGTCACGGCGGCGCCACTGGCTATATAGCCTTGCTTTCGCTCTTTGGCTTACAACACGAAGAGATTGCCACCACAGCACTAATCCTCAACACTGCAGTAGCCAGCATCTCGCTCACTAACTATTACCGCGCCGGGCGCTTCAATATAAAGCAGGCACTACCATACTTAATCCTATCTATTCCGCTGGCTTATCTCGGCGCTCGTCTTCCGGTCGATAAACATACATTTGCCTATATTCTCGGCGCAATGCTTGCACTAGCAGCCCTGCGCTTTGCCGCACTGCCAGAGAGAACTGTCAAAGGCGAGAATAAGAACGACACTAGTTCCTCGCTTGATTCATCAGGGCCAGAAGCAAGCGCTGATGACGAAACAATCCAACCACCTTCAATAATTTTAGCTGCTGGCGCCGGCGGAATTCTCGGCCTACTCTCTGGCATTGTTGGTATTGGTGGAGGAGTATTTCTCAGCCCACTAATCATTTTCAAACATTGGGCAACAACAAAACAGACCTCAGCGATCTCCGCGCTCTTTATAGTTGTAAATTCAATTAGCGGCTTAATTGGCCGCTTTAGCGATGGGAAAGGAGAAATGATTCACCTCTTACCGTTTCTCTTAGTGGCAGTGCCAGCGGCAATTTTCGGCTCCACCTATGGTGCCTCAAAGCTTACTTCTCGCAAGTTGCAGCGACTACTGGCCATAGTGCTGGCCCTTGCTGCGTTCAAACTATTTCAAACCAACTAAAATTTCAATCAAGTAAAAGACGACGGCTAGCCATGATTTTTGCTGCCCGCGCATCGGCTTTATCGGCCTCGCTATTTCTATTCAATGCTCTTAAGGCCTTAGCATAGGGACGCAGTGTGTCTGGTAAAAGTATGACTTCGCCGTCAGGCTTCCTACTGCCGTCCATCAAGGCAATCGCTTGTTCTAGTACGAGAGCGGCTTCGCCAAATTTACGCTCCGCCAAAAGTGTTCTACCAAGCCAACTCTGGCAATTGGCCAAGGCATGCTTCTTTGCCGCCAGCTCACTTTCTTTCTCAGAATAGGCCGGTAGGTACATGCCGTTTTCTGGAGGAGTATTATGCTTACCAGCCATAGATATCGCTAAACCTGCCTGTTTTAGGGCAATTGCATCACGTAAATATTTCTCCGCTTCGCCTTGCTTATTTTGCTCGCTAAAATAGACAGCAAGAGTAAAAAGTACCTCACTTTCCGGATAATGATCAGCTTGCTTAAAGCCTTGAGCAGCAGTCAGAGCCGACTGCAGCTTCTGCACTTTCAAATCACCCTTGAGACCATAGGCTTCTTGTTGCAAGTGATACCACTGCGGCATAATGGTTCGCATCGGCTGAGCTCCAGCTGGAGAGCAAGAATTAAGGATAACAAGACTTTGACAAACCGTAGTCAAAACTAATGCGCGCAACGTGTTTTTCAATCTAGCCATGTTGATTTCCCCCGTGCTTAGCTTACAGCGCCGGGAAAACTTTTAGGGAGATATTTATCAACCAGAAATAGATCAGTTGTTTTTCACTGTGCTTTTAGCCTCTATCGGCTCGTTTCTTCACGGTTTGAATTTCAGGCCAATTAAAATTACCACTAACAGCACTGGTTACTGTCAATCGTTTGATGGTCTTGCGTGCCCGCCATGCCACGAACGGATTCTCATCATCGGCTAAGGCAGCCAAAATGTCGCAATCGATATTGTGATTTTCAGCTAAAGCAAAACGCACATCGCAGCAGGGGTCTTGTGCCAAAGCCCAAATCGTCTCAGCATCTGAACAATATTCAGTGAGGTCAATACGAGTATCGATGTCGCCGCTGCACACTTCTAAATTATGACCCTTCAGTTTGTCTCTTTCGTCGTTCATTTAAGCCTCATGGTCAGCAGCTAGATTGGCTAGGCCGGTCAATCTACTGACAGCGGTTTCTGACCAAAAACAGGCTGCCTACAAAAATTGATAAAAAACCATTTGATTCCCCTCTTCCACTATGACAGCTATTGCCATTATGAGAGTAAGCAATAACAGGTATTTACTTAGGGGTTGCCCATTATTAAACGGTTTACAAGCAAAAACAAATTCAACCCTTACTATGCACTGTCGTTTTGAAGGGCAAAAAAAGTGCTAATCAGACAACGAGCAGCGTATGCAAAAGTAAGTAACTGAAAAAGTCTCAAAAGAAACCAGGTGCGGAGGACCTATTTCCTCCGCACCCTTCAGATTCGATCATTGCTTACTCCGCAGAGCCAACTCTTTGCCAGATTCTGCTGACTTATCCGAATTGGACTTCTCGGCAATTGGTCGCAACCAAGCGAAAGCAGCAGAGCGGTAGTGCGGCCGGCAATCAAGCAGACGCTCCACAGCAGCCGCGATGTCGCCCGGTTGAATACCAGAAAAGAAGTCCTTCATCCACTGCACGCCACCTCTTTCATTGCGACCACGTTCGGCGTCAGTCGCGGCAATGCGACTGCCGTAAGAAACGACGTTCCAATGGGTCGGCACCACAGCACGAAAGGCAATCAAGGCGCGCTTGATGTGGAACGGCGAAGTGACAACGTAGAGCTTGCGAGCAGCAACAGGAGCCTCGTTCGCGAAGTAGCGAGCAGCAACCAAGACAGCATTGCCGATGGTGTCTTGCGACTGGTCTTCAAGAAAAATGCGTTCATCTGAAATTCCTTCGGCAAGGAGAATGGTTCTCATTGCTTCGGCTTCAGATGTGATGCCGACTTGCTTCCGTCCGTCGCCGGAGAGAATCAGCTTGACATTGGGATGAGCTTTTGCCAACCGAGCAGCAGCACGGACTCGCAAAACAGTGGTTCGTGCCGGTGTACCGTCGCTGGCAATGCCTGAGCCAAGCACAACGGCAACCTCCGAACCGAGATTGTAGTTATTCATTGTTTTGTCCTGTTCTCGAAAAGCAAAGCAATCAAGGAAAGCTTTGTTTCTCGTTCAAAATTTCAAAAACTAAAGTCTCGTTAGCTAGATCGATCCAAAACCGCAGAACCGCATATTAGGTTCGGCTGTGACGTGCGGTTAGGTAGAGTGGGAAGACAGGATTGATGAGCGCTGGTGAAACCTAGACAAAAAAGAGAAAGAAGTAATTGATATTTAGAGCTTATTGATTTGAAAGCTCATGATTCAAGCTAAAACTAGTTAGTAAATCTGTTCACGCAACTGAGCCAACTATGTAGAGGCGGTAAAATCAAGCTTTACTGACATAGGCTCTCTTGAGAACAGATGAAAATTGCAATCATGGGCACGGGTGGAGTAGGTGGATTATTTGGCGCCCGACTGGCTCAAGCCGGAATTGATGTCACCTTTATAGCTCGCGGGGCACACCTTGAAGCCATCAAAGCCCATGGCTTACAAGTAGTTAGCCCTGATAGGGGAAATATTTTAATCAAAAACGCCCAAGCGGTTAGTGACTCCAAAAGCGTTGGCGTGGTCGACTATATATTCCTCACCGTAAAACTCTGGGATACCGATTCCGCAGTGCAATTGATCAAGCCAATGGTAGGAGAACACACTACGGTCATATCCTTCCAAAATGGCATTTCCCGCGATGACGTCCTCAAGGAAAAGCTAGGAGCACAGCATGTTCTTGGCGGAATCAGCTATGTCGGCGCCACAATTCAAGCTCCGGGAGTAATAGAACAACGAGGCACAGTGCAAAAACTTGTCTTCGGCGAGTATGGCGGGGCCAAAACAGAGCGGGTCCTGGCCTTGCAGAAAGCCTGCGAGAGTGCGGCCATCGAAGTGGTTGTTCCTGATGATATTGAAAAAGCCTTATGGGAGAAATTCATTGTCTTGGTGGCAATGAGCTCTATCACAGCCTCTTGTCGCTCACCCATTGGACCTGTAAGGGAAAATCCAGAGACTCGTGCCCTACTCGAAGCAGTAATGAATGAAGTAGCAGCAGTAGCAAAAGCTCGAGGTGTAGCTATTTCAGACGATATCGCCAGGCAGCAGATGGCCTACTTAGACAAACTCGGGAAAGATGTCACCGCCTCAATGGAACACGACCTACGCCACGGTAATAAATTAGAGCTGCCTTGGCTAGCCGGAACAGTTGTCACCCTAGGCCGTGAGCTCAATGTACCAACTCCAGTGTGCAGCTTTGTCAGCGCCATTTTGTCGCCCTATATTGACGGCTCCCGCAATCATTAGCGTGAGCCTGGCTAGGCTATCCTGGGTGGTACTCCGCCAGGTCAAGAGAGATGAAATCAGCCCTCAATAGTGGGATGAGGCTGCAATCGCATTGCTTAGGGGCCACCCAAGGCGCTACTTTACAACTAGATTCAATCTCACTTAGCCAATCTGGACTTAGCTCCAAAAGGAAATCAAAGAACAACAAAACCAACTAGACACTACTAATAATATGAAAACGAGAATGCTAACTAAGCGCCCGGACGCTGCCAATGTCACATTCAATCTAGCCCGCGCCCACGCCCAAACCCAAGCCCAAAACCAAACACCAGCGAGCAACCGCCTCTTCAATGAAAATGACGAACCCCCAGTTCTCATCGTCGTTGACATGCAGCTAGAATTCAAAGCCAGCCGCGACCAACAGACCCAAGATGCTGTAGCCAACGAAATCAAGGCAGCAATTTCTCGCCAAGAAGCCATCATCTTTCTTCAATACGCAGACAGCAAATCTGCTACCTACCAGTCATTGCTTGCCCTTGTTGAAGGCTATCAGTTCTTCACCATCCGCGAAAAAGAAACAGATGGTGGCGCTGCTGAAGTCTTTGAAGCCTGCATGGATGAAGGTTATTGGCCTGAAAACTTTCGCATTTGCGGAGTTAATGCCGATGGCTGCATCTTCGAAACCGTAATGGGGCTCAGGGCTAAACTGTGCAACAGTCGCATCGAAGTGCTGCGTGCGGCCTGCCATACTGACAGCGGTTATACTAACTGGCCCAAGAAGTTCGCCAATCTGAAAAACGTTGCAGTGGTCTAAAATTGCAAAAATTTGTCAGCGAAGCTTACCTCAAGTCAGAGCATATATCTGCCATCAGCTAGCCCAGAAAATTATCTTACTGTTCTCTCGGCTTCGGCCAAGGGTAATGGTTTGATAATTTTTTGCACCGCACATACTACGACACGCAGTAGCTTGGGCAAAAAAAGCAAGAACGGACATTCCAATTTGACTTGAAATGACGCTCTTGCTCAAAAAAATCAGCTGCCTCTAGGTTTTTGTTTTTCTGTAGATGTCCCAGAAGCGATAAGCCAGACAGGGTGTCAATCCAGCTAGCCAGCCCAAGTAATAAGTGCTAGCCAAGGGTTCACCCCAAATCAGGTAGCCGAGCGGCTGCGTGCCTATCAGAAACAGCATCAGGGCGGAGAAAGCCCAGTTCGGGTGGCGTCGAGCCAGAGATAGCAGGCCACAAAAAGCAGCACTTGCTACCAATGCCCCGAACAAAAAAATTAGGTGTATATGCACGCATTTCTCCTGGTGGAGACCAAAGAAGAGACCCCGACGAAAAATTTCCGCCGAGGTCTCTAACCACTTATTTGCCGCTGACCAACTTCTTGGTGACCGGATGTGCCAAGACAATGACGTTGATCAAAGTCAGCATCACGCCAAAACACAGCAACCAAACCAGCAGACTGGCCTGATTGATCACCAGATTGAAGATCAGGTAAGGCACTGAGACGAGCGTCAGCGCCTTGAGCAAATCGAGTTCGTTGGCAGTGCCACTGCGGCGCAACAGCGGAACACGGTCAAGGGCGTCATAGACACCGTTGAAGAGGCCGAAGAAGCGCCGCTTGGTGGCAATCGGTTTCAGTGGCGCCGAGGTGTTGAACAACTGCTTGTTCGATTGGTAGCGCAGCCAAAAAATGGCGGCAGTCAGGCCCAGATTTGCCACCACGAGCAAACCGGCCAAAAGGGTCAGGGTCATGTTTTTTCCCGGGTTAAAGTTTCTGCCTCCAACCACGCTTTTCCAGATTACGGAAATTGGCGTGGTTGGCTATTGAGACCAGATATTGAGCCAGATAGAGCAGCTCGCAATCATCGACCTCACCATTGAACTCGGAGATGTAAACCACCGAGCCAAAGTTACGCTCACTCTTTTGCGGAGTGTCGTCAACGATCAGCATGCGCTCGGGGTTGAAGCCCTTCTTGCGCACTTTCTTCAGGTCTTTGATGTAGTACTCCTGACGACTCTCGTGGTCAAACCGACGAGTGCATCGATCAGAACTCCAAACAAAGAGTGGCGCAGGAAAATCAGCAAAGATCAGCTCGACCGTTGGTTCAACGTAGAGAGAACCAGCCGACGACCAGACAGCCAGGTCGTAGTGCTGCCCGACTATGGTCAAGAACTGATCAAGGAACGGTCGGCGATAAACCTGATGCCGACAGCTTGCCACCACATAGTCAGGGGTCAAACCGGGTGGTTGCGGCTTATCGACCTCGACGGTGTGCACCAGAGTCTCATCCAGATCAAGGATGAGCAGGGGCTTCGCTAACTGGGGGTCCTGCTGGAACGGTGACTGGGGCTGAGGCGGCAGCAACTGCTGGAGAAGCAGTTGCTGAGCCGCTGTCAGTGGCGGTTTCAGGGGCTTCTGTGGCAGCATAATACTTCTTCTCCTTGAGAATTACGCTTACGGCGTCGTGCACGAGATAGCGCACATCCTTGCCTTCAGCTATCCAACGGCGAATCAAGGTGCTCGATACTTCGTTGGCCGGGCAATCGAGAATAACCATGTCTGCCTCCGGCAACTCTTGCTGCCAATGGGCAAGCAGAGCAGCGTCAGTCGTGGCCCGAGGGGAAACGACAAGACGGCAGAGAGAGAGAAACTCTTGGCGGCGATCGTAGTTTTTGAGCACGACGAGATTGTCCTCGCCGATGATGAAATTGAGACGAACAGCCGGACCGTGTATGGCAGCGAGCTGCTTGAGGGTATCAATCGTCCAGGTAACACCCTCGCGATCAATCTCCAAACGAGACGCTTCAAAGAACGGATTGTCAGCGACTGCTGCGGCCACCATTTCGAAGCGCTGCTCTTTGTCGAGCATGCCAGCTTTCTTGTGTGGTGGTTGACCAGAGGGCACGAACAAAACCCGATCAACTTCAAGCTGATCGACGGCGCACTGAGCGACCATCAAATGCCGAGAGTGAATCGGGTTGAAAGCACCGCCCATGATGCCTAGATTTTTTATGGTTTCGTTTTTAGACATGACAACCTCCTGTTTGGTTAGGTCTTAAAGCCAAAAAAAACCTCCGGGGCCATGCTTAGTGCACGGTCCCGGAGGCGCAGAGCAATTGCTCTGACTTGTTGGCGTAACCCTTTCCTACAGCGAGGAAGGTTTACTTCTTGGCGGCGGCCGTCTCGGTGGAGCTGGTCACGCCGAGGGAGACCGCAGCGGTGACGCCGGCCTTATCGGTGGTGTCGCCTTCGACGGAGGTCACCGACAGGGTGGCTTCGGCGCTGACAGTGCGATTGTCGGCGTCGCCGAGTTCGCCCTGGGCGGTGGAAGTCGCGAGGTCAAGGACCTTGCCGAGGTTGGCTTCGCGCGTGGCCTTCTTGGCGGCGGCGGCGCTGTTGTTGTTGGAGCCGGCGGGGGTCTTGGTGTTGTTGGCGCTCATATTGTTTTCCTTTGAGATTTTGGTCTGGATAGACCATGCCTTTGGTAAGGCATTTGGTGTTTGGGAATTCGCAAGCTCCAGGCACCACAAGGCACCTGGAGCTATATCAAAAGCTGAGTTTTCACCCAGCCGAAGCAACCTAACCAACGGGCGTCGGTTACTTCTTGGTGTTTTCCAGCAGCTCCCACTTGCCGTCGCCCACGAGGGTGAGCGACTGGTGGTGGTAGCCGTCCAGGGAAGGACGGTGGCCGACGGAAACGTAGGTAGCGCCGATCGTCTGCAGAGTGCGGTAAAGCAGCTCTTCGTTGGCGATGTCGAGGGCGCTTGTGGCTTCGTCAAGGAAGACGAACTTGGGACGCGCGATCAGCAGGCGGGCAAAGGCCAAACGCTGCTGTTCGCCCGGCGACAGTTCATCGCTCCAGGGACGGAAGACGCCTTCCTGACCTTCGCCAGGGAAGCCGTCCAGACCACCAGGGTAACGAGTGGCGAGGAAGCCAACGTTAGCCTGTTCCAGAGCCGCAACCAGGTCCGCGTCCGAGAGGTCGGTGCGAACGTGCGGGTAGAGCAGCTGGTCGCGAAGCGAGCCGAGGCTCATGTAGGGCTTCTGCGACAGGAACATCAGCGAGGTCAGCTCAGGGCGAGTGATGTTGCCCTCACCCGAACGCCACAGGCCAGCGATGGCACGCAGAAGCGAACTCTTGCCGCTGCCGCTGGGGCCCTTGATGATGATGCCAGTGCCGAGCGGCACTTCAGTCGACACGTCCTTGACGAGCAGACGCTTGTAGTCTGGAGTCATGAGCGTGACGCCGTTGAGGGCAATCTTTTCACCAATGGTTGTGGTGATGGCAGTGTGGCCGCTGGTGTCAGCCAGGTCCTTGGCGTCGAGGGCGTTCTGAAGGCCAGTCAAACGGGTGACATAGGCGGCAAACGAGCTGATCGTGCCGAGCTGCGAGACGAAGATGGCGAGCGCACCGAGCACCTGACCGAAGGCCATGTTGGCCTGGGTGAAGGCACCGATTTTGACATCACCATGCAGGTAGATCGGCAGGATGACAGCAAACGGCACGATGGCGACGAAGTAGTCGAACCAGGTGGTGAAGAAACTGACGCGCCGCTGATAACCGATCAGCGACATGTTGTTCTTGATGGCGGCATGGAAACGCTGCAGCAGCTGCTTCCATTCAGCCTTTTCACCCTGGTAGAAGGCGATGGGCTCGACGTTGTTACGCAGGTTGATCAGGCCGTAGCGATAGTCTGCTTCGAGGCGCTGCTGATTGTACTTGAAGCGAATCAAGCGAACCGACAGCCAGGCCGAGATCAGGGTGCCGAAGGTCGAGTAGAGAATAGCCACGGCGGTGAGCGAATGCGACAGGCCGTAGAGAATCTGGGTGAAGAAGAACAGAGTGACGACCGCGTCGACCACCGACAGAACCAGAGTGAGCGCACCGCTGACGTATCCTTCCACGTCATTGGCAATACGTTCGTCAGGGTTATCGACCAGCGAATTGGCAGAGATGCGATAGTAGTTGCGGTTGGTGAAGTACTGCTTGAGCATGAACTCAGTCAGCCACTTGCGCCAGACGATCACAAGCAAGCCGCGCAACCAGGCGTAGAAAACCACGACCGGAACTGCGGCGATGAAGATGCCGGCGAGGAAATAAAGGTTGTTCCAGGCCACTCCCGCCAGCGCTGCATCCTTGGCAGCGTCGGGGAGAGCGTTCTGGAAGTCGCCGTAGGCGCCGTTGATCATCGCGTTCATCTTGTTCACGCCGACCAAGAAGAGGAAGAGCAGAGCAACGAGGCCCCACGCTTTCACCCGATCCTGCATGTTGAACTTGATGCCGAAGAACGGAACAGTCACTTCTGACTTTTCCCGTGAAGTAAAGAAAGGTTTGGCCAGCGCGATGACGCTGCGCCAAAGTGACAAGCTGAAAATGCTTGTTTTAGTTTCCATGAGAGTAACTCCCAATGTTGACTAGAACCGAAGTGTCCTAGCGTCCACATGGACTTGTTTCATTGCTCCTCGAGTTCACAAACCTTGCCGATCAAAATTAGACTTATGGGGTGCGCACTTTCACTTCCGCTGTGTCCATTCCGTGCTACACCAAGGCATCATGATTGAGCCAGGCATTAAGCTGAAATGTGGGCAAGGCGTGTCTTTGTGATTGATTGCTTTGATCTGGAAGTGAAAAGGAAGGATATCTAGTCTTACTAGAGAGAGAGTAGTGATGTCATGTGTTATTGAGGCTATTAGCTACAACTAAGCGACAAATAGTTAAGACCTGGATCATTGCCACGGCCACAAGTGATAGGGAACCCCCAAGAACGCCCACTGGCGACTTGTCAAGCGGAACAGCTGCGCGAGCCTTACACAGAAGCTAGCAATATCAGTACGGCAAGGCATACCAATCAGGGGGCGTTATTCATGATTCCTACTGCGCGGTCCATCAGCTCATAGCTCTCACTAGGGCGTTTTTGCGAGCGCAAGAAGCGGGCATAATCCCGCAATACGTATGCAAGCATGCGGTTATTGTCTTTAGAGCCACCCGCGATAGCACCGCGATTCTTGTCGTCTTGCTCATGCTGGGCGATAGCCATCTTGTAGGAAACTTCAGCCTCCCTAAATTTGCCCAGTTTTTCCTGAAGAAGAGCGTAATTTGAGATCAAATAGGGCTCAACGACGCCGTCAATGTTAGTCATGTTTAGGCGTTTCAAGCGCTCACTAATATTGCTCTGCGCATCAACCAATCGGTTTTGCCTGAGATAGCATTCGGCTAAAGCATCAAGACAAAAATTGATTCTGCCGTCATTAACCATCTTTCTAGTTGGCTCATGGTCAGCATTACATGCTGCAATTGCTTCTTTTAAGTATTTCTCGGCTTCCACATATGAACCGCTACGCATTGCCGAATAGCCAATTTTGCTAGCCAGCTCCGAAGGCCCAATATCATAACCAGGCTTATGTGGAACCGCCGGTTCAGCTCGACCAGCCAAATAAGCCGCCTTAGCTTCGGCAAAATGCGGTTCATCACGATAGTATGAGTCTGCCAAATAGAAGAGGTAATCGCGTTTATAAATCTCGGGCTTGGCGTTATTTTGTCCAAGCCGAATTTTGTTTACTTCGCTGCTCCAAATCGCCTGCTCAATTAAAAGCTCATTGCGCCAGTCTTTGGCAACACTGCCATAACCTATACCGTAGCGAATATGCTTATCTAAGGTCGGCTCAAAAGGCTGCAAAAAGTCGGGTAGTTTTTTTTCAAAAATAACGCATGTAATAGCCGTAACCACGACTGCTCCAGCAAGACCAACAAGCAGCAAAACCAAAGGGTTTCCGCGCTTAACCACAGGCGCACCACTAGGTACCTTAGTCTCAGTCTTAGGCTCAGGTCTAGCTTGCACTTCAGACTTAAGTTCAGGCTCAGGCTCCGCCACCGAATCCGGTACCACCTGTTGACTCTGTTCGTTGTTGTCTGGACTTGGTTCTGACACAAAAACACTCTCTCAAAAAACCATGCTGACTATACCAAATTGGACAAGGGCTGGCGGAGCCGTTTTCAAGCGATAGCGCACCCCCGCTAATAAGCCGAAAACAACCGACCAAGTTCAATCATTCCCTCCTCAGTCAGAAGAAACACTGTCAGCCAAAAGTTGCCAAGAAGATTTTACCTTTAATGATTTATCTGTATCACTGGCTAAGCACTTGTAATCACAGTCATGAAGTTAATAGTTTAAGTGCGCAATTTACTCTCAACTTCATCAAAGACCAACCAAACTTAAACCAAGGTCCCAAACAAGCCACCACCAGCATCACTTCTCTCCCCGCGCCCACGCTGAATGCGTGAGCCACTGTAACTTAGCAAGAGAAAGCGAGTACCTATGCCTAACCTAAACACCAGAGGAGACAACCTCAGTTACCTTGGCTTTGGCAATTTCGCCACCACGGTCAAACAATTCCGCAGTCGGCTCGCCCAGCCTGTCAGCGTCCCCAATCCCTTCGAAGCAACCAGCGCCGATGACAGCGCCATTGATATTTTCAGGTCTGCAGCCCAAGACGGTCTCACCTTGCTGCCTTCCCGCTATCACGCAGCCTACGTCAACGTGCTCATAGGCGCCGTCGAACAAGCTGAACCGATCGTGAAAAACGGCAGCCTGCGGAACATCCTGAAGCGCAAGCACGTTCTCGCTCAGCTTGAAGAAGCCTTCAAGGTTTTGGCCGCACCAATTGTGCAGCTGCGCTCCGGCAAGCACGAAAGCGAACTTAAAGCCTATCTGGCCCTTGCTAGCAACCTCTACCAACGGTTTATTAGCGACGACAAAATCCGCCAATTGAACCAGGACTCAGGCAGCTGGCCTGAACTAGACCCTCTCGGCTTCTTCGTCGATGAACCAGGCAGTGGTCCTTACACCGTCGTGCCGTCACGCGAAATGCCGCTGTCACTGATATGCAAGCCCGCCTCGCAGATGTTCTGCCTGCCGCTCTGGGTGCTCGACGGTCATGAAGTCGGCGGTCACGGCATTCACTCAATTCTCAATGGCTTTGCCGCTGAGATGGCTGATGCACTCGAAGCAGCCGTGGCTAAGGCCTTCAGCACAGGCAAGTTGAGCTTACCTGGCCCCAACAACAAAGTGAGCAAGCGGGTACATCACCTGGTTCAACCGTCACCGCGCAAACGCGACCTCACCGCAGAAGAATTCACTCGCCATCTGGCCCGCACCTTCTCCCTAGAATTTGCCGCTGATATGGCTGGTGTGCTCAACTTCGGACCGATGTTTGCCAACGGCCTGATGCTTTACTTCAGCGCTGACCACAAAGACAGTCTGCTCAGTTACAGCGGCACTCTCATTGGCAAAGGCACGTATGATGCACACCCATCAGACGTGATGCGCGCCATGGCAGCTATCGAAGCCGTCAAACAGTTGAAAATTGCCCACGGCGACCGCTATGTCAGCGACCTCACCAGTCGGTTGAACAAAGCTTCTTCACCGGGAAGCTCTTTTTCATTCACTACCCGCGATGGCAGCGAAGTAGTTTCACTACCACACTCTCTCATTCAGGCGCTGGTTCCGGTGCTAGTCGATGCAGCTCTCAACACCAGCCTGCCTTGCCTGGCCGATCGCTCACTGAAAGAAGTGTTGACCTGGACTGACAGCGACGAGAGCGCCGTGAAAAAACTGGTGGCTACCATCAGCACCAACAATTTCGACAGCGAAGATGCCGAAGCTCGCCACATCGTGGCCGCCTCCCTGCAAGCCCTTGAGCTGCATTCCACAAGCAGCGCAACGGGCAGTAACGACTTAGCAAAAATTACAGCGAAAATTCAAGCCAATGGCATCAAAGAGCTCAAGGCTCTCTACAACGACCAATGCCTGCTCTGCGCTGTGCCCACCTATGCTCGCTCTCGTCGCACCGAGACCTCTCTCAGCGATCTGATCCAACGCCTTCGTCTCAGCATCAAGGAAGCGTGACGGGTGATTTCTTCTGGCCCACAAGCCACCCATTAACCTGATTCCCAGGAGATAAACTTATGAATTGCCAGACAAAATGTCCTGCCATTCGCGTCGTAATGTTCCCCAAAGATACCAATCCTTCGGGTAACATTTTCGGCGGCGTCATTCTTTCCAACATCGACATCGCCGCTGGCGTTGCCGCTCGCGCTGCCACCATGCACCGCACCGTTACGGTGTGCATGAAGGAAGTGATTTTCAAACGTCCGGTGAAAGTCGGGGACATCCTCACCTTCTGGGCCGACATCATCAAGACCGGCCGCACCTCCGTCACCATCCGCGTAAAGGTGGAAGCCGAGAGGCGCGGGGAAACCATTCCCGTCACTGAAGGCGAAGCCATATTCGTCGCCGTTGATGAAAAAGACCGCCCCATTCCCCTCGACTCTCCCATCGGCACCCAAGGTGTCGATGAACCTGACACTGTTGCCAATCCCGGCAAAGAGAAAGGCAACGGTTCGGTGGTAGTTGCTCCGGCAACACCCGCTGCGCCTGCAACGGACGAGGTGAAGAAGAAAGGGGACAAGAAGAAGAAGCAGGACAAGAAAAAGAAGAAAAAGAAGAAGAACCAGTAAAACAGCAGAAACGAACTTGGGGGGCCGATACAGCTTTGTATTTGCCCCCCAGTCTTTCTCATAGATATCCTGAAAATTCTACTAAGCACTGCTCAAAAGCAAACCTTCAAAAAAATTTTTA